>JBKQKP010000235.1:0-7888 GCA_052147435.1 Polyangiaceae bacterium | reverse complement strand
GTGGGTCGGCCGTCGCGGCGACGGGCGCGCTCCGGATCGTTCGTGCGATCGCACGCTGGTTCGCGAGCGCGCACGCTCTCTCCGCCGCCGTCCCCCCGCCGACGTCGTGGCAGACCGCGGCGATCGTCGTTGCCCTCGCCGGGCTCGTCGTCGCCGAGCGCAGATGGCGCGCTTCGGTTCTTCTCGTCGCGACATCGGCAGTCCTGCTCTTGGAGCTCGGCGCGCGGCGGGCCGGGCGACCTCACGGGGTGCTTCGCGCGACGTTCCTCGACGTCGGGCAGGGGGACGCGGCGCTCGTCGATCTCCCCGACGGGAGCGCCTTGCTCATCGACGGCGGAGGGCTCGTCGGGAGCCCGATCGACACCGGAGAGCGGGTGATCGCGCCGATCCTTCGAGCGCGAAGACGGGATGCGCTCGCTCTCGCCGTGCTGACGCACCCGCATCCCGACCATTTCACGGGGCTCGCGAGCGGTCTCGTAACGACGCGCGTTGGTGCGCTGTGGGACACGGGGCAGGGAGAGCGCGAGGACGTTCGCGGTGGCTACGCTTCGCTCTTGTCGCAGGTTCGCGCGCGGGGAATCCCGCTCGTGCGTCCGCCGACGATCTGCGGCCCGAGGGTCCTCGGCGGGGCTCTCGTTGACGTCCTCGCCCCGTGTCCGGAGTCCTCGGCCGACCGGGATCCGAACGACAACTCGATCGTCCTTCGCATCGCGTTCGGCGACCGCGCGTTCCTCTTCGTAGGAGACGCGCAAAGGAGCGAAGAGGGGGACCTCCTCCTCCTCCCCCGGGAGCGGCTGAGGGCCGATGTCCTGAAGGTCGGGCACCACGGGAGCCGAACGTCGTCCTCGCCTCCGTTCCTCGCGGCGGTCTCGCCCAAAGTGGCGATCGTGTCCGTCGGGGGAAGGAACAAGTTCGGTCATCCGCACGCGACGACCCTTGCTGCGCTCGGGGGGATCGGGGCCCGCGTTTGGCGTACCGACCAGGACGGGGCGATCACCGTGACGACCGACGGTCGCAGCCTGGACGTCGCTTCCGCCCGTGGGGACGTTGACGGCGCGTGGTCGAGCTTCTAAGCGGTGTGCATGACCGAACGCTTCGTCACGATGCTCTCCGCCAAGGAGATCGCCGCACGGGTCCACGAGCTCGGCGCG
Source organism: Polyangiaceae bacterium (assembly GCA_052147435.1). Lineage (GTDB taxonomy): Bacteria > Myxococcota_A > Polyangia > Polyangiales > Polyangiaceae > JBKQKP01. The sequence continues at coordinate 6,737 of JBKQKP010000235.1, read as the reverse complement.
CAGATCACGAAGGACTACAAGGATCGCCCGCTCGTCCTCGTCTGCGTCCTCAAAGGGAGCTTCGTCTTCGCGGCGGACTTGATGCGCGCGATCGATCTCCCTCTCCGCGTGGACTTTCTCGGCGTGCGCTCGTACGGGGAAGGGACCGAGACGAGCGGCGTCGTCCAGATCACGCAGGACCTGTCGCGCCCGATCGAGCACGAGGACGTGCTCCTGGTCGAGGACATCGTCGATACGGGGCTGACGATCGCCCACCTCATCGATCTGCTTCGCACGAGGCAGCCGCACTCGGTGAAGGTCTGTTCGCTCCTGCACAAGCCGGCGCGGTCGCGGATCGCGGTGAAGGTGGACTATCTGGGCTTCACGATCGAAGACAAGTTCGTCGTCGGGTACGGGCTCGACTTCGCGGAGAAGTACCGGAACCTGCCGTACATCGGGATCGTGGAGCGGACATGAGCAAGCGTCTCGCCTACCTGGAGAAGGTCACCCGCGAGGGGAGCACCGAGCCGATGGCGTGGTACGGCCTCGCGCTCGAGTACCGGACGCTCGAGCGGTGGGACGAGGCGCTTCAGACCTTCACGACGCTGCGCGCGAATCACCCGGACTACGTCGCTGCGTACCTGATGTGCGGGCAGATGCTGGAGAAGCTGGCGCGAAAGGACGACGCGCGCTCTTGGCTCGAGGCGGGGATCGAGGTCGCCAAGAAGAAGCGCGACGGTCACGCACAGTCGGAGCTCGAGAGCGCGCTCGCGGCGCTTGGGGACGACTGAGCCCTAGCCGTCCTTCTTGGCGCGCGCCGTCGCGCGGATCGCCTCGAGCCGCGCTTTGATCCGCGCTTCTTCCCCCCGCTCCGTGGGCTCGTAGAGGACCTGTCCGACGAGCTCGTCGGGCAAGTACGTCTCCCCGGGGACGACCCCCTCGTCGAAGTTGTGCGCGTACTTGTACCCCTCGCCGTACCCCTCTTCCTTCATCAGCTTCGTCACCGCGTTCCGGAGCTTCTTCGGCACCGCGAGCGCCCCGTGCTCCGCCACCAGCTCCTTGGCCCGGTGCCAGGCGACGTTCACCGCGTTCGACTTGGGGGCCGACGCGAGATAGACGCACGCGTGCGCGAGCGGATAGAGCCCCTCGGGCATCCCCATCCGGCGGAAGGCCTGGTCGGCGGCCACGGCCACCATGAGCGCCCGCGGATCGGCGTTCCCCACGTCCTCGCTCGCGAAGATCAGCATGCGCCGGAGCACGAAGAGCGGATCGTCCCCCGCCTCGAGCATCCGCATCATCCAGTAGACGGCGGCGTCGGGATCGGAGCCGCGCATCGATTTGATGAACGCGCTGACGACGTTGTAGTGCTCCTCGCCGGACTTGTCGTAGAGCAGCGTCCGCTCCTCTTGCGAGGCCTGGACGGTCTCCATCGAGAGGACGGTCGGTCCTTCTTGTGATTTGGCGTAGTCGGCCGCCAGCTCCAGCGTCGTCAGCGCGCGCCGGGCGTCGCCGCGGGCGAGGTGGGCGATCGCCGCGAGAACCTCGTCCGAGGCCGAAGCGTGGAGGGCGCCGAGGCCGTTCTTCTCGTCGGCGAGCGCGCGCGAGAGCAGCGTCACGAGCTCCGGCTCCCCCAGCGCCTCGAGCCGGAACACCTTGCAGCGCGACAGGAGCGCCGCGTTCACCGCGAACGAGGGGTTCTCGGTCGTCGCGCCGATGAGCGTGATCGTGCCGTTCTCGACGTGCGGGAGGAACGCGTCCTGCTGGGACTTGTTGAAGCGGTGGATCTCGTCGACGAACACGAGAGTCCGCTCCCCCGCGTACGCGAGCTTCTCCTTCGCCTCCGCCACCACCGTGCGCAGCTCGGCGACCGATCCGAGGACGGCGCTGAACGGGACGAACCGGTGCTTCGTCTGCGCCGCGAGGATCCGGCCGAGCGTCGTCTTCCCGACGCCCGGGGGGCCCCAGAGGATCATCGACGGGATGCGATCACTCGCGAGGGCGCGCGCGAGGAGCTTGTTCGGCCCGAAGAGGTGCGCCTGACCCACGAAGTCGGCGACGGACTGCGGGCGCATCCGCTCGGCCAGGGGGACGGCCCCCGCGCGCGCCGGATCGCGCCGCGCCGCGGCCGTGAAGAGGGTGTCGCCGGAGGGGTTCGTGGGCGACCGACCGGGCTTCACGGCGGCGAAACGTAGCGCGAATCGCCCGGAGGCGCCCAGGGGGCCATCCGAGCGCGCAACCGGTGCACCCGAGGTCGCGATCGACGCGTCGGAGGTCGTGACGAGGGCACCCGAGGTCGCGACGGACGCGTCGGAGGTCGCGATCGACGCGTCGGAGGTCGCGACGGACGCGTCGGAGGTCGCGATCGACGCGTCGGAGGTCGCGAGGAGGGCACCCGAGGTCGCGATCGACGCGTCGGAGGTCGCGATCGACGCGTCGGAAGTCGCGACCGACGCGTCGAAAGTCGTTTCCTGGGCACCCGAGGCCGCGATCGACGCGTCGGAAGTCGCTCTTTCAACGCACCCGAGGTCGCTCTCGAGGCCCCGGAGGTCACTTCCGGGCCCCCCAACGTCGCCCTTGAGGGGTCCAACGTCGCTCCCGACGCCCCCATCGCCCCCTCCTGCCCCCCCCTCGCCTTCTGCCGCTTCCCCCTCGTCCCCATCCCCCCCGCGGACTACGTTTCCGTCATGGCGTTCATCCAGACCCCCCCCGCGCTCGAGCCCGCCTACACCTCCGACCGCGTCCTGCGCGGCTACCTCGCGCGCGCCCTGCCGCGCGACGTCCTGCGCGCCATCGAGCCGCAGCTCACGCACGTCGGGGAGCTCGCCTCCGGGCCGCTCTACGCGACGCTCATGAACGACCAGAAGGCGGAGCCGCGCCTCAGCCAGTGGGATGCGTGGGGCAACCGCGTCGACGCGATCGAGCTCACGCCGCTGTGGAAGGACATGGCGCGCGTCACGGCCGAGGAAGGGCTCGTCGCGACCGCCTACGAGCGCCGTCACGGAGCGGCGTCGCGGATTCACCAGTTCGCGCTCGTGTATCTCGTGAACCCGACGTCGGGCGTCTACTCGTGCCCGCTCGCGATGACCGACGGCGCCGCGAAGACGCTCGTGACGATGGGGAACAAGGCGCTCCTCGACCGCGCTCTTCCGCGCCTCACGAGCCGCGACCCGAAGACGGCGTGGACGAGCGGGCAGTGGATGACCGAGCGCACCGGCGGGTCCGACGTGGCGATCTCAGAGACCGTCGCGCGCCACGAAGCGGGGGATGCGTACCGCCTGTACGGCACGAAGTGGTTCACCAGCGCCACGACGTCGCAGATGACCCTCACGCTCGGCCGCCCCGACGGCAACGCCCCCGGTGGTTCGGGCCTGGCGCTCTTCTACCTCGAGCTTCGGAACGAGGACGGCTCGATCAACGGGATCGCCATCAACCGCCTCAAGGACAAGCTCGGCACCCGCATGGTCCCGACCGCGGAGCTCACGCTCGACGGCGCGCGCGCCACCGCCGTCGCGGGGACGACGAACGGGATCAAGAACATCACGCCGATGCTCGCCATCACGCGCACGTGGAACGCGGTCTGCGCCGTCAGCGGCATGAGGCACGGTATCGCGCTCGCGCGCGACTACGCGAAGCGTCGCGTCGCGTTCGGTGCGCCGCTGAGCAACAAGCCGCTGCACTCCGACACGCTCGCGTCGATGCAGGCGGAGTACGAAGGGGCGTTTCACCTCACGTTCCGCGCCGTCGAGCTCCTCGGGCGTGAAGAGGCGCGCGAGATCACCGAGCAGGAGACGCAGCTCCTCCGGTTGATCACGCCGATCGCGAAGCTCACGACGGGGAAGCAGGCCGTCCAGGTGGCGAGCGAGACGCTGGAGGCGTTCGGTGGGGCGGGGTACGTCGAGGACACGGGGCTCCCGCGGATCCTCCGCGACGCGCAGGTGCTCCCGATCTGGGAAGGGACGACCAACGTCCTGGCGCTCGACGTCCTTCGCGCGCTGGCGCACGTGGGCTCGCTGGATCCAATCGCGCGCGAGGTGGCAGCGCGGACCGAGAAACCCGACGCGCGCCTGGCCGGGGCCGCGGAGGTCGCGCGCAAGGCCATCGTGCACGCCGAGGCGTGGCTCAGGGAGACGCTCGCGCGCGGTCGCGACGCGACGGAGGCGGGTGCCCGGAGGTTCGCGCTCACCCTTGGACGGGCGCTCGAGCTCGCGCTCCTCGTTGATCACGCGACGTGGGCCGCTCGCGAGACAGCCGACACGCGCCCCCTGGCGGCGGCGCGCCGCCTGGCTCGGCACGGCGTGGATCTGATCGTCGAGGACGATGCCCTCGCCGAGTCTCACGCGCTGGCGAACGACGAGCCTCTGCCCTGATAGGCTCCCCTCATGTCAGACCAGATGCTCGCCGGCTCCGGCCCCGCCCAGCCCTACGCCCTCGCGCCGATGCACGACGCGAGCGCCACCCTCGTCACGACCGCCAACGGGATCGACGGTTTCCGGGTCACGCAGAACCTGGGCATCGTCCGCGGCATCGTCGTCCGCTCGCGATCCGTCGTCGGGAACTTCGTCGCCGGTCTGCAGATGATCTTCGGCGGGAACATCTCGATCTACACGGAGCTCTGCGAGCAGGCGCGCCAGGACGCTTTCCGAATCATGGTCGATCATGCCCGAGCGCTCCGCGCGAACGCGATCATCGGGATGCGCTACGACGCGACGGAGATCGCGCAGGGGGTGACGGAGGTGCTCGCGTACGGCACCGCGGTGCGCGTGGAGCCCGATCAGGCCGGGAGCCCTCACCGATAGGGCGAGCATGAGCCGAGGCGACCTTCGCTCACGATCGCAAGAGCAGGATCGCCGCCAACAGCCCGAACCCGAGCATCGCGAGGAGCACTCCGATGACGACGCTCACCGCGCTCGACCGCTTCATGAGCGCGACGCTCTCGTCGATGTCGGCGAAGGCGTCCGCCTTGAGCTTGCGGCCGCTCCGCGCGACCTGAAGGAGCAGGATCAGCTCGAGCACCGACGCGACGCCGAGCGCCGTGAGGCCGATCGTGATTCCGCGTTTGCGGCGAGACCCGTTCGCGTCCTTCCTCGCGACGAACCCGTCGAGCGCCGTCCAGCGGCGGAAGCCCCCCGCGGGGTGAAGCGCGAGGTAGGCCTCGACGGCGCACGGATCGTCGCTCGGCGGCGCCCCTGCGGGCATCGGCGTCCCCGCGACGAGGAACGGTCGCGCGATCGTCGCGACGTCCATGACCTCGGCGCCGCGCGGCTCGCTCGACGTGACGAGCCACTTGAGCCCCGGAGTGAGCGGAGGAAGGACGAACGACGCCCGACCGCCCAGATCCCCGGGGAGCTTCGCCCAGCCACCGAACGCCCGCCCTTCTGCGTCGTCTATCTCGGCGTAGACCGTCGTCCTCCCTTCGACGACGAGCGCTGCGCCGTCCCCCTTCACGACGTCGGGTGGGTCGGCGCGGGTGGCCCCCGTCGCGATGGGGAGCGCTCCGTACCACTTTCCGGACCGACCGTCGGCCAGCTTGGCGCGCAGACCGAGCGCCGCGTTGTAGATCCTCGCCGAGGCGTCGATTCGCGCCCATCCGAGCGCGCAGGTCGTCGCAGTCGTCTGCCTCACCTCGAGCTCCGGCTCCGGCTCGGCGGTGATCGTCGCGTTCGCGATCGGGTGCCCGTCGACTGGCGACGTGGCGCGGACGAGGATCGGGACGAAGCCGCGCGCGACGAGCTTCTCGCCGAGGATCGCCACGTCGAGCACGATCGCCCCTTCGCGCGTCGACGACTTCACGAACGGTCCCGGCGCGCCGCTCGCCCACGCCGCGTCGTCCCACGCGAAGTGCCCCTTGGCGAGCGGCTCGGTCAGGCCGTCGCCCAGCACTTCGAGGTCGATCGCGTCCCCCCGTTCGACCCCGGGAAGATCGAGGCGCACCTCACCGACTCCATCGTCATTCGTGTCCCCGCGCCACGTGGCTTCGACCCCCTTCGCGACGCTGCGCGCGTGCACCGTGATGCCGCTGCGTGGCTCGGTCTCTCGCGTCCCCTGGTCCTCGACGAGCGTCGTGATCTGCCAGGCGTAGGAGCTGGCTCCGTGCGCCCGCGGGGCTCCGGCGACGATCGCGGCGTGGACCGTGCGCCGCGCGCCGACGCGCATTCCGATGGCGAGCGTCGCGATGGCGACGATCGGCGTCAGGACCATCGCGACGCGGTGTCCAGTCCCCACGCGATCAGCCTAACCGACCCTCGTGAAGGGCGTGCTCCGCGATGCTCATCGCGCCCCCCACGAGACGCTGACGCCGCTCGCCGCCGGATCGATCGCCACCGCCGCACCGGGCTGCACGCCGAGCGCCCCGGGTGCGAGGATGATCCTGCCGACGTTCTCCGCGGCGTGTACGCGAACGACCCCATCGCTCGTCCCCTCGATGTCCACGAAGGCGTCCCCCGCGCGGGAGCGCACGATCGACACGCCGTACGCTCCGCCGTCCTCGGGCCTCACGCTCCGGTAGGTCACCCTCGGCGGATGCTCCGGCGCGCGCGCCTCGCTCGCCCTCGCGACGACGTCGCGCGCAAACCTCGCGACGAGCGCCCCCGCGTGCCCCATTCCGGGCGCGCGATCGAACCGGACCGCGAACCCGCGCCGCTCGAGCGCGCTCGCGAGCACCTCGCTCTGCGCGATGGGCGACACGTGATCGTCCTCTCCGTGAATCAGCCACACGGGGACGCTTCGCGCGTTGTCTGCCACGTCGACGGCGTTCACCC
>JBKQKP010000234.1:0-8476 GCA_052147435.1 Polyangiaceae bacterium | reverse complement strand
GACCGCGACCTCCCCCGCGCCCACCGCGCCCCCCCTCTCCGCCGACGAGGGCACGATCACCACTCCCCCCACCGCCGCCGGTCATCGCGTCTTCGTCGACGGTCGCTACGCGGGCGACTCCCCCGGGCCGATCAAAGTCCGCTGCGGAGAGCGCCTCGTCAAAATCGGTAGCGGCGGCACCCCGCACACCGTCGACGTCCCCTGCGGCAGCGATCTCCTCGTCCAGCCGCGCTAAGGGATCCGCTCACGCGTGTAGCCGAGCCGAGCGAGCGCATAGACGGCTCGCTCGGGTCCGGACAGAATGGCGATCGTGACACAGCCCCCGAAGCGGCTCTTCGACCAACTACCTGCCGTACTCCCGGGTGCGGGCTCGACGCCGAGCATCCCCAACGTCGGTAGAGAGGAAGAGGCACGCAAGCGGCTCAAGGCGAGGCTCGGGCCGATGGCCGCCGCCGAGCTCCGCCCGCCCGGCGTAGACCCGCGAACCGCCGCCGTGTCGGCGTTGATGGTGGCGAATTTCGTCGCCGATCCAGAAGTACGAAAGCGCTTCTCGAAGTTCCTCGACGCCGAGCTCCTCGACTCGAACGCGCTCGAGGATCTTCCAGTCGCTGCACGGCTCGTGCTTCGCATCCTGCAGAAGCTCGGGCCGGATCTCGACGAGCGCAGCGCCGGCGCCGTCGTGCCGGCCGAGCTCCTCGCCGAGGCGCGGGCCCTTCGCGATCGACTGATACGGGTGGCCGAGCGATACCTCGCCGACATCGACGACGCCACCGGGAGGCTCGTGACCGTGCGGCTCGGCGACGGCGCGGCAGACACCGTCTACGACCTGCGCATGCTCGCGGGTCTCTGCCGCGACCACGCCGGGACGCTCGCGTCGGAGGCAGCCACCGCGTACTCGCCCGACCTGGAGCGTGACGCCCGCGCGACGGCGCAGCGCCTCGAGGACGCTATCGTCGGCCCGCAGAACGAGGAGGAGCGCGAGTGGCGCGCGTACATGGTCCGGGCGCTCGCGATGCTCGTCCCCCTCTATGAGGAGGTCTGCCGCGCCGGCCGCTTCCTGTTCCACGCCGAGCAGCCCGAGGCGCACTTCCCGACGCTGGCATCCGTCGCCCGCGTCCGGCGGCGCCTGAAGCGCGAGTCCGCACGACGCGCGGAGGGGACCTCCACCCCCTCGATCAAACCGGCGTCATTGAGTCCTCCGCGCAACTCGCTCCCACCCGAGGTGCTGCTCGTCGGTGTCTCTCCGGAACGAGAGCAGGCGATCGCGGGGGCGCTCGAGGCAGTTCCGCCCGCACCGCCCGCGGCGAAGCTCGAGGCGCTCGAGGTCGTCACGCTCGACTTCGGCGCGGCGCCCACGGTCGGCGCCGGTGCTGACGTCTACGCCGACGCCAACCAGGAACTGCCCGACCTGGAGCTCGACCTCACCCTCACGTGCGAGTCGAACTTCTACACGGACGTCGCGGGGACGGTCCTGGGGCTCTTCATCGCGACGTTCGTCGTCAAACCCGTGGGGACGCCGCTCGTCGTGAGGTTGTCGGTCCCGGTGCTCGACAAGCCGTTCATCGTGAGCGGCCTGGTCCACTGGGTCCTGCCGTTCTCCCCGTCGATCGAGGCGCCCCCTGGGATAGGCCTCGCGCTCCGCCCGGTCCAAGGCGAGCCGCGCCGCGCGATCAACGCCTTCATGAAGGTACGGCCGCCGATCCTGCACGACGAGTAGACAGAGCGGCTATCCTCTCCCGCCGGAGGCAAGATGGCGAAGCTCGGGCTCGAGAAGGAAATCGTCGATACGGGCGTGTACGAGCGAACGGTGGCGCGCTTCCGCGAAGCGAAGATCGTCCTCCCCACGTTCGCCGAGCTCGCGGACCCGACGACGATCGCGCCGGCCGTGCGCTCGTCGCTCGCCGGCGTCGATCCCGACGCGGCCAGCCCGAAGAATCTCTTCCGCGTCCACTGGTGGAACGACGACTCGCGCCGCGAGATCGCGAGCGTCCCGGGCTACGTCGCGCTCCCGAGCTCGCTCACCGGCGTCCCGGCGAAGATCCTCGTCGCCCTCGGCGACCGCTTCCCGATGATCGGGGCGCACAAGGTCCTCGCGGCGTACGGGTGCCTCGTTCCGCGGATCGTGACGGGGCAGTTCGATCCGACGGCGCACCGAGCGATCTGGCCGTCGACCGGGAACTACTGCCGAGGCGGCGTCGCCATCTCGCGCATCCTCGGGTGCCACGGCGTCGCGGTCCTCCCGGCGGGGATGAGCCGCGAGCGCTTCGAGTGGCTGGAAAAGTGGTGCCTCGCCCCCGAGGACATCGTCCGCACGCCGGGGACCGAGAGCAACGTGAAGGAGATCTACGACGAGTGCGCCAGGATCGACCGCGATCCGAAGAACATCGTCTTCAACCAGTTCTGCGAGTTCGGCAACTACCTCGTCCACCTCCACGTCACGGGGCGCGCCCTCGAGGCGGTCTTCCGCGCCGAGCACGCGAAGCACCCGCAGCTCTCGCTCGCCGCGTTCACGTCGGCGACGGGATCCGCGGGGACGCTCGCGGCGGGCGACTGGCTCAAGGAGCAGCTCGGCGCGCGCATCGTCGCCGTCGAAGCGCTCGAGTGTCCGACGCTCCTCTACAACGGCTACGGCGAGCACAACATCCAGGGGATCGGCGACAAGCACGTCCCGTACATCCACAACGCGATGAACACGGACCTCGTGGCCGGCGTCTCCGACCGCGCGACCGACACGCTCTACGTCCTTTTCAACACCGACGTCGGGCGCGCCTACCTGCGCAAGCGGCAGGGGGTGCCCGAGGGGACGATCGCGGCGCTCTCGCACTTCGGCTTCTCCGGGATCGCCAATGTCCTCGCCGCGATCAAGACGGCGAAGCGGCTCCGCCTGGGGGTAGACGACGCGATCATCACCGTCGCCACTGACGGCTCGGCGATGTACGGCACCGAGCGCGACAAGGCCGTCGCGAAGCACTTCCCGCGCGGCTTCGACGAGGTCGCGGCGGGGGAGACGTTCGCCCGCTACATGCTCGGGCAGTCGACCGACGATCTTTTGGAGCTGGGAGAGCGCGATCGCGAGCGGATCTTCAACCTGGGGTACTTCACGTGGGTCGAGCAGCAAGGGGTGGCGCTCGCGGATTTCGACGCGCGGAAGAAGCAGTCGTTCTGGAAGGGGCTTCGTCCGCTGACCGCGGCGTGGGATGGGATGATCCGCGAGTTCAATGAGCGCGTGGTAAGAGCCTGAGGGACGATGTCGAGCCTCGCGAAGATCGCCCGCCTCACCTGCGTCCAGTGCGGCGCCCACTACCGTGAAGGCGAGCATCCCTACACTTGCCCCGCCTGCGGGATGGAAGGGATCCTCGACGTCGAATACGACTACGACTTCGCGCGACGCTCGATGAAGGAGCGCGGGATCGGGACGACGCCGGCGGATCGGCTCGGATCGATCTGGCGTTACATCGATCTCCTCCCGATCACGGGTGACGCGGGGTTCCCGCAGCTTCAGGTCGGCGGATCCCCGATCGTGAGCTCGACAAGGCTCGCCAAGAAGGCTGGCGTCGCGACCCTCTGGCTGAAGGACGACGGCCGGCTCCCGACGTGCTCCTTCAAAGACCGCGCGTCGTCCGTCGGCACGACGAAAGCGCGCGAGCTTGGATTCAAGACTATCGCGTGCTCTTCCACGGGCAACGCCGCCTCGTCGCTCGCCGGCTTCTGCGCCGACGCCGGGCTCGAGGCGATCATCTTCGTCCCGGCGAACGCTCCCCCCGCGAAGGTCGCCCAGCTCCGCGCGTTTGGCGCGACGGTGCTCCTCGTGCAGGGGACCTACGACCAGGCCTACCTCCTCTGCGAGGAGGCGTGCCGCGCCTACGGCTGGTACGACCGCAACTGCGCCGTGAACCCGTACCTCGTCGAGGGGAAGAAGACGTGCGGGCTCGAGATCGGCGAGCAGTTCGGCGGTGGAAGCGGTCGTACCCAGGGTGAAGCCCCCGACTGGGTAGTCGTGGCCCTGGGAGACGGATGCACGACTGCGGGCATCTGGAAGGGGCTGCGCGAGATGCACACGCTCGGCGTCTTGCCGAAGCTCCCGCGGATCCTCGCCGTTCAGGCCGAGGGGGCAGCGCCGCTCGCGAAGGCATGGGCGGCGAAGAACTTCGGCGACGCGACAAGCTACGAGAGAGTCGACGTGAAGACGGTGGCCGACAGCATCGCCGTCGGAGAGCCGCGAAACTGGCGCAAGGCGCTGCGCGCGGTGAAGGCGAGCGAGGGGGCGATCGTGGCCGCGAGCGACGACTCGATCCTCGAGGCAGCGCGCGACATCGCCGCATCGACGGGGGTCTTCGCTGAGCCCACGGGCGCGGCGCCGCTGGCCGGGCTGGCCCGCGCGCGTGAAGCGGGGATCGTGACCGCGAAAGACCGCGTGCTCCTCGTCGTCACGGGGAACGGGCTCAAGGACGTCGCGGGGGCGGCGAGCAAGGCGCCCCCTGCGCACCCGATCGGCGTTTCGCTGGAGGACGTGGCGCGCGTGATCAAGGGGCGAGCCGCGGCGTCGGTCGGGGGCTCGAGGGGGTCATGATCGCGCTCGTCGGAGGGACGGTCGTCGAGCTCGACCCGCCGCGCGTCGAGCGGGCAGACGTGGTCCTCGATCACGGGCGCATCGTGCAGGTGGGAGGGGAGGTCCCGAAGGGGGCGTCGCACATCGACGCGCACGGCTGCCTCGTCACGCCGGCGTTCGTCGTCGGGCACACGCACCTGTATTCGGCGCTCGCGTGCGGAATGCCCCCCCCCGACGTGGCGCCGACGAGCTTCCCCGAGATCCTCGCCCGCGTCTGGTGGAAGCTCGACCGCGCACTCGACGACGAGCTCGTCGCCGTGTCCGCGCGGGTCGGCGCCGTCGAAGCGGCGAAGCGCGGGGTCGCGTGCGTCATCGATCACCACGCGTCGCCTCGCGCGATTCACGGCTCGCTCGATCTCATCGCGGAGGGGCTTCACGACGTCGGGCTTCGCGGCGTGCTCTGTTACGAGACCTCCGACCGCGACGGCAAGGCCTCGCGGGACGCGGGGCTCGCCGAGAACGCTCGCTTCGCCTGCGGCGGCGCCGGCGAGCGCACGAGCCACGTCCGCGCGATGATCGGCGCGCACGCCCCCTTCACGCTCGAGGACGACACGCTCGACGCGCTCGCCGATCTATCCACCCGAACGAGCCTCCCCCTGCACGTCCACGTCGCCGAGGACGGGACGGACCTTGCCGACGCGGCGAGGCGAGGCGCGCCGCTCGGCGAGCGCCTCGCGCGGATGGGGGCGCTGCGCCCAGGGGCGATCGTGGCCCACGCCGTTCACCTCGACGCAGCGGACCGCGAGGCGCTCGCGCGGGCCGGAGCCTGGATCGCGACCAACGCGCGCTCGAACATGAACAACGCCGTCGGGCTCGCGCCGGCGCGCGGCGAGCGCGTGGCGCTCGGTACCGACGGGATCGGCGCCGACATGATCGCCGAGGCGCAGACGCACTTCTTCCGCCACGCCGAGGCGAAGGACGGGCTCGCGGGAGAGGCGGTGGCGCGCCTCGTCGGAGCGCAGCGGCTCGCGTCGCTCCTGTTCGACGGCGTGGCGAAGGCGCCGCGCGTGGCCGTGGGAGAGCGCGCCGATCTGACGGTCCTCGACTACGATCCACCCACGCCCATGACCTCGAGCAACCTCGCCGGACACGTCCTCTTCGGATGGTCGAGCGCGTGCGTGAGAGACACGATCGTCGGGGGCAAGCTCGTCCTGCGCCACCGCGTCCTCCAGTCGATGGACGAGCACGCGCTGGCCGCGAGCGCACGCGAAGCAGCGACGCGCCTGTGGGCACGGATGCGGGAGATTCACTGAGCCATGGCCACCCTCGTCCCCCACCGATTCGAGGACCTTCTCCGCCGCATGCTCACCGAGCACGCGCGCACCGGCGCGATCTACGACCTCGAGGCGCGCGAGATCTGGCGCGGCCCGACCGCGGGATTCGACCTCTCCGTCGGCAACCACGGCGTCCGCGCCGCCACGGGCCTCGGCCCCGCCGCCGGACCGCACGCGCAGCTTGCGCAGAACATCGCGCTCGCCTGGCTCGGGGGAGCGCGGATCCTCGAGCTGAAGACGATCCAGGTCCTGGACCGCCTCGAGATCCCGCGTCCCTGCATCGATGCGCAGAACATCGGGTTCAACGTCGAGTGGTCGCAGGAGCTCACGCTCGACGAGTCGCTCGTCGAGTACGCCGCCGGCTGGGCGCTCATCCACGTCGCGGCCGATCTCCTCGACCTCCCCGCCGCCGCGCGCCCCACCCAGCTCGAGGTCTCGGTGGGGTACTCCCTCGACGGCATCCGGAGCGACGCCGTCCGTACCTGGCTCCACCGCCTACGCCACGCGCGCCCGCTTCTCGAGGCCGCTCGAGCCTCGCTCCCGAGCGACCTGCGAAAGCGCATCGACCACGTCGAGATTCCGGAGGAGCCGTACGACTGCATCACGCTCTCGACGTTCCACGGCTGTCCGGCCGACGAGATCGAGAAGATCGCGCTCCATCTCCTCGAAGAGCACCACGCGCACGTCGTCGTGAAGATGAACCCGACGATCCTCGGTCGCGAGCGGGTCGACGAGCTCCTTCGCAAGACGCTCGGCTACGAAGAGCTGCGCGTCCACGGTCCGGCGTTCGACGGCGACATCGTCTTCGACGACGCCGTCGCGATGATGGGGCGGCTCGAGGGGGAAGCGGCGAAGCGCGGGCGAACGATCGGCGCCAAGTTCACGAACACGCTCGTCGTCGAGAACCACAAGTCGTTCTTCTCGCGCGACCAGAAGCAGATGTACCTCTCGGGACCGCCGCTTCACGTCCTGGCGGTCCACGCCGCAGCGCGCTTCGCCGAGGCAACGAAGGGGCGCTTCGGGCTGTCGTTCTCCGGGGGGATCGATCGGACGAACTTCGTCGATACGCTCGCGTGCGGGTTCGTCCCGGTGACGACGTGCACGGACCTCCTCCGCCCGGGGGGCTACGGACGTCTGCCGAAGTACCTGAAGGAGCTCGAGGGGCGGATGGAGGCGGCCGGCGTGCGCGACGTCGCATCGTTCGTCCGGTCGCAGGCGGGGGGAGTCGACGGGCAGTCGGCCGAGAGCGCGGCGCTCGCGAACCTGAAGGCGTACGCCGAGAAGGTCACGAGCGATCCTCGCTACGCCGCCGCCAAGAACCAGAAGGTCCCGCGGCGGATCGGCTCGCGCCTCGCGCTCTTCGACTGCATCACGTGCGACAAATGCGTTGCCGTCTGCCCGAACGACGCCAACTTCGCGGTCGAGATCACCGAGGGGACGTTCGACGCGCCGGAGCTCGTCGTCCGGAGCGGTCACGTCGTTCACGAGGCGGCGCCGGCGCTCGTCGTGAAGCGGAAGCGGCAGTTCGCGAACTACGCCGACTTCTGCAACGACTGCGGCAACTGCGACGTCTTTTGCCCCGAGGAAGGGGGCCCCTACAAGGTGAAGCCCCGCTTCTTCGGCGCGCGCGCCACGTTCGACGCCGACGCGCTCGACGGCTTCCTCGTCGAGCGCGACGCGCGCGGACGATCGGTCATGAGCGCGCGGATGGATGGGGCGCGCCTGAAGCTGACGCTCGATCGCGAGGCGGGGCGCGCGACGTTCTCGGACGACGCGATCTTCTGCGAGATCGATCTCGCGACCCACGCCGTCGTTCACGCGGGGTGTGCAGCGCAGGCGATTCACTCGAACGAAGGGCACCGCCTTCCGATCTGGCGGTACCACGCGATGCGCCTGCTCCTCGACGGCGTCCTCACCGGGGTGAACCCGGTGAGCGCGCGCTGGATGGAGCCCCCCGAAGCGCCCCGTCGCCTCGAGGTCGCCGGCACCGCGGAGTAGCCGGGCACGCAAGCTGCTACACGAGTGGCTACCGTGCCGGAATTTCGCGCGCGTGCAGCGACCCCGCAGCGACTCCCCATGACAAACCGATCACGAAGCTGGCGCGGCGGACTGGCGATGGCCGTCCTCGGCCTCGCGGTCCTCGGTTGCCCAGGCATCCGCCAGGACGAGCTCGAGTGCGAGGACGCCGTCTCGCTCCTGCAGGAGTGCTGCCCGGGCTTCGTGGCGAGCAATGTCGATTGCACGTACACGCAAGGCTCCTGCGAGGCAGGGACGATCTATCCCGAAATCAGCATCAGCCAAGCCGAGTGCATCCGCAGCGAGTCCTGTCAGGAGCTTCGGTCGTCGGGCGTCTGCGCGCGCGCCATCGCCGTGCCTGCGGGAACGACGTGGTCCGACAACTCGGCCACGGCCCCCGAGGACGACTCCGGGCCCCCCGCGTACCCGCAGGTGTGCCCATGAGGCTCCCGACCCTGCTCCTCGTGCTCCCCCCCCTCCTCGCGTCCCCCCGCGCGTTCGCTCAACCAACGGAGCCCCCGGCCGACCCCTCGAACTCGACCCCGACCCCGACCCCGACCTCGACCTCGACCCCCCC
>JBKQKP010000233.1:0-4391 GCA_052147435.1 Polyangiaceae bacterium | reverse complement strand
CGCGGACCACGGGGCTCGACGGAAAGGCGGTCATCTCGCCCCCGGCCTGGAGCGTCGAGGGGATCGACCTCGGGATCGACGCCCGGATCGACGGCGACAGCGGCTTCGCGGCGGTGGCCGGACGGCTGACCGACGCGCACGGGGAGCTGATCTCGCTCGACGTCAAGTCGGGGGCCGTCCCTTACGGCGCGATGCTCGACAAACCGTCGCGCGCGCTCGAGCTCCTCGAGACGGTCCAGTTCAACGTGCACGCCGGCGTCCCGCCCCACGACATGAGGTATCTCCCGGAGATCCTCGCGCTGAAGGGGCTCCGAGGACAGGTCGAAGCCCAGGTCAACGGAACGGGAACGATGCTCGCGCCGGTGGTCGACCTGAAGGCGAAGGTGGCGAAGGCGCGGATGCAGCAGGGGGTCTCGTTCCCCATCGATCTCGACCTGACCGCGCACTACGACGGGTCGCGCGCCACTGCGTCGCTCACGGGGACGGACAAGGACGCGCAGGTCCTCGCTGCGCACGCCGACGTGGACGTTGCCGCCGTCGATCTCCTGCATGGGCAGCTCGCAGGGTGGAAGGCGTCCGCTCGCGCGCACCTCGACGCGCTCCAGCTCGACAGCGTCGTGGCGCTCGCGGATCGGCAGGTGACCGGGTCCGTTACAGGCGACGTTACCGTCGACGGGCTGCATCAAGACGGCCAGGCCACGCTCGCTCTCAACATCAACGCGCTCAAGGTCGGGGACGTTCTCTGCAAGACGGGGATCCTCAAGGCGAAGATTGACGGCAAGACGCTCGACGCTTCGTTGCACCTCGACCAAACCGACGGGTCGATCGACGGGACGGCGCAGGCGGTGTCTCGCTGGGGGACCGCGATGCTCCCGTCGCTCGACCCTTCGACCCCCCCCTCGGGCGAGGTGAAGGCGAAGAGAATCCGCGCGGCGCTCTTCCTGCCGTTCGTCGACGAGTCGTTCACCCAGCTCGACGGGAGGATCGACGCCGACCTGAAGCTGACAGTCGACCCGCAGACCCGCCGCGCACGGACCCAGGGGACGCTCGCGGTCTCGGAGGGGCGCTTCGAGCTCGCGTCGATCGGCGGCGAGTTCCACGACGTGAGCGCGAACGCCGTCTTCACCCCCGACGGCGTCGTGAAGCTCGACGGCGTGAAGGCGTCCGCGATGAGCGGCCGCGTCGAGGCTGCAGCCACGGCGCGCCTCGATGGGCTCGCGCTCACCGGGGCGAACGCGACGATCCAGATCCCCGCCTCCTCTCCTCTGCTTCTCACGGTGCAAGGGGCGCAGGTCGGCACCGTGGACGGGAAGGTGGCCGTCGGGGTCGTCGCCAGCCGCACGGCGATCAACGTCAAGGCGGAGATCTCTCCGCTCCACGTAGACCTCCCTCTCACGTCGACGCGCGACGTGCAGGCGCTCGGCGAGATGGAAGGGGTGCGGATCGGCCTCGAGAAGCCCGGCGGCGCCTTCGTCGCGGAGCGACTCGATGCCCCTCACGAGGCGGTCGTCGCCCCCGCGGGCAAGACGGTCTCGCTCACCCTCGCGCTCGGGAACGACGTCGTCGTGAAGAGGAGCACGCAGCTCTCGGTGGGGCTCACGGGGACGCCGGTCATCACGATCGGCGACGCGGTCCGGGCGAGCGGGCAAGTGCGCCTCCTCACCGGCAAGATCGACGTGCAGGGGAAGAGCTTCGACATCGACAGCGGGACGGTCACCTTCCAGGGCGACGCCACGGATCCGCAGGTCGTCGTCACGGCGTCGTGGACGGCGTCCGAGGGGACGAAGGTGTACGCCGACCTCCGAGGGACCCTCAAAGCGCCGAAGGTGACGCTGAGGTCGGAGCCCGCGTACTCGAAGAACGAGATCCTCTCCCTCCTCATCTACGGCTCGCCCGACTCGGCGAGCCCGAACTCGCAGAGCCTCGGGCTGGCGCAAGGGGGGGCCGCGGCCGGGGTCGCGGGGGGGGCGGCGACGCAGCCGCTGAACCGCGCGCTCGAGAACATGGGGCTCGGCGGGGTCTCGACGCGCGTGGACACGTCGTCGACGGCGCCGCGAGCGGACGTCGAGGTGCAGATCGCGCGCGACCTCTCGCTCCAGATCGCCGAGGTGATGGGGGTCCCTCCGGCAGGAACGAACCCCGACGTCACGCTGGTTACATTGAGCCTTCGCTTCGCCAAGGCGTGGTCGGCGCAGGCCACCGTCGGGAACGCCGGGACGACGATCTGGGACCTCGTCTGGCAGCATCGCTACTGAAGGGAGAGACGAGAGAATGACTAAAGAGTCGCGCGTTGGCTGGGGATCATCGTTCGTCTCCCGCGCAACCCGTTCCCCCCGGCCCCCTTCCCCGCAGGCAGGGAAGGGGGAGCGTGAAGAGCGGCACGCTGTCACGTTCCCCCCGCCCTGCTTGCGGGGTGGGGGGCCAGGGGGGTGGGGTTGCGCGAACGGAGGAGAGTCCCCCGCGTGATCCACAACGAGCTCCTCGTCCTCTGGCTCCTCGCCGCGTTCGCCACGTTCGTGACGGCGCACGTGGCGCTCGTGTTCGGCCTGGCGATGCGGGCTCCGCGTTGGCGCGCCCTGGTCGCGCTGCCCATCGCCCCGCTCGCTCCGTACTGGGGGGCCCGCGCGGGGATGCACGTGAGAGCCGTCCTTTGGGTGGCGAGCGCCGTCGCCTACATCGCGCTCCGCGTCATCGCGATGAGGTGAGACAGGCGTACGGCCGAGTCGCTTTGACACATCTGTTCCGTACAAATCCGCGAATTTCACGGACAAAGTGGACGCCTCAGCCTGGTGCCCTCATACAAGGAAACGCAAACCCTCGGCCCCCGTCCCAGCATCGAAGCTGAACAGGTTGGAGCGGGGGGGCTAAGGCAATAACCGCTCATGATGTGGCTCGTCCGAATGGCGCTCAAGCGCCCGTACACGTTCGTCGTGATGTCGATGCTCATCGTCATCCTCGGCGTCGTGACGATCCTCCGGATGCCGACCGACATCTTCCCGGACATCGACATCCCCGTCATCTCCGTCGTCTGGAACTACCCGGGGCTGACGCCCGAGGAGATGGAGAAGCGGATCGTCAGTAACTACGAGCGCGGTCTCACCACGACGGTCAACGACATCGAGCACATCGAGAGCCAGTCGTTGACCGGGATGTCCGTCATCAAGATCTTCTTCCAACCCGGGGCGAAGATCGAGGCGGCGACCGCGCAGGTGACCGCGATCTCGCAGACCATGCTTCGCCAGTGCCCCCCCGGCACGACGCCCCCGTTCATCATCCGGTACAGCGCGTCGAGCGTCCCCATCCTCCAGGTGGCGCTCGAGAGCGACTCCCTGAACGAGCAGCAGCTGTTCGACTACGGGACGAACTTCATCCGCGCCGACTTCGCCACCATCCGGGGGGTGCAGATGCCCTGGCCGTACGGCGGCAAGCAGCGGCAGATCATGATCGACATCGATCCCCAGCGGCTCTTCGCCTGGGGCCTGTCGCCGCGCGACGTCAACAACGCCATCGGTCTGCAGAACGTCATCGTGCCGACCGGCACCGCGAAGATCGGCGCCGACGAGTACCCGATCGTCCTGAACGCCAGCCCCGAGCTCCTCGACGAGATCGCCGCGATCCCCATCAAGGTGGTCCACGGCACGACCGTGTACGTCCGCGATGTCTCGAACGTCCGCGACGGGTATTCCCCCCAGACGAACATCGTGCATGTCAGCGGCAGGAAGTCCGTGCTCATGTCGATCCTCAAGCAGGGGAACGCCAGCACCCTCGACGTCGTGAAGCGCATCCGCGACATCCTGCCGACGACGCTCTCGAGGCTCCCCAAGGAGCTCAAGGTCTCGCTCCTCTTCGATCAGTCGATCTTCGTCCGCGCGTCGGTGCAGGGGGTCGTCAAGGAGGCCGGGATCGCCGCCGCCCTGACCGCGGCGATGCTCCTGGTCTTCCTCGGGAGCTGGCGGAGCACGCTCATCGTCGTCATCTCGATCCCGCTATCGATCCTCGTGTCGATCATCATCCTGGCGTGGCTCGGCGAGACGCTCAACGTGATGACGCTCGGCGGGATGGCGCTCGCCGTGGGGATCCTCGTCGACGACGCGACGGTCGAGATCGAGAACGTCCACCGGAACATGGCGCAGCGAAAGCCGATCGTGCGCGCGATCCTCGACGGCGCCTCCGAGATCGCGACGCCTGCGTTCGTCTCCACGATCTGCATCTGTATCGTGTTCGTGCCGGTCGTCTTCATCACGGGGGCGGCAAAGTCGCTCTTCGTGCCCCTCGCGATGGCCGTCGTCTTCGCGATGCTCACCTCGTACCTGCTCTCGCGCACGCTGATCCCGACGCTCGTGCGCTACCTGCTCCGCGCCGAGGCGGCGCACTACGCCGAGGGGCACCAC
>JBKQKP010000232.1:0-16910 GCA_052147435.1 Polyangiaceae bacterium | reverse complement strand
GCGAGCGACTGGAGCGCGAGGACGAGGAGGGGGGGCAGCGCAATCCGCCCGAGCTCGGCGGTCGTCGCGAGCAGATCACCGCGCCTTACCCTCGTCACCGCGCACGCGAGACCGAAGACGGCGATCGTCGTCACCGCCTCGGGTCGCGTGATCACCATGAGCGCGCCGCAGACGCCCAGGAGCCATGCACGCTTGCGACGCTTGCGGGTCCCCGGCGGGGCCTCGTCGAGCGCGAGGAAGGCGAGGAGAGACACGGCCCAGATCGCGAGAAACAGCGCGACCTCCATTCCGCTCCAGAGCGTCCAGTCGAGCGCTCCTACGCCGAGAAAGAGCGGCGGCAAGAGGTACGACAGGAGCCGCGGCGCGAGCGCGCGCTCCTCCGCTTCCCCCTGAAGGAAGAGGCGCCGCGCGGCGAGGAGCGTCCCGAAGACGCACACCGCGGCGACGATCGCCGCCCACACCATGAGTCTGAGGTCGCGGAAGCCGACCCAGTACCCGAACGCCAGCACGAACGGGTAAAGGATGCTCGTGTTCCCCGAGGAGTAGCCGTTCCCTTCGACCCACTCGAACGGGTGCCCGCGCGCCGTCGAGCGGGCGAAGTCGAAGTGGATGAAGACGTCATCGAGCGGCGCCGACCACTCGCCGCCGGTCTGCTTCAGCAGGTAGAGGTAGAACGCTCGCGCACAGAGGATCGTGCACGCGGCTGCCCATAGCGCGTAGAGCGCGGGATCGACGCGGCGGTACGCGGAGTACACGGGGCGCACAGTGGGCCCACGCCTATACAACGTGCCCGCGACCCGGCGAAAGCTTCAGGTGGGGACCGTCTGGCCGCCGCGTCCCGAGACGACTTCTTTCATCCGGGCGATCACGTCCTTGACCGAGAGAGGTCGCGCGGTGGAAGGCTCCATGCACGCGTCGTCGACATAGCTCCCCAGCATCCGCGTGACCGTCACGGCGCTCACGGCGTTCGCCACCGCCGCGACTCCCGGGATGTACGACACGGCAACGTTGACCGTCGCCCGGGCCGCGAGCGCCGCTACGGTCGTCTTCGCGATCGGGCGCCAGGGGACCTCGCTCAGCTTCATCCCGTGCGTCTTCGCGATTCGGCCGGTCATGACGCCGAAGATAGGCAGGAGCGCGAGCTCGTCGGCGAGGGGGATCGGCGAGAGCACGACGGCGATCGCCCCGGTCAGGTAGCTCGTTCGCGCCACCAGCTTCCGCACCGATTCGGTCATCGTGCGCGCCTGCGGGAGGAGAGCGAAGGGAGCGAGCGGAGGAAGAGCGGCGATACGGCGGCAAGCGCCGCGACGACGGTCGACCCGTTGTTCACGACCGCCGCCACGCCGGGGGTCACGAGCCCGAGCGCACCGAGCACGATCGCCACGGCGTTCGGCGCGATGACGAGCCCCAGCCCGCGCCGTACGTGCGCCATCGCGCGATCGGCGATCGCGAACGCCTCGGGGAGCTTTGCGAGCCCCCCTTCGAGCAGGACGACGTCCGCCGTCTCGAGCGCGACGTCCGCCCCGCCGTCGAGCGAAATGCCGACGTCTGCGAGAGCGAGCGCGGGCGCGTCGTTGATCCCGTCGCCGACCATCGCGACGATCTTCCCGGCACGCTGGAGCTCCTTCACGTGCCGGGCCTTCTGCTCCGGGAGGAGCTCGCCGATCGCGCGGTCGACTCCAACGGCGCGCCCTGTCGCCTCGACGACCTCGCGAGCGTCGCCCGAGAGGAGGATCACTTCTCGCCTCCCCGCCGCGCGGAGCGCCTTCACCACTCCCGCGCTCTCCTTTCGGGGTGCGTCCGAGTAAGCGACCACAGCCTCGAGCGCACCGTCGATCGCGACATAGATCGACGACACGCCGTCCGCCCGGTTCCGGTCGACCGCCGCCTGCGCGTGGCCGATCCATACGGCGTGCTTGACCATGAGGCGTCGCCCGCCGACGAGCACCTCGCGTCCGTCCACGCGCGCCCGCAGCCCGATGCCGATCGCGTACTCCTCGCTCCCGAGCTCCGCGTCCGGGACCGCGATCCCACGCTTCGCCGCGTGCGCGCGGATCGCTTCGGCGACCGGGTGGCGCTGTCTCTCCTCCGCGGCGGCGGCCAGGGCGATCGCCTCGTCAGGCGAGAGCTCCCCGAAGGAGCAAACGTCGAGCACCTCCGGCTCCCCCAAGGTCAACGTCCCGGTCTTGTCGAAGACGATGACGTCGGCCTTCGCGAGCCGCTCGAGGTACTGCCCCCCTTTGACGAGCACCCCTTCGCGCGCCGCGAGCGTCATCGCGGTGAGGGCGCTCGTGGGCACGGCGATCCGGATGCCGGTGCCGAAGTCGGTGATGAGCACGCTCGTCACGCGATCGATCTGCGAGGCGAAGAGCCCTGCGGCGCCGGCGATCCCGAACGTCGGCAGCACGAGCTTGTCGGCGGTCCGCTCGGCGTGGCGCTGGAGGGTCATCGGTTTCGCGCCGGCCCCCTCGAGGATCTGGACGATCTTCGCCGCCGTCGTGTCGCCCCCCACGCGATCGACCTCGACGACGATCTGCCCCTCCACGACGACGGTCGCCGCCAGGACCCGCTCGCCGAAGCGGCGGTCCTTCGGGATCGATTCCCCCGTGAGCGCCTTCTCGTCGACCGACGCGGTCCCCTGAACCACGATGCCGTCGGCCGGCACGCGCGCTCCCGCCTCGACCACGACGCGATCCCCCACGGCGAGGCGCTTCACGGGGACCTTTTCGACGTCGCCGTCTGCGTTGACGCGCCAGGCGTCGCTCGCGTCGAGCTTCATCAGCTTCGAGATCGCGTGGCGCGCGCGGTCGTGGGTTCGCTCGAGCACGAGGTCCCCCACGCCAAGGAGCCACGTGATGAACGCCCCCGTCGCCGGTTGCCCCGTTCCGACGGAGATGCCGATCGCCGCCACGTCGAGCAGGTCGACGCTGAGCCGCCTCTCGCCGAGCGCCGTGAGCGCTCGCCTGGCCGGCGGGATCGCCGTGACCGCAACGGCGGCTGCCGCGATGGGGAGGGGGAGCACGCCCGTCGCCGTCGCCGCGAGGACGGCCGTGTTGAGCGCGGTCTTCGCCCAGCCGCTTCGGGCGGACGGCAAGGGGGGGGCCGTCGGCCATTGTCGCGGATCGCTCGCGGCGATGTCGGCGAGGAGCGCTTCGTCGGTCGTGAGGGCCGGGTCGTACAGGACCAGGATCGACGCCGCTGCGGGAGCCGGGCTGGCGCGCTGCACCCCGGGCCTGTCGGAGAGCCACGCCGCGAGCCGAAGAAGCTCGTCGACCGTCGCCCCCTCGAGTCGAAACCGAGCGCGCCCTTCGATCTGGTGCGCGACGACCACCCGGAACGCGTGCTGCACCGGTGGGCGCCCCATCGCGAAGAGCCGGTCGCGCAGGTTCACGGCGAACGACCCGGCGGTCCGCTTCGGCTCGGCGTAGCGCACCTCGATGGCGCCGCTGCGCCGGTCGTACGCGAGCTCTTCGACCTCGCGCCTCTTCCGGAGCCACGAGAGGAGCGCCTCCGCAGCGTGCTCGCCCGCGTCGGCCGTTTGGATCCGTACGCGCCCCTCGCCAAGGCGCTCGAGGTCGAGCGCCCCTCCGGTGCTTGGAGTGTTCGCCGCTGGCGTCGCGTCTCGGACTGGGAACGGTTCGAGGCTCTGGGCGCTCACGGAATGCTCACCCGCGGCTCAGAGACAGCGGGCGGCGTCGGCTGGCGCGCCCCATCGATCTCCTTTGCATGGAGCGACTGGAAGACGGAGTACGACCAGTAGAGCAGGTTGTCCCACCGAGGGAGCCTCGGCCCCTTGCCGAACGCGAACGAGTACGCGGCGACCCCGGCCAGCGCCGCGGGGACGATCGACCGGAGATCGACCCGCCCCCCCGTGAGCTCCTCGGCGATCGCGTTCAGCTCGCGCGCCCCCTCGATGAGGGCTCCGGCCGGGCGGAAGAGGGGCTTCGCCGCGCGCGGGTCGAACGGGCTGATGAGCTGCGCCGTCGCGGCGATCCGCTCCGCGATCGCGTCCGGCTCGACGAGCCCGGGCTCGTATTCCACAAGGACGCTCCCGGTGTGCGCGTTGTGGGTGACCCGGGTGATCCCGGGCATCCCTTCGAGCGCGTTGGAGACCCGCTCGGCGAGCTCCGCGTCATTGCGTAGCACCGCAGCCCGGACCCGCAGGCGGCCTGGGTGGTGGTGCACCAGCTCGAGGACTTCGCTTGGCGCGGCGTCGTTCGCGGGAGGAACGACCGACGAGCTCACGCCGCCCGCTCCGCGCGGGGCCTCGGCACGTCGGCGGCGCGGGGCCCGGAGGGAGCGGCGGCGGGGGCGCGGGGGGAGCGCGCGCGCTTGGCCTCGTAGCGGGCCTTCCCTTCGGCTACGAGGTCTTCCAGGTGCTCGCGCTCGATCGCGACGAGCCGCTTCGTCCGGTCGTAGGCGCCGTAGGCCACGGAAATGACCCCAACGGCGAGGTCGTGCGACGAATCGACCGCGCTCCTGACGACCCAACCGCTTGCGAAGCCAGCCACGAACAAGCTCAGTCCGAACATCTTTGCCCCTCTCCGACCGAACCTTTTGGATAACACCCAGTTTCCCCCAGCGCCATGGGCCCGACACAAAGTTCACAATGGAACTTCGCTCGAGATCCGCTCATCCTGGGATACCGACCCATGACGTCTTCATCCTCTCCCGGCACGAATGGCGCGCCGTCCGGAGCCGTCGCCGAGGCCGGCGACGATGTACGGATCGAGTCGCTCGGCAAAGGGATAGGCGTTCGCCTCCAGGAGTCCGAGCCTCGCGGCTGGTTCACGAAGCTCGCCCGCTGGTACCTCGCGCGCAGGTTCGCCAAGCACGGGCACGGCGAGACGACCTCCGGCCCGCTCGACGCCTCGGCCAGCGACCGCGCGCAGCGCGCCATCACGATCGCGTGCGTGAAGAGCGCGATCTCCGGCGCGCTGTCCGGGAGCGTCTCCACCGGCGCGACGGTCGTCACCGCGCAGACCGAAGGGGCGCTCGCGTTCGCGGCCATCCCGGTCGCCGTCGGCGCGATCGGCGGCGAGATGCTCTACAGATCGCTCCTGCACCTCGATCTCACGTGCGACCTCGCCGAGATCTTCGGCCTCTCGTACGACCCGTCGCACGAAGAGGACCTCTGGCGTCTGTACGCGCTCGCCTTCGGAACGGCGGACCACGAAGAGGCGGGCGAGGGGGAAGGGGACCAGGGCAAAGAGCTCGTCCGCGAGGTCACCCACGTCGAGAGCGAGGAGGTCGGCGAGAAGATCGGTCACCTCGTGCTCGGCGAGAGCATCATGAGGAACGTCGTGCCGGTCGTGGGGATCCTCTCGTCGGCGATCACGAACGTCGTCCTCACGCGGAGAATGGGGCACACCGTGCGGCGGTACTTCCGTTACCAGCGCGCGTTCAACGACACGTTTGCGCACGCCATCCAGCTCCTCGACGGCGAGCCGCGCGATCTGCTCATCGAGGGGATGTGGTTCATCTTCACCGCGGACGGGAAGCTCTCGCCCGAAGAGGCCGCGTGCCTGGGGAAGCTGGTTCACAAGCTGGACCCCGTCGAGCGGCACGCGGTCACCCACCGCTTCGTCGAGGACGAGCTCGACTGGACGGAGCGAATCGGCAAGGGGGTCCCCGAGGAGCTGAAGGACGTGTTCCTTCACGCGCTCGAGGTCGCCGCGGCGGTCGACAAGGAGGTCGGCGTGCCGGAGCGGAAGATCTTGCGGCGCGCGGCGAGGGTGCTCGGTCGTGAGTGGGATCCCGCGCGCGTCGAGAAGATGATGGCGGACTTCGAGGAGCGAGGGGTTCTGTCCACTGGGGCCAAGGGGGGGAAAGTGGCGAAAGTGGGACGTTCAGCCGCGCCGTAGGCCACCTTCCAGCGCCGGTTCCCGCATCTACGGTTGTCGCGCTCCCCGCGACCGTCTAACGATGGCGCTCGAGCTTTCTCTATGCGACGCCGAGCCTTACTGGTTGCGCTTCGTCTCGCGCTCATCGCGTTCGCGTGCCTCGCTTCCGGCGTCGCTCGCGCGCAGACGCCGCAGGATCAGCAAAGCGGCTCGTCGATCCCGTCGGGGGCGTCCGGCGCAGTCCTCGTCCCTTCCCAGGGAACGCCCTCGCCGCCCAAGGACGTGGTGCTCGTGCCGCCGGTCGTCCAAACCGATCCGGGGGCGGTTTACCCCGAGCGCGCGATCACCGAGGGGGTCTCCGCGCCGGTCACGGTCGTCGTCATCGTGGAGGTCGATCGCGAAGGGCACGTGAAGAGCACGAAGATCGAGGCACCCCAGGGGCATGGCTTCGACGAATCGGCGCTCGAAGCGGCGCGAGGTCTCATCTTCAAGCCGGGGACCAGGGACGGCGTCCCCATCGCGGCGCGGATCAAGCACGCCTACGTCTTCAATCCTCCCTCAGCGCGCCTCGTCGGCCGCGTTCTGGCGACGGAGGGGGGACCGATCGGAGGGGCGACGGTCTCCGTCCGCGCCGGCGAGGGGCCCGAGACGACCGCGACGACGTCTCCCGATGGGCGATGGACGATCGACGGCGTTCCCGGCGGGACCTACCACGTGAAGGTGACGGCGCTCGGCTTCCGATCGCACGAGTCGGACGAGACCGTTCGCTTCGGCGAAGAAGCGAGCACGGTCGACCGCCTCTCGCCGATCGTCGTGGTGGACGCGGGGGCCGAGATCGAAGCCGAGGACGTCTACGTTCACGGTCAGGCGCCGCCGCGCGACGTCACCGTCCGCACGCTGACGCAGGAGGAGCTCTCGCGCATTCCCGGCACGAACGGCGACGCCCTCCGCGCGATCTTGAGCATGCCCGGAGTCGCCAACACCTTGACGGGCCTGCTCGTGGTGCGCGGATCGGCGCCGCAGGACACGCAGACGTTCGTCGACGGAACCGCGATCCCGCTCATCTACCACTTCGGCGGGCTCAGCTCGGTCGTCCCCACCGAGATGCTCGACAAGATCGACTTCTATCCGGGGAACTTCAGCACGCGGTACGGGCGCGGGTTCGGCGGCGTCATCGACGTCGGGCTCACCGAGCCGAAGGCGGACAAGATCCACGCGCTCGCCCAGGTCGATTTCATCGACGGGCGGCTGATGGTTCAAGGTCCGATCGCCGACGGGTGGACGTTCGCGGTCGCGGGGAGGCGCTCCTGGCTCGACCTGTGGTTGAAGCCCGTGCTCCAGGACACGGGCGCCGGCGTGACGGCCGCGCCTGTGTATTACGACTACCAGGCGATGATCTCGAAGAAGTGGGACAAGGGGCGGCAGAGCTTTCGCGCTGCGTTCTTCGGCTCCGACGACAGGCTCTCGATCCTCGTCAACGACGTGAACTCGAGCGACCCGGCCCTCGCCGGCGGGATCAGCTCGCGCCAGGGGTTCTGGCGGGGGCAGCTCCTCTACAAGAACAAGCTCAGTGACGCGACCGAGCTTCGCGCGAACGTGGCCGTGGGGCAGGACTACGAGGCCATCAGCCTCGCCAACATCAACGTCAACATCACCCAGTGGCCGATCTCGAGCCGTATCGAGCTCGCGCAGAAGATCGCGCGCGAGGCGATCATGGACGTCGGGATCGACGTTCTCTACGAGCCCTACGCGGTCTTTGCGCAGCTCCCTCCGCCGTCTCCTCCCGGGCAGCCGCCCGGTGGCCCCTTCCTCAGCGCGCCCGCCGTCTCGACGAACGTTACGGGGTCCATCTCGCTCCCCGGCTTCTACGACGAGCTCGAGCTGACGCCGTGGAAGGGGAGCCGGATCGTCCCCGGCATCCGGCTCGACTACGCGGACAACACGCGCAAGTGGGATCTGGCGCCGCGACTCTTGGTGAGGCAGGACCTCACGACCGGCTTTCCGAGGACGACGCTGAAGGGGGCCGCGGGGATCTACTACGAGCCGCCGCAGTCGGAGCAGTCGAACCCCATCTTCGGCCAGGTCGGCCTCGTCTCGGAGCGGGCGACGGAATACGACGTCGGGATCGAGCAGGAGTTCACGAAGTTCGTCGATCTGTCGATCGACGGCTGGTACCGGTACGAGGACAACCTGATCGTCAACGGCTCGCTGAACAGCGGGACGGGGAACGCCCTCGGGCTCGAGACGCTCCTGCGCTGGCGCCCCGACGGGCGGTTCTTCGGATGGCTCGCGTACACGCTCTCGCGCAGCGTGCTCCAGAACGGCCCCGGCGAGCCGCAGTACCTGAGCCCGTACGACCAGACGCACATCCTCACGGTCATCGGCAGCTACCGCCTCGGCAAGGGGTGGCAGGTCGGCGCGCGGTTCCGCTTCGTCAGCGGGTTTCCGTACACGCCGAACACGTACGGCTTCTACGACGAGAACAACGCGACGTACCTCCCGCAGAGCGCGTACCCGATCAACGGCCAGCGGCTGCCGCCGTTCCAGGAGCTCGATATCCGCGTCGACAAGTCGTGGGTGTTCTCGAAATGGCAGCTCTCGGCGTACCTCGACATCTGGAACGTCTACAACGCGGGCAACCCCGAAGGGACCGGTTACAACTACAACTACACGCTCACGTCGTACGTGAACGGGATCCCGTTCCTGCCGAGCTTCGGCCTCCGGGCGGAGTTCTGACCCCCCATGAAACGGCGCACCCTACTCATTCTCGTTCTCGCGATTGCTGCCGCCGTCGTCGTCGCCGTCGCGTGCGGGCCGGCGGGGTTCACGTCGTCGAGCGTCATCAGCTCGGTGCGCATCCTGGCGACGCGCGCCGACAACGACAAGTCGTACGCGAAGCCGGGCGATCTGGTGACGCTCGAGGCGCTCACCGTGGACGGGCGATTGAACAGGACGCCGCCGGCGGTCCTCTATTGGATTCCGTTCGTCTGCACGGACCCGGCGGACGATCTCTACTACGCGTGCTTCGCGCCGCTCCTCGGCGGCGACGCGGGGACGGGAGGGGGCCAGCCGCCGCCGACCTTCGACGCGGGGAGCGGAGGGGCGGACGCGGGGGGCGGCGATGCGGGGGACGAGGACGCTGATCTCGACGGGGGAGTCGCGCAGGCGGAAGACGCGGTCGCGCCGGCTCCATCGCAGACGCCGTCGCCTACGATCTCTCCGGCGCAGATCGCCGCTCTGTTCAGCAACCTCGACGGCGGCACCGACATCACGCAGTACCTGCCGACGGGGCCGTTCACGTTCCAGGTCCCCGCGGACGCGATCACGAACCACCCTCCGGTCGCGGGCGCGGCGCCCTACGGCCTCATCATCGTCTTCAACATCGCCTGCGCGGGGCGCGTCGTGGCGCTCCCGGTCAACGCGGCCGCCGGTCCGCAGCAGATCCCGATCGGCTGCTACGACACCGCGGGGAACGCGCTTGGCCCCGACCAGTACGTCATCGGCTTCACGCGCGTGTACGTGTCCGAGACCAAGACCGACGAGAACCCGGTCATCAACGGGTTCCTCTTCAACAACGTCGAGACGCTCACCGCCGACGCCGGGGGGGGGAACCCGAGCCCGATCAACGTGACGATGCCTCTGTGCAGCGGGAGCAACTGCAACGGGGTGCCGCTCGACATGGACGTCCCGCCGTCGAGCTGGTCGCTCTCGGACCAGAAGTCGATCTGGGTGGACTACTACTCGTACAACGGAAACCTCGGCGACGACGCGCGGCTCCTCTACGACCAGAACGCGGGGCAGGTGAGCGACTCGAAGGACCAGGTCACGTTCTCGGACGACGGCGGGACGGCGGCGACGATCTGGGCCGTCGTGCACGACTCGAACGACGGGGTGACGTGGCTGCAGGTGAACGTCGCGCCGCCGTGAGGGCGCGATTGGCACTCAGGCGGTCGAAGAGCCATTATCTCGCGATGGCTCGCGCGCTGCTCGGATTCGGCTTGATCAGCGTACTCGCCTGCTCGAGCCAGCAGACCTCCCCGAGCGTCCTCCAGTCGTCGGATCTGGTCGCCGTGAGCAAATCGTTCAACCCGGACGAGATCGTCGACCTCGCCTCGTTCACCGACGCCACCGGGATCGCCGAGACGGACATCCAGTCGTTTCTCGAGGCGACGCCGTACGGGCAGCCGAGCTTTCTCAGCACGTACTCGTCGAACGGGATTCGCGCCGACGACGCGATCATGCAGGCGGCCGCGCGGTACACCCTGAACCCGCTGGTGTTCTTGGTCGCGGCGGAGGAGGCGCAGGGGCTCGTCGGCACCGAGGCCTATCCAGGGACGCCGGCGAGCGTCGAGTACGTCTTCAACTGCGGCTGCGCGACGGCGCAAGCGTCGTGCGATCCGCTCCAGGCCGGGTTCGACGTGCAGGTCGAGTGCCTCGCGAACCAGCTGCGCCAGAGCCTCGACGCCGTGGCCGCCGGCGGACGTACGGCGGGGGGATGGGGGCCGGGGACGGCGCAGACGACGCTCGACGGCGTGCGCGTCACGCCGGCGGACGACTCGACGGCGGCCATCTACCAGTACCTCCCGACCGTGGCCGAGGGGGCGCCAGGGGGGACGTGGCTCTTCTGGAACCTCTGGAAGAAGTACGCGACCGCGCTGAACTACGCCGGGGCCGGCGGCGTGGTGACGCCGACGGCATCGATCGGCGACGGGTGCACGGTGAGCGGCGACTGCGGCTACCCCGGCGGGGTCTGCGCGACGAACTACCCGGGGGGGCTCTGCACGGCCCCGTGCACGAGCCAGTGTCCGACCGACGCGTCCGGCGGGGCCGCGTTCTGCGCCGACTTCCAGCAGCAGGGGGGCTACTGCCTCCCCATCTGCAACCCGAGCGCATCGGCCTGCCGCGCGGGATACACGTGCGAGAAGGTCGCGCAGTACGGCGACGCGACCGTCGGGCAGTATGTTTGCTCCCCATGAGAGACGACGAAAGCAGAGTGACCGTCGAGGAGTTCCTCGGCGTCTTGAAGGAAGGGATGCCGTCGGCGGCGGCGATGGGGTTCGAGGTGGTGTCGCTCGTTCGGGGCGAGGCGCTGCTGAAGCAGACGATCGGGGCCCCCGATCTGCGCCCCGGGGGGACCGTGTCGGGGCCGGCGCTCTTCTCGCTCGCGGACCTCGCGATGTACGCGGCGGTGATGAGCGCGGTGGGGCGCTTGCCGCTCGCGGTGACGACCGACGCGACGGTGCACTTTCTGAGGAAGTCGCCGGCGGGGGAGCTCTTCGCGCGCGCGCGGCTCCTGAAGGTGGGCAAGCGGCTCGTCGTCGGGGACGTGGTGATCGCGGAGGAGGGGGGAGAGCGGGCGCCGGTCATGCACGCGGTGATGACGTACGCGGTGCCCTAGATGCGTCAGGCGACGTATCCCCGCAGCGCGTCGATCGCCTCGACCGCCACCTGCCCCGACGCCATGACCTTCTCGTCGTCCGGCTTTGCTAGCAGCCGCTCCGTCACCCGCGCGTACCCCGCGAGGTAGACCCGCTCTCGCCCCAGCCCCGCGGTCTCTCCGGTGCTCCCGCGGAAGGCGCGCTCCGCCGCGGCCACGGCGCCGGGGATGGGGGCGCCGTCGCGATCGATCAGCGTGCGGACGACGTCGACGAACGTGCCCCCCGCGTCCATCGCCTCGATCGCCCGCTGGCGGAGAGCCAGCTCGCGACGGCGCGCGCCGCGGAGGAAACCGTGGCGCTCCTCGAGGACGAGCGCGAGCCCCTCCTGGTCGTCCGTGCCGCGCGCAGTGCCGATCGCGAGGATGCGCGCGGCGAGCGTGCTCGCGCGGAAGCGGGGCATGACGTGCCCTTCGACCTCGTGGAGGACCGTCCGCTCGACGTCCACGCGCGAGACCGCGCGCCCCGCGGTGACCCAGACCGAGCGGTCCCCGGTGGCGGCGAGCGGCGCGAGGCCGTCGGCGACGACGACGCGGAAGGGGATACGGCGACGTCCGATCTCTTCGCGGAGGCGCGACACGAGCGAAGCGGGGTCGTCTCCGTCGGTCGTCGTGTCCACGGGGGGGGCGGGCTCGGGCTCGGTGATCCATTCGCGCGCCAGGCGTGACGCTTCGCTCTCGGGACCCTCCGGGGAGAAACGCGCACGGGCACGCGCGGCGAACGCGGGGGTCCCCACGTCGGCGCAGAGGAGCGACTCGACGGCGAGCTCGCGCGCGCGCGCGGCGTACACCTGCGCGAGGTCACGCGCATCTGCGCCAGGCGGCTCACGTGCTTCGAGATCGAGGGCGAGCCCCTCGAGCGCCGCGGCGCGCGATGCGGCGATGGCGGAGTCGAGCGGCTCGTACGTCCACGCGGGGGGGCGGGGAGAGCCCGACTCGAACGCACGGACGATCTCCGCGCGCGTCAGCCCCCCTTGCGGCGTGGCGGTCGCAAGGAACGGGGTCTCGCGCATCGCCATCGCGAGCGCCCGGTCGGCGTCGCGGATCCATGCGTGGTGATCCATGGCGAGGTTAGTCGGCACTCGCGTCGCTCCCGGAGTCCGTTCCCGAGCCCGTCCCGGAATCGACCCCACCGCTCCCCGCGCAGGCCCCCGCCGCTTGCACGGGGCTCCCCGCGACGTAGCCGCCGATCACGCACACGTTCGTCGTCGTTCCCGAGCAGGAGCACACGGGCTGCGCGGCGCACGCGACGTCCGGCACCGATCCGCACTCCCCCTGGGCGCTGCAGCCCTCGGCGACGGGGAACTGGCAGACCGTGGAGCTGGGGCAGTCCGCCGACGTGGTGCAGTTGGAGGAGGCCGGGGGTTCATTGCCGCCGCCGTCGCATGCGGTGAGGGCAAGCGCGACGAGGACGGCGTGCTGGGGGCGGCGCATGAGGCGCGGAGTGTACACGGCGGCGGGCGCGAGGCTCCCCCCTCACTCGCACGCTCCGTACGCCACACCCCCTATCGTCGGCGCCCCCGAGAAGCTCGTGCAGGTCTTCCCGTCCGGGCAGTCGTCGATGCTCATCCTGCACCATTGAAGACAGGAGTAGCCGCCGTTCGTCAGGTCCACGCATTCGTAGCCCGGCGCGCACTCGTTCCACGCGTGATCCGTGGCGCACGCCCCCGTGCCCACCCCCGTACCCGACGACGGGAGGCAGTCGGTGAACGGGCTCACGCCTGGCGGGGTGATGTAGGCGCAGCCGGAGCCGGCGGGGCATGACGTGAGGTCGTCGAGGGCGCAGTTGGCCGTGCAGCTGCCGTAGGTCGCCCCGTTCAGCTGGACGGCCGGAGAGAAGGGGATGCACGCCTCGTTCGCCGCACAGTCGGCCGTGAAGCCAACGCGACAGAAGTGCTCGCACGTCGGCTCGAGCTGGGTCGCGCTTCCGAGCGTGAGCGTGTACTCGATGCAGTAGTACCCAGGCGCGCAGTACGTCGTCGCACTGCACCCGCCCGGCCCGACGCCGGCGCCCGTCGGCCCGACGCAGTCGGTGTACGGGGGGGTGGCCGGGTAGATGACGCACGTGACGGCGGCGCCGCAGGTCGCTTGAGGGTTCACGGGGTCGCACGGCGTCGTGCAGTAGGCGTCGCCGAGGACGGGCTCCGTCGTGCCGCACGCAGGGACGTTGCGAACGCCGGGGAAGCAAGCCGATCCCGTCGAAGCGCACTGCGCGTTGACGTCGCAGAACTGCTTGCACGCTCCGTAGACGCAGGAGAGGCCGACAGCGCAGTCCGAGTCCTGAGCGCACGCCTGGGCCACCCCTGCGTCGCCCGGTGCGATGCACTCCGTCGTCCCCCCCACGCTCGAGAAGACGCAGCTCTGACCGGCGGAGCACCCGCATTGTGGAGCGTAGGGGCTGCACGGCCCGTTGACCGGCACGCAGGCTCCCGCGTCTCCCGCGTCTCCAGCGTCTCCGCCGTTCCCGGCATCCGACGGCGTGCTCGCGTCGAGACCCGTGCACGGCGTGAGGCAGTTGGTGTCCGTGCAGTTGTCGAGACTGAAGTCGTCGTTCAGGCCGCAGGCGTTGTCGTTGCGGCACGCGGCCCGGCACCCTCCGTCGTCGCCGCACGCGCCGCTGCACGATCTCTCCGCCACGCACGCCGTGTCGCCCGCGCACGCTTGCAGCTGCTTGCAGCAGCTCCCCTTGAGACACTCCTCGCACGCCGGGTTGGTCGATCCCGACGAGACGCTCTCGACCCCCGAGCACGACGGCCCGGCGTCTTCGGCCGCGTCGCCGTCCCCCTCGCTCCCGCTGTCGACGCCGCCGACGCCGCCGTCGTCCGTGAGCTGGGTGATGCCGAGCAGACCGTTGCAGGCGAGCCCCGTCGCCGCCACCACCCCCACGACCGCCCACCACGCTTTCGTCCTCGTCCCCGGCGTCATCAGAACCTCGCCCGGACGACGAGCTCGTTTCCGTTTGTCGCGACGCCCACGCCCACGCGCGGGCTCGGCGCGACGATCCACACGACGATCCCCGCCGCGGCGAGCACGCCACCGACCACCACGATCGCCGTCGCGGCGTTCCCCGTGCCGAGCGCGGAGGACGAGTCGTTCACGCGCGCGCTCCCGGTCTCCCCCTCGGCCGTGGTGAACTGCCCCTTCGCCGCGAGCCCGACGAGCCCGCCGATTCCCAGCCCGAGGACGCCGGCCGCGGTGGTCACCGCTCCGAAGGTGCGGGTCGTCGTCCAGTACGAGGGGGGCGACGGCGACGATGCCGTGAACGTCGCCGCCGGGGGGGGAGCGGGCTCGGGGGCGACGGCTGCGGCGGGGGGAGGCTCCGGCGGCGGAAGGGGCGCGGCGGCGGGCACGGGGGGGGCGGGCTCGGCGCTCTTGGTGAAGACGATCGGCTCTCGGCGGTCCTTCTCCCCTTCGTTGAGCACGAGCGTCTTGCGGACGGGGTCGCGCCCGGCGACCTCGAACAGGAACTCGTGCGCGCCGGGATCGAGCGCGAGCGCGATCCCTTCGAGCTTGTCGGCGAGCCGCTGCCCGTCCATCGAGACCGTCACCGCCGTGAGGTCGCTCCCGTCGGCGTCCTTTGCTTCGAACACGAGCGTCGGGATCGCCGCGCTCATCTCGCCGACGCGACGCTGGCACTCCGCGCGGACGTCGCTCGGGCAGGTCGCCGCCGCGCACACGAGGAACTGCGCGCGCGCATCACGAAGCTTGTGGGTGCTCTTCAGAGAGACCGCGCGCTCGCTCGCGTCGAGGCACTCCGGCGTCGTCGGGTTGGCCGCGAAGCTGGGGGGCGCGATCGTGGCGGTGGCGCTCGTGAGCGCCGTCGCGACAAGGAGAGTCAGCGCGCGCGGGATCGTTCGCATCGTCTAGATCGGCGAGGGGGGGAAGCACTCCGGCTTGAAGTGCTTGTTCCCTTCGGAGTCGAGCGTGAAGTTCGGATTGCAGTTCGGTTTTGTGTTCGCGGGGCCGGGGGAGGGCTTCGGCGCGCGGGGGGGAACGTTGTTCGGTGCCGCCCAGCTGTGGGTCGCCGGCGACGACCCCGAATGCAAAGCCTGCCCTGCGTCGATCGCTGCGCTCACCGGCGGAGGGGGCGGCGCAAGGATCGGAGGGGCGATCGAGGGGGGCGCGGCCGGCGGAGCGACGGATGCGGACTCGACGAGCCCCGCGGGCGCCGGACGCCGCGCGCTGTCGGAGAACGACGCGCGGATCTGGGGGAGCACGACCCAGTAGAAGACCCCGACCGCCGCGACGATCGCGAGCGTGAACCCGCGGCGCTTCGCCTTGCGCTCGCTCTTCTCGCTTCGCGGGCTCGCCGAGATCGGCTGCGCCGTGGTCCCGCCGACCATCTGCCCCGCCGCGGCCATCGTCGGCGCGATCGGCAGCGGAGCGCGCGGCGACGGCGCTGTCGCGATCGGCGTCACGGCGGGCGCCTTCATCGTCGGAGCGATCCCCGTGGGGGCCGTCGCGGCGGCCGCGGACGACGTCGGCCCGGACGCGGCCACGTCCGCCGGCGGCACCTGCGCCGCGAGCGTCACCTTCGACGGCGCCTCTCCGAACATCGCGCGGCTCGCCTCGAGGAGCGCGTCGCGCATCGCCGCGGCGCTCGCCCACCGTTCGGACTTCTTGAACGCGAGCGCGCGATCGACCACCTGCGCGATCGCCGGAGGCATCGCCGGCGCGACGCTCACGAGCGAGCGCGCGGGGGCGGTCGCCGCGCGGATCATCAGCTGCGCGCCGTTGTCCCCCTCGTGCACAACGTGCCCCGACAGGAGCGTGAAGAGCGTCGCCCCGGCGGCCCATACGTCGGTCTGCGCGTCGATCTCGCTCGACTTCGCCATCGCCTGCTCCGGCGGCATGAACGCCGGCGTCCCGAGGAGGATCCCCGTCCCCGTGTTCCCCGCTCCGGCAGCGAGCGCGTCGCGCGCGCGGGCGATGCCGAAGTCGAGCACCTTCACGGTTCCGTCGCGGACGAGGAACAGGTTCGCGGGCTTGATGTCGCGGTGAACGATCCCCTTCGCGTGCGCCGCCGCGAGCACGTCGAGGAGCTGGACCACGATCGCGATCGCGACCTGCGCGGGGAGGCGGTGGTCCGCCCGCGCCCACAGGCTCTCGACGCCGATCCCGTCGAGGAGCTCCATCACGAGGAACGCCGCGCCGTCCTCCGCGGTGTCGTCGTCGACGACGAGGACGGCCCCCGGGTGCTTCACCGAGTTCGCGGCGTACCCTTCGCGGAGGAAGCGCGTGTGCACGTCCTGGCGGATACCGAGCCCCGGGTGGAGCATCTTCACCGCGAACTCGGCCTGGTTGCGGTGCGTCGCCTTGTAGACGGCCGCCATGCCACCCACGCCGAGCACGGCGTCGAGGCGGTACTTCCCGCGAAGGACCGTCCCGATGCGCTGCTTCGCGTACTCCTCGAGGTCCGATTCGCTCACGACGAGAGAGTCTCTTGTTGATTCGGGATCATCGCCGGCACCCGCGCAACCCCTTCCCCCCGGCCCCCTTCCCCGCAGGCAGGGAAGGGGGCGCGTGCAAGACGCCGACCGGGTCACGTTCCCCCCGCCCAGCCTGCGGGGCGGGGGGCCCGGGGGGGGGGGTTACGGCGCCGCCCGCTCCTCGGCCCGCTTCTTCATCTTGCG
>JBKQKP010000231.1:0-3518 GCA_052147435.1 Polyangiaceae bacterium | reverse complement strand
CGCCGGGATGAAGCTCGCTCGCACACTCGCGGTCGTCGCGGCGGCGCCGCGCAGGGACGGGTTCTCGTGTCCGGCTTGCCACGCCCCGCCGCCGGTCGGAGCGTTCTGGGTCTGCGCGTGCAAAGCGACCTTCGATACGTTCGCAGGGCAGGGAGCCTGCCCGAAGTGCGGTCGTAACTTTCCGCGCACGACGTGCACCGAGTGCTCGGAGTCGAGCGCGCATCGCGACTTCTATCCGCTCGGAATGAGAGGGGAGCCGGTCGCCTAGCTCGGTCTCCGGAGAGGATCGAGCGAGATCCATGCGCTTTCTTGAGCCGTGCGCGGACGCGCGGCGCACTGCGAAGGCATGAACTCCAAAACGGCTCTCCCGATCGTGATGGTTCTAGTCGGTGCGGCAGTCGGTTGCGGCTCGGCCCCCGCCGACAGCGCGCAGTCGAGTCGCGCGGCGCTGAGCGCGGCGCAGTGTGCGGCCGCGACGGCGTGGGCGGCGTGGGTCCCGTACTCGGTCGGCGCGCTCGTGACGTACGACGGCGCGACGTACGAGTGCATCCAGGCGCACACGAGCGAGCCGACCTGGACGCCGAACGTCGTCCCGGCGCTCTGGGAGCCGGTGAGCTGCGCAGGAGGGGGCGGGAGCAGCAGCGGCAGTAGCAGCGGTGGGAGCAGCAGCGGTGGGAGCAGCAGCGGTGGGAGCAGCAGCAGCGGCAGCAGCTCCGGAGGGGGGAGCTCGAGCAGCAGCGGGAGCTCGAGCGGCGGGAGCAGCGGCGGCGGCAGCACGTGCAATCCGAGCGCGTGGGTCTACATGGGGAACAACGCGAACGCCTGCGACGGTCTCCTCGGGGAGTCGTGCGGCTGGACGACGGACAACCTCGGGCAGGGGTACACGTGCCAGACCGTGAGCTGGGGAACCGGCTGCGAGCCGGGCGGCGCCGTCTGTCCGGGGGGGAGCGGCAGCGGGTCGAGCAGCGGGAGCTCGAGCGGCGGATCGTCGAGCGGGTCTTCGAGCGGATCGTCGAGCGGGTCGTCCAGCGGATCGTCGAGCGGCGGATCGTCGAGCGGCTCGAGCTCCGGCGGGACGGGGACGGCCCTCGCGGGGCTCGTCTTCAGCCCGTACAAGGACACCAGCATCAACATGAACTGGAACACGAACGTCATCACGACGGACGTGAGCGGAACGGCCACTCCGTTCGCGTCGGACGTCACGGCGGCGGGGGGGAAGACCGTGACCCTCGCCTTCGCCACCGGCGAGTGCGGGAGCGAAAACTGGGCGGGGGTCGCGGGGGCGGCGATGGCGAGCGCGAACGTCTCGCTCCTGTCCGGCGCGGGGGTGAACTACATCCTCTCGACCGGCGGCGCGGCAGGGAGCTTCACCTGCGGCACCGACGCGGGCTTCGACACGTTCGTCAACAGCTGGGCCTCGCCGAACCTGATCGGCGTCGACTTCGACATCGAGGCGGGGCAATCGACGAGCGTCATCAGCGACCTCGTCTCGCGCATCAAGACCGCGCACGGCACGTATCCGAACCTGCGGTTCAGCCTGACGCTCGCCACCCTCGCGAACAACAACGGCGCGAGCACGGCGCAGTCGCTCGGCTCGTCGGCGCCCGACAGCTTCAACGTCTACGGCGACGAGGTCCTCGCGGCCGTCCAGAGCATCCTCGGCTTCTCGGGTGCGTCGAGCTGGCCGAGCTACCTCACGGTCGACCTCATGACCATGGACTACGGCTCACCGAGCGACGGCGTCTGCGTCGTCTCGGGGGGCGAGTGCGACATGGGGCAGTCGGCGCTCCAGGCCGCGTACAACCTGCACGACCACTGGGGCATCCCGTACGCGAACATCGAGCTCACGCCGATGATCGGGCAGAACGACGCGAGCAGCGAGCAGTTCACGCTGGGGAACGCGGACACGGTCGCGCAGTTCGCGATCGCGCAGGGGCTCGGCGGCGTGCACTTCTGGTCGTACGACCGCGACGTCGACTGCGCCGCCGGCTCCGCCTCGGCGACGTGCAACTCGATGGGGAACGGGTACGCCGGGCCGCACGGGTTCCTGAAGCGATTCCTCGGCGACGGGCTGTGATCGCGGAGCCAGTTCCGCAGACGAATCGCGCGAAACCCCACCCCCCGGGGGGAAGGGGTTGACGCAGTGGCGTCCGCGCGCCCGATCGGGCAAGACGGCGCTCGATGGATCTCGATCTGCTCGTCCGCATCATGCAGGAGCACATTCCGTTCAACCGCGTGCTCGGTGTCCGCGCCGTCAGTCTCGAGCGGGGGCTCGTCCGCTTGATGGTCCCGTTTCGCCCCGAGCTCGTCGGGGACCCGCTCCGCCCGGCGCTCCACGGCGGGGTCATCTCGGCGCTCGCCGATGCCGCGGGGGGGGCCGCGCTCTGGAGCGGTATCGACGACGACCACGGGCGGGTCTCGACGATCGATCTCCGGATCGATTACCTGCGGCCGGCGCGGCTCGAGGACGTCCTGGCCGAGGGGCGCGTCGTGCGCCTGGGGAAGCGCGTCGGGGTCGCGGACATTCGCCTGTTCCACGCGAGCCGCGAGGAAGAGACGATCGCGACGGGGAAGGGGGTCTACAACGTGCTGCGCACGAAGGGGGCTGTTCCGGAGGGGTGGAAGTGAGAAGCCGATCCGCTCGCTGAGGCGACCGGCGCGCCGTCACGCGGGAAAGAAGAGGCGCGCCACTTCGAGATCGACCGCCTCGAAAGGGGCGATGCGCGAGGTCGATTGATCGTCGTACGCGCCGATCTCGCGCCACTCGCGAGCCGCGACGTCGAGGTGAAGCGCTTCGAGCGTGCGCGCTTCGGGATCGACGATCCAGTAGTAGGGGACCCCGTGCGCCGCATAGAGGCGGCGCTTGGTCACGCGATCGTGCGCAGGCTTCGAGGGGGAGACGACCTCGCAGATCCAGTCCGGGACGATCGCCAGCGGCCGTTGCCCGCGCGGATCGGGGAGGCGCTCGCGACGCCAGCCGGCGACGTCGGGGCGAACGACGTCGTGCGGAGCGAGCTGGACGTCGACCTCGGTGAGAATCCACCAGCCGCCGGGGCCGCCGCGGCCGTCATCGTCGTCGTAAGGACCGCCGATGAACGTTCCGAGCGCCCGCTGGACGCGACCGTGCTCCGAGACCGGCGGGGGGGTGAAGACGATGGCCCCACCGATGATCTCTGCGCGGACGTCCTCCGCGAGATGGAGGAGATCCTCGTAGGTGGCGAGCTTGGGGGCTCTGCCCGTCGGAGCCATGCGGAAAGGGTACTCCACGACTGACGCGGGTGCCGCGCGTGGGCCAGGGGGGCGGTCCTTTGGAATCGGGACTTTGCGACTGGCTCCGGGTGGCACGGACAGCGGAGGGGGTGGCGAGGACCACTGCGTAGCGAACGCCCTGGCGAGGCTCGCCAAGGCACCGGCGAGCGTAGCGAACGCCCTGGCGAGGCTCGCCAAGGCACCGGCGAGCGTAGCGAACGCCCTGGCGAGGCTCGCCAAGGCACCGGCGAGCGTAGCGAACGCCCTGG
>JBKQKP010000230.1:0-36649 GCA_052147435.1 Polyangiaceae bacterium | reverse complement strand
CTCGCCGCGAGCCGGCTCGCGAACGCCGACGTCCTGAACACGATCGCGGCGAACAAGGACTGGGGGAACAACCCGAACATCGTGCTCGCGCTCGTCCGTAACCCGAAAACGCCACAAGGAACGGCGGCGAAGCTCGTCGAGAAGATCCCGATGGCGGAGGTGCGCCGCCTCGCCAAGGCCAACGACGTTCCGCGGGTGGTCGTCGCGGCAGCGAGGAAGCGGGTCGCGGACGGCGGACCAGGCTGAGCTCTCGATCGCGCACGAGGTTCGCGAGCGCCTGCTAGCATCGGCTCCCGCGACGCGAGCCCTAGCGCCCACCCATGATCCCGCTCATCAAGTTTGTCATGTGCGCCATGATGCCGCGCACCGAGTCCCTCCCCGGTATCGCCGACACCGACGTGGACGGCTTTCTGCGCCGCCTGCGAAAAGACGCCATTCCACTCTACTGGGTTGGCCTCGTCCTGGGGGCGGTGGTGTTCGTGCTCACTCCGCCATTCACGATCGGCGTCCCGCTCCCCGCGTTCGCGCTCTCGAAGAAGCTTCTCGATCGGCACACCGAGCGAATCCTCGCGCATCCGATCTACGTCATTCGCCAGGCCGTCTTTCTGGTCCGTGTCTCCGGCGGTCTCTGCTGGGGTGCCGACGAGCGGGTGCGCGCTCACTTCGCCCTCGCTCCTTATCCGCCCGATCCGGGGACGTTCCGGCAATCATGAGCCTGGACGACGACAGACCGCACGTGCTCCCACGCGACTCGCGCGGGAGCCACGTCAGCTTTCGCCCTCGCGGGGAGACCGTCGAGATCGAGACGGACTACGTCGTCGTCGGCAGCGGTGCGGGGGGCGCAACGGCCGCGGTCACGCTCGCGCGAGGCGGCGCGAAGGTCGCCATCGTCGAAGCGGGACCCTGGCGCGAGCCGTCCGACTACGCCTCCTCGGTGTACGGAGCGCTCCGCGACATGGTCGATGCCTGGGGATCGAACGTCACGCGCGGTCGCGCGTTCTGGCCGATCGTCCAGGCGTCGCTGGTCGGTGGCACGACGGTGATCAACTCGGCGATCGGAGTGCGGACGCCGTCGGACATCTTCGAGCAGTGGGAGCGCGAGCACGGCGTCGGCGGAGCGCAGCTGGCCGAAGCGGTGTGGCGCGCGCAGGACGGACTCGAGCGCGAGCTCTGCTGGGAAGAGGTCCCGGCCCCCTCCATTGGAAACTCGAACCGCCTCGCGCTCGAGGCGGCGACGAAGGTGGGGTTCGAGAGCCACTACACGAAGCGCTACGTGAAGGGTTGTCTCGGCAACGGCGCCTGCCTGCAGGGGTGCCGCGCCGACAAGAAGCAGAGCCTCAATCGAACGTTCGTCCCCGAGACCCTCGAACGGGGGGGGGACGTCCTCTCGTGCGCTCCTGTCGCCCGGATCCTCTTCGAAGGGAGACGCGCGGTGGGGGTCACGGGGCGCTTTCGCCATCCGCAGACCCGCGCGCGAGGCGCCGACTTCCTCGTTCGCGCGCGCAAGGGGGTCGTGGTCGCGGCGTCGGTCACGCAGTCGCCTCTCCTCTTGCTCCGATCGAAGGTCCAAAATCCCCTACTCGGAAAGCTCTTCCGCTCTCATCCGGGGTCCGCGATCTTCGGCTGCTACGACGACCCGATCGACATGACCACCGGGGCGACTCAGGGGTGGGCATCGGTCGCGTACCGAGAGCGCCCCGGATTCAAGCTCGAGACGCTGAGCCTCCCGCTCGACATGGTCGCTGGGCGCCTCGCGGGGAGCGGGCAGGTGCTCATGGAACGCCTTAGCGAGTTCCGCCACCTCGCGATGTGGGTCCACGCTTGCCGTGCGGAGACCGTCGGCGAAGTGTCGAGCTCGTTCACGGGTCGCCCCGTCGTCCGGTACACCCTCGGCCGCGACGACATGCTTCGTTTCCGCGAGGCGAGCTACCTGCTTGCCAAGATGCACGTCGCTGCCGGGGCGCGGGCGATCGTCCCGTGCATCTTCGGGATGCCCTACCGCCTCGCTCCAAACGAGATCGACAAGCTGAAGGAGGCGCCGCTCGACCCGCGCGCGTACGTCGCGATCCTGTCGCATCTCTTCGGCGGCTGCGTGATGGGAAAGGACCCCGCGCGATCGGTTTGCGATGGCCGGGGGCGCGTGCACGGCTACGAGGGGCTCACGATCGCCGACGCCTCGGCCATCCCGACGAACCTGGGGGTCAACCCTCAACACACGATCATGGCCCTCGCCCGCGTTTGGGCGGAGGGGCTCCTCTCTGCGTGAGCGTCACGATGTCGGGCCGTTCGGGAGTCACGATTCTTCTCGGTCTAGCGGCGGCGTGCCCCCTGGCGGGTTGCTCCCGAACCGAGGCGAAGCCGATCGGTCATGACGCCGCCGTGGCCATCTCCGTCGCTGTCGCCGCTCCCGACGCGCGAGCGGGACCCGCGACCCCGACTCCCCCCTTCAACGTCGTGCTGATCACGATCGACAGCCTTCGCGCGGACATGCCCTGGGCGGGCTACCCGCGCGCGATCGCGCCGCGCCTCGAGGCGTTCCACGGGCGGGCGATCGACTATCCCAATGCGTATGCCGTCTCGTCGTTCACGTCGAAGAGCCTCGGCGCGCTCGTGAGCGGTCGGTACCCATCGGAGCTCGCCCGCACCGGCGTCTTCTTCACGCAGTACCTGAGGTCGAACGCCATGGTTTGCGAGTCGCTCGCCGAGGCGGGGGTCCCTTGCGTCGCAGGGATGGCGCACGCATACCTTGCGAAGGGATACGCCGGCTTCGATCAAGGCTTCCGTGACTGGCGCCTCGTTCCCGGGATCACGTTCGACTACAACACCGATCCGTACGTCACGAGCGACAAGCTCACGCCGATGGCGATCGACATGCTGAGCGATCCCACGCTAACGGCGGCGCCGTTTTTCGCGTGGTTCCACTTCATGGATCCGCACGACAAGTATCAGGGGCACGACGGCGCCCCTCACTTCGGCACTCGCCCGCGTGACCTTTACGATGAGGAGGTTTTCTTCACGGACAGCTGGGTGGGAAAGCTGGTGGACTTCGTCCTTGCGCAACCTTGGGGCCAGCGCACGGTCGTCATCGTGTCCGCCGATCACGGAGAGGGGTTCGGCGAGCACCACGAGTTTCGTCACGGTCACGAGCTGTATGAAGAGCTCGTGCACGTCCCGCTCTTCTTCCTCGTGCCGTGGCGTACCGAGCCTCGGTCTATCGACGCGACGCGCAGCCACATGGATCTCGTCCCGACCATCGTCGAGCTCCTCGGCCAGACACGTGAGCCATCCCTTCGCGGTCGGTCATTCGCACGCGAGCTCCTCGGAGGTGAGCCCGCGCCGTCGCGCGATATCGTCTGCGATCTCCCGCGCGACGACTGGGACGACCGACGGCGCTCGCTCCTTCACGAGGGTTTCAAGCTGATCGCGTTCGGCGACG
Organism: Polyangiaceae bacterium; assembly: GCA_052147435.1. Lineage (GTDB taxonomy): Bacteria > Myxococcota_A > Polyangia > Polyangiales > Polyangiaceae > JBKQKP01. Next base: position 33,213 of record JBKQKP010000230.1, on the reverse strand, counting down.
ACACTCGCTTCGAGCTTTACGACCTGCGCGCCGACCCGGGCGAGCAGACGGATCTCTACTGGAAGCGGCGCGACGTCGCCGATGACATGCTCCGCCGCTATCGAGAGGTCTCCCGCGCTATCGAAGAGGTGGCTCCTTCGGGCGGCATTCCGACGCACGACGGCGGTGCACCGGACGCAGCGAAGTGACTGTGCGACCTGGTGCCGCAGGTGCCCACTCGTGCGGCGAGCCGCCACCCATTTTTAAGAAATTGAACAAATCGCCTAGCCTGTTTCGGTCGCGCGGTTAAGCTTGTCCTCGTCTCCTGGGGATAAGTCCTATCAGCGCGTGAACGTGCCTTTGTGCGGCACTTCCGCGCTGCAGGTCGAGCTTCCCGGAGCCGAACGAGAACATCGTGCGCCGCCGCATGGCGTCGCGATCGGTGGGCTAGACGCCAGAGGTTTGTCCACCGGCGGATAGCCCGAGCTCATCGTCCTCAACCCGAGGTGCGTCTGTCGCAGGCGCGCAGCGAGGTAAACATCCATGTCACCGGCTGCTCGTGAGGACGCCGTCCTCCCCGAGATAGGAAAGTACCATCTCGTCGCCGAGCTCGCGCGCGGCGGGATGGGCAACGTGTATCTCGCCGCGCTCCTCGGCCCGGGCGGGTTCAACAAGTTGCTCGTCGTCAAAGAGCTCAAGCCCGACCTGTCGGACGACGAGACGTACGTCTCGATGTTCCTGGAAGAGGCTCGTCTCGCCGCTCGCCTCATCCACCCGAACATCGTCCAGACGAACGAGGTGGGGTCGGAGGGGAAGCGTCACTTCATGGTGATGGAGTTCCTCGACGGTCGATCGCTACACCGCATTGGCCGTCGACTCACGGAGGTGGGGCGTCTCTCCGTGGGGTCGCACTTGAGAGTGATTGCAGAGGCGCTGCGCGGTCTCCAGTACGCGCACGACCTCAGCGACTTCGACGGCGAGCCGCTCGGGATCGTCCACCGCGACGTGAGCCCGCTCAACGTCTTCGTGACGTTCGACGGCCAGGCGAAGGTGCTCGATTTCGGGATCGCGAAGACGGCGGACTCCTCGCTCCAGACGGCGACCGGCGTGTTGAAGGGGCGTGTCGCGTACATGGCCCCCGAGCAAGCGTGGGGGAACAAGGTCGACCGCCGCGCCGACGTCTATTCCGCGGGGGTCATGATCTGGGAGGCCGCGGCTGGACGACGCCTGTGGCCGAAGATGTCCGAGGTGGAGATCCTCGCGCGCGCTCTTCGCGAAGGCCCGCCGTCGCTCCGCTCCGTTCGCCCCGACGCTCCGCCGGAGCTCGACGAGATCTGCGCCCGCGCGATGGCGAAGAACTGCGAAGAGCGGTACCCGTCCGCCGACGCGCTCCTCCAAGATCTGGAAGCGCACATCGTCTGCCGCGGCGATGCGTTGAGTATGCGCGAGATCGGCGCGACCGTGAGTCACGCCTTCGCCGACGAGCGACGGAAGATGAGCACGCTCATCGAGAAGACAGTCACTCGAATCCGCGGTGGCCCGCGCTCCGGCGTGATGCCGACGTTCGAAGCGGAGATCGCGGGGATGAGTAGCGACCCGCACGGCCTCCGTGACGATTCGATCGCGTCGTCCGCCGCGGCGTCGGCGTCGGTTTCGCGGCTTCGCACCCCGACCGGCGGCGGGAGCATTCCGGCCCAGAGTGACGTCCCGTCCCCGGTCGCGACCAGCGCAATGCCGTCGGATGACGAGCCCCGCCCCGGAAGCTTCAAGGTCATCGCGATGGCCGCGGCGAGCGCCCTTGCCATCTCGGCGATCGTCTTCGCGGTCTTCCGGAGTCTGGCTCCGCCAGCGGCGCCGGCCGTTCAAGTCGCCGCGAGCCCCGCGCCACTCCCCTCGCCGAGGGAGGAGCTCGATCTCGTCGACCTCGTCGTCCGCGTCACCCCTTCCTCAGCGCAGATCGCGATCGACGGCGCCGCGGTCTCTACGAATCCATTCCATGCGCGGTACCGCAAGGACCGGCAGATCCACCACATCGCAGCTTCAGCCGAGGGTTACGACGCGAAGGTCGAGGACGTCATTTTCGCGGGAGACGTCGCCGTCGACGTCAGCCTGGAGCGCCATCCAGCTCCCGCTCCTCGCAAAGCCCCCGCGCCCCCTCCGGCACCACCCCCGATCGTGCACCCCGCCAAGCACGTCGCCGCTCCGCAAGCGTCCGAGACCCCGCCTGCGCCTCCCGCGACCGCGACCGCGACTGCAACGCCCGAGGTGAGCCCGATCGGCGGCCGAGCTCCACTCCGTCCGATCGTGACCACTAGCCCCTATGGGACACCATGAAGATACCGTCGCGCCCAGTCAGGATCGTCGTCGGCATCATCACGCTCCTCGTGACGGCCCTGTTTGCGTCGAGCGCTGGGGCCGACGACGGCGCCTCCGTGCGAGACGCAGCGAAGCACTTTCAGCGGGGCGTCACGCTCTACGGCGAAGCCGACTATCGCGCGGCTCTCGTCGAATTCAAGCGCGCCTATGCTACTGCCCCGAACGTGGCCGTCCTCTACAACGTGGGGGAGACGGAGTACCAACTCCAGGACTACGCGAGCGCACTGACGACGTTCGAGCGGTACCTCGGCGAGGCCACCGCGTCCGAGTCGCACCGTGGTGAAGTGGAAAGCACGCTCGAGATACTTCGCGCGCGCGTAGGTCACCTCACGATCACGACGACGCCGCCGGGCGCCGATATCACCCTCGACGATACGGCCGTGGGGCGTACCCCGTACGACAAGGCACTGCTCGTCAGCATCGGACGGCGGAAGGTCGTCGCATCGATGGCCGGGCGCTCCCCCGTTTCGCGGTACGTGGATGTCGCCGCGGACGACAACGTCTCGGTCACGCTGGTGCTCTCGGCGGAATCGACCGCTTCGACGATAGCGGTCCCGCAAGCGCCTGCGCCGAAGGTCGAGCCAGAGTCTACGGGCAACACAGGCGCGACGCTCCGCACGATCGGGTGGATCACGACGGGCGCCTCCGCGGTCGGCGCCGTGACCTTCGGGCTCCTCGCGATGAAAGCGTCGAGCAACCTCGAGGCCGCGCGCGCCAGCTATCCGACGACGAGCGCCACGCTCAACGGCGACGCCAGCCTGACGACGACCTATTCGATACTCGCCGACTCGCTCACGGCGGCCGCGATCCTCATCGGCGGCGTCACGCTCTACTCGACGCTGTCGTCGTCGGCTCCGACCGCTTCGAAGCGGGGGAGCGCTGGCGCGACCCGCGTGAGCTTGGGGCCCGGCTCCGTGCGCTTCGAGATGACGTTTTGAAACGCGGGGTGGAGGCAATGATTACGCGAATGAAGAGCGACAATGGCGCGAGAGGTGGGCGGCTCCTGGTGCTCGGCGTCGCGGCGCTCGTGATCGCGAGCGCAGCGGCGTGCTCGGTTCTTCTCGATCACGACGCGACTCAGTGCGAAACGGACAACGACTGCTCGCAGTTCGGCGGGCACCCGTATTGTCAGGCCGGCGTCTGCGTCTCATCGGGCCTCGGGCCTACGAGCTGCTTCTACGGGACCCCGCAACAACCTCAGGACTTTCTCAACCAGTGCAGTACGGCGCAGTGCTTTGCGTTCGGGAGCTACGACGCGAGCGAGCTCGATGCCGCGCTCGTCCCCCCCGAGGCGAGCCCGTCAGCGAGCTCCTCCTCCGACGACGCCGGGATGCCGGTGAATCCGAGCTGCCCTGACTCCGCGAGTGCGATTTACATCACCGGTTCAAGCAACTTCCCGCCTCTCCTCGGGAAGCTCGCGCCGATCATCATCAGCAATACCGGTCTCGTGCCCGTGTATCAGGTTACGAGCTCGTGCACCGGGGTGAGCTCGGTCTTCCAGAACAAGCGGATCTCGGATCCGACGTCGCCCACTGGCAACTCCGCCGTCTACTTCGACTCGAGCGGCAACCAGCACGACTGCGTGCTCGGGCCGCAGGGGGCTTCGGTCGACGTGGGCGAATCCGATATCTTCTCCACCACGTGCTCGAGCGACGAGGTTCCCGGCTCCGGCGTCACGGAGTACCTCGGTCCCGTTCAAGCAATGGTGTTCGCGATCCCGGGGGCGTCGCTTCAGACCGCGATTACTGTCGAGACTGCGCGGATGGTCTTCGGCGCCGGGGGGGGGAACGGCAACACGTCGCCGTGGACGAACCCCGACCAGTACTACGTCCGAAGCTCGGGCACCGGGACACAGCAGATGATAGGCCACGCGATCGGCGTCCCCGCGAGCGAGTTCTGGGGTGTGTCGGTAGGGACTGCTGCGTTGGTCGACCAGTACCTCCGGTCGATCACTGATCCGACGAAGGCTCAGCAAGCGATCGGAATCATCTCGGCCGACTGGTACGACAGCGATCGAGGCAACGTGAAGGCGCTCGCGTACGAGGCGCCGGAGCAGGAGTGCGCATACCTCCCCGACTCGAACGCCTTCAAGAAGGACAAGCAGAACGTACGCGATGGCCACTACCCGATCTGGGGCCCCATCCACTTCTTCACCGCGTCCTCCGACGGCGGTGGGCTGACTCCTGGAGCCGAAGCTTTCGTCGGCACCGTCTCCGTGCCGAATCCCCCCCAGCCCCTCACGGATGCCTTCATCGCGTCGAGCCTCGTTCCGTGGTGCGCCATGTCGGTCACGCGCGCGAGCGAGCTCGGGCCGCTCTCGAGCTACACGCCTCCGGTGCAGTGCTACTGCCACTTCGAGGCAGCCGTCGACGGCGTCGTCCCGGCCGGCTGCACTCCCTGTACGAGCGCCGTCGAGTGCACCAACTCCGCCCGACCAGCGTGCAACCTCGGCTACTGCGAAGTTCAGTAGCCCGCTTCTGCGGTCTTCATGACGTGAGTCCCCCGACTGGAGGTCCAATGCAATCCATCAATCAGAAAGCAGAACGGCTGCGCGAGCTCCTCGATGGCCCCGACGGCATCGAGCTACCCGGTTGTTACGACGTCCTCAGCGCCATGATCCTCGAACGCGCCGGCTTCCAGGCGGTCTTCATGAGCGGCTATGGCGTCGCCGCGAGCTTTCTGGGCAACCCTGACATCGGGCTCACGAGCCTCGTCGAGACGGCGCTTCTGACGAGGAACATCTCGCACGCGATCGATCTGCCCCTCGTGGTGGACGCCGACAACGGCTACGGGAATGAGGACAACGTCGTGCGAACCGTCCACGAGCTGGAGCACTCCGGCGCGGCCGCGATGATCCTCGAGGACCAGGTCTTCCCGAAGCGGTGCGGGCACGCGGCCGGAAAGGCGATCATTCCGATCGATCAGTACATGCGAAAGCTCGAGTGCGCTCTCGAGGCGCGCCGCACTCCGATGTGCGTCGTCGCGCGCACCGACGCGACTTCGATCGACGAGGGGATTCAGCGCGCAAAGCGCTTCCATGCCGCCGGAGCGGACGTCACGCTCGTCGACGGCCTATCGTCCGTCGAGGCGTTGAAGCGAGTCGGCGACGAAGTGCCGGGCCACAAGGTCATCAACCTGATCCACGGCGGCAAGACGCAGCTCCTCCCGTCGCAGCAGCTCCACGACCTCGGCTTCAAGATCGTCCTCTACTCGACCCCCGCGCTCTACGTCGCGACGAGCTCGATGATCAAGATGATGACCCTCCTCAACGAGACTCGTGAGCTCTCCTCGATCTCGGACGAGAGCACGACGTTTCGCGAGTTCCAGGCGTTCATCGAGGGGCAATACTTCCGGCGTCCGGGGAGCGAACGGCTCTCGGTCGCGCCTGCCAACGCGCATGCGAGCGCGGGATCGGGGGCGCACCCGATCGGCACGGCGCACTTGGTGGAGGACCTCAGGCCCGGTCGAACGGGGTAGCCCTCAGTCAGCGCCGGCGTCGGTGGCGGAGTCGTACACAGTCTCTGCGGCGTCTTCGATCTCGTTGTTTCCGGGCGGCCCCCCCTCTTCGAACGGCACGCACACGGTGACCGCTCCGGCGTCGTTGCCTTCGGAGCAGTCTCCAGGTCCTCCGTTCATCGCGAGAGGGCAGGCGCACGTCCCGCCGCTGAGCGAGCACAGAGGGCCGCTCGCCCCGGCGCAGCTGAAGACGCACGTGTGGAACGTGTCGACCGGCGCGGTGTGCCCAGGGAAGCACTCGTACCCCGGCGGGCAGCTCGCCGGGTTCGCCGGCTGGCAAGGCTGCCAGAGGGGCCCGGCGTCGACCGGCGGAGCGGCCACGTCTTCGGTCGCTGCGTCGTAGGGGATGCTCGCGTCTTCGGGGACAGCGCTGGCGCCCCCGCTGTTCGAGCAGCCGAGAAGCGCGAGCGCGAAGAACTCTGCCGCTCTACGCATTTCGGATGCCTCGTGCACCGGATGTTAGTTGCCGAAGAGTGGTCTGCAATGGGGGAAAGCGCGATCGCCGGGAAAGTTGGCCCGGGGCGAGCCGTAGACGTAGTGAGGGGCGATGCGCGTGTCGTCCGTTCGACCGCTCGTCCCCGGCTCGGCCGTCCTCCTCGCGGCGCTTGCGGGCGTCGCTGGAGCCTCCGCCCCCGGATGCAGCCAGACGCCGCTCCCTGGAACGATGTACGGGACGTACAAGGTGACTGCGGAGACGAAGACGAACTCGTGCGGCGCGGGCATCGACGCTCCGGATCCGTGGGTCTTCGATGCCCAGGTTTCTCAGGACGGAACGACCGTCTACTGGAGCTTCATGGACGGCAATGCTCCGCTCTCGGGGATACTTACCGCGAGCAGCGCGAACATTAGCGCGACCACCACCGCCAACGTCGACGCCACCGATGCGGGGCTCGGCCCATGCACGATGTCGCGTGCCGACACGCTCGACCTCACGTTCGCGACCGGCTCTCCGCCGCCTTCTTTCGCGGGCACGATCACGTATCAGTTCACCGTCCCGAGCGGTTCGACCTGCACGGACCAGCTTGCGAGCGCGGGGGGGCAGTACAACGCGCTCCCCTGCACGCTCTCGTACTCGCTGAGCGCTGCGATTCAGTAGGGTCGAGTCGGGAGGTCGCTCCGCCAATAGATTACGTCGCGAGGGTGAGCGAGCACCCCCGCGACGGAACCTGGACTTACTCGAGCAACGGATTCGTCGCTCGCGAGTGGGTCAGTAGCGCTCGCGGCGCCCGCCGCCGCCCCCGCCACGACCACCACCGCCGCCGCCGTACCCGCCGCCGCCCCCGCCCCCGCCGCGGTTCTGGCGCTCTTCCGCCTCGTTCACCCGGAGCGGACGCCCGTCGAGGAGCGCGCCGTTCATCTCCGCGATGGCCTTCGCGGCCTCCGCGGCAGAGCCCATCGTCACGAAGCCGAAGCCACGCGACTGGCCAGTCTCGCGATCGGAGACGACGTGCACGTCCGTCACCTCGCCGAACTGGGAGAAGGCGGCACGAACGGTGTCGCTGTTGGAGCTGAACGAGAGATTGCCGACGTAGAGACGATTACCCATGATTCTTCTCGATTCCGTAGCTACGGCTCTGCCAGTGTTCCAGAAACCGCCCATCCGAACGAGCCGTCGGGATCGGACGGGAGGGCCGCGGAGAACCCGCGCCCACGCATCGTTGCCAGTCGCAGCGAGGTTCGCGATCCCGAGAATCGAGAGAGCGTCATCGTGGTCCAGGTGAACGTGAGCGAGGAAAAATGTAGCTCAACGCCCCGTGGGAGCAAGCCTATCCAGCCGTGCGTTAGCCCGCATTGACGCTACGCGCAGATAGACTCGAGCATCGGAGGCGTAACCATGCGTCAAGTCTGGATCAGTAGGGCCGGCCCACCCGAGGTTCTCCAGGTAAGGGAGGCCCCCGACCCCGAGGCGGCAGCGGGGCAGGTTCGGATCCGAGTGAAGGCCGCGGGGATCAATTTCGCGGACCTCATGGCGCGCGTCGGTCTCTACCCGGACGCACCCAAGATCCCCTGTGTCGTGGGGTACGAGGTCTCCGGCGTCATCGACCAGGTCGGGGCCGGGGTCACCGCCTTCGCGGTCGGCGACCGCGTCTTCGCGATGCCCAAGTTCGGCGGCTACTCGGATGTCGTCGCCCTGGCCGTCGAGCAGGTCTTCAAGCTTCCTGGCGCGATGACGTTCGAGGAGGCCGCCGCGCTCCCGGTCGTCTACCTGACGGCGTACAACATGATGCTCTTCACCGGGAACGTCCGCCCCGGGTCGAGCGTCCTGATTCACTCGGCGGCCGGGGGGGTCGGCATCGCGGCGATTCAGCTCGCCAAGATGCACGGGTGCACCATCCTCGGCACCGCCTCGAAGTCGAAGCACGACTACCTGCGCGCGCAAGGGTGCACGCACCCGATCGACTCGCAGGGGGACTACGCCGCTGCGGCGCGCGCGATCGTGGGCGATCGCGGGATCGATCTGATCTTGGACCCCGTCGGCGGGAAGTCCTGGACCGAGGGGTACGAGCTGCTCGCCCCCTGCGGACGCCTCGTCGCGTTCGGCTTCTCCGCCGCCGCTGCCGGGAAATCGCGCAGCTTGATCCACGCGGCCGCGCAGTTCTTCAAGGTGAAGAAGTGGAGCCCCATGAAGCTGATGGACGACAACAAGACGATCGCCGGTACGAACATGGGGCATCTGTTCCACCGGATCGATCTTCTCCGCCCCCAAGCCGAGGAGCTCCTGAAGCTGTACGAGTCGGGGCACATCAAGCCGCACGTAGACCGCACATTCCGCTTCGACGAAGCCCCGGCCGCGCACCATCACATCCACGATCGCAAGGCGATCGGCAAGGTTCTACTTGTCCCCTGAGGGAGGACCCCTAACGTGAGTCCCCGTGATCACCGTTCACCACCTCAATAACTCCCGCTCGCAGCGCGTCCTCTGGCTCATGGAGGAGCTCGGGCTCGAGTACGAAGTGAAGCGCTACGAGCGCGATCCCCAGACGATGCTCGCGCCCGAATCTCTCCGGGCGGTTCACCCGTTGGGAAAGTCGCCGGTGATCACCGAGGCGGGGGAGACCATCGCCGAGTCGGGGGCCATCTTGGAGTACCTCGTCGAGCGACATGGAGGGGGGAGGCTCGTCCCGGCGATCGGCACCCCTGAGCGGCTCCGCTACACGTACTGGCTCCATTACGCGGAAGGATCGGCGATGCCGCCGTTGCTCTTGAAGCTCATCTTCGATCGCCTGGAGACCGCGCCGATGCCGTTCTTCGTGAAGCCGATCGCCCGCGGGATCGCGGGGAAGGTGAAGGGGACGTTCATCGGGCCGCAGCTGAAGACCCACCTCGACTACATGGAAGCGGAGCTCGGGAAAGCGGACTGGTTCGCGGGAAACGAGTTCACGGCGGCCGACGTCCAAATGAGCTTCCCGCTCGAGGCGGCAAAGTCGCGCGCCGGGGTCGACGCGAGCCGGCCTCGATTGCTGCGCTTCCTCGAGCGGGTCCACGCGCGACCTGCGTACCGGCGCGCGCTGGAGCGGGGCGGAAAGTACGACTACGCGGACTGAGGCGGATTGGCGCGGATCGAGAGTGGCGCGAGCGCGAGCCTTGAGTCCCCGCCCCCTTTCGCAGACACTCGGGGGCGATGGAAGGAAGACGAGGGGCTCGGGTGGCGACGACCTTCTTGGTCGCCATCGTGGGTCTCGAGGGGGCGCCCGAGCCGAGGCAGGGGGACATCAGCGCGACCGGGGTCTATTTCGAGACCAAGGCCGACGTCGGGAGCGCCGGGACGATCCACTGGCTCCACTTCGTGTCCGTCGATTCGGCGCGCGAGATCCGGGTCATGGCCTGCGTCGTCAGGACTGCGGTGATGAGCGGTACGGACGGCGAGCGCTTCAGCGGAGCGGCGTTCGAGTTCATGCCCGAGAGCGACGACGCCATCGCCGCGCTCCACGAGTTCGTCCGCTACGCGCTCGCGCTCCGCTTTTCCGGGACCGATCCGCACGTCGCGCCGAGGCTCGATGCCAAGGCGCTCGCGAAGGCGGGGAAGGGGGCCCTCCAGGCCGCGCGCAAAGCGATGGTCAGGAAGCTCAGCGTGCGCTCGATGGTCCTCGAGACGAGCTGGGCTATCGCGCCGGGGGAGTCCGTGCGCGTCGATATCGTCGCGCCGGGAATGACTCGCCGGATTCGACTCGAGGGGAAGGCGATTCGCGTCGCTCCCCGAAGGGTGAGCGATCGGTCGGTCTACACCATCGAGGTCGAGGTCGAGGAGGAGTCGGACCGTCCGATCCGCACTCATTCCTCGATGTCTTTTGCGCGCGTGCGTCCCGAGGAGATGGCACCGCAAAGTAAGGAGACGGCCCGCTCCGCGGCCCCCGGCAAGGGGGGCGATGACGAGGGGGTGACTCGCATGCTCGACGACCTCCTCTCGGCGCTGATCCTTCCGCCCGAGGAAGACGCGCGGCGCAAAGGGGTCCACCACATCTCCGGGCAGATCGCACGCATACGTCTGCCGACGCTGTGCTCCGTCTTCGAGATGGAGCGGCTCACGGGGGTGCTCGTCGCGCGTCGCGACATCGAAGAGGTGCGGCTCTACGTGGATGGCGGTCAGATCGTCGACGTCGAGCCGGTCGCCGCCAACGAGACGGCGCGCGCGCGACTACGGTCGATCCTCGCCTGGGAGGATGGGACCTTCGAGTTCGACGTCAAGGCGGTGAACCGGCCGAACCGAATCGGCATGAGCATGACCGCGCTCCTGATCGACCTCGCACGAGAGACGGACGAGGCGAAGAGGGATGCGACGAGCTGACGCCGGGACGTCAGCCAGCGCCCGTCTCCACGATGCCGTCCGCCGAGAGGTAGGCATAGCGCGCATTGCAGGCCGAGCAGGTGGCATCTCCGGAAGGAACGACCTCGAATGAGAGTCGCACGCCGCAAACGCATACCCAGCCGACGATCCGCGCCGGCGCACCGACGACGAGCGCGAAGTCGGGGACGTCGTGCGTGACGACCGCGCCTGCGCCAACGAACGCGTGGCGCCCAATCGTGTGACCGCAGAGGATCGTGCAGTTTGCCCCGAGCGTGGCCCCGCGACGGACGACCGTCGGGGCGTACTCGTGCTTCCGGGAGACGTGCGCGCGGGGGTTGTGGACGTTCGTGAAGACGGCGGATGGGCCGCAGAAGACGTCGTCCTCGAGCGTCACGCCGTCGTACAGGCTGACGTTGTTCTGAATCCGCGTGCCGGCGCCGATGACGACGGTGGACGCGACGTACACGTTCTGTCCGAGCGTGCAGCGGGCGCCGATCCGGGCGCGCGTCGAGACGTGGCAGAAGTGCCAGATCTTCGTCCCTTCGCCGATCTCGCACGGCGCGTCGACTACGGCCGTGGGGTGAATGAAGACGTCGCTGGCGATCACGGCGCATCTCCCCGATAAAACGCCCGGATGCGGTCGACGACGTAGACCTGATCTTCTTCGCGCAGCACGGGCGAGATCGGCAGCGACAGCACCTCTTTCGTCGCACGCTCCGCGTCGGGGAACGCCCCTTCTCGGTACCCGAGGTGAGCGAAGCACGGCTGAAGGTGGAGGGGCACGGGGTAATAGACGGCGCAACCGATGCCGGAGGCGACGAGGAAGGCCTGAAGAGCGTCGCGCTTCGCGCAGCGAATCGTGAACTGATGGTAGACGTGCCGCCCCTCGGAGTCGTCGGTCGGGGGCCTCACGGCTTCGGCTGGGACTGCCTCTGCGAGGAGGCGGCGGTATGTCTCCGCGTGGCTCCTGCGGGCCTGTTGCCATGAATCGAGGTGCGGCAGCTTCGCGCGGAGGACCGCGGCCTGGATGGCGTCGAGGCGGCTGTTGAAGCCGACCTCGTCGTGGCGATACGTCTTGAGGCCGCCGTGGGAGCGGAGCTTTCGCACGCGCTCGGCTGTCGCGCGGCCGCGGTCTCGGTCGCGAATGAGCACCATCCCGGCGTCGCCGAACGCGCCGAGGTTCTTCGAGGGGAAGAACGAGAGACAGCCGAAGTCCCCGATGGTGCCCGCGAAGCGCCCCTCCCATTGCGCGTCGATTGCCTGCGCGGCGTCCTCGATCACCGCGATCTGGCGTGCGGACGCGGCGGACAGGATGGGGCCCATTGGCGCGCACCGTCCGAAGAGATGGACGGGGAGGATCGCCTTCGTTCGAGGGCCGATCGCGGCGGCGGCTGCGCGGGCGTCGATGTTGAAGGTGTCCGGATCGATGTCCACGAAAACCGGCCGGGCGGAGGCCCGCGCGATCGCGCCGGCGCTGGCGAAGAACGTGAAGGGGGTCGTTACCACCTCGTCGCCGGGGCCCACATCCGCGGCAAGGAGGGCCAGAAGAAGCGCATCGCTGCCGGAAGCCACGCCGATCGCGTGACCCGCGGAGAGCCGAGAGGCGATCTCCTCCTCGAAGAGGCGCACCTCGTCCCCGAGGATGAACGCCTGAGCGTCGACGACACGGTCGATCGCGCGGCGGATCTCGCCCTCGATGGTCCGGTGCTGCGCTTGCAAGTCGAGGAGAGGAACCGTGCGAGGTTTCATGGATTCGGCGCGTGTCCCCCTAGGTACTCGGCGCCGGGCGGAGCGTCCACGCGTTCGGCCTTCGCGAGGCGTCGAATCTCCCCCGAAACGATTCGGAAACGCCCCGCTTGGTAGGCATACACTTGGCTTTTCGCCTTCCCCCGGGAGCACTTCGTGCGCCTCCTCCTCCAACACCGAACCCACTACGGCTACGACCGCCCCGCGGCGCTCGGTCCTCACACGGTCCGCCTGCGTCCCGCGACGCACGCCAAGGCGAAGATCGAGACATATGCGCTTCACGTCGCGCAGCCTTGCGGGCTCCGGTGGCAGGAGGACCCCGCCGGCAACCACGTCGCGCGGGTCACATTCGAGGCCGGGGAGCGGGTGACGGCGTTCGATCTCCTCGTCGAGATGGCGATCGACATCCGACCGGTGAACCCGTTCGACTTCTTCGTCGACACGCGCTGCGACAAGATGCCGTTCGAGTACCCGAGCGAAATCGCGCGCGACCTGGCGCCGTACCTCGATAGGAGCGACCCCGCCTACGCGATGGGACCGCTCTTCGAGGAGTTCGTCTCCCGGGTGCCCCGCGTCGTGAAGACGATTGATCAGACCGTCGCGCTGAACCAGGCGGTCAACGAGCGCTTGCGGTACGTGATCCGCGAAGAGAGCGGCGTGTGGACGCCGGAGCAGACGCTCGCCGAAGGGCGGGGGAGCTGCCGTGACTCGGCGGTCTTGCTCGTCGCGGCGCTTCGGTCGTTCGGTCTGGCCGCACGCTTCGCCAGCGGCTACCTCGTGCAGCTCACCGACGAAGGAATGATCCCCGACCAGCCGCGCGGCGTCGCACGCGACGTCGTCGACTTGCACGCCTGGGCCGAGGTCTACTTGCCGGGCGCGGGGTGGGTCGGGCTCGATGCGACGAGCGGACTGCTCTGCGGCGAGGGGCACATCCCGCTCGCCTGCGCTGCCCGGCCCGGGGCGGCGTCGCCGACGGACGGGACGAGCGACGTTCCGGCGAAGGAAGTGACCTTCGAGATGAAGGTCGGACGGCTCGGGCATGAGCCGCGCCCGACCGCGCCATTCCCCGAGGAGACATGGACCGAGCTCCTCGCGGCGGGCGATCGCGCCGACGCGGTGCTCTCGGAGCACGGGGTCGAGCTCACGGTCGGCGGAGAGCCGACGTTCACGTCACGCCTCCACCCGGAGGCGCCGGAATGGAACGGCGAAGCGCTCGGCGACACAAAGTGGGAGCAGGGGGTCGCGCTCACCGAGGCACTGCGCGAGCGCGTCGCCCCGGGGGGGGTGATCCTGCATCGCTATGGGAAGCTCTATCCTGGAGAGAGCTTACCGCGATGGGCGCTCGACATCCTGGCGCGACGCGACGGCGTGCCGCTCGTGAAGAGCCGGCAATCGATCGTGCGCGGGCCGTCGTCCGTCGCCGACGCGCGGCGCTTGATCGAGGCGCTCGCGGAGAGGCTCGGCGTCGCGAGGGAGCTTGTCCTCCCGGCGTTCGAAGATCCGTGGCATCAGCTGCGCGAAGAGGCACGGCTGCCGGTCGGCGTCGATCCGCTTCACACAGATCTCCGCGACAGCGAGGAGCGACGGAGGCTGGCGCGGTTGCTCGATCGCGGCCTCGGCACGGAGGCCGGCTTCGTTCTCCCGCTCTCCAGCGACGGTGGGCGCTGGTGCGGTCACAAGTGGACGTTCCGACGCGAGCGTCTCTACGTCGTGCCCGGAGACAGCCCGATCGGACTGCGTCTTCCGCTCGACTCCATCGAAGGCGGGCCCCCTCCCGTTCCGGAGGAAGAAGCGTACGACGGGCCCCCCGATCCGCGCCGCGGCGATCTCGCCGAGGGGGAGAAGCAGGGGAAGGTCCAGGCTGCAGAGGCGAAGAGCGCGCCGCGCCACGGCGTCCGAACCGCCCTCTGCGTCGAGCCACGCGAGGGGCGACTCTTTGTCTTCCTGCCACCGCTCCCGAGCGCTGCGCGCTTCCAGGAGCTGGTCCAGGCGATCGACGCTACATCGGCTAGCCTCGATCTCCGCGTCGTCCTCGAAGGCTACCCGCCGCCGAAGTCGCCGGACCTCGTGCACATTGCCGTTACCCCCGATCCGGGTGTGCTCGAGGTCAACATCCCGCCGACGCGCACCTCGCGGGAGCACGCGGCGCTGATGGAGGCGGTCTTCGACGCCGCCCTGCACGCGGGGCTGCACACGGAGAAGTACCAGCTCGATGGTCGGCAATCCGGGAGCGGAGGCGGCAACCACGTCACGCTCGGCGGGCCGACCCCTCTCGCGAGCCCGTTCGTGAAGCGCCCCGATCTTCTCGCGAGCCTCCTCACGTTCGTGCAGAACCACCCGTCGCTCTCGTTCCTGTTCACCGGGCTCTTCGTCGGGCCTACGTCCCAGGCGCCGCGCCCCGACGAAGCGCGGCACGACGCCCTCTACGAGCTGGAGATCGCCCTCGCGCGGGCATTTGAACCGGGGAGCGAGTCGTCGCCACCGTGGCTTTGTGATGCGCTGTTTCGGCATCTGCTGGTCGACGTCGCCGGCAATACGCACCGCGCCGAGATCTGCATCGACAAACTGTTCGATCCTGCGACCCCCCCTGGGCGCCAAGGGATCGTCGAGCTGCGCGCCTTCGAGATGCCTCCCCACGTGCGGATGGCCGTGGCCGAGGTGGCGCTCGTCCGAGCGCTCGTCGCGTCGTTCGCCCGCACGCCGTACCGCGCGCCGCTCGTTCGCTGGGGGCAGGGGCTCCACGATCGGTTCCTTTTGCCGACATGGCTGTGGCGCGACTTCGAGGACGTCCTCGCGCACCTCGAGCAGGCGGGGCTCGCGATTCCACGCGAAGCTTACAGAGCGTTCCTCGAGCACCGCTGCCCGATCGTCGGTGCACTCCAGGCGAGGGACGTGAGCCTCGAGCTCCGAAACGCGATCGAGCCTTGGCATGTCCTCGGCGAGGAGATGTCGACGACGGGGACTGCGCGCTTTGTCGACTCGTCGATGGAGCGCGTCGAAGTCCGGGTCGAGGGTCTCGTGCCGGAGCGCCACACCGTCACCGTGAATGGTCACGCGCTGCCGCTACGCGCGACCGGAGTGGCCGGCGAGCACGTCGGCGGCGTTCGTTTCCGTGCGTGGGCCCCACCGCACAGCTTGCATCCGCACCTCGGCATCCATCACCCCCTGCGGTTCGACGTCGTCGACACGTGGGCAAAACGCTCGCTCGGCGCGTGCGGCTACCATGTGTGGCATCCCGAGGGGCGGGGTTACGCGGCGCCCCCGCTCACGCGCTTCGAAGCGAGCGCTCGTCGCGCGCAGCGCTTCACGATCGAGGGGCAGTCGCCGTACCCCGTCGTCGCGCGCCCCGCGAGCGCGCACGCCGATGCCCCGTACACGCTCGATCTGCGCCGCTTCCCGATCGATCACCCGATGCCCGAACCGGAGGCGGAGGAGACGGCATCATGAGCGCGGCTCCCACCGCGGGCAGCGCGAGTCGTCCGACGCTCTTCGCGTCGTACGCCCCCTTGCCGGGCACTTTCGACGAGCTCTTCTCCGCCCCCGGAGCCGAGCGCGCGAGCCTCGGTCAGGCCCTCGCAGCGCTCCTCGCCGTGCGTCCCGAAGAGCTGGCACGCGCGCAGGCCCTTGCCGAGCGATCCCTCCTCAACCAGGGGGTGACTTTCTCCGTGTACGACGACCAGCGGGGGGCAGAGAAGATCTTCCCGTTCTGCCTCGTCCCGCGGGTCGTCTCGGCCTCGGACTGGCGCGAGGTCGAACGCGGGATCGCCCAGCGCATCCGCGCTCTCGAGGCCTTCTTGGACGACGTCTACGGCGAGCAGCACATCCTCGCCGCGAAGCGCATCCCAGCGGAGGTGGTGCTTGGCGCCAAGCACTATTTGCCTCAGCTCCGCGGCGTCCGTCCTCCGCACGGCATTCGGATCCACGTCGCCGGGATCGATCTGATCCGTGACCCCGCGGGGGTGTTCCGCGTTCTCGAGGACAACCTTCGCACGCCGTCGGGCGTCTCGTACGTGATGGAAAACAGGATGGTCACGAAGCGCGTCTTTCCGACGATCTTCGCGGCCGCGCGCGTGAGGCGCGTCGACCACTACCCCGCGCACCTTGCGCAGACGCTCCGCGCCGCAGCTCCCGAAGGGGTCGGCGCTCCGCTCGCGGTCGTCCTGACGCCCGGTCCGTTCAACTCGGCGTACTTCGAGCACAGCTTTCTCGCGCGGACGATGGGGGTCGAGCTCGTGCAGGGGTCGGATCTCTTCGTCGACGACGACAAAGTGTTCCTTCGCACGACCCGCGGCCCCTCGCGCGTGCACGTCGTCTATCGCCGGATCGACGACGCGTTCCTCGATCCCGACGTCTTCCGCGACGACAGCCTGCTCGGCGTCCGTGGGCTGGTGCGCGCGTACGCAAGGGGGAACGTGACGCTGGCGAACGCTCCCGGCAACGGCGTGGCCGACGACAAGGCGGTCTGCGCCCTCGTACCCGAGATGATTCGCTTCTACCTGAGCGAGGAGCCGATCCTCGCGGACGTGCAGACCTATGTTTGTGCGCGCGAGAACGACCGCCGGTATGTCCTCGAGCACCTCGGCGAGCTGGTGGTCAAAGCGGTCGATGAGGCGGGGGGATACGGGATGCTCATGGGGCCGCAATCGACGGCGGCCGAGCGCGACGAGTTCAAGCGCCGCATCGAAGCCGAGCCGCGCAAGTACGTCGCGCAGAACCGCATCGAGCTGTCGACGTGCCCGACGTGGGACGCGTCAGGACGTCGGCTCGTTCCGCGTCGGGTCGACCTGCGCCCGTTCGTGCTGACCGGCCCCGACGGGTCGTGGGTCCTCCCCGGCGGGCTCACGCGGGTCGCGCTGCGAGACGGCTCTTACGTCGTGAACTCCAGTCAAGGGGGGGGCTCGAAGGATACCTGGGTGCTTCAGGACGCGGCGACGGAGGCTTTCGCGCGCGGCGATCAGGACCTGGTGGCGAAGTGATCGCGCGGGTCGCGGACAACTGCTTCTGGCTCGGACGCTACCTCGAGCGGACCGAGAGCACGGCGCGCGTTCTGCAGGTCACGGGTGCGCTCGCGCTCGATGCCGAGCTGCCGTCGCGCAGGTGCTGGCACCCGCTCGTCATCGTGTCGGGACAGGAGGAGGACTACGTCGCTCGCTTCGGGCGAGACGCGCTCGGCGACGCGGAGCTCGTGCAGCGCTACCTCACGCGCGACGAGAAGAACCCGGTCTCACTCGTCCGCTCGATCGCGGCCGCACGCGAGAACGCGCGCTCGATTCGCGAAGTGTTGAGCCTGGAGGTCTGGCAGGTCGTCAACGAGCTGCACGTCTTCCTCGCGTCGGACGAGGCCGAGGCGATGTACGCGCACGATCGCGACGCGCTGTATGCGCGCGTGCAGCGCTCGACGCAGCTGGGGCTCGGGCTCTTGCGGAGCACGATGCTGCACGACGCGCCGCTCGACTTCGTCTGGCTGGGGGTGCTCCTCGAGCGGGTCGGCCAGACCGCGCGCATGCTCGACGTGCAGTACCACGCGCTCATCGCCGAGGGGGCGCCGCACGCGGTCCTCGAAACGGCGCTCTGGCTATCGCTCCTGCGCGCCTGCTCGGGCTTCGAGGCGTTCATGAAGCGGAGCCGTGGCAAAGTGACGGGGCCGACCGTCGCCGCGTTTCTGATCCTTGAGCCGCGCTTCCCTCGCTCGGTCCGCTACTGCGTGACGTCGGCGAAGGAGCGTGTCGCGGCGATCTGCAAGGACGGCGAGCTCGCCGGCGAGGACGCCGTCACGAAGCTCGCGGCGCTCGAGGCGATGCTCCAGCGAATCGCTCCGGCCGAGCTCCACGGGACGCGCGTCCACGAGGTGCTCACGGGCGTCGTCGACGAGGTTCATGCCGTGTGCGACGCGATCGGCAAATGTCTCCTGTACGAGGCTCCACGCGCCGTGCAGATCCAGTCGCAATGACGCGCCGGAGACGCTAAGGGATAAGCGGAAGATGCCGAACCTCTTCGCAATGTCTTTCGAAGGGACGCTCGCCCCGTCCTTCGATTTGCGATGTCTGCACCCGGGACGAAAGCCGCCCGACGGGTGGGGCATCGGGTACTACCCGGGAGGGGAGCCGTCGGCGTCGGTCCTGAAGGAACCCGCGCCCGAGAGCGGCAGCATTCGGAGCGAGATCGTGAAGGCTTGGGACCACCTCGCCTCGTCGATCTTCGTCGTCCACATCCGCACGGCGACCTGGGGCCAGAACAGCGACGCGAACACGCAGCCGTTCTCGCGCGCTCACGGCGGACGCGACTGGCTCTTCGGGCACAGCGGGAGCTTGCGCGAGCGCCTCGTGGTCGACGGGCGCTTCGAGCCGGTCGGCTCCACCGACACGGAGCTCGTCTTCTGCGATCTCCTGAATCGGATCGCGGATGCGGGGTGGAGGGCGATCGGCGAGGTCGATCTCGTCCGCTTGCGTCACGAGCTCGAGGAGCTGAACCAGCACGGGAGCTTGAGCCTCGTGATGAGCGACGGGCAGGATCTCCTCGTCTACGCCGACGGGCGCGACGAAGGGAGCTTGCACCTCGCGCAGCTGCTCCCGCCGCACGGGCCGCAGCTCGCGTTCGGCGACGACGACCTGTGGATCGAGCTCACGCGCCGCGGCGAGATCAGCCGGAAGGGGGTCGTTATTTCGTCCACGCCCCTCACTCGTGAGGACGGGGGAGCGCTCGACTGGACGCGCATTCCCGCGGGACACCTCCTCGTCGTTCGACAGGGGGCGATCGTCTCCGAGATCGGCGCCGGTCCCGAGGAGCGCCGCACGAGCCAGCGCAAGCTGAGGCCCGTGCAGGCGGCGCCTCGGCGCGCGGAGCCGAAGGACTTCGACGTCGTCCACCGCACTGTCTACCGGTACGAGAAGCCCGTCGAGCGGAGCACGCACCTCCTTCGCCTCTTGCCGATCCACGATCGCCTCCAGACGCTCCGCGAGCATTCGCTCGTGATCAAGCACGACGGCGTCGAGATCGAGGGGAAGCAGATCGAGTTCGACGACGTCTTCGGCAATCGCGCGCGCCGCGTCGTCATCGAGCGGCCGTTTCGCGAGCTCTCCGTGGAGGCGCGCTCGAAGGTGGCCGTCTTGGACTCCGAGCCGCTCGAGTTCAAGCCGCTCCACGCCCGGCGCGCGATCCCGCTCGTGTGGATGCCGTGGCAGAGGGAGATGATGGCGCCGTATCTCCTGCCGGTGGAGCTCCCCGAGACGCAGCTCCAGGAGCTCGCCGACTACGCGATGTCGTTCGTCGAACGGAACGACTACGACCTGATCGGCACGCTCCTCGACATGAACCGGTCGATCTACAAGGAGTACAAGTACAGCCAGGGGACGACGACGGTGGCGACGACGGCGTTCGACGTCTACGCGAACCGGCGCGGCGTCTGCCAGGACTTCACGAACCTCCTGATCTGTCTCGCGCGCCTCCTCGGGGTCCCCGCGCGCTACACGTGCGGCTACGTGTACACGGGGCCCAAGGCGGAGAACCGAGCGCAGTCGGAGGCGTCGCACGCCTGGGTGCAGCTGTATCTGCCGGAGGTCGGCTGGAAGGGGTTTGACCCCACGAATGGAATCCTCACGCAGACCGATCACATTCGAATCGCGGTCGGGCGGAGCTACATCGACGCGACGCCCACTTCGGGGACGATCTACGTCGGCGGGGGGGCCGAGGCGCTGACGGTCGACGTGCGCGTCGAATTGAGCGAGTGAGGCTTACGCGGCCGCGCCCGCTCTCGCGCTTCCTCGCGTCAGCTCCTCGCTGATCGCCCAGAGCCGCTCGGGCGCGCCCGGCTCCTGCGCGGCCTTGCTCGGCCACTTCTCCTTGCACTTGTCGAAGTACTTGCCGGTGACCCCTTCGACCTCGGGCGAGGAAGAAAGCCACACTTGCGTCCGTGCCCCCTTCTCCGGCGTCAGGAGAAACGGCTTGCCGAGCGAGATGGCGAAGGCGATGAGCCCGCCGTCCGTGCGCCCGAAGCCCGACGCGATGACTCCGGGGTGAAGGCAGTTCGCCGTCACGCGCGTCCCTTCGAGCCGGCGGGCGAGCTCGCGTGTGAAGAGGACGTTGCAGAGCTTGGAGTGGGCGTAGGTCCCGAACGCGCTCCACCCCTTCTTGAACTGAATGTCGTCCCAGTTCATCGTCGCGTTGGCGTGGACGGCGCTGCTCACGCTGACGACGCGGGCGGGGGCGCTCTTCTTCAGGAGGTCCACGAGCAGGGTCGTGAGGAGAAAGTAGCCGAGGTGGTTGATGGCCAACGTCTCCTCGATCCCGTCGACCGTCTCGCGGCGATTCGTGACGAGGACCCCCGCGTTGTTGAGCAGGACGTCGAGTCGGTCGTGCTTGGCCTGGACCTCGGCAGCGATCCGCCGAATGTCCGCCTGGGAGCCCATGTCCCCCACGAGGAGCTCGACGTTCTTTGCGCCCGCCTTTTCGATGTCGGTGATGGCTGCCTTCGCTTTCTCGGCGTTGCGGCAGACCAGGATCAGGTTTGCCCCCATCTTTCCGAGCGCCTCCGCGGAGGCCTTGCCGATTCCGTTGTTCGCGCCGGTGATGAGGACCGTCTTGCCGTGCATGTCCGCCATGGTCGTCTCCCGTCTCCGATGCCGCGAGGATGCGCCGGGTTGCAGCTCCGACGCTCGGCTCGCGCTAGGGTTTGCTCCCCGCTCGCTGAGCCGTCAAATACGTGATCGCCTCTCTCTCGTCGCCGAACACACGCGGCGAGCCCCGATCCTCGCGCGCGTATCTCTCCACTTGCAACCGTCCGACTGCGCTCTTGACGAGGACCGCGGCGCTCGCGAAGCGCTGCACGATCCGACCCCGGACGCGGCCGAGGAGCTCCTCGAACGCGGGGTCGTTGCGGAGCGGCCCATCACGCGAGTCGATGAGTAGCGCCCAGTCGCGGCCGAGGCCTGCGACCGCTCCGTTGATCGCGGCGAAGGTCTGCTCGATGGTCTCGACGGTCGGATACGAGGTGGCGGTCCTCACGAGGCGCACGACGTGGGAGCCATCGTCGGCGATCACGCGGAAGTAGTCGCTTGTCATGAGCTCCCGCGTCGCCATCGCGGGCATCCTATCAGTCAGTCGCCGAAAAGCGTGAGCTGGCGCTTCTTCTCGGTCGCGGCGCTCGGGGCGCGCTCGACGAGCGACGCGAGTGTGTCGGCCTGGCTCGCCGGTTTGTCTTCGCGATGGCGGACGACCCGCGCGAAGCGAAGCGCGATCCCTCCGGGGTAGCGCGGGCTGCGCTGGACGTCGTTGAAGCGAATCTCGACCACGAGCTCCGGCCGCACGTGCACGACGTGATCCGCTTCCTCGGTCGCGAGCTTTTGCAGGTGTGCCGTCTGCCACCGCAGCATCTCGTCCGTCAGCCCCTTGAACGTCTTCCCGACCATGCAGAAAGAGCCGTCGTCGCGGCGGGCCCCGAGGTGCAGATTCGATAGGAGCCCCTTGCGACGGCCGCTCCCCCACTCGGCGGCGAGCACAACGAGGTCGACCGTGGTGAACTCTTTGACCTTCTGCCAGGCGCGCCCTCGGGCGCCGAAACGGTACGGCGATTCGAGGTCTTTCACGACGACCCCTTCGTTACCCGCAGCGAGCGCGTCGGCATAGAAACGCGCAGCGTCCTCGGCCGTCGCGACGCGCGCTGCGGGGACGACGAGATCCGCGGGGGCGACCGCGTGCAGCGCGCCGAGGCGCGTCGCGAGCGGGGCGTCGAGGAGATCGGAGCCGTCGCGATGGAGACAGTCAAAGAGGTACACGCGTAGCCGGTCGCTTGCGCGCGAGGTTTGCTCTGGCCCGTGTGACGCGATAGCCGAGAAGGAGTCTTGGAATGAACGCGCGACGCCGTCCGGTCCGACGAGCGCGACCTCCCCGTCGAGGACGAGGGCGTCGGCGCCAAGAGACGCGAGGGCGTCGAGGAGCGGGCGGCAACCGTCAGTGATGTCGTTCCCCTGGCGGGAGAACACGGCGACGCGCGAACCCTTCTTGTGGATCTGCGCCCGCACGCCGTCGATCTTCCACTCGACCTGCGTGGGGCCGAGACCGACGAGCGCCTCTTTGATAGAAGATGCAGGGGCGGCGAGCATCGGCGCGATCGGGCGGAAGAGCTCGATCCCTGGCGTAGTCGTGTCGGGCTCGGGGCCGAGCATCGCGCCGGCGGCCGACGGGATGGATCCGCGGAGCATGACGACGCGGCGTGTCTCCGCTTCGCTCCGGTTGGCCCGCTCCGCGATCGCCAGGAGCATGACCCCTCCGAGGCTCCCTTGCCGCAATGAGCCCGTGAGCGCGCCGGCAAAGAGCGCGCGCTCGGGCGCCGTGAGCTCTGCGAAGAGACCTGCGACGCGGGTGAGCTTCTCGGCGTGGTCGGCGCGCTTGGCGACGTCGAGGCGAGACTCGATGTCGTGGAGGGTGAGGGAGGCAGACACCGGAGCGTGCATGCGCGAGAGCTCCCAGAGCTGCGCGGGGCCGACCCCGATCGAGCCGCAGAGCGGCTCCCCGACGAGCCAACCGACGGCGGCGGCGACTTCGGTGGGAGGGATCGTCGCAAGGAGCGAGACGAGGATCCGCTTCTTCTCGAGGCGTGAACGAGTCCCGGACAGAAGCGTGGAGGTCCGTGCGAGGTCGGCGAAGGGGGGAGAGCTCATGGTCAGAGCCGGACTGGACCGATCCATCGTAGCCGCCTCTCGACCCGTCCGTGCCACACGACTTCACGCGAAAGTCTTGCGTCGGCGCGCAGGTGCCTCGCCGTCTCCGCCCGTCGTTCAGGCTCGCCGAGAGGGGTCGCCCAAGGCACGCAGGTTGCTATTCGTCGCGCCGTGAGCTCCGAGCGTCCCGGTTCATCCCGCGGTGGAGAGGCGTACGCGTCCCTCGCTGCGATCTCACGTGAGCTACTGCGGGTCGAGGGGAAGCTACGCGACCTGGAGAAGGCGATGCGAGCGTCGATCGCGCGCGTTCGGCCCGATCGGCGCGAGAGCGCAAAGAACCTCGTTCATTACGTCGCCATGAGGCAGGACGACCTGCGCGACCTGCAAGAGCAGCTCTCGCAGCGCGGCCTGTCGTCGCTCGGTCGGTCGGAGAGCTGCGTCATGGGGAGCCTCCTCGAGACCTCCGAGCGCGCGCACGAGTCGCTCGCGTTGCGCGGCGACCGGAAAGCAAAACGAGAGCTAGCGCGCATCGAGAAGGAGCGCGAGGCGGCGATCTCGTGGGAGGCCGCGAAGTACTACCTGCACCAGCACACGCGCGACATGCTCGGGCCCCGACCGGAAGATCGCCACATCTACATCATGGTGACTGCCCCCTCGGCGAAGGAGGCGGATCACGCCTGGATGGCGAAGATGCTGCGGGCGGGGATGAACGTGCTCCGCATCAACTGCGCGCACGAGACGGAGCCCGAGTGGGGACGGATGGTGCGCGCGCTGGCAGTCGCCCGGAAGGAGGTGGGCAAGGAGTGTCGCGTGCTCATGGATCTCGGCGGTCCCAAAATTCGCACGGGTCCGATCGTCGGCGCGAACCACATCGCGACATGGAAGCCGGCCAGAGACGAGATCGGAAGGGTCACTGCTCCCGCGCGCGTGGCGATTCGCCGCGCGTCGGCGCCCGTGCAGGCAGAAGGATCGGGTCCATTCTTGTTCTTGCGGGGCAGCGCGTTCGGAGATTTGCGCGAAGGCGACGTCCTGCACTTTCGCGACGCGCGCGACAGGAAGCGCACCCTGACCATCGCCGAGGTCGGCGGCGATGAGGTCGTCGCGCTCTCCAGCGAGCGGGCCTACCTCCTGGACCGCGTTCGAGCGCGCGTCCGTCGCGCGGGGAAGAACGTGGGGAGCGTGACGCTCGAGGTGGGCGACGGGGAGGGGGCGGCGATCGACGTCAAGAACGGCGACACGCTCGTCCTCACCGGGCGCGCGGTCAAAGGGAGGCCTCCGCGGCGCGACCGCGAGGGGCGCGTCGAGAAGCCCGGCGCCATCGCGTGCACGCTCCCAGCCGCGATGGATCACCTGGAGAGCGGTCACCGCGTCTTGTTCGACGACGGGCGGATCCACGCCGTCGTCGAGCGCGCGAAGATGCGGCACGGCGACTTTCTACTTCGCGTGGTCCGGACTCAGAAGGAGACGGCCAAGCTCCGCGCGGAAAAGGGGATCAACCTCCCCGACACGCTGACCACCGTCCCAAGTCTCACCGAAGCAGACCGGCGCGCGCTCCCGTTCGTCGCCAAGCACGCGGACGCCGTCAGCCTGTCATTCGTTCGTACTCCCGATGACGTTCGCCGCCTCCACGAGGAGCTCGATCGCCTCGGGAGAGAGGGGATCGGTGTCGTTCTCAAGATCGAGACGCGCGCCGGCTTCGAGAACTTGCCGCGCCTTCTCCTCGAAGGGCTGCGCAGGCCTCCGCTCGCCGTCATGATCGCGCGCGGCGACCTCGCGGTCGAAGTGGGGTTCGAGCGTCTCGCCGAGCTCCAGGAGGAGATCCTCTGGCTCTGCGAAGCGAGCCACGTCCCGGCGATATGGGCGACGCAGGTCCTCGACACGCTCGCGCGCACGGGGGTGCCGTCGCGTGCGGAGGTCACAGATGCCGCCGCGAGCGTGGCCGCAGAGTGCGTCATGCTCAACAAGGGCCCCTTCGTTGACGAGGCGGTGAGCGTCCTGTCCGACATCCTGCGGAGGATGGAGAAGCACCATTACAAGAAGCGCAGCCTCTACCGAAAGCTGCGCGTCTCGACCTTCGCCGGGCCATGAAGGCGCCCGCCCCCTATCCCCCTTGCTCCATGAGGCAAACCACCGTCCGCTCGAACAGCCAGTAGGCGCTCAGGGCGCCTGTCGCGTACACGGTCGCGAGCTTGAGGTGCGGCAGCGCGCTCACACGGCGCGCGAGATGGAGACCTCCGAGCACGACCGCGAGGAAGGCAACCTGCCCCAGCTCGACCCCCGCCCCGAAGCTCACGAGCGCCGGCGCTACGGCGTGCTCTGGCAGCCCGATCTCGCGCAGCCCGCCGGCGAACCCCAGGCCATGCACGAGGCCGAAGACGAACGCCATCCCGGCCCCGCGCCACGCCCGCGCGGGGGCTCCGCGCACGTTCACGTCCGACGCGAGGAGGACCAAGCTGAGAGCGATGCACGCCTCCGCCGCTGACGAGGAGACGTGGATCCACCCGAGCGCGGTCGCCGAGAACGAGAGACTGTGCGAGAGCGTGAACGCCGTCTCCGCGAGAAGGACGCTGCGCGCGCGTTGCAGGAGGAGGACGAGCAGCAGCAGGAAGAGCAGGTGGTCATAACCCGTGAGGATGTGGACCACACCGAGGCGGAGATATTCGCGCACGACGCTCCAGCCCGAGGCCCCGCTGCGCAGGTCGAACTGCGGCTGATCGGCCCGAACGATGCGCGAGCTCGTCGTCCCGTCGGCGAACGAGGTCCAGACGACGATCTCGCTCACGATGGGGCCGAGCCCGCGAAACGAGAGCGTGTGCCCCGTGACGCCGCCGGGGCAATCGAGGAGCCAGGCGCGATCGAAGAGCGACTGGGCGTCGCCGGTACTATCGAGCGCGCAACCCGCGCCAACGTTCATGCCCAGGGAGGGGTCGGGGGCGGTCAGCCGCAGGTGCACCGTCGCGCGCCCCCCCTGCACCTCGACGACCTCGAGGTAGGCCGTGCGCATTCCGTGAGCGCTCGCGGGGGTCGCCACCGCGACGATCAGGAGGACGAGGAGAAAGAGGGGGAGGCGGCGCACGATCAGTCTTCCTGCGAGGGGGCCGACCGCAAGGCGAGTCGCTCGGTCGCGCGGTAGTCGTGTACGGGCGAGCCATCGACGTCCACGTGGTAGCGCTGGAACGCTTGTTCGAGGAAATGGGCGATCGCCTCGTGGCGGTGGACGACCGCGTATTCGAGACGCACCCGCTCGAAGACGTCGTCGAACGCCGCGGGAGCGCCGGGAGCGTGCTCCATCACTTTGACGAGATGCCACCCGAACCGTGACTCGACAGGTTCGCTCCACGCACCCGGCGGCAGTGAAAAGACCGCATCGGCGAACTGGTCGCCATAGCTGGCCGCGAAGTCTGCGCGGCTCCCTCGAACGTCACGTGACCGCGCGAAAGCCTCGCCCACCGGCGGCACGGCGCCCGGGTGGAGGGCGTCGGCAGCGCGAGTCGCGTCGAGCAGACCGACGGCCGTCTCCCGCCGGGTCGCGAACACGTGAACGAGGTGCACGCGCTCGTCCTGGCGCCAGCGGTCGCGCGTGCGATCGAAGTACGCCTTGACCTCGGCGCGCGTGGGCTCGCGCGAAGCGCCGCCGAGGTCCTCGGCGAGCAGGAGCATCTTCTGGATCAGGTGCTCGCGTACCAGCCCGTCGTCCCGATCGAGTCCGAGGCGGACCGCCTCCCGGTAGAGTACCTCGTCCTCGAGCGCGCGCCGGTCGACCTCGTTCGCGCGTTCGTCACTCAGCTTCGCAACGCCAAGGCGCTTGGCTTGCGAGGCGTGGAGCGACTGCAGGTAGTCGCCCGTCACTGACACGCGAGTCCTGTCGACCGCAGGGGCAAGCGCGAAGAGGACCCCTCCTGCGGCAAGGAAGTGCACGAGACGATCCCGCAGTAAGCGCGAGACGATGTTCACGGCAACCACCAGATCGGCGAGCTCCAGGCGCGCTCCTGAATCATCACGTCCACGCCGCCGTCGGGTGCGCACGCAGGAGCGCTCGGATCCACCTGGCAGTCATAGTGGGACCACCGCCACGTCGGCGCCTGGAGCACGCGGACGTAGTAGAAGGCCGGGCCCGACGGGTCGAAGCCCGGGTCAGACCACTGTACGCAGACGCTCCCGCCCGACCACACGCTGCCTGCCGACGAAGGGGTGAAGCGGGTGACGGTCTCCGCGAGCGTCCCCGCCACGATGGCCCCGCGGATGATGTCGACCTCGGCGAGGTCTGCGTCGTCCTTGAGGGCGCTCACGACGAAGTTCGCCGCGGCGCTCCCCGCGGCCATCGTCCCCCCCATCGGTACGCCCCCCGCCGCGATGACGTTGCCCGGGAAGCCCCCCCCTCCGCCGTCCACGCCGCAGTAGTCGTTCGTGTTCCCCACCTCGTAGAAGCGCACGACGATGCGAGGCCCGCTCGTCGCGAACGTCTCACGGCGCTGCAGGGCGGCGAAGATCGCGTCGCGCGTGTTCTGCTCGGCCCACGCGCCCGTCAGGCCGCCGGGGTTGTGATACCAGGCTGCGAGACGTCCCGCGGGGGTGTCGTCGATCGATCCAACGTGCCCCTGCCACGTGGTCTCGGTGACGTAGCCCGGGATGCCGTTGTGATCGTCCGTCGCCCCTTCGATCCCCATCTGCATGGGATCGACGGGGGGCTCGCCGGCGTCGCGCATCGCCGCGTACGTGACGATCCCCTCGGCGAGCGCGTGACGCACGAAGTTCTGCGGGTACTCCGAGCCGCCGCCGGCGGCGGGGACGTGCTCGAAATTGCACGTCGGGTCGGGAGCCGCGTCGCCCGCGTAGCACTCGCTGTTCCCCTTGTGCTGGTGGATCTCCGTGAGGCGCTGGTAGTGGTTCATCTGCTCGCGCGCATCGACGCCCGGCGGGATTTGGTAGGCGAGCCCCTCGCTCAGGTTCGGGTTGTGCGGGATCGTGAGCACCTGGCAGCCCGCGTCCTCGACGCACTGCTGATCGAGCCCGCTCCAGAGGTCACCGGTCGTCGTGTACTCGGCGGAGTCGAGCGGAACCGCGGGGACCGACTCGGAGCTG
Source organism: Polyangiaceae bacterium (assembly GCA_052147435.1). GTDB lineage: Bacteria > Myxococcota_A > Polyangia > Polyangiales > Polyangiaceae > JBKQKP01. Next base: position 5,073 of record JBKQKP010000230.1, on the reverse strand, counting down.
AAGATGACGTTCTGGTGCAACGTCGCGCCGTTTTCGGCCTTGGTCCACTCGTAGGCGACGAGCGGCGTGAACGTGCACGGCTGATAGGCGTCGTGCGCCGCCTGGATCTCGAGCTGCCAGGCCGACTGGGTGAACGAGCGGCACGCCGGGTCTGCCTCGAGCCCGCCGTCGCACTCGAGGCTGATCACCTGGTCGGCTGCCGCAATGATCGGCGCGACCGCGCCACCGCCCGCGTCGCGGTAGTTCTGGCACTGCAGGGAGTCGAGGTACGGGCTCGCCGGGTTGAAGGCCCCCCCGTCGGGGAACACCCCGCACCCCCACGTCGCGCCGAGCCACTCGCTGTGGTCCGTGACGGCGTCCCAGTCGAGCGCGCGATCGATCGAGACGAGCGGCCCCGGCGTCGGAGCTCCAGCGGCGATGGGGGTCAGCGCGCTGGGATCGGATGCGAAGCGGTAGGCATCGTGCGGGAAGTTCCGGTTGCCCCACCCGTACGCGTCGCCGGATAGCGCGGTGTGGGTGTGGAGATCGCCCCAGTAGACGTTCTTGTCGGGGTTGAAGTCGACGCACTGGGCTGCGCCGACGTCGGGCCCCGCGTCGAGCCCGGAGTCGGTCGCGAGAGCGTCTTCGCCCGCAGCGTCACTGCCAGGCGGATTGCCGGTGGTCACGTCGTCCGAGGCGTCGCTCGACGGCGCCGATCCGTTCCCGGTGCTCGCTCCGCACGCGACCATCGTCGCGGCCCCGAGCAGGGGAGCCCCAAGGACCACGAAGGCGAGAGCTCGTCTCATGCTCTGCCCGCAAGGCATCGTGCGTGCCCGGGCGAAAAGCGCTGAAAAGGCGGCGAGCTCGCACTCTTGAGGGGGACGCGACGGAGTCCGGTGGACGTTGCGACGTTCTCCCTAATCTCTCATGCCGCTTCATCGAGCGGCCGCTTCCCCGTTTCGAGCGCGAGGAAGACCGACGTGAGCGTGACGAGTGCCAAGCCGACCATGTACACGGCGATCGCCCACCACGCGCCGTGCGCCCAGTGAAGTAGTCCTGCGGCGATCATCGGAGAGAGGCCACCCGCGAGGACGGAGGCGAGCTGGTAACCGAGCGACGCGCCGCTGTAGCGGACCTTCGCGCCGAAGAGCTCCGAGAAGAAGCTCGCTTGCGGTCCGTACATCGCCGCGTGCCCGATGGTCACGCCGACGACGATCGCCAAGGCGATCAGCTCAGGGCGCCCCGTCCCGACGAGAAGGAAGAACGGGATGACGAAGAGCGCCGAGAACACGGCGCCGAACATGTAGACGGGGCGGCGCCCGAAGCGGTCGGAGAGGTGCCCGAAGCAGGGGATCGCGACAAGATCGAGCGCGGCGGCAAGGAGGACGCCGGCGAGGACGGTCTGCTTGGTGACTCCGATTCGCTCCGTGGAGTAGGCGAGGATGAAGGTCGTATAGACGTAGAAGAAGGCGTTCTCCGCGAGGCGCGCCCCCATCGAGAGCGCGACGCTCTTGCGGTGGTGCTTCAGGACCTCGGCGATGGGGAGCCGGGCCTCGGTCTTCTCGCTCTTGATGCGCGCGAAGGCGGGGCTCTCGGCGAGGCGAACGCGGATGAACGTCCCGACGCCGACGAGGACGATGCTCACGAGGAAGGGAACTCGCCAGCCCCAGCTCAAGAAGGAAGCTTCGGGGAGCCGCGACACGAGCGCGAAGACGCCGGTCGACAGGAGGAGTCCCGCGGGGGCACCTGTCTGCGGCCAGCTCCCGTAGAACCCACGTCGACCGGCAGGGGCGTGCTCGATGGCCATCAGCACGGCGCCTCCCCACTCCCCCCCGAGCCCGAAGCCCTGCGCGAGCCGCAAGGTCACCAGCAGGATGGGGGCGCCGATGCCGATCTGCGCGTACGTCGGCAAGAGGCCGATCGCGAACGTCGCCACCCCCATGATGAGGAGCGTGATGCTGAGCATCGCCTTGCGGCCGATGCGATCGCCGTAGTGGCCGAAGACGACGCCGCCGATCGGTCGCGCCACGAAGCCGACCGCGAACGTCGCGAACGCGAGGATCGTTCCAACCAGGGGGTCGAACCGAGGAAAGAAGAGCTTGTTGAAGACGAGCGCCGCGGCGGTTCCGTAGAGGAAGAAGTCGTACCACTCGATCGCCGTGCCCACGAAGCTCGCGATCGCGACGTGCGTGATCGACGTGGGGCGAGGAGGAGACGACTCGAGGAGAGCCTCGTGCGGTTCGCCGTTGACCAGGGGCGCGACGTCGAGCATTCGCGGGCGGGGAGCACGAGGTGGGCCAGGTCGAGACAAGACGAGAGAGCGCAGAAAGCGCACGATCGCGGAAGGGGAAAGGGGGGCTGCGCGACACGCGCGACGCGTTCGGCGCGGGTCGGAGTGCGTCGCGCGTGACGCGGCGACGGAGCCTTCGCGAAACGATGCAGCGCTACTGCGTCGCGTAGATGTAATTGTTGCCGGCGTTCGAGAAGTAGTCCGTTCCGGTGTTGCACACGTCGGTCCCCTGGACCCACCAAGTCACCGTCGTCCCTGCCGTCTGCGCGGGGAGCGTCCCGCTCCAGGCATCGAGCGAGACGTTGAACGTCAGCGGCACGCTCGCGATGCTCGACGAGGCGGAGTTCAGCCAGTACATGACGGACAGGGACGAGACCCCCTCCGGCGTGGTCCACGACTCGAAGGTCACGGTCTCGCCGTCGGGGGCGACTCCGGTCCCCGTCGGTCCGCTCCCGTCGTCGTAGTTGATGAGCGTGTCGGGCGTGCTCGCCTCGACGCCGAAGATCGGGTCGGACAGAGGCGTCCCCCATTGGTCGTCCGACTCGCACGGCTGGATCGAGCTCCCCGAGCACTGGATGGTGCCCGCCGTGCACACGCCGGTGCAGCTCCCCGAGCTGCAGATGTAAGGGCAGCTCGCGCCGCTCTCCCACGCGCCGCCGGTACTGCAGATCTGCGGGATCGACCCCACGCACTCGGCCGCTCCCGGCGCGCAGCTCCCGGTGCACGCGCCGCTGACGCACGCCTGGTTCACGCACGCCTCGGGCGTTCCCCACTCGCCGGACGTCCCGCACGTCTCGACCCCGTTCCCCGAGCATTGTGTCGCGCCCGGCGTGCACGTCCCCGCGCACGAGCCGGACGTGCACGTCCCGCTCGCGCACGACGCCGGCGTCCCCCACTGCCCGTCCGGTCCGCACACCTGGACGTCGCTCCCGGAGCATTGCGTCTTTCCGGGCACGCAGACCCCCGCGCACGTCCCCGCGCTGCATACGTAGGGACAGGCGAGGCCGTCCTGCCACGTCCCCGTGGAGCTGCACGTCTGCGGAGTCGTGCCGCTGCACTGGATGGATCCCGGCGCGCAGCTGCCCGTGCAGGCCCCGTTCACGCAAGCTTCGTTCACGCACGCGACGGCGGCGCTCCAGGTGCCCGCCTGGCACGTCTGCACGCCGTTGTCCGAGCACTGCGTCGCCCCTTGGGTGCACGCGTCCGTACAGACGCCGTCGGAACAGGTCCCCCCGCCGCACGACATCGGCGCGCTCCACTCCGCGTTCGGCCCGCACACCTGCACGCTGTTGCCCGAGCACTCCGTCTTGCCCGGGACGCATGTCCCCGCCGCATCCGCGTTCGGCGACGGCGGCGACGACCCGGAGTCCACACCTCCGCTGCCGAGCACGGTGCCGCCGCCAGCGTCGACCAGCGTGCCGGTCGATGGGGTGCTGGCGTCCGCGGGGCCGGCATTCGCACCGAAGAGACCTGAGGGGACCTGGGATCCGCTGCACCCAGTCAACCACGCGGCGGCGAAAAGAACCGCCCGCGCGGAACCGAGCACCGGAGCCGCGGGAGAGAGGCCAGCCATCGGACGTTGGTACGTCCGTCTCCTCGCCTATCTCCCCAAGTCGAGCACCCGCTCCCCGTTCAGGCGAACGAGGAGCGCATCGTGGACGACGTCCGGCCCCTTCGCTCCGAAGGCGTGCACGTAGAGGGCGATTTCGGCGTCGCGATAGGCCGTCCATGCCGCTTGCGCTTCCGTAATCGTCGCCTTGAGCTCGGGTGTGCCGGCGCTTGCCGTCCGCTTCTTGAGCGCGACGTCCACGTTCCGGGAGGAGCGCTCGACCTCCGCCGGCGAGGTTGCTCGAGGGGTGAAGCTCGGGAGCTTGGCGATGCTCGCCGTGCGTCGGGCGAGAAGATCGCTCTCTGCGGCCAAGGCCGCCCCGTTCCGGATCGATCCGTCCTTGAAGACCTCGTAGACGTACGACCCCATCGCGCTTGCGTAGCTCGCGTACGCGGACGATGCGGCGGCAAACATCCTCCGCCCTTCGTCGTCGAGCCCCGCGGCGGCGCTCTTTGCCTGGAGCGCGCCGCGCGTCGCCTCGTGCTGTCTCGCGCGGGCGCTGCACTCGTTACTCGTGAGCGTCGTGCCGCCGGAGTCTTTGCAGAAGTCGAGGCGGGGCGAGGCGGGATTCGCCTCGCGCGCCGCGGCGTGCTCGAGGACGGCTTGCCGTGTGACGTCGTCGAAGCAGCCATCGAAAAGCGCACGCGCGCGCCGCAGGTCCGCGGGGCCGCCGACGGCGTCGATGAGGTAGGTCGCGAGCTCCGCTTGCCAGAGGCCGGCGGAGCTTCCGTCGCACTTCGTACCCGCGAGACTCCGCTCGAGGCAGGCGCGCGCCCGCGCGGCATCCTTCTGGGTGCCGTCGCCGTCGGCGAAGCGGAGACAGTCGACCGCGTTCTCGTGCGCGTCGTCGGCGGCGCGGAAGAGGCGATTCGCTTCGGAGGCGGGGCAGCTCGGGTCTTCGAGGCACGCCTCGGCACGCTGCTGCAGCGTGAGCGACGGCACCGTCGGCGGAGCAGCATCGGGCGAGAGCGCCGCGGGCGCAGAAGGGGCCGCAGAGGCGGTCGGCGTCGCGATACGCGTGCCGGAAGGGGCTAGGGGAGGGGCCTCCTCGCTCGTTGGACGGGAATGGTCGGCACGCGCGCACGCGCCGCACGTGAACAGAAGCGCCAGTGACGTGCCGGCGAGCGCGCGACCACGGAGGCGGCGGCGACACGCGGAGGAAGGGCGCGGACGCATGGTGGAATGGTAGGGGAAC
>JBKQKP010000229.1:0-24030 GCA_052147435.1 Polyangiaceae bacterium | reverse complement strand
GTCCCGTGCTGAAATCGTCAAGGACGCGAACGGTCTCCCCGTTCCCCAGCAGCTTCTCCGCGATCGAGGAGCCGATGAAACCCGCGCCGCCGGTAACGAGGTGCGTAGCCATGTCGCCCTTTCAGGCTGCGTCCTAGCAGGTTCGGCGGCCGTCCGCAGTCCTCGCGCGCGTCCCGCGGTACAGCTGGACATACCGCTGCTTTGCCGAGGATGCTTGGGCCTCTATACTCGCCACCTCCCCCCTCGATGAACGTCCGCACCCCTTATCAGGGCTTCCCCACTCCTTCGGGCCCTCCTCCCCCGCCCACCCCGCCGGAGGCCACGGCGCGGGAGAAGATCGCGCGCCTGAAGACCCTCGCCGAGCGGGCCCTGAAATACTGGAAGGTAACGTGCATCATCGTCGCCGTTGGCATGGCCGCGTCGCTCGTGGCGGGCCTCGCGGTCAAGCTCAGCTACAGAAGCGAATGCACGATCCTCTATCGCCCCTCCTCGCGGGCAGGCGAACGCGATAACGACATCTCGCCCGAGCGCGCGCGCCAGATGGGGGCGAAGCTGAAGGACCTCCTCACGACGCGATCGCGCCTCGAGACGCTCATCGAGCGATACGACCTCTACCCCAAGGTCGTCGCCTCGAAGGGGATGGTCGATGCCGTGGAGGAGATGCGGTTGCACATCGGCTTCCGGGCGCGGGACAGCCAGACGTACGTGATCTCGTTCGAAACCGAGGTCCCGGAGGTCGCTCGCCAGGTGACCACCAGCCTTGCCGACTCGATGATCACCGAGTTTACGGCGACTACTACGAGCAGCGCGAAGCAGGAGGCGGACTTCCTCGCGAAGCAAGAGAGCGCAGGCGCCGCCAATCTCGAGAACGCGAACAAGGCCCTCGCGACATTTCTTACCGTCCACCCCGAGTTCGCCGTCGAGGCGAAGACGGCTTTCGGCCCTGGGGGTGGAGGCGGAGTGGCCCCAGCGATGCCGAATATTCAGACGGGCGATCGGCAGCTCGCGGTCCTCATGCGCCAGAAAGCGCGGCTCGAACAGGAGCTTCGGAACAACGACTCGCCGACGGCGGCCGCCCCAAAGGCGGACCCAAACGAGTCACTCGCGAAGCTCACCCAACTTCGGGACGAGGCAGCGAAATCCGCTGCGGCCGCTCAGGCCGACCTCGCCGACAAGCGGACACGACTGACCGACGCTCACCCTGACGTCGTGAGCGCAAAGATCGCGACGGAGGCGGCGGCGCGGAGGCTTCATCAAGCAGAGGTTCAGCTCGCGGCCGCGCAGTCGACGTCGGGAGCGGCTCCGTCGCAGAACCCGTACGACAGTCCGGGCGCGGATGCGGACGTGCAGAAGCGGATCGCGCAAATCAACGCTCAGATCGCGGCGCGGCAGAACGCGTTCCGGCCCGCTACGCAGCTCGGCACCGCTGATGCCGGTTCGCAACCCGAGACGAACGAGCTCGTCCAGCTCGAGACGGAGTGGCAGCGCCTCCTGAGCGCGCTCCACGACGAGCGGGTCGAGCACGACGATCTGAAGCTGCGCCTCGAGCGCGCCCGCCTCGCGTCGAACGCGGCGGAGGCCGCGGGCGGCGACGAGATGACGGTGATCGACCCCGCCTACAAGCCACTGACTCCGTCAAAAGGGGGGCGAACGAGGACGGCGCTGGCCGGCGGCTTCCTCACCCTCATTCTGGCAGCAGCTTACGCGTTCGCCCGCGTCTTCATGAACGACACGCTGTTCGACTCCGCCGACGTCGAAGCGCTCAACCTCATCCCCGTCCTCGGCGTCCTGCCGAAGGTTCGGCCATCGGCTCCCCCCGGCCCCCCCGGGCCCGCGAAGGACGCTCGACGTGTCGCCTGAGCACGAGAGTCCGTCCAAGACGGTCGTCGTCCAGCGCCGCGAGCTCGTCGTCGCGGGGCACGGCGACTCGCCCGTGCGCGTGGTGCCGGCATGGGCGTCGCCGCCGGATACGAGCGTCCTCGTCATGCTCGGCGAGTCTCACCCTCAAGCTGCCGCGTCGCTGAGGGTCATTCGTCACCGGCTCGAACAGAAGCGCGCCGAAGGGATGTGGACGTTCGGGGTAACGAGCCCGCGCGACGGCGAAGGGAAGAGCACGTTCGCCACGCAGCTCGCGCTCGTCCTGAGCGAGTCGCAGCGTGCGCGGGTGCTGCTCATCGAAGCGAACTTCCAGCGCCCGAGCCTCTCGACGATCCTCGGCTTCAAGGTCCCGGAGGGACAGGGGTTCAGCGCGCAGATCGTCCGCAAGATGCGCGGCAGCATGGAGCCGTGGTGCGTGACGGCGCTCGGACCGGCGCTCCACGTCCTGGCCGAGTCGACGACGGAACCTATCTTCCCCGAGACCCTGCATTCGACGCATTTTCAGAACGCGGTCGGCTTCCTCAGCCGCGGCTACGATTTCCTCGTCGTTGACGCGCCGAGCATCCTCGGCTCGGGCGATGCGAACGTCGTCGAGAACGCGATCGACGGAATGATCATCGTCTGCCGGAGCAAGCAGTCGCGCGGGAACGATCTGCGCGAGGCGGTGAAACAGGTCGGCAATCGCAAGGTGGTGGGGGTGGTTCTCTGGGACGCGGACGTCAAGGCCGACTACTCGGCGGCAGCGCGCGCGCGGTAGAGGGTCATGTCCAGCTCGGCGATTCGTGGGCTCTGGGAGATCGACTTGACGCGACTGCCCGGGCGGCTGGGCAAGGTCGGCGAGAAGGAGCTGCACCTTTGGGTGGGCGCGTGGCTCAGAGACCGCGCACGGCGGGCGCTCGAGCCCAAGTACGACGGGACTCGCCATCTGCTCTTCGCGATCTGCGATCACTACGAGCCGCTCCACGGCGGCGTCGATTTCGCGCGCGGGCTCGCGCGCGTCGAGACATGGAGCGCTCGGTACCCCGAGATCGCACGGACGTTTCGGGACGCCGACGGGAGGCCGCCGCGCCACTCGTACTTCTTCCCGGGGGAGCAATATGACGGGCGCTTCCTCGAGCCGCTCGCCCAGATGTGCGCCAAGGGGATGGGCGAGGTCGAGGTACACCTGCACCACGATGGCGACACTCGCGCGACGCTGCGCGTGTCCCTCGAGAAGACGCTCGCCGATCTCGGCCGGCATGGCGTGATCTCCGAGAGGGGGGGCAAGCCCGCTTGGGCCTTCATTCACGGCAACTGGTGCCTCGCCAACGCGCGACGTGACGGCCGATGGTGCGGGGTCGACGACGAGATGGACCTTCTCTGGGAGCTCGGCTGCTATGTCGATCTCACGTTCCCGAGCGCCCCGGACCAATCGCAGCCCGGAATCGTGAACTCGATCTACTACCCACGCGGCGACGTGACGCGGCGCAGAGCCTACGAGGACGGTGAGCGTGTGCGCGTCGGCACACCGAGCCAAGAGCGTCTGCTCCTCATCGAAGGGCCCATCGCGCTCGCTCTCCGGCCGGGGCGCCCCGCGCCGCGGATAGAGAGCAGCGCGCTCGACGCTTCCGATCCGCCGACGGAGGCGCGCCTCGCGACGTGGGTGGCTCAAGACGTCACCGTAGGAGGGCGGCCGGAGTGGGTCTTCGTCAAGGTCCATACCCACGGCGCGCCGGAGAAGAACGCCAAGGTGATGCTCGGGGACGACATCATCCGATTCCACGAAGCGCTCGCGCGGCAGCACAACGACGGGGATCGCTGGAAGCTGCACTACGTGACGGCCCGCGAGATGTTCAACGTCGCGCGCGCCGCGATGGATGGGAAGAGCGGCGAGCCGAGCGACTGGTTCGACTACGAGGTTCCGCCACCGGAGCGCGCCTCGGCGCGTGGCGGGGCCTAAGTCGAACCGTGCGGCGCTCGTTCCTCTTGATCACGGCGCCGCTTACCGCCGCGCTGGCGTGCAGCTCGAGCACGCAGCTGCAGGTGAGGGGGGCCACCTTCGAGCTGTCGTCGAAAGAGATCGGCCTCGCCAACCAATACGACCGGGAGGACCCCCACGCGGCCGACGCCCAGGCCCGCTGCGACTACTGGACGAAGCGGCGCGAAGACGCGAACGGGAACCACCTCGTTGGGCTCTTCAGCTGGCCTCCAGAGTACTTCTGGCACCTTCGCGCCTGGGCCGACGCGAAGAAGGCAGAAGCCTGCGACCTCGCGAAGGCGGAGGCCGACGCGAACGCCGCGAAGCAGAACGAAGAGGCTCGGCGCCAAGCGCTCGTCGAAGCCGAAAAGGAGCACGAGGCGCGCGACGAGCGTGCGTGGAGGGGGGCGCGCGCTGAAGACTGCGTGGCCGCGGCAAGAGAGGACGCCTGCGATGGGGTGAAAGCCTACCTGGCGATCGTCCCGAATGGCCGTCATGCGGCGGATGCTGCCGCGGAAGTGCAAGCCGCGGAGCCGAAGATCGCGGAGCTGCGCCGGCGTCGCGAAGCGGACGACGCGCGGCGCACGAACGAGGAGTCCAAGCAAGAGGAGGCCGCCGGCTTCCGGGTCTCGAGCGTGCGAGCGGTGCTGCAAGACGTCCCGGCGGGCGGGAGCATGCGCGGCCTGTTCGTGCACGTCTTCTTCGACGTCACGGCGATCCGAGCGATGTCTCGCGGGGTGGTCCCCGTGGTCAAGGCGGCCTGTCAGGTCGGGGACAAGCGGATGGTCGATGTGGACGCGGCGCTCGATCAGCGCTTGGATGAGCTCTCGCCAGGCGACACGAAGGAGATCGAGTTGTCTCCATACCTCAAGCGTGCGCTCCAAGAGACCCCTTCGCGCTGCGAGATAAGCGTGATGAAGGGGGCGGCCCCCGACGCGAGAGGGCCGTTGGTACACTCGTTCTGCTTCGTGCCGGGGCAAGGCGTGAGCGAGACGGTGTGTGCGCCGTAGTGGGCCCCCAGACGCCCTCAGAGGACCGTCCGCCCGCCGCAAACTTGGCCGTGCCGCCGCGCGTCTTTCATCCTCGCGTCGTGAACACGCTCCGCATTACCACCTTCGAAGGATGCGTCGTCTGCGGTGAACGCGACGAGCGCGCCCTCTCCACGCTGAAGCTGGGCGACGGGGGGCGGGTCGTCGTGTGCGGCACGCACGACCTCATCTACCGCCGCTCCGGACAGGTCGCCATCAACGAGGAAGAGCTTCGCATGATCACGCGGGACCGGCGGCAGCGACGACATCGCCGCGACGACGGGGATGAGCTGGGGGCGCAGCTCGTCGCGGCGTTCTCCCCGGATCGACGCGCCTCGGGTGACCGTCGCCGCTGACCGAGCGGCGGGCGCGGGGGTTGTGCTACGAACCGCGCGACATGCGCGCACCAACCTCGTTCACGTTTTCCAGCCTCCCCTTCGCGGTCCTCACGTTGACGTCGGCGTGCGGCGGCTCTGCGCCTCCCCCCACCACTCCGCCAGCGGCCCCGGCGCTTCCCCCCCCTGCGACGGCGCCTGTGGCGCCGAGCGCGGTCCCCGAGACCACCGCTCCGGCACCCCCGGCCCTACCTGACGCCGTTAGCGAGCTTCAACGCGGGATCCTCAGCGGGCACGGTGCCGCTGATGTCGTCGAGTCCTTGACGACGGAGGTGGGAGGGCGGCTCGCGGGATCGCCGGGGGACAAGCGGGCGGTTGCCTGGGCGCTCAAGGCGATGCGCGATCGAGGCCTCGCGAAGGTGCACTCCGAGCCGGTCAAGGTCCCGGTGTGGCAGCGTGGCGTGGAGACGGCGGCGATCGTAGCCCCAGTACCTCACACGCTCGCCGTCGTGGCGCTCGGCTGGAGTGGGGCGACGCCGGCGAAGGGGGTCGAAGCCGACGTCGTTCGCTTCGATTCCGTGGATGCGCTCAGGGAGGCCGATGCGAAGAGCGTGACGGGGAAGATTGTCTTCCTGGACGTGAAAATGAAGGGCTCCGGCGAGATGTCCGGATACGGCACAGCCGTCGTCGCGCGCAGCAACGGTCCGGCAGAGGCCGCGAAGAAGGGGGCGCTCGCGATCGTCATCCGGTCGATCGGCACCGATTCGTCGCGCTTCCCGCACACCGGGTCGATGCACAAAGAGAAGGACGCGAAGTCGGCGCTGCCGGCGGGGGCCCTCTCGAACGCGGACGCCGATCTGCTCGAGCGAGTCCTGGCGGCACATGGGAGCGCGCGACTCGCTCTGAACCTCGGGCCACGCTGGCTGCCGGACGCCGACTCGGCGAACGTCATCGGCGAGATCCCGGGGCGGGAGAAGCCGGAGGAGGTCGTCGTCATCGGCGCACACCTCGACTCGTGGGACCTCGCGGAAGGGGCAATCGACGACGGCGCCGGGTGCGGAATCGTCCTCGAAGCGGGGAGCGCGCTCGCCGCCCTGCCGACGAAGCCCCGGCGAACGGTTCGCGTCGTCCTCTTCGCGGCGGAAGAGAACTCGCTCTCCGGTGGAAAAGAATACGCAAGAGCGCATGCGGGTGAGGCAGGCGCGCACATCGCGGCGATGGAAGCCGACTCCGGGACGGGCCGCGTCGTTCGACTCCAGTTCGTCGGAGCGCCGGACGCGCACGACCGCTTCCTCACGATCGAGCCGCTCCTACAACCGCTCGGCGTGAAAGCCTCGGACGAGAAGGCGTTCGGCGGGGCCGACGTCACGCCGCTGCGGGGCTTGGGAGTGCCGCTCCTGGAGCTTACCCAGGATCCCGCGCGGTACTTCGACGCGCACCACACCGCCAATGATGTTTTCGCGCGGATCGACTCCGCCGCCCTCTCGCAGGGGGCCGCCGCGTTCGCCACCGCGGCGTGGGCCATCGCCGAGATGACGGGGGACCTCGGGCGCGTCCCCGAGGCAGACCGAGACCGGGAGCGACGCTGAGCTTGCTACGGCTCATCGCTGTCGTTGTCGCGTCGTGCCTTCTTTGCGCGTGCACAGGTCCGGTTCCTCGCACCTTCGGGTGGAAGACTTCCGCGGCGGTGACGCCGGCTGAAGGGCGCGTCGCCATTTCGCGCGTCACGAATCGCAGACCGCAGGATCGCGGCGGGGGTAACTCGACTCTGGTCGGCTACTGGCGTAGCTCGCTCGAAGAACGGACCCCCTTCAAGGTCGACGACGAGTCGGGCCCTCTCCAACTCGCGATGCGCAACCTCGTGGGCGACGCGCTGCGCTCGGCAGGCATCGGCGTCACGGATGCCAGCGATCCTTCGGCGACCGCACTGCTGGACGTCGACGTCCTCGATCTCTGGAGCGACATGACCACGCCCGCGATCGGGAGAGTGGCTCTAGAGCTCATCGTGCGTGACCCCACGACGCGCGTCGAGCGCACGAGAGTTTCCGTCGAGGGGGAGGGGGAGATCGGTCCGAGCCGGCTGCTCTTGTCGAAGGAGTGCAAAAAGGCGATCACGAGCCCGTCCTGCGCATACTTCGTCCTGGCGCTGAACGACGTCTACGGGAAGATCGTGAACGCCTTTCAGCGACCCGATGTGCGGGTGGCGAGCGGAAAGAAGGAACAGCCAGGGGGCGACTGATCGGGCGCTCCTCCGTTGTCTCCGCGCGCACGCTCGTGCCATCGTGCGCGGCATGCGGACCCTCTACCACTACCAGTTCTCTCCGTTCTCGCGCCGGACCCGCCTTGCGCTCGCGTACAAAGGGCTCGCGTGCGAGCTGAAGGAGGGGCGCTCGAACCCCGCGTTTGCGGAGGAGGCGCGCAAGCTGTGGGCGCTGCGCACCGTGCCGGTCCTCGTCGAGGAGGACGGGCGGGCGATCGGGGACTCGACTGCGATCTCGCGATACCTCGACGCCGCGTACCCGGGGCCCCGTCCGTTGTGGCCGACGGAGCCGGAGGCTGTGCGAACCTGCGTCGAGGTCGCTGCGCTCGTGGATGGGGCGCTGAACCTCCTCATCGATCTCGGGACCCGCTACCACGCGCTCCACGATCACGCCTCGTGGAAGCTCGTTCGAGAGGAGCTCGTCGGGCGCGCTCAGTCGGCGCTCGACGCGCTGGGGGCTCGCGTGGCGGCCATCGGTCCCCGCCCGCTCACCGGCGCAGCGATGGAGACGTGGTGCGCCGCAGACATCTGGCTCTACACCGCGGTCGCGTGGCTCGATGGGCTCCCCGCGCGAGCCCCGCAGAACCAGAACGTCACGCAGATCGTCGCGCTCCCGTGGGCGCTCCCTGCCTCGCTCCTCCGGTGGTGCGAGGCATTCCGCGAACGTGACGACGTTCGCGCGCTAGGCTGACCCCCGCTTCGACGACTGGACGACCAACGATGAAAACGCGAACCCTCGGTAGCAGCGGCCTCACGGTCAGCGCGGTAGGCCTTGGCGGCATGTACCTCTCGATCCGCGATCGTCCCTCCGAGGACGACGCGGTCCGCACGATCCACGCCGCGCTCGACGCGGGGATCACCTTCATCGACACGGCCGACGTCTACTGCCTCGATCACCGCGACATCGGCCACAACGAGCGGCTGATCGCGCGCGCTCTCCGTGAGAAAAAGGGGGCGCACGCCGTCGTGGCGACCAAGGGGGGACTCGAGCGCCCCAACGGCGCCTGGACGCGAAACGCGCGCCCCGCCCATCTGCGCGAAGCGTGCGAGCGCAGCCTCAAAGCGCTCGGCGTCGCGCGGATCGACGTCTACCAGCTTCACGCGCCCGATCCTTCCGTACCCTTCGCCGACAGCATCGGCGAGCTCGCGAGGCTCCGCACCGAGGGGAAGATCGCGCACGTGGCGCTCTCGAACGTGAGCGTGCGGGAGATCGATCAGGCTCGGAAGATCGTCCCCATTGTGAGCGTCCAAAACCGCTGGAACCCGCAGTACCGCGCGCCGGAGACCGAAGGGGTCCTGGACCACTGCACGAAGCTCGGGATCGCACTTCTTCCCTACTCGCCCTTCGGCGGAGCCAGCGGCGCCAAGTCCCTCTCGAGCGTCGGGAGCCTCGCGGCGGAGGCCAAGAGGCGCGGGATGTCTCCGCACCGACTGGTCATCGCGTGGCTGCTCGCCAAGAGCCCCGTCGTGATCCCCATCCCCGGGGCGCGGCGCGTCGCCAGCATCGTCGATAGCGCACAGGCGGCGGACGTCGTCCTGTCGGGCGACGACGTGCGCGCGGTGGAAGCGTCGTTCTAGTCCCCCAGAAGGCGTTGCGTTTGCGTCCGCGCGCAATGGCTGCGCACCCCCTTCCGCGGTGGGCCGCGACCCGTTCGAGTCGCGCTTGCGCTCGGGCGGGTCATGATAGGCTCCGCCCACGATGAACACACGAACCCTATTCCTCGCGTGCTCCCTCCTCGGCTCGGTCCTCGTCGGCGGGTGCGGCAACGACGCCACCCTCGAAGCGAAGTCGGCCCATGATCAAGGCAAGGGGACGCGGCAGGTCTACGACGCGACGAACGACCAGGCCTGGGCTGCAGCGCACGCGGCGATCAAGTGGAACGAGAATCAAGTCGGCGCACCGACGGATCACGCGGACGATCACTACATCCTCACCGATCCGACCCACTTCGATCAGCTCGGGATCTGGGTCGAGCCCGATGCGGCCGGCAAGACGCGGGTGACCGTCGTGGTCATCGACGACCCGACGCTTCCTGGCCCCAACGAACAGGGGGTGCAGAAGGACGTCGGCGCCGCGCTCGATCTGATCAAGGCCGGCAAGCCGGTCGACAAACGGCCCTGACCGCGATCGCTCACCGAGGACGCGATGCATAGAGAGTGGCTAGGCCTTCCGCTCTGGTTCGTGTTCGGGCTCCTCGGGGCCTGGATCGCGACGACGAAAGGGCGCGGCGGCTGTTTCTGGTTTTTCCTTTGCGCCGTGCTCGGACCGATCGGGCTCCTCATCGCGGCGGTGTCTCCGCGACGGGACTAGGCGCGCGGGACGCGAGATCGCGCGGACGACGAGCTAGCGCGCGAGGACGACGACCGAATACGCGACGGCGGGCCTCTTTCCGGGATTCGCGTAGGAATGCCGCTGGTCGCCGTGGAAGGCCACCAGATCCCCAGGGGCGAGGTCGAACCGCTCGCCGGCCGCGACGAGGACGATCTCTCCGCTCTCGCACGTGAGGTACTCCCGCGTCCCCGGCGTGTGCGGGACGCCAGCCATGCGCGCGCCCGGGGGGAGCTCGAGCCGGTCAATCTCCATACCGGGGATCGGGTCCGGGAGGAGCTTGTGGACCGTGACCTCTCCCCGTTGCCGCACGGGGAGCGCCCCGCGCGCGTAGCGCTGCGCCGAAGCGCGCGGAACGGCGACGAGCTCTTCGATCGTCACCTGGAGCGCCGTGGCCACGCGGTCGATGACCGCGAGCGTCGGGTTCGCGGCGCCCGACTCGAGGTTTCCCCACGTGGCGCGCGGAACGCCGGCAAGCTTCGCCATCTGCGCCTGGGTAGCTCCGCGCGTCTCGCGGAGGTGCTTCACGTTCAGCCCGAAACGTGCGCCGAGCTCGGTGTCCATTCTCAGGGAGTAGCGTTCTTCCAATCCGTTGTCATTCGCTCCAAGAAACGAGCGAGCCGGCCTCACGCTGTTTCCGTGGAAGGAGGCGCGATGGACCTTCGAGGAGCGGGAGCGATCGTGACGGGGGGGAGCCGGGGGCTCGGGGCGGCGCTCGGCGAGGCGCTGGCGCGGCGGGGGGCGCGCGTGGTCCTGGTGGCGCGAGAGCGGGCGGCGCTCTTGGAGACGGTGGAGCGTATCCGAGCGGGCGGAGGGGAGGCGCACCCCCTGGCGGAGGATATTGGCGAGAAGGACGCGATCCATCGAATCGCAGGAGCCAGCGCGGCGATGGTCGGCTCGATCGATCTGCTCGTGCACAACGCGAGCACGCTCGGCCCAGTGCCGCTTCGTTTGCTGCTCGATACCGACTGCGAGGACCTCGAGCAGGCGTTGGGCGTGAATCTGGTAGGTCCATTCCGGCTGACGAAGGCGATCGCCGGCGGGATGGCGCTCCGCGGGCGCGGGGTCGTCGTGCACGTGAGCTCGGACGCGGCGATGAGCGCGTACGCGCGCTGGGGGGCGTACGGGGTGTCGAAAGCGGCGCTCGATCACTTGAACCGAACGTGGGGGGCGGAGCTCGACGGCACGGGGGTTCGCTTTCTGAGCGTCGACCCCGGCGAGATGGACACCAGAATGCACGCGGATGCCGTCCCGGACGCGGACCCGCGGGCGCTCGCCGATCCCGCGCTCGTCGCGGCGCGGATCGTGGGGATCGTGGAGCGGGCCGACACGTTCGCGAACGGGGCGCGGATCGAGGCATCGCGATGAAGCCCGCCGCGTGGACGCGCGGGTGGTCGCTCGACGAGAAGCTCGTGGTCGTCGACCCGCGCGCGGATCGATTCGAGATGCGAAGGGTGCGCGATCTGGGGACGTTCCTGGACCCTGGCGATCTCGTCGTGGTGAACGACGCGGCGACGCTCCCCGCGTCGCTCCGCGGGACGACGCGCGCGGGAGAGCCCATCGAGGCGCGGCTCCTCGCGTCTCGCGATGGAACGTGGCGCGCAGTGCTCTTCGGAGCGGGCGACTGGCACACGCGCACCGAGGACCGCCCCCCGCCGTCGCCGGTCCACGAAGGGGACGTGCTCCTTTTCCCGGGGGGCCTCGACGCCCGTGTCGATGCCGTCGCGCCCGACTCCGCTCGGCTCGTCGAGCTCCACTTCACGGCCGGCTCCGACGACTTCTGGTCGGCCCTTTACCGTCACGGGCGCCCCGTGCAGTACGCCCACGTCGCCGCACCGCTGCCGCTATGGCACGTGCAGACGCCGTTCGCCTCGCGCCCCTGGTCGAGCGAGATGCCGTCGGCGGCGCGCCCGCTGGCGTGGGAGCTCGTACTCGGGCTGCGGGCGAAGGGGGTTCGCTTCGCCCCGGTGACGCACGCGGCGGGACTCTCTTCGGCGGGGGATGCCCCCGTCGACGCGGCGATGCCGCTCCGCGAGTCGTTCGAGGTCCCCGGGAGGACGGCGGACGCGGTGAACGAAACGCGCCACTCCGGCGGGCGGGTGATCGCGGTTGGCACCAGTGTGGTTCGCGCCCTGGAGTCGGCGGCCCAGGCCGCCGGGTCGCGCGAGAGTCTTCTCGCGGGTACGAGCGGAGAAACGGAGCTCGTGATCGACGGAGCGCACGCGCTGCGTGTCGTGGACGCGCTCTTCACGGGCATGCACGACCCCGGGACGTCCCATGACGCGCTCCTGCACGCTTTCGCCCCTGAGGGGCTCCTTCGACGGGCGCACGAAGCGGCGTCGGCGCAAGGGTTCTTGGGGCACGAGCTCGGGGACTCGATGCTGATCGCCGCGCGAGTGGGCGCGGACGAGCGCGGAGCGGGGGTGGGGGTGTGCTAAGCCCTTTGGTCGATGCCGACGCGGCTGCGCTTCCTCCACACGGCAGACTGGCAGCTCGGGCTGAAGCTCGCGTTCGTCACGGGGGACGCCGGTGCGGTGGCGAGGTTCCAGCGCTTCGAGGTGGTCCGGCGGCTGGCAGGGATCGCCAAGGAGCGGGCCGTGGATGCGGTGGTCGTCGCGGGAGACGTCTTCGACGACAACGCCGTCGGTGACGACTCGCTCCAGCGCGCCAGGGACGCGCTCGCGCTCTTCGCCCCCATCCCCGTGCTGCTTCTGCCCGGGAACCACGACGCCGCGACCCCCGACTGCGTGCTCGCACGCCTGCGCGCGGGGGAGCACGTCCACGCGCTCCTCGGCGACGAGCCATTCGTGCTCCCGAACGCCCGCTTCCACCCCTGCCCGCTCCGCCGCCGGCACGAGCGCGATGACCCGACCCGGGCGTTGCCGAAGCGGGCCCCCGGCGATCCGATCCTCGTCGCCATCGCGCACGGCGCGCTGATCGACTTCACCGAAGGGCTCGAGTCGAAGAACGTCATCGACTGGGGCGCCATTCTCGCGAAGGGCTACGACTACCTCGCCCTCGGCGACTGGCACGGCACGCTCTCGTTCGATCCGCGCGTCTGGTACTCCGGCGCCCCCGAGCCGACCCGCTTCAAAGAGAAGCGCCCGGGCTACGCGCTCCTCGTCGAGATCGACGCTCCCGGAGCTGCGCCGCGCGTCGAGGAGATTCACGTCGCCCGCACGCGCTGGATCGAGCAGCGGTTCGACCTCGGGAGCGACGAGAACGTGGGGGAGGTGGAGCGGTTCTTCGGCACGATCGAAGAGCCGTCGATGACGCTCGTGAGCACGTCGCTCGCGGGGCACGTTTCGCTCAGGGCGCGGGCACGGCTCGAGGCAATTCTCGCGAAGGCGCGAGGAGCCCTGATGCATCTTCGCGCGGACGAGGGGGGGCTCCACGATCGACCGAGCGAGGAAGACCTCCGGACGCTGGCGGTCGACGGCTTCGTAGGACGCGCCGTCGAGGCGCTCCGCGCCGTGCACACCCCCGCGGCCGAGGACGCGCTGCGACTCTTGCATCGCTTCGTCGTCGAGGAGCGGCGATGAGGATCGTGTCGCTCGCCGTGACTGCGTGGAAAGGGCTCGAGCACGCGGAGCTCGCGGACCTGGCCCCCGATCTGAACCTCATCGTGGGGCCCAACGAGGCAGGCAAGACGCGCCTCGTGTCCGCCCTCCGGTACGCGCTCTTCGAGCGCTACAAGGGGGAGTCGGAGGACAAGAAGGCGCTCCGCTCGTACGGCTCGACGGCGCCGCCGAGCGTCGAAGTGCGGTTCGAGACGCGCGGGACGCTCTGGACCGTGAGAAAGCAGTTTCTCAAGCAGGCGTACGCCAAGCTCGAGGGGGGAGGGCGGACCTGGACCGACGACGACGCGGAGTCGCAGCTGCGCGATCTGCTCGGGACGAAACCGATTCAGGGGCGACGCGATGTCGACGAGTTCCTCGGGCTGTGGCCGCTCCTCTGGGTGAGGCAGGGACAAAGCGGGGTAGCGCCGCAGGCCCACATGAACGACGACGCGCGGGCGCGGCTTCACGACGTGCTCGCGAGCCAGATCGACGAAGTGGCGGCGGGCCCGCTCGGGGAGCGGATCGTGGCGCGGGCGGAGGCGGAGCGAGAGCGTTATTTCACGGCGACGGGAAAGGAGACGGGGGAGCTCGCGCAGGCGCGCGCGCGGCTCACCGTCGCCGAGGGGGAGCTCGCGCAGGCGGTGGCGAAGAGGAGCGAAGCACACGGGGCCGCGGACGAGCTGGCGGCGATCCGGGGAGAGCTGGGGGGGATCGACGCGAAGCTGGCGCCGCAGAGAGGGCGTGTCGCCGAGGTGGGGACGCGGGTGGCGAGAGGTAAGGAGCTCGCGGCGAAATTGCGCGCGCAGGAGGCGGACGTCGGGCGCCATCGCGCCGAGATGGAGCTCGCGGAGCGGGCGATAAAGCAGCGCGAGGATCTGGCGGAGCAGCTGGCGAAGATCGAACGGGGGATCGCCGAGGAACGGGGGGCGCTCGACGCGCGCATTCCGGCGCAAGGGGAGCTCGCGGCGCGCGAGGCCGACGCGTCGAAGCGGGCGGAGACGAGCAACGCGGCGCTCGAGGCGGCGCACGCAGACCACTTGCGAGCGCGCCGGCGCGAGCGGCTTCACGAGGCAGCTAGGCTCGAGCACGAAGTGACGGCGCGGCTGGCGCGGGCGAAGAAGAGCGAGGCGCGCGTGGTCGAGCTACGGACGCAGCTCGCCGAAGCGCGGATCGACGAGGCGCAGATTCAGCGGCTGCGGCGTGCCAGCGAGGGGCTCGCCAAGACGAGCGCTGCGCTGGCGGCCGCCTCGGCGTCGCTGCGTCTGCGCGCCGCGCGTGACCTCGTCGTCGATGGCCAGCGCCTGCCGGAAGGGGACGAGCGGGCGTGGACCGCCGACGCTCCGCTGCGCGTCGTGATCGAAGGGGTCGGCGCGCTGGAGATCCGTCCGGGGGGGACCGACCTCGATGCGCGAAGGGTAAAGGAGCAGGACGCGCGGCACGTGCTCGCGAGCGAGCTCGAGCGCGCCGGGGTGGCGAACCTCGCGGAGGCGGAGGATCGCTTCGCGCGACGCACCGGGCTCACCGCGCAGCTCGAGCACGCAGAGCCGCTCCTCGCCGAGGCGGCGCCGGACGGGGTGTCGGCGCTCGAAGAGGAGCAGCGCGCGAGAGCGACGGAACGGGCGGCGCTGGGTGAGCCCGACGCTGGCGGCGCGTCGATCGGTGATGCGGAGGCGAAGCTCGCGGAGGCGACCGACGGTGCGACGCGGGCCCGTGGGGAGCGCGACGCGTTGCGCGCGGAGCTGGCTCGAGGCAAGGAAGCTATCCAACGGAGCGAGCAGGCGATCGCGGAGCTCGAGCGCGAACGGACGGTCGCTGCGGCGCGGCTCGCGGAGCTCCCCACCCAAGAAGCGCTCGGCACTCAGCTCCGAGGGGCGCGGAGCGCGTGGGTCGACGCGGGCGAAGTCACCAAGGCGCTCGCGGAGGAGCTCGCGCGAATCCGGGAATCGGGGGCGGAGCTGGGGCTCGAGCAGGAGACGCGGATCCTCGAGCGGCTCGAGACGGAGCGCGCCGAGAAGCACGCGCGGGGCCTCGCGCTCGACGCAATCGTCCGGGTCCACGGTGGCCAGGACTTGCACGAACGTGTCCAGCGTGCCGAGACCGAGCGGGACGCGCTCGCCGAGACGCTTCGAGGGATCGAGGCGCGCGCGGCGGCAGCCCGTGAGCTCGTGAGCGCGCTCCACGCGGCGCGGCGTGAGGTGCAACAGCGACTCGTCGCTCCCGTGATCGAGCGGGCCCGCCCCTACCTCGAGTCCCTGCTTCCGGGGCGCCGCTTGCGGATGGACGAGAACTGGCACGTCGTCGGGCTCGGCACGGGGGACGTGGAGGAAGAGTTCGAGGCGCTCTCGGGAGGGGCAAAGGAGCAAGTGAGCATCCTCGTTCGGCTCGCGCTCGCCGAGGTCCTCGGCGAGAAAGAGTCGCTCCCGGTCGTCCTCGACGACTGCCTCGTCAACACGGACAAGGTCCGCTTGAGCGAGATGATGCGGATCCTCTACCGAGCGTCACGCAAGCATCAGGTCATCGTCTTCTCGTGCCACGACGTCGACTTCGAGCGGCTCGGAGAGACGCGCCGGTTCGAGCTCGCGCGGACGACGAGCGCCACGTAAGGGGGCGCGAACGCGAGCGCGTAGAGAACGAGGTCCGGGCGCCCTCGCGCCGTCGCTCCGAGGAGCGCGAAGAAGAACGCCGCGCCGGGAGCGCGCGAGAGGACCGCGCGAAGGGGGACCGGCTCTTTCGCCCAAGCCCCGAGCGCGATGGGCAGGGCGGCGCACCAGGCGATCCCCGCGAGCAGCCACGGGCCGAGCTCGGCGCCCACCCAGCGGAAGGCACCCCACCACGACATGATCAGCGCCGCGTGCGTCGCCAGCGGTGCCACCACGATCGTGAGAGCGCTCGTCAGATCCGGCGCCTTCTGCCTCTCCGCCAGCTCGAGCGTCGCGATCGCCGCCGCGGCGAAGTAGCCCCACCCCAGGATCCCGATCGCCGGTACCTCGAAGACGGCCCGCGCGTTCGCGGCGCTCCACGACCACAGATGGGCATGCACGGCGATCGGCTCGATGAGGGATGCGTCCGCGAGCACGATGAGCCCACCGGCGAGCGCAACCCGGGAAGCGCGCGAGGCATCCGCGACGAGACTGCGCGCGAGCACGTGCGCGGAGTCGATCACGACCGGCCAGATGGCGACGATCAAGAGCGGCACTCTATCGACGAAGAGCGACCACTCCGGCGCGTACCCATAGAAGCCGTACGCGCGAATGACGCTGTCCTCCCCCACCCACGCCGCGCAGACGAGGACGAGCAGCCGGGCCGCGATCGCGCCGCGGCTTGCTCCCGGTGCGCGCAGGCGCACGAACGCGTACAGAAGGACGATCGCCGCGCACGCGAGCTCGGTCGCGCGCATCAGCCCCCGACCCCCGGGAGCCCGAGCGCGACCCAGAGGTGGTACGCGACCAGGAGCCCTGCCCCGAGCCACGTCAGCTGGACACAGTCCGCCGACGTGATCCCGCGCGCGAGCCACCGCTTGTAGAGGAAGATCTGGACGACCGGCGCGATCGCCATGACCGCGATCCGCCAAGGGACGAGCCGAAGAGCGAAGCCGAAGATGAGCACCACAACCGACGCGACGCACAGGGCGTCGATGATCCGGACTGCTCCACGCTCGCCGTGGACGACCGGGTAAGTGCACACGCGCGCCTCGCGGTCGCCGGGGGCGTCGCGCAGGTCGTAGATGACCTCGTACGACAGCTCGAAGAGGAAGAAGAACACCCCCGTCGTCACGATCGCGCCGACGCCGATCCCGTCGGCCAGCTCACCGCGGGATGCGGCGAGCGGGTAGGCGAAGCACGTCAGCATGAAGCCCGTGGCGGAGGCGACGTTCTTGAGGACGTACAGCTGCTTGATCCGGACGCCGTGGGGCAGAAGCGGCCAGTTGTAGATGAGCCCGAGCCCGTGGAACGCGAGGCGCAGCACGGTGACGGCGGGGATCGCCAGGTGGACGATGACCAGCGACGCGAACAGGACGCCGAACGCCCCCGCGCGGACGACCGGCGCGTGCCTCGCGACGAAGTCCGTGCCGACGATGCCGTTGGCGCGGTCCTCGGGGAGGTCCACGACGCGGTTCAGGAGGTTCACGAGGAACCAGTCGAGCGCGCAGACGGCCGAGAGGAGCCACGGATACGTCCCCGTGAAGAGCCAGCCGAACGTGAACGTCCCGAGCGCGGCGATCGCGACGATGTGCACCCGGCTCACGCTGGCGAAGACGCGAAGCGCTTCGGGGGCTCGGAGGGCGACCGCGGACATGGCAGGGGCACTGTATACACGGGGCCGCCTGCCGCGGCTCGAATCCCCGCCCGAATTCAGAGGTGGAAATCGCGCACTGTTCCAGCTACCGCAAAACCCGCCCTGGTGGCACAGATAGCCTGCGAATGCGCCCCCCCCTCTTCCGTCCTCGCCTGCGGGTCCTGGCACCCGCGCTCGCCCTCGGCCTCTTCGCCGGCGGGTGCGCCGGCTCCGCGCCGCCCCCTGCAACGTCGGCCGCCTCCCCCTCCCCCTCCGCGGCCGGCGTGAACCAGGCCACGACCAGCGCCGAGGCGCCCGCACTCCCGTTCATCGAGGACGACTACCCCCGCGCGCTCGCCGAAGCGCGCGCGTCGCACAAGCTGCTCTTCGTCGATGGGTGGGCCCCCTGGTGCCACACGTGCCTGTCGATGCGGGCGTACACGTTCCGCGACGCGAAGGTCCGGGCGCACGCGAAGGACATCGTCTGGGCGGCGATCGACACGGAGAAGGCGTCGAACGCGGAGTGGATCGCGTCGCATCCGATGCACAACTGGCCCACGCTCTTCGTCGTCGACGCCGAGAGCGGAAAGACGGTCCTCGAGTGGCCGAGCTCCGCGACGGCGGACGAGCTCGTGCGGCTCCTCGAGGTCGCGCGCGAGTCGACCCATCATGAAGGCGTCCTCGCGAAGGCCGAGGCGAGAGCCCTCGACGGCAACGCCGCGGCGGTCGCCGGGAAGACCGACGAAGCGATCGCGGCGTGGCGCGACGCGCTCGCGACGGCGCCCGAAGGGTGGCCTGGGCGGGCGGCTACCGTCGAGATCCTCGTCGACAGGCTCCTCGGGAAGAAGGACTACGCCGGATGCGTCGAGACGGCGGACCGCGAGCTGCCGAAGGTGCCCCATGGCGGCGCGCGCGCGGCGACGCTCTCGCTCATGTGCGCGACGGCGATGCCCCCGGGCGAGGCGCGACGCTCTGCGCTCGACCGGCAGATCGAGCGAGGGCGGGCGATGGCTGCCGACGAGAGCGAGCCGATGCTCGCCGACGATCGCTCGGCGCTGTACGAGACGGTCGTCGACGCGCTCGAGTCCGACGGGCGCAAGGAAGAGGTGAAGACGGTGGCAGGCCTGTGGGCGACGTACCTCGAGGGGGAGGCGCAGCGGGCACCGGACCCGACGGCGCGCGCCGTCTTCGACGCCCACCGGCTCGACACGTACTTCCTCCTGGATACGCCGGAGCGCGCCGTTCCGATGCTCCAGGCGACCGCGCGCGATTTCCCGAACGACTACAACCCCCCTGCCCGGCTCGCGCGCGTGTACCTCAAGATGAAGCGCTACGACGAAGCGCTCACGGCCATCGACCGAGGCCTCGCGCTCGTCTACGGGCCGCGCACGCTGCGCTTGGTTTCCGTGAAGGCAGACGTGCTCGAAGCGAAGGGGGACCGGGCGGGGGCGGCGCGGGTACTCAAGGAGGGGGTCGCGCGCGTCGGATCCAATGTCCCACCTCAGTACGCTCCGCTCACGCATCAGCTGATCTCGAGAGCTCAGGCGCTCGAAGCCGCTCACTGAAGGTCTACACTCGAGGAGTACTCTTTCCTTCGTCCCCCCCGCATGGCCAGTAGCCGCGACAACCTCCCCGCCGCCCGACTCGAGCTCCTTCTCCAAGCGAGCGAGATCCTCGGCCGGTCGTTCAATTTCTCCGCGACGCTGACGAACCTCGCCACGATCCTCGTCCCGCGCCTGGCGGACGGGTACGCCGTCGATCTCGTCGACGAAGACGGTGACGGCGGCGGCAACGGAAACGGCATCGGAAACGGGAAAGCAGCCATTCGCCGGATCGCTGTCGTTCACGCCGATCCGGCGATGGAGCCGCTCTGCAAGCGTCTCATGGCGCTCGGCGCCGTGAACCCCAACGCGCCGTCCGGGATCCAGCGGATCATCGCGTCGGGCACGGCGCGGCTGATCGAGAAGGTCACCGACGAGGAGCTTCGCGCGGGGGCGCGCGACGAAGACCACCTCGCGATTCTCCGAGCGCTCGAGCCTCGCTCGATGATGATCGTCCCGCTCAAGTCGGGCGACCGGTCGATCGGCCTCTTGTGGCTGTACTACTCGACGCGATCGAACCGGATCTACCGCCAGGCGGACCTCGCGTTCGTCGAGGAGATCGCTGCCCGGGCGGCGCTCGCGATCGAGAACGCGCGCCTGTGGCGCGAGGCGCAGGAGGCGATCGAGGCGCGCGACGAGTTCCTGTCGATCGCCTCGCACGAGCTTCGTACGCCGCTCACGTCGATGCTCCTGCGCGTCCAGGGGGAGCTGCGCAGGCTGCAGAAGGACCCGAGCTACGCCCCCTCGCGCGCCGAGGTCGAGTCGTTGCTCGCCTCGTTCAACCAGCAGACGGGGCGCCTCGCGCAGCTCGTCGCGGAGCTCCTCGACGTCTCGCGAATGGCGACCGAGGTGCTCCGACTGTCGCCGCAAGAGATGGACCTGGGGGACGTCGTGCGCGAAGCCACGCTCGCGCTCTCCGAGGACGCGCGAAAAAAAGGGTGCGTGATCGGGCTCGAGGCCCCACACGGGATCGTCGGGTCGTGGGACCCGGTCCGGATCGCGCAGGTGGTGACGGCGCTCGTGTCGAACGCGATCAAGTACGGCGGGGGGAAGCCGATCTCCGTGAGCGTGCAGTCGTCGGGCGAGCGCGCCGAGATCGCGGTGAGCGACCAGGGGATCGGCATCGAGCGCGAGCACGTGGGGCGGATCTTCGAGCGCTTCGAGCGGCAGGTCTCTCCGCGCAACTACGGCGGGTTCGGGCTCGGACTATGGAGAGCGCGCCAGCTCGTCGAGGCGAGCGGCGGGACGATCGCCGTCGCGAGCGATCTGGGGCGCGGCGCGACGTTCCGAGTGAACCTACCGAAGACTTCTCCGGCGTCACTGGCCGTGGAGAGCCGCACGAACGGTCCAGCTCTCGAATCGTGACCGCGCGTCGCTGAAAAATTGGGCGCCGCGCGCCCGGCGGCGCTAAACGTGAGCGTATGAGCTCCGACCGGATCCCCGCCTCCGTCCTTCAGCTCGGCGACCCACGCCTGCGCGCCGCGTCGGTGCCCGTCCTCGACGTGCACGACGCGACGTTCAAGCGCGAGGTCCGCATCCTCACGCGAACGCTCGACGACTTCCGCGACAGCCGCGGCTTCGGGAGGGCGATCTCCGCGCCGCAGATCGGGATCGCGAAGCGCTTCTTCGTGGTCGACCTCGGCGAAGGGCCGTTCCTCGTCGCGAACCCGGAGATTACCTGGCGCAGCGAGAAGCTGTTCTCGATGTGGGACGACTGCATGTCGTTCCCGAGCCTCCTCGCCCGCGTGATGCGCCACGAATCGATCTCGCTCCGCTACCTGAGCGAGACGGGGGAGACCCGCGAGTGGGAGCGCCTGGAGCGCGCGGAGTCGGAGCTCGTTCAGCACGAGATCGATCACCTCGACGGCGTCCTCGCGATCGACCGCGCGCTGGGAGAAGGAGCGCTCGTGACGCGCACGATGTTCGAGGCCGCTTCGGCGAGGTACCTCGCCGAGGTGGACTACACGATCGCGACGCCGGCGAGGTCGAACCGGCCACCGCCGCCGCACGGAGCGGCCTGAGGGGGGTGACGGGGGCGAGCTACGCCGCGGCCCAGTGATCGACGCCGCTCTTCACGTGGTCGATCTCTTCGGTCAGCGCGACCGCAGCGGCTTCCAGGTCGTCCGGCTTGCGGTCGAGTGACTGGCGGAAGGCGACGTACGCGGCGTCGAGCCGGCGGATCGCGGTGACCATCGCCTCGACGCGCCCCACGTCCTGGGGCGTGCCGCGGAAGGCGGTCGCTGCGAGGCGATCGGCTGTGCCGAGGCGCTCGACGAGGCGGGTGGCAGCCTTCTTGAGCGGCTCGGGGATGTCCTCGGCGGCGGTCCATCGTTTGACGCGGAGCGTGGCCTCGAGTGATTCGAGGACTCCATCGAGCGCTCGGCGGATGAACGGGACGCGTTGGTCTTTCATTAGGCTCCCACGTTTAGCAGCTATCGGGGGGGCCGCCGGCAGAATCGCCCGAAGCCGAGCCTAGACCGCCCCGACCGTCGAGAGGATCTTCGCCACCGCATTCCAATCGAAGACGCGCATTCCGGCCGTCTGGAGCGCGTCGGCCCACGATCGGCCGACGGCCTGGAGCGCGTCGATCCGCGTCGCTCCCCACTCGGTGACGACCGCCACGTCGTCCGACGTCCGCGCGCCGCGCGCCTCGATCTTCCACTCGCCGGGGTCTTCGGAGCGGGTCTTCGCAGAGACGAGCAGCGTGAGGCGGACCCCGTCGCACTTCAGGTCGTACGCCATGCCCCCCTTCGAATGAAACTGGTTCGTGATCCGCAGGGCGGTCGTCTTCTCTTCGTCTTTTGCGCGCATGGCGGGTCTCTTACTTTCGTGGACGCGGGGGCGGCCTGAGCCGGACGCGTCTCGCTATTCGGGCAGCGGCTGCGGCCCGGGGATGATCCCAGCGATATCGGGATCTTCGCCGTCGACCGGCGCGGGCCGGTTCACGTCTTCCTGCTTCTTCTGCGCTCTGCGCGCCGCCTTTTCGCGCTGCCGATCCTGGCGGTCTCGCGACTTTTGCCGCTTGGTGAAGGTGTCGGGCATCGGCGCAATCTAGCACCCCTCCGCTTTGGGGTCACGGCTTGGCACGCTGGAGGACGAGCGCGGTGAAGCGACCGACGCTCACGGTCTCGAGCGACGCGTACGGGGTCGCGCTCGCCACGAGGCGCTCCTGCATCCACGTGGCGGGCTCACGCGATCGCTCCGGATCGAAGACGTAGGCGACGGTCGGCGCCGCTTCGAAGGCGGTGCGGTAGGGGGGGTAGCGATCCTCGGCGGCGTTCGTGGGGACGACGATGAGGCGCTCGTTCGTGAGGAACGTGAGTCGATACGCCGCCCAGTAGTCGGCCATCGCGAGGTGGACGCCGCGCGAAGCGAGCGCCGCTTCGAGCTTCGTTTCGTCGCTCGGATCGCTGGGGGCGTCGCGGAGGAACGGGCCGTAGCCGACCCAGCCGGCGATGGCGGAGGCCGCGGCGCAGGGGGCCATCAAGAGCGCGAAGCGGCGGGTGCCGAACGCCGCAGCGAGGGGGGCGAGGGCGAAGGGGGCGAGGAGCGGG
The DNA here is from genome assembly GCA_052147435.1 of Polyangiaceae bacterium. Lineage (GTDB taxonomy): Bacteria > Myxococcota_A > Polyangia > Polyangiales > Polyangiaceae > JBKQKP01. Next base: position 1,253 of record JBKQKP010000229.1, on the reverse strand, counting down.
ATAGCGGCGAGGTAGCGCGCGGAGAAGAGGTCGAAGACCATCGGCGAGACGAGGTAGCCCGCGACGGTCACGGGGAGCGCGAGGGCGCCCGCGATGGCGAGGCGACGGACGGTCCATGGGAGAGAGAGACGGCGCGCGAAGACGCAGGCACCGCCGAGGATGATCGCGACGAGGAAGAGGGTGCCGCCGGCGATCATGAGGGCACGAGCGGCGAGCGGTCCGTCCCAAGGGACGTACTCGATGGCGGTCGAAGCGGTCCATGCTTGGGCACCGAGGGTCCAGGGGAGGCAGGGGGCGACGAGGAGGTGGGCGTTCCGCGCGACGGAGGTGAGGTCGAGCGCGAGCGCGAGCTGTCCGTGCGTTGCGCGCGGGCTGGCTCTGAGGAGGACGAGGGGGACCGCGCCGGCGATGCCGCCTGCGAGTAGGGCGGTGACGCGTGCGAGGGACGCGCGGGGATCGGCGCGATCGATGGCGCACGCGAGGCCGAAGGCGGCGATCGGGGGGACGAGGACGAGGGCGTACGGGTCGGCGAAGGACGCGAGGGCGAGGAGCGCCGCTCCGGTCGCGAAGGCGCGGGCGCGGCGGGCGTCGGCTGCGCGGTCGAGCGCCCAGAGGGCGGCGACGGCGATGGTGAGGGAGGCCTGGCGCGGGGGGTAGAGGACGTAGGTCTGGAGGGGGCTCGATGCGAAGACGAGGGGGAGGACGGCGAGCGCGGCGCGCACGGGGTCGAGGCGGCGGGCGAGGGTGCTCCAGGCGAGCGAGGTGAGGAGGAGGTGGAGGGCGAGGGAGGAGAGGACGAGGGTGCGCGCGGTCGGGCCGAAGAGGCCGAAGGCGAGGGCAGCGAAGGCCGAGTCGACGGAGGTCTGGTAGCCGCTGCCCCAGAGGAACCAGGACCAGTCGCTGGGGGCTCCGCGAAGGAAGTGGATCGCCTGGAGGGCGACGACGGAGGCGTCGGAGTTTGTCTGGGTGGCGTGGAGGATCGCGGGGAGGTGGAAGGCGAGGGACGCGAGGAGGACGAGGATGAGGGGGAGGACGAGGTGGAAGACGAGGGGGAGGACGAGGGGGAGTCGGCGCGAGCGCGTCACTGCGGCGAGTCTAGCTGCGCGAGGCGCGGCTCGCAGGGAAGGTGCGGGGCGGGTGACGTTGGTGGAGAGGGCACGAGCGGATCGCCCGACGCAGGGCTCGGTGCTCGTCGGGGGTGCTCCTCCCCCACCAGCGCGGCCAGCGGGCGGCGCTTGGGGGCCCCGCGCACC
>JBKQKP010000228.1:0-10194 GCA_052147435.1 Polyangiaceae bacterium | reverse complement strand
ACGTCCTTCTGCCGTGCAGCGCGCTCGACGATCTCGTCCTCACCGCCGGTACCGAGGCTGCAAACACGGTGGGCCGGGCGCTCGGGGCGTCGATAGGCAAGCGCGTGGCCGCGCGGCTCGGCGGCTCCGCAGGGCTCCGAGGAGCGCCGATCGCGCAGGTCGTCCGCGACATGGCGGGAGAGCTCGCGACGCTCGGGCTCGGAGTGGCGTCGGTCGAACGGTGGGGACGGGCGCTGGTCGTCGCGATCGAGCGACCGGCCGTCGCCGATCTGCCGTTCCTCGCGGCGATCGTCGAAGGGATGCTCGAGGGGGCGAGCGAAGCGAAGGTGAGCTGCACATCGCTCGGGCGGGATGGCGCGTTGGCGCGCATCCTCGTGGCCAGCGAGAGCGCGATCGCGCGCGCGCGAAAGATGCTCGACGCGGGGACCCCCTGGGACGAAGCACTGGTGCGCCTCCAGCGGAAGGGGGGGGGGGCATGATGGAGGACGACCGGATCGCGAAGCTCGAAGCCCTCCTCGCGCGCGTGCGGAGCCGGACTCGACCCCCCGACGCCGACGGCAACGGCGACGGCGACGCGAACGTGAAGCCGCTCGCGCTGAGCGCGCCTCGGTCCCCGCTCGACATGCCGACCCCCCACGCGGCGTTCCGCCCGAGCCCCGTCCCGCCGCCGCCGTCGCAGCCGATCGCGCCCATGCGCCCGAAGCACACCTCGCGCCCCGAAGTACCGGCCTTCTCTCTGGGGACCCCGGAGTCGTCGCAGGTTCGCCCCCTCGAGCCGCCGCCGATGGAAGTCGTGGAGCTCGAAGTGGATCCCGATCCGTCGATCCCCCCTCCGCCCATCTCCGGCCCACCGTCCTGGAGCTCCGCGGGGACCTCCTGGGGGCCCGCCGAGGACTTTGCGTCGCTTCGCCCGGAAGGGGCGTCCGGTCCGACTCCGATTGAAGAGCCGTTGCAAAGCCGCTCCCGCCTGGTCAGCGCCCCTCCGACACCGATGGAGCCGCTCGGCGCGGGAGACGAGCGAGACGCGCGCGACGAGGGTGACGGGCGCGCCACGAGCGTAGGAGAGGAACCCGCGGGCCAGCGCGTCCCGAGCGACCCGACGATCGAGGTCGCGGCCGCAGAAATGTCGAACGCGGAGCTCGAAGAGCTCGAGGCCGACCGTGCCCCGACCTCGTCGCGACGCCCGATCTCGATGGAAGAGAAGATGAGCGAGCTCGACGACGACGTCGTGCCGCTGCACTCCCCCCCACCGGCGTCGGGGAAGCTGCCGGCCGCCTCTCCCTCCATCGAGCTCGAGGAGCTGCGCGCGCAGCAGTCTCATTCCGCTCCACGGCACGGAGGGCCCGAGCTGGAGCTCGAGGCCGTGCGCGCCGAGCTCCCGGCACACGAGGAGGTCCCCCTCTTCGTTGGGAGCCCGCGCCGCGACCTGACGGCCGCGACGTTCGGAGAGCTCCTCGACGACGCTCTTTCGATTTAAGGAGCTGGGCTTACAGGTTGAACTGGGTGCGAAGGCCGAGCGTCAACCACCCGTGGACGTTGTTGCCGAACGTGACGGGCCCCTGGCCGACGCCGTTCTGGTCGAAATAGCTCGCCGAGAGGAAATCGGCGACGGCCAGGTCGATGAACGGGCCGACGGGGACTTGCTTCAAGAAACGGAGGTCGACGCCGAGCTGGAGGTCCGCCTGCGGGCCGGTCATCGTGAAGGCCGAGATCTCGGCCGCGGCGCCCGTAGAGTAGTTCTGCGTGGAGATCTCGTAGCCGAGGCCGAGCCCGATCCACGGGTCCGCGAACTCCGTCGGGCGGAGATGCACGTGCAGGTCGAGCCCCATGCGCTGGTCACGGCCGTCGCAGGTCGTCTGCCCGCCGGTGATCAGGCCCGGGTCTTGCGCTTGTGCGGTGGGGCCGAGGGGGCAGTTGTTCGAAGCGGGGAACGTCACGGCGTACTGGTAGAAGGCGCCGATGTAGATCTTCCGGTTTATCCGGTAGCCGGCGTCGAACCAGATCGGGAACGACGCGCGCTCGAAGTTGGAGAAGCCTTCCCCCGCGTAGGCGTTCCCGAACGGGATACCGCCGCCGATGCGAAGGCCGACCGCGACCCCCGACTCCTCGTCCGCGCGCGCCGCCGTCGATGTGCACGCGACCGCCGCGGCTACGCCGGCGGCGAGGACGGCGCGTCCGAGCCATGCGCGGCCCGGTCCACACCTGGGGATGCGAAGTCCGTTCATCGGGTTCCCTCCGTCTGACCTTTCACGCGGCGCCGCCTCCTACCCACCGGGTGGGGGGTCGCCGCTGCGGGCGGAGAGTGCGACGAACGGGAGCGCAAAGTCGAGGGGATTTTCAACGAGCGGCTCACAACCACGCGACAGCGGCATGATGAAGCCACGTCCTTTGACGCCGCGCAAAGATGCGAGTTGAACGGACGATTAGCGTCTCGAGCTCCTCGGGCGGGGTTCCGGAGGCGAGGTGAGCGCGAACTTCGCGGTATCCGACCGACCCCATGGCCCGGGAATCGCCGTATCCGGCCGCCACGAGCCCCCGCACCTCCTCTACCCAGCCCCCCTGGAGCCACCCATGGACGCGGGCCGAGATCCGGCGCGTCAGCTCCTCGGGCTCGACGGCGAGCCCTACGAGCGTGGCCCGGAGCTGCGGCCTCGCGAAGCCGTGCCTGGCCTGCCACGAGCTCATCGGTTCGCCGGTCAGCTCGTGGACCTCGAGCGCGCGACTGACGCGGACGAAGTCGTTCGGGTGGAGGCGGGCGGCGATGACGGGATCGACCGCCGCAAGGAGCATGTGAAGAGCGGGGCGCCCCTGGGCGTCGGCGATCGTGCGGTGACGGGCGCGGATCGCGTCGCTGGCGGGGGGGGCTTCCGCGAGACCGAAGACGAGCGCCTTGACCCAGAGGAACGTGCCGCCGCAGACGATCGGGCGCTTGCCCCGGGCGCGGACGTCGCGGATGGCGGCGTGGGCGAACGCCGCGAAGCGGGCTGCGTCGACGTGATCGAGCGGATCGAGCAGATCGATCAGGTGGTGAGGGGCGCGGGCGCGCTCGGCGGCCGTCGGCTTGCCTGAGCCGACGTCGAAGCCGCGGTAGATCTGCACGCTGTCGGCGCTGATGATCTCGCCGCCGAGTCGCTCGGCCACCCGAACGGCGAGATCGGTCTTGCCGCTCGCCGTCGGTCCGACGACCGCGAGGACGGCGTCGGGATCGTCCTCTGCGATGCGGAGCGCGCGATCTACCTGCGTAGACCGCACCACGCTTTCCGCGGACGCGCCGTCCACAACGTCAGCGACCAACCCGTCGCTCCAGCTCGTCGAACGAGATCCGCGTGACGACCGGGCGGCCGTGCGGGCAGTGCCCGGAGAAGTCGACTGTGTCGAGCGCGCGGAGGAGCGCCTCGGCTTCCTCGCGCGAGAGGGTGTCGCCGGCTCTGGTCGAGCCGTGGCAGGCCATCGTGGCGAGGACGAGATCCGCGGCGCCACCGAACGGACGCCCCGCGGCGCGCGACACTTCGGCGACGACGTCGCGAACGAGTCGCGCCGGGGCAGCCCGGGCCACGAGCCCGGGGACGGCGTGCACGGCGACCGCGCTCGCACCGACGGCGCGGAGCTCGAGGCCGAGAGCCGCGACCGCGTCGGCGTTCTCCTCGAGCGCGGCCACCTCGGCCGGGAGAAGCTCGACGATCTCCCCCGCGAGCAGGCGCTGCGAAGGGACGGAGCGCGCGGCGTACGCCAGGCGCAGGCGATCGAACGTGACTCTTTCGGCGGCGGCGTGCTGGTCGAGGACGTAGAGGCCGTCGTCGCCTTCGCAGAGAAGGAACGTGGTGCGCACCTGGCCGACGAAGCGAAGGCGCGCGTAGAAGCCGCGCGTGGAGAAGAGCGAGGACGCGTCGCCCGTCGCGTCTGTGGCCCCCGGCTGCGCAGGGGCGAGCGACCACGGGTCGGGACCCGAGGCGGAAGCGGAGGACGCCGCGTCGAGCGCCGGGCTTCTCCAGGGCATGTTGGTACTCGGATTCCCGTTCGCGTTCGAGCTCCAGGCCTGAAACGCGCGCGCGTACGGCATCGGGCCGAGCGCAGGAATCGCGAACGCCTTTCCGAGCGCGAGGTTCAGCTCGCGCGACACCGCGTCGAACACGCCGCGCGCGTCGGCGAAGCGGATCTCCGCTTTCTGCGGGTGCACGTTCACGTCTACGTGCTCGGGAGGAAGATCGATGTACAGCACGCCGACCGGGTAGCGCCCCGGCTCGAGCACCGAGCCGTACGCCTGCGCAACGGCGCGCGCGAGCTGCCGGTCTTTCACGGGGCGGCCGTTCACGAACAGATACAGACCGACCGCTCCGGCGCGCGCCCGCTCGGGGGCCGCGAGGTGCGCCTCGATGTGCAAGGGGCCTCGCGACGCGACGCACGCCTCGAGCGCCTCATCGACGATCGCCTGCTTCGCGCGCTCTCCTCGCGTTTGCACGCGCAGGTACTCGCGCGCCACCCGCCCGTCGCGCGCGAGCACGAACGTCACGTCCGGACGCGCGAGGGCGGCGAGAAGCACCGCCTCACCGACGTGGGCGCTCTCCGTCGCGGTCGACTTGAGGAACTTGCGGCGCGCCGGCACGTTGAAAAACAGTTCGCGCACCTCGACGCTCGTCCCGGGCGCGCACCCGCACGGACGGACGCGCGCCTCCCCGCCCCCTTCGACGACGAGCTCCACCCCTTCGTCGTTCTTGCGGACCCGCGTCGCGAGAGTGAGGCGCGCGACGGAGCCGATGCTCGGGAGGGCCTCGCCGCGGAAGCCGAACGTGCCGATGCCGAGGAGGTCCTCGATCCGGGCGATCTTGCTCGTCGCGTGGCGCTCGAGGGCGAGGCGGGCGTCCTCTTCGATCATTCCCTCGCCGTCGTCGACCACGCGGATGCAGGTCGTCCCGCCGTGATCGATCTCGACCCTGACGCGCGTCGCCCCCGCGTCGAGCGCGTTCTCGACGAGCTCCTTCACGACGCTCGCGGGGCGCTCGACCACTTCGCCCGCGGCGATCTGGTTGGCCAGATCGGCGGGGAGACGCCGGACCTTCCCCAGCTGCGGTAGCTGCGGTTGTTGCGGTCGCGCTTCCATCGCCTCGGCTGCGCTTCTCGTCCTACCCGTCGCCGAGCGGTCCCGGCTCGGCCTCGCGGAAGAACGCGCGCGCGCGGGGCCTCGTGAGCGCCACGACGATGAGCCCCGAGAACGCGATGCTCATGAGCAGGCTGAGCGGCCCCAGCGCCCGCTCGACGAAGGGCATCAGCGCCTCCGCACGCCGCACCGCTTCGGGGTCGCCGAAAGAGTGCGTCATGGCGGCGCTGAGCCCCACGCTGAGGCGCGTATGAAACGCCGCCTCGGCCGCCGCGACGTCCTGGCTACAGAGGAACGCGGCCGCCACGATCCCGGCGTGAACGACGACGACCTGCACGAGCTTGCTCCGCGACCCCTCGCGGAAGGCCATCGAGCGGGCGGCGAAGAGGACCATCGCCCCCCCGAGGAGGAGCGACGCCACGCCGAACGGCATCTCGCGACGCTCGGCCGACTCCTTTACCTGGAGCCAGTGCTCCCCCGCGGCGAACGCCGCCTCGCGGGCGTCTGCGCTGGCGATAGGGTCCGTGAACGAGTGCAGATCCGGGCGATCGCCGCGGAAGAACGCGAGCTGCTCGTAGCCGTCGCTGAGCGCCTGAGCTCCGTAGATCCAGCTCGCGACGAGCGCGACCATCAGGTACCACGGGCGCTTCTGGGACGCGGCCCCGGACGAGCTCTGCGACGAGGGTGACGAGGGAGGTGGGCGCGAATCCGCCATGAGCGCGGGATAGCACGGGGGAGGCGACGCCGCCCACCCGCCCTGAATTCGTGCCTGGAACTGGGCCCTCGTGATAGTTGGGACAGCATCAGCAGGGGTCTCATGATGCGTCGCAAGCTCGGGTGCTTCGTGGTGTGTGCGCTCATTGCCGGGACCGCGCTAAGTGCGCGCGATGCCGCCTCGAAGCCGCCGGCGAACGCAGGGGGGAAGAAGAAGCCGGCCGCCGAGGTCACCGTGCAGCTGCCGCCGGGGACGCTCGAGAAGCTCCACTCTGGAGACGAGACGGCGATCAAAGCGGCGCTCGACGACGTGCGGATGGCCGGCAAAGGGGCGCAGGCCGCGGCGGCGCCGATCGCGGATCTCCTCGAGCACGGGATGACGAACGAGCTGACGGTCGCGGCGATCGACACGCTCGGCGACGTCGAGGCCGAGTCGTCGTCGAAGGCGATCGCCTGGTACGCGGTGCATCGCAACTCGGCCGTGCGGCAAGCCGCGGTGAAGGCGCTCGCGCGAACGAAGGGGCCCGTGGCCGTGGGCGCGCTCCGGCACTCCCTGTCGGACGGGGACGCCGTCGTGCGCGGGCTGGCGGCGACGGGGCTCGGCTCGCTCAAGGCGCGCGACGCCGTCCGCGATCTCTTCGTCGCGCTCGACCATCACGTCGCGGAGGCCGCGGCTTCGATAGGCCAGCTCTGTCTCCCCGCCGAGTGCGACGAGCTCGCGGGGAAGCTCGGGAAGCTGCCGTTCGACATCGTCACCGGAGGACTCGACCAGGTGCTCTTCCGCGCCCCGACGGAGATCGACGACGACCAGAAGGTGAAGCTCATCGGGCGGCTGCGCGAGCTGGGGACGGCCGAAGGGAACAAGTTCTTGAAGGACGTCCAGAAGCGATGGCCTCAAGGGTGGTCGCAGCGGGTAAAGCAGGCGATCGACCAGGGCGTGCTCGCGACGAGCGGGGTGTCGCCGTGAGCGCGCGAAACCCCTCCCCCGGCGCGCGAAACCCCTCCACCGGCCCCTCCCCGCTGGCGGGGAGGGGAGTCTCCGCAGCACTCTGTAAAGCGAGTCACGTTCCCCCCGCCCTGCCGGCGGGGCGGGGGGCCAGGGGGGTGGGGTTTCTCGCGCTGGCCGCGGCGCTCTCCCTGTCCGCCGGCTGCGCCGGCTCGATGACGATTCATCGCTTCACGACGGAGTGGGTCGACGACAGCGGCAAGTCGATGGACCTGATCCAGAAGAAGCTCGCGCACTCGCATCCCGCGGCGGGGGCGGACGTCGCCGTCGCGGTGGCGGGCGACGCGAACAAGCTGATCGGAGCGCCGCTCTCGGGCGGGGCGAAGTGGTCGTTCACGCACGCCATCGACGCGCGACCGATCGTCACTGGGAGCATCGTGGTGGCGACGGGCGCCGGAGAGATCTTCGCGCTCGACGCGAACAGCGGGAAGAAGCTCTGGGCTCGGCCCACCGGCGGGCTCAAGATCCACGGCGCCGGGGACGACGGAACGGTCACCGTGATCTCGATGGCGAGCGGCGCGGGGCTCGGCTCCGTTCTCCTCGCCGTCGCACGCGACGGCAACGTCCTCCAGCAGCTCGAGACCGAGCGGGTGCTCGGGACCCCCGCGGTGCTCGGCGGGTTCGCGTTCGTCCCGTGGAACAACGTCTACGTCTCCGCGATCAATCTCGCCTCGGGGAACGAAGACGCTCGGCTCGTCGTTCGCGAGCAGACGAGCCGCGCGTGGACGCAATCGAACGAGCTTTACTTCGGCGAGATCGGCATCATCCGCTTCGACGACAAGATCAAGCTCGCCGACCGGAGCGAGGCCACGCACGTCGCGCTCCCGACGCGCGAGCTCGCCGGCTCGCCGAAGCTCATGGAGCCGGGGACCGAGAACCCGGGGCCCGTCGCCGAGGCGCGCGATCGGATCCGGATCTACGCGCGCCCCACGGCGGGCGACACGCAGCCGCTCGGGATCGACAGCGATCGGTACTACGCGACGTACTTCAAGCTCGTGATGGGCCTCACGGCGTCGAAGGGGGCCCTCGCGTGGGTCCACACGCACGACAGCGACGTCATCGGCGGCGCGGCGGCGACGGGAGCCGTCGTGATCTGCGACGAGCAGGGGCACGTGACGGTGCTCGACGCGGCGACTGGCGGGGCGAACGGAGACATCGAGCTGGGCGAGCCGGTGAGCTCGTGCGTCGTGCAGGCCGACACCTTCAAGCCCGCGGGCTCGCCGGCGAGCGTCCCGTCGCTCGGCGCGCAAATCTCGACGGCGCTCTTGAACAGAGACGCGGAGCTGGCGACCGCGAAGCGGCTACTCCTTCGCGAGCTCGCGGCGCTGACCGACGACACGGCGACGAAGACGCTCATCGAGCTGGCGAGCGACGAGCGAACGTCGCCTATGATCCTCGACGACGCGCGGAAGGCGCTGGCCGACCGTCGCAACGGGGCCGCCTACATGATGGAGGCGCTCGCGCAGCACTACGACTTCATGAAAGACGTGCTCCGCCCGCCGCCGGTCGGGCCGATGGCGCAAGCGCTCGCCGCGATGGGGGCAAAGGACGCGGCGCCGCTGCTCGCGTCGCACTTGCTCGATCCGGCCGACACTGACGACGACGTGCGCCGCGCCGCGGAGGCGCTCGTGAAGCTGGCAGGGCCGGAGCAGGCGCCTCAGCTGACGCAGTTCTTCGCGATCTACCGAGGGGCGGCGCCGCACGAGGACATCGAGACGGCGGTGGTGAGCGTGGCGCAGGCGCTCGCCAGGGTGGGGGGGAAGGACGGGCAGGCGAGGATCGCGGCGGCGATGCAGGACGGGATGACGCTGCCGAATGTGAGGGAGAGGCTGTCGGCGTTGGTGGGGGCGGGGGGGAAGTGACGTCCCCGGCCCCCTACCCCTTCACCCCATCCACCACCCCGAGCTCCTCCTCCCGCGAAAACAAACACGGCTCGCTCCCCATCGGGAACATGCTGCACGCGTCCGGCCGTATCGCGTAAATCGCGCACTTGTTGTCGCTCTCGAGGTGGCGGCAATTCTTCGACGCGAGCAGCGTCAGCACCAGCGTCCCGTCCTTCTTCCGCGCGTACGGCGGCTTCGTGAGATCTTCGCGCCCTGCGTCGCGGAAGCGCGCGATGTCCACGTCGTGGAGCACCACCTCGTTGTCCTTGCAGCACGCGCCGCACTCGAGGCAGTCGAGCTCCATCGCGCGCACCGCCCCCTCGTGGATCGAGTCGCGCTCGGCGCGGTGCCGCACGATCGCGTGGCAATCGCTCGGAACGAGCGACGTACCGAACCCCCGCAGCGGACCGCGCTCGATCCGCTTCCAGCGCCCCGACTTGCCCATGTCGAGGAGCGACCAGACGGCGAGATCGTGATCGTCGTCCTTGGGGAGGGGAAACACGAGGTTCGCGCGCGCGCGCTCCCCCGGCGCCACGCTCTCCCACACCACGGCGTGCCCCCCGCCCCGCACGTGCGCGGCGATCTCCCGCGTGAAACGCGATTTGAACTGGCGAACGATCGGACGCAGAACCCGCATGGGGGAAAAAGTTGTAGTAGGTGGCAGCCATGCGCGCCATCGTCATCCGTGAGCCGGGCGGTCCCGAGGTCCTCGAGCTGCGCCAAGTGCCGACGCCGATCCCCCAGCGCGGGGAAGCGCGCGTGCGCGTTCGCGCGACGGCGGTGAACCGCGCCGATCTGCTCCAGCGGATGGGCGCCTACCCCGCTCCGCTCGATTCGCCGCGCGACATCCCCGGGCTCGAGCTCGCGGGCGAGGTCGACGCGGTCGGCGAAGGGGTCGCGTCGGTGAGAGTGGGCGATCGCGTCTTCGGGCTCGCCGGGGGCGGCACCTACGCCGAGCAGGTTGTCGTCCCTGCGCGGACGCTCGTACGGCTTCCGGAGGGGCTCAGCTTCGCGGAGGGGGCAGCGATTCCCGAAGCATTCGTCACCGCCTACGACGCGATGGTCACGCAGGCGGGGCTCGCGGCCGGCGAGACGGTGCTCGTGCACGCCGTCGGGAGCGGCGTCGGGACCGCTGCGGTGCAGATCGCGCGCGCGATTGGAGCGTTCTCGATTGGGACGGCCCGGAGCGCGGCGAAGCTCGACCGCGCGCGCCCGATGGGGCTCGGCGAAGGGATCGTCGTCGAAGGGGGGAAGCTCGCCGACAGGGTGAACGCGATCACCGGCAGTCGCGGGGTCGACGTCGTGGTCGAGCTCGTCGGCGGCGGGTACGTGGCCGAAGACCTGGCGTGCGTCGCACCGCGCGGACGGATCGTCGTCGTGGGGCTCCTCGCGGGGGCGCGCGCCGAGCTCGACCTGGGGCTCTTGCTTCGAAAGCGCGTCGAGATACGCGGGACGGTGCTCCGCTCGCGACCGCTCGAGGAGAAGATCGACGCCGC
>JBKQKP010000227.1:0-10565 GCA_052147435.1 Polyangiaceae bacterium | reverse complement strand
GCTTCGTGAAGCCGTTCTTTACCGTTCCCACGGGTGCTGTCGAGGGGTGACCGTTCGAATGCGGCGCGGGCATCGGCGAGAGCGCGGGGAGCTCGATCGCGAACCCCTCCGGCTCGACGCGCGCCATGCCGTCCTGCTCGCGGACGAAACCGGTGGCTTTCGAGCCGTCGATGGCGGTCGCGGTGACCCTGTGGCGGATCCCCGCCTCGCGCGGGACCTCGAACGCGGTCACGTCGACCGCGGGATCGAGCTCGCGCGACTCGTCGTCGAACGTCACGTGCGTCGCGATGAACGGCAGCGGCACGACGACCTTCCGCGCGACGGCGTTCGACTCGACCAACGCCTGCGTGGGCCCCTGCTTCGTCACGACGACCGTGCGAGGGGGACGGCGCGAGAGGGCGACGAAGACCGCGACCGCGCCGATGAAGAGCCCGACCCCGACGCTCGCGAGGACGACCCACGGCGGTTTGCGCCGGAGCATGAGGATGGGGCTCTCGTTCGGCGCGAACGAGTAGCGACCGCTCGGCGCGGGCGGCGCGATGGCCGCGAGCACCGCGGCGTCGGCGGCCTTCGGCTCGAGGTCCGCCTGGGACGGCCTCACGGCGAGCCCGGACATCGTGAGGATCCGGTCCACGTCGTCGCGACCGGGCATCGCCGCGCGGATCTTCACGTGGCGCGCCTGCATCCGCGAGCCGAAGACCGCTTCGATCACGCGCGCCACGTCTTCGCGCGTCCCGATGTTCGCGGGCCCCGCCGCGCGCTCGATCGCCTCCGCGAAGTCTTTCGCGTTGAGATACCGCGTCTCCAGATCGCGCGAGAGCCCGCGCATGATCACGTCGTCGAGCTCGGGGGGAATATGCGCGCCGAGCTTCCGCAGCGGCGGGATCGGCGCGTTCATCACCTCTTGGAGCGTGTCGATCGCCTCTTCGCCGCGAAACAGCCGCCGCCCCGCGATGCACTCCCAGAACACGACGGCCATCGAGAAGACGTCGCTCTGCACGGTGCAGATGCGCCGCTTGTCGATCCGCTCCGGCGCCAGGTACGCGAGCTTCCCTTTCACTTCGTGCGTGCGCGTGACCTGCACGCGGTCCTCGGCCTTCGCGATGCCGAAGTCGGTGAGCCGCCCCACGCCGTCGCACCCGACGAGGACGTTGTGCGGGCTGACGTCGCGATGAATGATTCCGAGATGGCGCCCGCTGTCGTCGCGCAGCTCGTGCGCGCACTGCAGCCCCTCGAGCGCGTCGAGGACCACGCGAACGGCGACCTTGCAATCGACCGCCCTCCCCGCCGCCGCGAGCTCCTTGCGCAGCTCCGAGAGCGACGCCCCCTCGACGTAGTCCATCACGATGAACGGCTCGCCGTGCTCGAACCCGAGCTCGCGTACGCGGACGACCTTGTCGTGCTGAATCGCGGACGCGAGGCGCGCCTCGTCGAGGAGCATCGAGAGGTAGACCTTGTCTACGGCGAGGTGCTTGTGCGGTCGCTTGATCGCGACGAGCGGCGTCCCCGCGCGCCCGTCGACCGCGCGCCCCAGGTAGACCGTCGCCATCCCCCCCGACGCGATCTCGAGGAGCAGCTCGTAGCCCCCCGCCTTGCCCAGCGGCGCGGGTGCGCTTTCCGGGGGCGGCGCGTCGAGCGTGGCAAACGAGGGAGAGGACACCTTTTCACTTGAATCGAAGCATTTTGGCGGCACTCCGTCGAGGAGACGCGGGATTTAGGGTACCGTGCTCGCCGATGCGGACCGCACGCTCCCCCTGGATCGCCCTTGCAGCTCTCCCGACCGCGGCGCTTTCCGTCGCGTTTTTCTCCGTCGCCTGCGGCGGCGGGGCCGCCTCCGGGCCTCGAGCGGCGTCGCAGGGCTCTTCCGGCGCGAGCGACGGTGGAGCGAGCGCCACCGCTGCTCCCGCCCCCAGCTCACCGACGACCACCACGGCCACCCTCGCCGCCGACGCCGGCGATCTCCAGGGCTCGAAGCTCGGCAGCTCGTCGACCACCTCTTCGACGGGAGACATGCCCGAGGCAGGCCCTGGCAAGGGCCCGCACCAATCGGAGCCCGGCCGCTCCGTGAAGGACATCCAGGTCATCGTCCAGGCGCACCGCGACGAGGCGCGCGTTTGCTACGACCAAGCCCAGCAGACGCACCCCGATCCGACGATGAAGGGGAACCTCGACGTGAAGTGGACGATCGACCCGACGGGCAAGGTCACCGAGATCTCGGTCGACGATTCCCGCAGCGACATCCACGACGCTTCGATCGGAAAATGCGTGATGGGGGTGATCAAGGGGATCCACTTCGCGGTCAGCGCGAAGGGCTTCGAGACGCGCGCTCACTACCCCTTCAACTTCAACCCGCACAACTCCCCCTCGCGTCCACAGAGCCCGAACTAGGAGAATCGCCCTATGGCGGATGCGGATACCGGAGGCGTAGTTGCCGCCCTCGTGGCGCTCGGTTTCAGCCTGAACGAATCGCGCGCGTACCAAGCGCTCCTTCAGGAGAACCCCGCCACGGGGTACGAGGTCGGCGTGCGCGCGTCGATCCCGCGCTCGGCCGTCTACGGGGTGCTTCGTCGCCTCGTGAGCGTCGGCGCGGCCCGCTCGATCGCGGGGACTCCGGAGCGGTTCGCCCCCGCCCCTCCCGAGGAGGTGCTCACGCTCCTGCGCAAGCGCTTCGACGCCTCGGCGACCTCGCTCGAGCAAGCCGTGCGGCAGATCGACACGACCCCGGCGACGCCGGACGCCTTCAGCGTGAAGGGGTACGCGCGCGTGCTCGAGGAGGCCGAGCGTCTCGTCCGCGGCGCACAGAACCGCCTCGTCCTCAGCGGCTGGCCGCGCGAGCTCGCGCACGTCGCGCCGGAGCTTCGTCGCGCGGTGAAGCGCAAGGTGTACATCGTCGTCTTCTCGCACGCCGCGCTGTCGCAGATACCGGGCGAGATCTTCTCGTACGGGCTCGAGGAGTCGTCGCTCGAGGACTTCTGGAAGCATCGTCTCGTGGTCGTCGCCGACGATCAGCGGACGCTCATCGGCGCGACGGAGATGCAGCCGACCGACAACGCGGTGATCAGCGAGACGAACGCCATCGCCGAGATCGCGACGAGCCAGGTCGCGCTCGACATCACGCTTCTCTCGCAGCGACAGAAGCGCGACGTTCAGTCCGTCATGGCGAAGATGCTCGGCCATCGCGTCGGACGCCTCGATACGTTGCTGACGAAGAAGGGTGAGCGGAGCGGAGCGGGCGCCCGCGGTCGCTAGGCCTCGTCCCTCTGGATCGGACCGGCCGCGCTCCTTCGTTGGTCGGCTCGTCGGCCTAGGCCGCGACCCGGCCGCTCTGGTATTGCTGCGGGTGGTGCCCACGGCCGATCAAGTGCCCCCGTCGCTTCGACCGGGAGCGACGCTTCCGCTCGAGCGCGATGCCTACGCGGATCTCCTCCGCGAGACGCGCGGCCTCCGGCGCGAGCAGGCTCAAGCCCGCGAGGCGTGGCTTCACCGGCTGCCGCTCGACAAGAAGGACGACGTCCTCTTCGAGCTGGAGGTCCTGCTGAAGGGGCTCGCTTGCTTCTCCAATCCCCGGAATCACCCCGGGCCACCCAAGCGCACCCCGGTCGTCGCGCAGGACTTCCGCGAGCCGATGTGCATCGCGCGCGAGGGAATGGCGCGCATCGTCACGCTCTCTCGCACCCTGCTCCTCGAGCGAGATCGCGCGTTCGTCTTCCAGCGATACCTCGAGACCGTTCTTCCGGACGAAGGGGCGCGGACGCGCCTCGCGCACGAGACGCTGGCGCAAGGGACGCCCGAGGAGTCGCTCACCGTGCTCCGCCACGGAATGACGAACTTCGTCGAGCTGGCGACCGGAATCGCGCGTCTGCCGCGCGTGCCGTTCCGCCTCTTCTACTCGCTGATGAGCTCCGCGCAGCGCGAAGTGCTTGCCTCCGCGCACTTCAACCCGCTCACGGCGCTCGAGTTCCGCCCGGAGTTCGATCGCATCACGAACTCGCACATCCTCGAGCTGATGCACTCGGTTCCCGGTGAGCAAGGGCGAAGGATCGTCGCGCTCACGTTCCTTTCCCTGTTCCGCATGCTCCGCTACGTCACGCTCGCGGAGGATCGCGTGCGCGATGGCGACGACGCTCCCCGCCGCGCAGCCGGCGTCGTGTACCTCGTGATGAGCGTGCTCCGCTCCGACGCGCGAGCGCTCACGGGTTACCTGCGTCAGCGTGCAGGCGCGTTGCTGGGCGAGGGTTTCGAGCGCGAGCTCTTCAAAGTGCCCGCGCAGGAGCTCGCCTCCCGCTACGACGTGCTCGTTGCCGAAGGGCATCGACTGCTCGAGATCAAGGCGACGCTGGAGGGGGTGAGCGCGAACATCCGCCTAGAGTTTCGGCGCGCGTTCGAGCACGATTTCCCTTCGCCCGATCTCGCGCCGACGATGGACGCGCTCCGCCCCGCGACGAAGCAACTCTCCGCCACGCTCCGCCCCGCACTTCAAAACGCGATCCTGGTCCTAGGCAAAGCACTGGGCACCCGACTCGATGAGCACGGCGTCTTCGACGACATCGCGGCGCGGCGCAGTCTGAGCGAGCGGCTTCGAAGGGACGTCTGGATGTTCGCCCAGATCGTCCGAGCCTTCGCCCAGAAGGCCCGGGCCGTTCCGACGTTGGGCGACGAACGTTGGAGTGGCGTCAACTCGCTCCAGTTCGTCCGGGAGTTCCTCGCGTACTTCCGCGCGATGGGGTACCCCCTCCTCCGCGCGGCCGACTACCCTCGCTTCGACGCCTACCTCTCGGCGATGTCGGCGCTCGAGGAGAGCGATCTGCTCGACCCATCGCGCCTCCTCCAGGCCACGGCGGAGAGTGAGCAGTTCTACGAATTTCTCACGGCGCTCTTCGATCAGATCGGTCACCGCGTCGAGCTCGCAGCCACCCCGTTTGACCGCAGGGCCGCGGCGGGGTCGCTTCGGCTCTACCTGGGCGACTGACCCGGGCACGCGCGTTCCCCCCTCTCGGCTCGACAAAAAGCCAGAGGGCGCCAACCCGCTCGGGATGCGCCCTCTAGCCAAAGGTCTGCGTCTTGGTGAGAGACGACGCAACCTCATGAAATCAAAGGAAGCCCTAAGGTCTACTCCTCGCCGTCGTCGAGCCCGTGGCTGGACGTGGGCGCGCCACCGAGCATCGACGGGACGCCAGCGGGCGGGGCCGCTTTCGGAGCGGCCGCGGCCGGCTTGGCGCGTCCGGCGGTGGGGCGCTTTGCGGCTGCTCGCCCAGGGCCGGTCTTGGCGCCGCCTTTAGCAGCTGGCTTCTTTGCCGGCTTCTTGGCGGCCTTCCGAGCTGGCTTTTTGCCAGCGGCCTTCTTGCCCTTCTTGGCAGTCTTGCCAGCGGCCTTCTTGGTCGTCTTCGTCTTCTTCGCGGCGCCCTTTTTCGCAGTCTTCTTAGCCATTACCGTAACCCTCCTGGTTAGGTGATCTACATGACGTATATGGTCACCTACGTTACCCGTCAACAGAAAAGTTGGCCACGCGTTCACGCCTGCGCGTCTGGTGCTTGGTGCCGCTGAACGCGGCTCGAGCGGAGCCCGCCTTGACGCATTGCTCGGCCCCCGGATACCGTCCCGCGCGTTCGTAAGGACTTCCAGCGAGGAGGCATGTCGTGGCGATGAGCGCTTTGCGTAGGTTGGGTCTTGGGTTGCTCGCGGCGTGTCTGTTCGCGCTCGCCGGCTGTGGTCATACCGACGAGGAGATGGCCGCGAAGCAGCGCGAGATCGATAAGCTCTCTGCAGATCTGAAGGCGGCGCAGGCTCAAATCGCCACCGACCAGACGCAGTACAGTGATGCACAGAGCCAGATCGACAAGCTGAAGTCGGACCTTCAGGCCGCTGGCATAAATGCGCAGCAGTCGCAGGACAACGCGGCGAAGCTTCAAGCGGCGGTCGCCGAGTACAAGCAGCGCGCCGAGCAGCTCGCGGTCATTGAACAGCGCTTTCGCGACCTGAAGACGCGCCTCGACAAGCTCACACAGATTGGTCTGAAGGTCGTCGTCCGCAACAACCGGATGGTTATCAATCTCCCGGGCGACATCCTCTTCGAATCTGGCAAAGACGAGCTCAAAGGGGGCGGCAAGGACGTCCTCGCGCAAGTTGCCGATGTCGTTCGGAACGACAAGGACCTCAATACCCGGAACTTCCAGGTTGCAGGTCATACGGACAATCAGAAGTACCCAGTGGGGGGAGCGTTCCACGACAACTGGGGCCTGAGCCTGTCGCGCGCTCGCCAGGTCCTCCTGTTTCTCGTGACGCCGCAGCCGAAAGGGGGCGGACTCGACCCCACCCACTGGGCCGCTTCGGGCTATGGCGACACCGATCCGCTCGCCGGCTCCATGGCCGCGCAGACGAAGGACGAGCAGGGGAAGAACCGGCGTGTCGAGCTCGTCGTGCAGCCGAACGTCGAGGAGATGTTGGACCTCACCAACATCAAGTAACCGAGCAGACATTCGCTCGTCGAGGGCTGCGAGCGTTGCGCGCAGCCCTCTTCGTTTTGTTCGCACCGCATTCTCGGCGCCCGAGCTTGAGCCCATATGCGCGTAGCCACCATCGATATTGGCACGAACACCGTCCTTCTTCTGATCGCGGAGGTTGCGAAGGACGGAACGCTTTCGGCCACGCTGGAGCGTGCGACGATTACCCGCCTCGGAGAAGGCGTGGACAAGAAGCGAACGCTCTCACCAGCGGCGATCAAGCGCACGAACACATGCCTAACTGGTTACGCGAAGCTCGTTCGCGCGGCCGGCGTCGATCGTGTCGCCGTCGTCGGGACCAGCGCCATGAGGGACGCTCAGGGCGGCGACGCGGTTCGAGCGCACGTGAAGAGGAGTCTCGGCGTCGAGGCGCGCGTGATCTCCGGTGAGGAAGAGGCGCGCCTGACATTCGCGGGCGCGGTCAGCGGCCTCGCGTTGCCGGGCGGCGAGATAACGGTCTTCGACATCGGCGGGGGGAGTACCGAGGTCGTCGAGGGGACCGTCGACCGCCGCGGGGTGCCCCAGCGGATCGCGTTCGCGCGCAGCTTCGACATCGGGAGCGTGCGCCTAACTGAGCGGCACGTGAAGAACGATCCGCCGACGACGCGCGAGATGGACGCCCTGCGCGACGCCGCTGACGAGGAGCTCTCCGGGCTCGCGCCGGCGGCGAGCCGTCAGGTTGTCGGCATCGCGGGGACCATGACGACGCTCGCGGCCGTCTCTCTTGTCATGGAGACCTACGACGGTGCGCGGGTGCACGGCCACATCATGCTGAAACGAGAGATCGATCGCGTCGTACGCGAGCTCGCCGCAAAGCCGCTCGCTGAGCGGCGCCGTGTCTGCGGGCTCGAGCCGAAGAGAGCCGACGTCATCGTAGCGGGGGGCATCATCGCGCTCGCCCTGCTCGAGCGACTCGCGGCCGATCGCATTCGCATCTCGGACCGCGGCGTTCGGTGGGGGCTCGCCGAGGTTCTCGCGCGCGGATGAATGCCTGAGCTGCCGCGCCGCGTTAGAGATGCGCACGGGCGCACGAACCGAAAATCACTGGGAATTACCGGGTGTTCAGTGATCCGGTTCACTCAGGGCCGGAACAAACCGTTTGACACAATGGGGTTCCAGCAACTAGAGTGCGCCTGCCTGATTTCCTGACTTCCTCCCGACAGCGCCCCTCCACTTCGGCTCGCGCCGGACAGCGATTGGCGAGTTGGCAGGAATAGAACCCGCACCGACGACGTTCCTCTTCACCAACTAAATCGTTTTGGCGGCATTTTCCAGTCGCCAAAGCGGACGTCGAGCTTTTGCTTTTTTTCGAACGCTCGGGGAGCGCGCGAGCCAACACCTTCGCAAGGAGACGCTATGCAAGCAGGTACCGAGGTCAAGTTCAAGGTTGGGGACAAGGCCGTATATCCCGCTCAGGGTGTGGCCGAAGTCATCAAGATCGAGGAGAAGGACATCGCCGGCACGCGCCAGCGTTTCTACGTCCTGCGGATCCTCGATACGGACCGCAAGATTATGGTCCCCGTTTCGAACGCGAGCGCCGTCGGTCTCCGCCAGGTCATCAGCGAGCAGGAGATCCGCGAGATCTTCGACATCCTGAAGGAGCGAACGATCGCGTTCGACAACCAGACGTGGAACCGCCGCTACCGCGGGTTCATGGACAAGATCAAGACTGGCTCGATCTACGACGTGGCCGAGGTCCTTCGTGATCTCTACCGCCTAAAGACCGACAAGCAACTGTCGTTCGGGGAGCGCAGGATGCTCGATACGGCCCGCACGCTCATCGTGAAGGAGATCGCCATCGCGCGAAGCCAGACCGAGGAGCAGGTCAAGACCGAGATCGAAGCGATCTTCGTCTCGAACTAACTCGAGCGAGCGACTGTGGCGCGCGTTCCTTCGTAAGGAGGAGCGCGCGTCGCCGTTTGTGGCGGTGGTTCGGCTTGCACCGATCGCCCAGCCCGCGTCAGGCGTGATCGAGGAGACCAAACTCCCAAGCCTCGCCGGGCTCGCGCATCCCTTCGACGGCGGCCTCAACGCGACGCAGGACCTCAGTTGGCGAGCTCGTGGCGTTCGCCCGGACGGCGACGGCGACCTTCTCATCGCGTCCGAGGTTCTCTGTCCACTGCCACACTCGCGCAGCAACGACGCCGTCTACGCTGTAGACGAGCTCCAGCGTCCTCTTCAGGCGAGGGGGCGTAGCTTCCTTCACGGGATCGCTCATCGAGAAGCCCTATCGCTTAACACGCGAGGCTTTCCCGTCAAGGAGCTCGGTCCTTCAGTGGAAGAGCGAGGCCCCTCCGCTCAGGAGCGCATAGCGCGCGACGGGGAGTGCGCCGAGGACAAAGACCGCGATCCATGCGTACGTTTCGCGGCGAAGCCGCGCGCCCGCGAACGGCCGCAACGCCGAACGCACTTGGTCCGTCTTCGCAAGCAACGCTCCGATCGTTGCACCGAGGCTCCACGTCACGGCGAGAAGGAGCGCTCCGTAGAGCGGATAACCAATCCCCCAGACGTTCGGACGAAGCAAACAAAACGGGCAGACGTGCTGAGGTAGCTCAAATGCGTGTGGAGCGACCTCAAGCACGCTCGCGGCAAGCGCGAATGGGAAGGCCACGAGGGACGCGATACCAGCGGCGACGATGAGCGGTGACCGGGGACGACGCGCAGCCATGAGCGCGAGGACTACGGAGAGCGTGATCGCCAGCGACGCACCCGCGGTGCTGAGTGCTCGGGCGGATGCTCCGAGTCCCTCGGGCCCGGAAGCGCCAGCGGCGACGGCGTCGAGCCGCACTGAGCAGCACGACGCGACGACCGAGAGATCTAGATTGAGCGCGAAAGCGCAAGCGAGGCCCAAGTCGATCGCGGCCAATGGGGCGAGGACGAGCGTGGCAAGGGCGAGCGGACGCGCGAGATCGAAGCTGCGCACTCGGGCGTCGAGGACGTAGAGCTCCGACACGACGCCCGCGGCGAGGGCCGTCGTCACGGTCGCCGCGAGCGAACGGAACCCCCATGGGTTCGCGTTGAAGACTCCGTAGCCGCACATGGCGCCACGGATCGCGGCGCTCAGTCGGTCGCCGGCGAGCATCGAGAGGGCGAGGAGGGCAACTTGGACGATGGCTGCGACGCGGATGAGAACCGAGGCGAGCTCGGCCTGTCGCTCGAGGGCGAGCTGGCCTTCGGTCGAGCGGGCGACGTCGAAGTGGCGCAGGATGCGCGACGACGTCTGTGCGGCACGCGTGAAGAGCATCACCGCGACCAGGCCCGCCGCGAGTCGCAGCGAGATCCAGGGCTCGAGCAGGTTCGAGAAATGCATCGCCGGTAGCCGCTCTCAGGGAGCGTGACTAGCGTGCGTGACGAGCCGCCCTTCGGCAAGCTCGAGGACGCGCGTGACGGCGGCGTGGGCGGTAACGCGCGGGTCGTGTGTCGCGACCAGAATCGCCCGCGGTTTCTCGGGGTCTGCCGCGAGGGCGGCGAGCTCCCCGGCAATCGCCCGTGCGTGAGTGTCGTCGAGGTGGGCGGTCGGCTCGTCGAGCAGGAGCAGCGGCGGGTCGAGTAACAGAGCGCGCGCGAGCGCGACACGCTGGCGTTCGCCGCCGGAGAGGGAGCGGGCCCGGGAGCGCGCGACGCTCGCGACGCCAAAGCGCTTGAGCAGTGTGTCGGCGCGCGCTTCGTCCGAGGCCGTCACGCCGTCCGGAACCTTGGGCAAGAGCACATTCTCGTGCGCAGTCATCGCGTCGACGAGCTGGAGGTCCTGAAAGAGAAAGCCGACCTTGACCCGTCGCGTCTGCGCTCTGTGCGATTCGCGCAAACGCGAGGTGGCCTCTCCGTCGAGGAGTACCTCGCCGCTGGTGGGGGAGAGCATCGCGCCGACGATCGCGAGCAACGTTGTCTTCCCGCTTCCGCTCGGCCCGCTGAGCACAACGAGCTCGCCGCGGGCCACGTCGAAAGAGATCCCCTCGAGGAGCGTCCGCCGAGCGCTCCCGTCCCGGATCCGCTTGGACACATCGCGGACGCTGACCGCCGGGGACGACATCGCCGAGGACGCTAGCACCCCCCGCATGAACCGAC
>JBKQKP010000226.1:0-12654 GCA_052147435.1 Polyangiaceae bacterium | reverse complement strand
GGGTGCGAGGCGGCCTATTTCCGCGGGCTCGCGGTGCTTTTCGGCGTATCGCACCAAGCGACCGGGGCGTTACTGGCGGCGTTCATGGGGGGCCTCGCGCTGGGGAGCGAGCTCGGTGCGCGCGTCGCGGATCGACTGCGCGCGCCGATCCTTGGATACGCCCTCGCCGAGGCGGTCGTCGGCGGTTACGCGCTCGTATCGCAGGGGCTCTTCGCGCACGCGTACGACGCGGGGGCGGGCGTCGGCGTCGTCGCGAGGGTCGCTCTCGCCTTCGCGCTCCTCGCGCTGCCGACCGTTGCGATGGGGGCGACGCTCCCGCTCCTAGCAGCCGCCGCCGTCCGATCCCGCAGCGACCTGCGAACCGACGTCGGAGCGCTCTACTCGGTGAACCTCGCGGGGGGAGTGGTCGGTGCGATTGCGACCGGCTTCGTCGCGCTCCCGCACCTCGGTCTGCGCGGGACGACGCACACCCTCGGTGGGCTGGGGATCGCCGTGGCGCTCGCCGCGGTCCTGCTGGCTCCGTCCAAATCTCTCTCCTTCCCGTCTTCCCGTCTTCCTGTTCAATCCTCTCTCCGAGAGGGGAGAGAGAGAGGAACAGGAAGTCGGGAAGACGGGGAGGAGGAGAGCAGAGGGGAGCTTGGGGAGCGATCGTTGATCGCGCCGTGGATCGCCGCCTGGATCGGCCTCGTCTCCTTCGCCCTCCAGGTCGCTTACAACCGCGTCCTCGCCCTCCTCCTCGGCGCGGCGGCCTACACGTTCGCGCTCGTCGTCGGCGTCATCCTCGCAGCCACGGCGCTCGGCGGGGCGGTCTCTTCCCGCGAAGTCGAAGACGAGCCGGTTGGAGGGATGGATCCGTTCTGGGCGCGGGTCTCACGCCGGTGTCTCGCACTGGCGCTCTCGGTCTATCTCGGGACGATCGTGATCTACGTCGCTCCTTTCTACCTTGCGTGGGCCGCGTCTCACCTCGCCTCGATGGCGTGGATCCGCGTCGGGCTCGTCGCGCTCATCGTCGGCGCGCCGAGCTACCAGGTCGGCGCGCTCTTCCCCGCGCTCGCCTCGCGCTTCCCGAGCTCGCGCGTCGGTCAGGCCTCGGGTCGCGCGGTCCTCGCGAGCACGATCGGCAACGTCCTGGGCGCGCTCGGCGCGGCGTTCGTCGTCATTCCCGCGCGCGGCGTGGAGTGGACGCTCGGCGCTGCGAGTGCCCTCGCGCTGGTGCCCGCGCTCGTCGGCGGGTGGAAAGGGGGACGCGCTCCGTTCGTCGGGATCGCGCTCGCGAGCGTCTTGGCGTGCGTGCTCTCGCTCGCGCTCCGTCCGGCGTGGAACGCTGTCGGTCTCTCGGCGGGGAGCTACCGCGTCCGCGGCTACCGCGCGGCGCCCGATACGTGCGCGGGGGCGCCGTTCACCGAGAACCGCGTCCTGTACTTTCGCGACGGCCCGGTCGGAACCGTCGCCGTCCTCGGTCACGCGGGGGGCCCCCGCTGCTCGCTTTACAGCCTCCGCGTGAACGGGAAGGCAGAGGGCTCCGTCTTCGTCGACGCCCCGCTCGCCGCGCGCGTCCCCGAAGGGGATTCGCACCTGATGCCGCGCGGCGATCTCCCGAGCGAGCTCCTCGCAGGATTGCTCCCCGCCGTCACTGGGCCGCCACCCGACAATGCGCTCCTCGTCGGTTGGGGGACCGGCATCTCGGCGCGCGCGCTCCTCGCTGGGGGAACCCGACACATCGAGTCGGCGGAGCTCGAGCCGGCGGTTCTCGAGGGGGCGGCGCTCTTCGACGCGCAGGTCCTCCGCGATCCGCGGGTCCACATCGTCGTCGACGACGCGCGCATGGTCCTGCGGCGCGCGCCTCCGCAGAGCTTCGACGTCGTCGTCTCGCACCCCTCGAACCCCTGGGTGGTCGGCGCGTCGGCGCTGTTCTCGCGCGAGTACTTCGCCACGGTGCGCGATCGGCTGCGCGACGGCGGGCGCGTCCTCACGTGGATCCAGCTGTACGAAATGGACGCCGCGTCGGCGCGGTCGCTCGTCGCCACGTTCCTCGAGTCGTTCCCCAACGCGCACGCATTCCGCGCCGCCTCGAAGAGCACGCCGGAGGGCGACGCCGCGCCAAACGGAGAGCGGTCGACGCAAGATGTCTTCCTCGTGGGGATCAAGTCCACCACGCCGACCGCTCCCCTTGTGTACCGCCTCGACGCCGCCGCGCTCGAAACGCTCCATGTCGCGGGGATCGACGACGCCGCATCGCTCGCCGGGACCGAGATCGCCGGACCAAAGGCGCTCGCGCGATACGCCGCCGGAGCCCCCGTGAACACCGACGACGGCGCGTCGCTCGAATACCGGATCGCGGACCACGTCCTTCGGGGGACCGGCGACGACGCCGAAGCGATCCTCGTCGGCCTCGGCGGCGGGGGGTGAACGTCGGCGCTGAGAGATATTTTGTGAACACGCGGCACAGGTCGCCTTCGAGACGCGCGCGGGACGAGGAGGGTGGGAGATGGGCCTTAGGGTGCCGGCTCCTTTCTCTTGGGGGCTCTCATGCGGCTTGGTTCTTCGACGGTTCTCACGTGCGGCGCGGCCGTCGTCGCGCTGGCCGCGTTCGCCGCGCTCGCCGCCTTCGCGGCATGCAGCAGTGGGACGCTGCATCCGGTGGCGGACGCGGGCATCGACGCCTCGACGATCTGCTCGGCCTGCGTCACGAGCGCCGGCTGCAACGGCGGCGTCTGCGCTCAGGTCGGCGGCGATTCGTACTGCCTGGCGACCTGTCCGAACGGAGACGAGTGCACGTCCGGCAACGTGTGCCAGGCCATCGCGTCGATCAGCGGCACGCAGGTGAGCGCCTGCCTCTCGATGACGAACATCTGTGGCAGCGGTCAGGGCCCCCCCGCGCCTGTGCCCGACGCAGGGTGCGCCCAGATCATCGCGCCGACCGGCGACGGCGGGTCGTGCGGCCAGTGCGGCACTGACGGCGGCGACGCGGGGCATTACTGTCAGGCGAACGGTTGCCGGCACGGTCTGTACTGCGACACCACGACGATGACGTGCGAAGAGGAGCCTTCGGCCTGCGGCGGGAACGCGGTCCCGTTCGACGCGGGGGAGGGGGTCGACGGCGCCGTCACCGCGGCGGGGGGGACGGTGTCGCGCCTCTACTTCGCCGTCGTCGGCGATACACGTCCGCCGAACGAGGACGAGACCTCCGCCTACCCGACGCAGATCATCGACAAGATCTTCAGCGACGTCGCCGCCCTTCAGCCGATGCCGTCGTTCGTCGTGTCGACGGGCGACTACCAGTTCGCCTCGCCGAGCGGCGCGCAGCAGGCGCCGCAGCTGGATCTCTATGTCGCCGCGCGCGCCGAATACCCCGGGGTGCAGTTTCCGGCGATGGGGAACCACGAGTGCACGGGCGCCACGGCCTCGAACTGCGGGGCCGACGCCGCGGACGGCATCACCCCCAACTACACGACGTTCGTGACGGACCTCCTCACGCCAATCAGTCAGACCTCCCCGTACTACTCCGTCAACGTCAACGCGTCCGACGGCTCCTGGACCGCGAAGTTCGTCTTCATCGCCGCGAACGCCTGGAGCACTGCGCAGGGGACGTGGCTCACGCAAGCGCTCGGCGTCGCCACGACGTACACGTTCGTCATCCGCCACGAGTCGGCCGACGACAACACGGCGCCCGGCGTGACCCCCTCCGAGGCGGTCATCGCGCAGTTCCCGTACACGCTCGAGATCGTCGGGCACACCCATACGTACGGGCACATCGCGCCGCAGACGGTCCTCTTCGGCAACGGCGGCGCGCCGCTCAGCGGGACGGGAAACTACGGCTTCGGGATCTTCAGCCAGCAGAGCGACGGGACGATCCTCGTCGATGCGATCGACTACCAGACGGGCCTGGCGGACGGGTCGTTCCGGTTTGCGGTGCAGCCCGATGGGGGCGCGGCGCCGTAAAGCGCAGGGCCCCTCAGCCCGACAGAGTCCCCTTCGTCGACGGCACCCCGCCGGCGCGCGGCTCGAGCCGCGTCGCGGCCATCAGCGCCTTCGCGAACGCCTTGAAGCAGATCTCGACGATGTGGTGCAGGTTCGCGCCGCGCTCGCGCGTGATGTGGAGGTTGCACGCCGCGCCGCGGGCGAACGCCTCGAAGAACACCTCCGCCAGCTCGACGTCCCACGTGCCGATCTTCGCCCCGTGCGGCAGATCGACCTCCCACACGAAGAACTGCCTCCCTCCGAGGTCGATCGCCGCCGACGCGCGCGCCTCGTCCATGGGGAGCGTCGCCCAGCCGTAGCGGGCGATCTTCGCCTTGTCGGCCAGCGCCTGGAGCGCCGCCTGCCCGAGCACGAAGCCGAGGTCCTCGGTCGTGTGGTGGCCGTCGATCTGAACATCTCCCGTGGCCCGTACGCGCAGATCGAACAGGCCGTGCTTGGCGATCTGCTCGACCATGTGGCTGAGAAACGGGAGCGGGGTCTGCACGTCGGCGGCGCCCGAGCCGTCGAGATCGATCGTCACCTCGATCGAGGTCTCTTTCGTCGTGCGCGTCACCGTCGCGGAGCGGCCCATGGCGATGCTCGGAAGTACCATGCTCGCCTAGGTCCGCCAAACCGGCGGCGGTGCTGTTATCGTGGTCGGCGTATGCAGAGCTCGGGCGAAGAACGGGGCAAGCGCGACGAAGCGGCGGGCATCGCGGCGGACATGGCGCCGGCGGACAAGGCGCGGCTCGTCGCGCGGTTCGGGCGGACGTTCGCGGCGGGGGAGGCGCTCTTCCGCGAAGGGGAGCCCGCGAAGGAGGCGTTCCTTCTTCAAGAGGGCCGAGTACGCCTCCTGAAACGCGTTCGGATGGTCGAGCGGAGCTTGATGGTCGTCCGTCCGGGCGATCTCTTCGGCGAGTCCGCCCTCCTCGACGCCACTCCCCGCAACTCCACCGCCGTCGCCCTCACCGACGGCATCGCCCTCGCGCTCGGCCGCGACACGTTCCGCGGGCTCCTCGAAGGGCATCCGACGATCGCGATGCGTGTCATCGACCAGCTCACCCTTCGCGTCAGGGACGCCGAGGATCAGATCGAAATCATGATGCTTCGCGACACGCAGTCGAAGGTGGTGAGTGCGCTCCTCAAGCTCGCGCGCGACGCCGAGTCGTCTGCTGCCGAGCTGCGCATCACGCCGGTGGAGCTGTCCACGCGCGTCGGCCTCGACGTCGAGACGGTGAAGCGGACGGTCCAGCGTCTTCGCGAGCAGGGGTACATCAAGATCACGGGCGAGAAGGTGGAGCTCCCGGACGTCGCGGCGCTGCGAAAGCTCTATGCCTTGCTCGGCACGAAAGAGGAGCTCAAGGGGGACGCCGGGGCGCACGTCCGCGGGCGCTGAAGAAATCGCGACCCTTTCCCCCTGTGACTTTCCGACCATACGGAACGCCCCTTCAGGGTTCCCGGTTGACGAATTCGGGGCAGGTGCGATAAGCCGTGGCTCCCTCGCCTGGGGTCCAACAGCTGGACCGTTCGGTTACTTTTGGCCGTGGAAGTCGTCGCGGTCGCTTGTGTTTGCGCGTCGCTCGCTTGGTGAATGCGCTCACTCGCCGATTCGTACCCTCGCCGCACCTCTCCGATGAAGAACCGCACGCTCGCACTCCCGCGTCAGGCTGGTGACCACGCCGTCGCCACGACGTGGACGCGTCGTCTTCTCGGTTCGGTCGCCGTGGCCGCCGTTGCCGCGCTCGCCGCGGCGTGCACGCCGGTATCGACCGACGGGCCGCAGGCCAGCAGTCCGCAGCGCCAGGCGGTCTCGGAGTACGACCTCGCGCGCGACGCCTTCTACAAGGGGCACCTGCGCGAAGCGCTCAACCACGCGCAGATCTCGAACAAGCTCGACGACCAGAACGCGAAGGCCCTCTATTTCACGGCGGTCATCTACCTCGGCTTTTGCATCACCGAAGGAGAGGCGTCGCCGGATTGCCGCATCGACACGGCAGAGGCCTTCACCCGTCGCGCGATCAAGGTCGAGCCGCAGTTTCGCGACGCGAAGAACGCGCTCGGGCAGATCCTGATCCAAGAGAAGAAGTACGACGAGGCGCTCAAGATCCTCGAGCCCCTCACGAAGGACCCCGCGTACGTCGCGAACTACCTCGCGTGGGGGAACTACGGCTGGGCGCTCGTCCTCCTCGGCCGCACCGACGAGGGGATCGCCGCGCTCCGGAACTCGATCACCGAGCCGCGGTTCTGCGTCGGGCAATACCGCCTCGGAATGGCCTACGAGAACAAGGGGGACTTCGTCGCCGCCGAGCAGAGCTTCAGCGACGCGGTCGGCGTGCCGAGCGCGGACTGCCAGGCGCTCCAGGACGCCTGGTTCGAGCGCGCCCGCGTCCGCATGAAGCTCGGGAAGACCTCCGAGGCCCAGGGGGACTTCGCGCGGTGCCGCCAGATCGGCGCCAAGACCGAGAAGGGGAAAGAGTGCGCGAACCTCGCGGGGGACGCGCAGCCCACGCCGGTCCAACCGATCACCCCGGCGCCCGGGACGGGCGGCGGCGCAGCTCCTTCCGCCACTCAACCCGAGGCGACCGCCGCAAGCTCGCAATGAACCTACGAAAGGCAACCTCGCCGTGACGGAATCCATCGGTCACTTCCTGAAGAAAGCGCGCGAGCTGCGCCGCATGAGCCTCGCCGAGGTCTCGCGCGTGACGCGGATCCCGGTCACGACGCTCGAGTCGCTCGAGAGCGACCACTTCGACGATCTCCCCGGCGAGGTCTTCGTGAGGGGCTTCCTGAAGTCGTACGCGCAGGCCGTGCACCTCGTCCCCGAGGACGTCCTCGCGCGATACTCGTCGAGCCGCCGCATCGCCTACGTGACGCCGCTCCCGATGGCCACGCCGATCGCTTCCGGGCAGGAGGGGCGCGGCAGGCGCTTCGGCGTCGCGATCGCGTTCGTCCTGCTCCTCATCCTGTTCACGCTGGCGATCTCGATCGTCCTGAAGCCGCGCGGGCACGACATGCCGGCCGAGCTGTCTCAGTCGGACCGCGCGGCTCCCGCTTCTCTGCTCATTTGAGGACACTCGTCACCCAGGCGCTCCTCGTGCGCCAGGTGGCGTACGGCGAGAGCGACGTCATCGCCACGCTCTTCACCGAGGCCGAGGGGAAGCTCGGCGTGATGGTGCGCGGGGGGCGGAAGTCGACGAAGCGGGTAGGGGGGGCCCTCGAGCCGTTTCACACGCTCGAGGCGCGAGTCGAGGACCGGGGGGGCGAGCTCGCGACGCTGAAGGAAGCGCGGATCGTTCGCGTGCGGTCGGGGATCGTCGCGTCGCTCGAGGCGATCGACGCCGCCGGGATCGCGCTCCGGTGGGTGCGCCACGTGTGCCCGCCGAGGACCCAGGAGCCGGAGGTGTGGCGGACGCTCCTCGAGCTGCTCGACGCCCTCGATGGAGCCGACGCCGGTTCGCCGAAGGTCGTCCTGGCGCGCGGGGGGCTTCGGCTCCTCGCGGACATGGGCTACGCGCTCGATCTCGAGCGGTGCATCCAGTGCGGCAAAGCGTGCCCGTCCGGACGACCGGCGCGCGTCGACCCGGCCCGCGGTGGCCTCGTCTGCTCGAGCTGCGGCGGCGGGCGCGTCCTTGTCGACGCCGACCTCCGCGCCAAGGCGATCGCGGCCGCCGGTCGAGACGACGCCGGCCCCCCGCTGACGCCTGCGGACGCCGACGAGATCCTCGCCGTCGTGGACGCCGCGATGGCCGCGCACGCGGGCTTTGACCGCTGAGGGCCGTTCGTGTCACATCGCACTTCGATGAGCGCAGCACGAACCTCGCGACCGATGTCCAAGTCGTCGCTCGATGTCGTCTGCTTCGGCGAGATCCTGTGGGACATCTTCGGAGTGGATCCGCCGCGCGGCCACCACGAGCCGATCGCGCGGGACCTGCGGCGTGAGCTCGGCGGAGCCCCCGCCAATGTCGCCACCGGCCTCGCGCGCCTCGGCGTTCGCACCGGGCTCGTCGCGGGGATCGGCATCGACAAGCTCGGCGACGCGCTCGAGCAGCACCTCATCGCGGACGGAGTCTCCACGCGCTTCCTGGTCCGCCTGCCGAACCGCACCGGTCTGACGTTCGTTACCCGAGACGCGAAAGGGGAGCCGAGCTTCCTCTTCTACCGCCAGGACACGGCCGACGTCGCGCTCCGTCCCGAGCACATCAACCCGGACATGGGGCGCGCGAAGTGGGTCCTCGTCGGGACGAGCACGCTCATGACGCCGCCGCTCGCCGTCGCCACGGATCGCTTTCTCACGATGGCGGAGCAGGCGAAGGCGAACATCGTCGTCGATCTGAACGTCCGCGAGCATCTCTGGCCGAACAAGGACCGCATGCGCGACGCGGTCGCGCAGCTCGTGCGCCGTGCGTCGATCGTGAAAGGGTCGTTCGCGGATCTGGTCGCTCTCACCGGGCGACGCGACATCCTCTGGCTGGCCGACAACGCGCCGAAGGCCGCGTGGATTGTGACCCAGGGGGCGAAGGGGGCGAGCGCGATCGGAAAGCACGGCTTCGTGGCGAGGCCAGCGCGTAAGACGAAGTGCGTGGACGCGACCGGGGCAGGGGACGCGTTCATCGCCGGTGTCCTCGCCGTTCTCCTCGAGGCGGGGGCGACGCCGGAGAGCGACGCCTGGCGCGACGAGCATGTCTGGGGGGCGGCGCTCGACGTCGGGCACGCGATGGGGGCGAAGGCGGTCTCGCGGATGGGATCCGTGGCGGGGCTCGTGGGGCTCGAGGAAGTGCGGGCGATGATCAAGAAGGTGCCCCGTCCGGCCGCGCGCGCGAAGCTGGCCTCGAAAGGCGCGCGCACGCCCGCGCGCGGCAAACGCGCCAAGTGAGCGCGACGGACCCGAAAATCAAGTGCGTCGCCGTGCGGAGCCCGCGCGGCGCGAAGACGACGGAGATCGACTGGGGGGACGGTCACAAGGGGGTCTACCCGCACGTGATCCTCCGCGGGTACTGCCCGTGCGCCGGCTGCCAGGGGCACACGGGGACGATTCAGTTCGTCGAAGCGAGCGGCACCCAGCTCGAGCTCGACGACATCCAGCCCGTCGGAAACTACGCCCTCCAGCTCACCTGGTTCGACGGGCACGGGAGCGGTCTCTATTCGTACAAGTACCTGCGGGCGCTCTGCCAATGCGACCAGTGCCGCCCGGGAGCCGCGAAGGACGAGCGGCCCGTGATGCCGAGGCTGTGAACCGCCCAGGAAAGGTCACGGCGTCCTCGAGCGTTTGGTAAGGAGTGGTCTCTGTGACCAAAGACGGCGCGGCCGGTCCGAACGAGGCGGCGAGGGAGCGATCGAAGCTCGTCGGGCGCGCCGGGATCGTCGGCCTGGGGACGCTCGCGTCGCGCGTCCTCGGCCTCGCGCGCGAGATGGTCCTCGCGGCGCTCTTCACGCGCGACGAGACGGACGCGTTCTTCGTCGCGTTCACGATCCCGAACGCCCTCCGCCAGCTCCTCGGCGAAGGGGCCGTCTCGAGCGCGCTCGTCCCGGTCCTGAGCGCGAAGCTCACGACGGAGGGGGACGAGGCGGGGCGCGCGTTCGTGCAGCGCGCGCGCGGCGCGTCGCTCCTGGCGCTGGCGACGGTGACGGTGCTCGGGATGGTCTTCGCCCGCCCGCTCACGGAGCTCTTCGCCGCCGGGTACCACGATCGCCCCGGCGAGTTCGAGCGCACCGTCTCGCTGACGCGCGCCGTCTTTCCGTACATCTTCTTCATGGGGACGGCGGCCGTCGGGATGGCGTGCCTCCACGCCAAGCAGCGCTTCGCGGTCGCGTCGTTCGCGCCGGGGCTCCTCAACGTCGCGCAGATCATCGCGGCGTTCGCGCTCGTCCCGGTCCTCCTCGCGCGCGGGATCGATCCGGTCCAGGCGCTCACGATCGGCGCGCTCGCGGGGGGGGCCGCGCAGGTGGTCGCGCAGTGGCCGTCGCTTCACCGGCTCGGGTTCCTGCGCAGGCCGATCATCGACTTCACTGATCCGGGCGTGCGCGACATGCTGCGGCGGATCGGGCCGATGACGTTCGGCTTCGGCGTCTACTACATCGACCTCACCCTCTCGCGCCGCTTCCTGTCGGAGCTCGGGACGGGGGCTCAGAGCTACTTCACGTGGGCGATGCGCCTCTGCGAGTTCCCGCAGGGGATCTTCGTGATGGCGCTCTCTACCGCGGCGCTCCCGTCTCTCGCGGTGCTCGCGGCCAAGGGGGAGCTCGGGGAGATCTCGAAGACGTTCGCGCATGGAATGCGGCTTGCGATGTTCGTGGCGATCCCCGCGAGCGTGGTGTTCGTCGCGCTGGGGGAGCCGATCGTGGTCGCGCTCTTCCAGCGGGGGGCGTTCGACGCCGCGGCGGCCGCGGAGACGGCGCGCGCGCTCGCCTGGCAAGGGGGGGCGATCTGGACGGTGGCGGCCGTGCGGCAGACGGTGCCGGTGTTTTACGCGCTGGGAGACACGCGGACGCCGGTCATCGTGAGCGTGATCGATCTGACGGCGTTCATCGCGCTCGCGATCGCGCTACGGGGGCCGATGGGGCACGTGGGGATCAGCGTGGCGGTCGCGGGGTCGAGCACGGTGCAGATGGCGCTCCTCGTGATCGCGCTGAGGCGGCGGATCGGGACGATTCGAGGCAGGGAGGTCGCGGGATCGCTGGCGAAGACGCTCGGCTCGTCCGCGGTCGCTGCGGTCTGCGGATGGGCGGTCGCGCACGGCCTCGCGCCGCATGCGATGGGCAAGCTCACGCGCATGGCGCCCGGGGTGGTCGGAGCGTCGGTGTTCGTGGTCGCGTTCTTCCTGGCCGCGCAGCTCCTGGGGTCCGAAGAGCAGCGGCTGATCGTCGGGGGGTTGAAGCGTCGCCTCGTGCGCAAGCGGTGACGCTTTCTCCTCCCCCCGATTTTCGCCTCCACTCTCGCCCTTCCCGTCTTCCCGTCTTCCTGTTCAATCCTCTCTTCTCGAGAGGGAGAGTGAGAGGACAGGAAGACGAGAAGACGGGAAGCAGAGAGGGGGGGGACTCCTCGACTTTGACGTGGCCCTGCGATTCGGGGCCGGGTGGGGGGCTCGCTCCGGCTTTCGTGCTACGTCTCCGCCGATGGTCGCCGCAAAAGAGCTCGAGCTCGGCCCGAACCGGATCGTGTCCGCCGAGTTCGTCGCGGGGGCCACGCGCGCCGAGCAGCTCCCCCCGCCCGCGCTCGCCGAGGTCGCGTTTGCGGGGCGCTCCAACGTCGGCAAATCGAGCCTGCTGAACGCGATGATGCAGCGCCGGAACCTCGTGCGCACGAGCCGCACCCCGGGCTGCACGCGGCAGATCAACGTGTTCGGGTGCAAGACGGTGGACGGCCTCGCGCTTCACCTGGTCGATCTGCCGGGCTACGGGTACGCGAAGCTCTCGAAGGCCGAGAAGTCGACGTGGGGGCTGATGCTCGAAGGGTACCTGCGCACGCGGATTACCCTGCGCGCCGTGGTCCTACTGGCCGACGTCCGCCGCGGCCTCGAAGACGACGACGGCGAGCTCCTCGACTTCATGAAAGAGACGCGCGGCGCGGACGCGGCGACACCGTCCCTTCCCGAAGTGGCCCGGATCGTCGTCGCGACGAAGCTCGACAGGCTCCCCGTGAACCAGCGAAAGCCGGCGCTGATGGCCTTCAAGAAGACGACGGGGGTTACCCCGGTGGGGTTCAGCGCCGTGACCGGCGAGGGGCGGGGGGAGCTCTGGGAGCGAATCCGAAGAGCGGTCAACGTGACCGGCTTGCAGTAAGGGGAGGGGTTAAGCTACGAAAGCCGTCCGCCTGGGGCGCATAACTCAGCGGTAGAGTGCGTCCTTCACACGGACGAAGTCACAGGTTCAATCCCTGTTGCGCCCACCCAGAGAGCTCGGAATTGCTTCGGTTTTCGTGCTGAGTTTCGCCTCGGTACGAAACACGCGCGAGAACCGGTCGCTCAGTCGAGCACTACCAACCGGGAGCGACGAGTGCGTCGCTGCCGTCGACGGCAGAAGATCTCTTGTCGACGAGTGGCCCGCTGCCATCGATGAGAGAGAATCACTCGTCGACGAGTGGCTCGCTTCTCATCGATGGCAGAAAGTCTCTCATCGATGAGTGCGCCGCTCTCATCGACGAGTGCTCCGCTCTCGTCGACGAGTGCGCCGCTCTCGTCGATGAGAGAAAATCACTCGTCGACGAGTGCGCCGCTACTCGCGCGTAGGCTCTTCTTTCCTCCGCCTTGGTCCTGGCTTCCCGGTGGAACGCTCGGTCTTGCCGGGCGTTGTTCTCGACTACGCCGACGTACGTCGCGCGTGCGTCCGACTTGGCCGCGAAGACGCCGACGTACGATCGGTCTACGTCCACGTATGATTTTCGTTGTCGGACGTGGGAAAAAGCGACTCCGACGTGAGAAAAACCTAGTCGGACGTGGACGCGGGTTACGTCGAGGTACGATCGATCTACGTCGACGTATGAAATCTCACGTCGGACGTCGAAAAAGTCACGTCGGACTCGACTCGAGTCTACTCGGACGTAGGTGAAGTCTACTCGGACGTAGGCGACGTCTACTCCGGCCTACGGCGCTCCTCCCCCCGAGATCGGGCTGAGCACTGGTCTCGTTTCGTGCTTGTTTTTCGCGAGCGACGCCCGCGTATCGAGAGCCCCCCACCCGACCTCCCCCCGAATCGGGG
>JBKQKP010000225.1:0-4307 GCA_052147435.1 Polyangiaceae bacterium | reverse complement strand
CTCGCCCGCTGCGACGCGCGCGAGCGCCGCTTCGGCCCCCGCGGGATCGCGCGTCTTCATCCTGCTCGCCAGCGCCCCGTCCAGGTCGCGTGCGCACCCGCGCGCCTCACGAACCCGCGCGAGCTGCTCGTCCTTCGGGCCGCTCGCGATCTCCCACGCGGCGACCGCGCTCGCGAGCGTCGCTGCCTCGCCGTTGCTCAGCTGGCCGACCTTCTCCTCGGCCGCGACGTCCTTCTGCAGCGACGGGAAGTCCCCCGCTCGCGCCGCGCGGAGCGCCGGAGACGACCCACACGCCCCTGCGACGGCCGCGAACGCCCCCACGAGCATGAACACCTGCCACCGCATGCCCTTGGAGCAGCTAGCCGGTTTCATGCGCGTATGCTAGCCGGCTCACGACTCCGCAATGGTCGATCTCATCCTCAACCGGCACGCCCGCCAT
Organism: Polyangiaceae bacterium; assembly: GCA_052147435.1. GTDB lineage: Bacteria > Myxococcota_A > Polyangia > Polyangiales > Polyangiaceae > JBKQKP01. Next base: position 3,868 of record JBKQKP010000225.1, on the reverse strand, counting down.
CTCGCGGGGGACGGGCCGGTCCGGCGCGCGCTGCTCGACGCGGCGCGCGACGTCGGCGCAGACGTCCACGAGACCACCGAGCTCTCCGAGCTCGAGACGGCCGCGCGAACCATCGCCGCGCGCGGGAGCACGAGCGTGATTCTCGCGGGCGGGGACGGCTCCTACATGGCGGGGGTCACGGCGCTCGTGCGTGCGTTCGGCGAAAAGGATCTCCCCCCGATCGCGCTCGCACCGGGGGGCACCGTCGGAACGGTCGCGCGCAACTGGGGGGGTGGACGCTGGGGTTGGGGGGCGGCCGGAGCGGGGCGGATCGTGCGCGGAGTCGCGAGGCACGAGGGGAGCGCCATCCGCCGCCCGACGCTCCACGTGACCGATGACCGCGGCACGGATCACGTCGGGTTCATGCTCGGTGCGGGGCTCGTCGCGGGTTTCTTCGACGAGTACTACGCCGGTGCGACGCTGGGGTACGTCGGAGCGGCGAAGATCGCCGCGCAGGTCTTCGCGCAGTCGTTCGTGGGGGGACAGCTCGCGAAACGGGTGCTCGATCCCGTCGCCGCCACGTTGACTGTCGACGGGCGCGAAGCCGACGCGAAGAAGTGGAGCCTCGTTCTTGCCAGCGTGATCAGAGACGTCGGCCTCCATATCCTCGTCACTCCTCACGCGGGAGACACGCTCGGTGCTTTCCACCTCGTCGCGAGCCCGCTCGGACCGCGCGCGCTCGGGCCGCAGTTGCCGCTGGTGCTCGCAGGCAAGCGCCTCCGCGGACGCGGCCACGTCGACGCTCCGGCCGCGCGAGACCTCGTGCTCCGTTTCGAGTCAGTCGGCACGTACGTCCTCGACGGCGACGTCGTCCGGGCCGACGAAGTGCGCGTCCGTGCGGGTCCCGTGATCAGCGTCTTGAGCGGCTGACGACGGGGCTCTTCTCGCTCCGCTCCCCTACTGCGCTGGCGCCGCGGCGTGCACCGGCTCGCCGAGCACGTAACGAGCGTCTCCCGCCGACTTCTCTCGATCGACCGCTTCCGCGACATCGAAGACCGAGCCCCACGCTGCATCCGCCGCGTCCGCGCCGAAGGCGACGTAGCGGATGGCGCACTCGGACCGTTCGGCGGAGAGGGCGCGCGCGAGGGCACCCGGAGCGTCGGGACCGCGCACGGATCGCGGTCCCCCCGGCGCCGACACGCGCAGGTCGCCGTTCGATTCGACGAACACCGCAAGATGGCACCCCGTTCCGCTGGCACCGCTCGGTGAGTCGGGCCTGGGATGAATCGACAGCACGCGAGGCGTCCCCGCGGCATCGGGGGTCTGCAGGCGAATGTCGGCGTCGCGAAGGGTCCAGACGGCGCGCATGACCGTGTTCACGGAGACGTCGCGCGCGACGGCGATCGTCAGCGGAGCGTGGTCGCCTGGCCTACGGTTCACCGCATCGCGTAGCGCGGGCCACGCGAGCCCTTCCGCGATGCCATCCATCGGAACCGTGCTGGCGCCGACGAGAGCGCTCTTGGCGTTGCGGATGTCGACGTCCGGGGCTGCGGCGTGGGCGACATCGCCCGGGGCCGCCGTCGTCGGGCTCGCCGCGGTGGGCTGCGCGCCGCCACAGGCGACGAGCGCGAGGGGGGCGACGGCGAAGAGGGCCGGCTTCATCGGGCTCGAAGGTACCTCAGAACGCTCGCTCGCCGCGCTGCCGACAGGATCTCCGCGACCCCGCTCCTGGTCTGTCGGCGATCCAGGCAGGCGCCTGCCAAGCCATTGAAAACCGAGCTTTATCGCCTGAAAGCGCACAAGGTGGCGCCCGGATCGCCTTGGCACTCCTAGTGCAATTTTCAGTTTTCATCGTAACGACGCGGCCACCCCCCGCGGCGACGAAAAGGGAGACCCAGCGATGCGCCATCAACTCGGAGTGTTCTCTTTCCTCGGCTTCCTCGGACTCGCTCCCCTCGCCGGCTGCGCACACACCGAGCCGCCCCCCGCCGTTCCGACGCCGACGCTCGCGGCTCTCGTGGAAGTCCCCGCCGCGGACCCCGCGTCCGACAGCGACGGCCTGCCCGATCACGACATGGCCCCGGCGCCGGAACCGGTGAAGCACCACGTGGAGATCTCGGTGGACCATCTCCCCCCGCCGAAGTCGTTCGACGCGGCCGCGACGACGTACGTCTTCTGGGTCCGCGCAAACGACGACGACGCATGGTCGAACGCGGCGCACCTCGAGCCGTCGAAGAACGGCGAGGAAGCGACGTTCGAGTTCAAGAACGACGTCCTCTTCGTGCACGTGACCGCGGAGGCGACGTCGGACGCTCGCTCCCCCTCGGGGAAGATCGTGCTCTCGACCCGCGTGTCAACGAGCGGCGCGTGCGCGCACAGCGTCGACCAGAACGACGTCCGGATGAAAGTGCGGATGTGCCACTGAATCGGCGCCGTCCAGTCGCAAGACGGCGTCGGCGATCGACAGCGGCTCTTCGCGGTGCGTGACGATGATCACCGTTCGCGATCCTCTCAGGCGGGCGATCGCGTCGAGAACGCGCGCCTGCGAGACTCCGTCGAGGCCGCTCGTCGGCTCATCGAGGAGCAGCACCGGGAGGCGCGTCGCGACGGCGCGCGCGAGGGCGACCCACTGCCGTTCTCCTCCGGAGAGCGCTCGACCGCCGGCGCCGACCCGCGCCGCGCCGACGGCCGCGATCAGCGACGTGGCACCGATGGCGTCGAGGGCCGAGCGTGGCTCGTCGGATCCAGGAGCGAGAGCGATGTTCGCGTCGAGCGTGTCGGCGAGGACGGGCGCGTCTTGCGGGACCCACGCGAACGGACGAGACGCAGGACCCGACGGGCGCGCGTCCAAGCGCGCAGCGCCGTAGTGGATCCCCCCCGCGACCGGGACGTCGAGACCGAGGAGCGTGCGAAGAAGCGTCGTCTTCCCGCTCCCGGTGGTCCCCACGACCGCGAGGATCGAGCCCGGAGCCAAATGGAACGAGAGCTCGCCCGCGAGGCCGCGACCGAGCTGCAACCCCTCCACGGCGAGCGCCTCGAGCGCCCAGGCACGCGGCTCGGTCTGCGAGTCGCGAGCTACGTCTTTCGTGTCGCTCGTGAGCTCCGCGCGCTCCGCGGCGGCGAATAGCGGCGCCAGCGCATCGCCCGCGACGCTCGCGCGGGCGAGAGTGAGACGCGCGTCGGTCAGATCGCGAATCGGGCGGTACGCGAGGAAGAACGTCACGGCGAACGGAAGGAGCACGGCGTCCGCTCCAGACGCGCCGAGCCACCCCGCGCGCCCCGCAGCGATCGCGAGGACGAGCGCGAGCGCACCGAGCACCTCGTTCGCCCCCGACAGCGCCGAAGCGCTCGCCTCGATCCGCGCCCCCTGCGCGGCGAGCGCCCGCCCGATCGACCCGAGGTGCGACCGAACGCGCCGCTCCGCCCCGTAGGTCGTCCACAGCTCGGCGTGCCGCACCGCCTCGTCAGCCGCCTCCAAGAGCGCTTCGCGGTGCTCCGCCGCGCGCGCGTTCGCCCTCTTCCACGCCTTCCGCGCCCGACCGAGGCCGAGCGAGAAGACCGCGAAGACGATCGCGGCCGCGAGCGCCAACCGCGGCGCCATCCACGTGAGCAGCACCGCAAGGGGGGCTATCTGCACGAGGGCGCGCGCCGCCCCGAGCATCCCGGCGTCGAACCCTTCTTCGAGCTCGCGCACCTGGTAGGTGAGCGCCCCAAGTCCACTCCGGGGAAACGTCGGGTCGGCGAATCCATGATCCGGGTGTCGCGGTTGGCGCAACCGATGAACAGCGAGCCACCCATCCAGCGCACGGAGCCGGAGCGTTCCCCCGACGTCACCGCTGATCCGCGCCTGCTCCCAGGCCGCCCACGCCCCTCCAGCCCCCTTCACGAG
>JBKQKP010000224.1:0-8588 GCA_052147435.1 Polyangiaceae bacterium | reverse complement strand
GCGACGTCGCGCGAAGCCGCTCGGCCTGGACGCCGAGGTCGTGCAGGTACCGGCGGACCGAGTCTGCCCGCGACTCGCCGAGCGACATGTTGTACTCCGGCTCGCCACGAGGGTCCGTGCGCCCGGTGAGCGCCAGCCCGCGCCCCTTCAGCGCCCCGTCGCTCAGGCAGTGCGCGAGCGCCGAGAGGACCACCCGGTCCTGGTCGCCGATCGCGTCCGAGTCGAAGTCGAAGCTCGGCGCGTACTGCTTCGGCTGGTCGCTCGCGCTCGGGAGGCCGCACAGGCGTGCGAGCTCGTCCGAGACATGAAGCGCCGGAGTGTCGAGGCCGGTGGCACCCGGCGTGAGCGCCACTGCGCTGGTCGTCTGCACGGGCTTCGAAGACTGCGTGAGGTAATTCGGGCTCTCCGGGGGAATGACTGCCTTCTTGTCCACGCATCCAGCGACGGCGGCGGCGATGATCAAGAGAGCGAACGGAGCGAGCACGGACAACGAACGGTTGATCGTCATGACTACCTCCCAGGTGGAGTCGACCTACAGCACCTACCGCGTACCACGATGCGCAGCGCGGCGGGCAAATCCATGACGCTCTGAGGTCGGCCCGAGCAGGCTCGTGCGGGGCAGCTTTGCGGCATCTACGTGCCCTCAATACGTCTCCCCCCCGCCGAACCTTCCCCCACGTCCCGCTTGTTGCTAGGGATCTCTTCCATGGATCTGTCGGTACTCCTCGATCCGCTTGACCTTCCTCGCCTCACGGCGGTCCTGGACGAGCTCGGGCATCTCGGCCGCCTCGCGACCGTGCGCGCCTGGGACGGCGGTACGATGGCAAAGCTGTACGAAGCCATTAAGGGTTACGAGCCAGTCACGCTCGATTACTTCGTTCCGCCGGATGTGCCGCCGCTCACCGAGGTCATTCACCACGGGAAGAACTCCCTGCCGGCGTTCACGCACTTCCAGAAGCGGTTCTGCAAACCGGCCCAGGACGGCGGCGGCGTAAATGGGAGCGCCAACGCGAGTTCGAAGAGCCTCTGGGGCTACAACCACAACCCGGCCTTGGTCACCTGGTTCGCGGGCGCCGGCTACTACGTCGCGCACGACTGGGAGCCTGGAGAGGTCGCCGTCGACTACACGTTGATCCCGAGCGGCAAGCCGACGTCGTGGCCAGACGCGATCGAGAAGAACGAGCGCGGAATCGGTCCGCGCGCGGTCTACGGAAACATGGTCGACATCATGCGTGGGCTCTCGAAAAACGTCTCGATCGGCCGAGCGAGGCGATGCAAAGAGGGGGCGAAGCCCGAAACGTCCGAGTGGATGGATGCCTGGTTCGTGCTGTGCCGCGAGGACGTCGCCCCCGCCGCCGGATAACGCCGGCGCGCTCCCCCGAGCGGGAAATCCCTGATAGAAAGTGCACGTGCAGTCGTTCATCGAACAGCACCGGCCGCTGATCCTCCGCCACGCGCGGGCGATGGTCTCGGCGCACCCCGAGAAGTTTGCGGCCGAGGACGTCGCGAGGGAGATCGAGATCGAGCTCGTGCAGCTCGGCAAGCAGCGCGGGCTCACCCCCGAGGGAGTCCACGCCCCCGATCCGTACGTCCGCCTGATCGCGAAGCACGCTTTGGGGCGCGCGAAACGAAGGCGCGCGCTCCTCGAGCAGCTCGCCGCGGGGGACGATCTCGACGCGCTCTCGAAGGACATCGCCGAGCTCGACTCCGACCTCCCTCCCCTCCCCTTCGCTCCGAGCCCCGAGGGGGCGAAGGCGCGCGCGACCCTCGAGCGCCTGAAGGACGCCCTCTCTCCGAGCGACGCGTTGATCGTCGCGCTCCTCCTCGAGGACGACGCGACGATGGACGAGGTGGCCGGCTGGCTCGCGATGCCGATCGAGGAGGTGGCGTTCGCTCGCGAGCGGATTCTCTCCAAGGCCGCGTTTCTGGGGATCGAAGGGGAGCCCCCCCGCGACGACAGGCGAGGCGGGCCGTGACGGCGCGCGACGACAAGGCCCTCGAGTACACCCTCCGCCAGCTCGGCTACCGGGCGGACGCGCGGCCAGGGGCGTTCGCATTCGACGACGTCAACCACGTCGGGGAGCCGATCCTGGCCCTCCTCCGCACCGGCGATCACAGCGACGACATCGCCGACGCCCTCGCCCACACGGCCCGCTGCCCGGACTGCCGCGCGCGCCTGACCGCCGGAGAGATAGGCAGCCGCGCCCTCGTCGTCGTCGCGATCGAAGCTCCGCGCACGAGCCAGGGGCAGCTGGAGAAGGCGGCCGAGGCCTCCCACGCGCGTCTCGTGGAGCGCGGTCACGGGCGCTGGACGGCGGTCGTCGACGCCGACCAGGCCGGCAAGCTCAAAGCGGAGCTCGAGAAGGGGGAGACGTCGGTGGTCTCCCGCCTCGTCATGAGCACGCCACTCGAGGTCCCGCGGGAAGAGATCGCCACGTCTCGCCGCGCGATGCCCTCGATGTTCGAGATCGTCCCGAAAGAACGAGGGACGGAGGCCGCCGAGGTGCAGGCGTGGGCGCAGATGCGCCGCCAGCCGAAGCAGAAGGTGGGGGGCGCCTCGCCGGGCTGGGCCCTGTTCGCGATCGTTGCCGTCGGAGGCGCGGTGGCGATCGCGTACTTTCTCGCGATCCGGTAGGCCGCAGGCGGCAAGAGCCCGATGCTGAGCCTGCGGCTCCTCGAGCGCGTGCGCGACGTTCCGCGTGAAGCGTGGGACGCGCTCGCCGTCCCGGCCGCTTCCCCGTTCGCGGAGTGGACGTGGCTCGATTGCCTCGAGGAGGCCGGCTGCGTCGGCGCAGAGGTGGGCTGGCTCCCGCGCCACTTCGCGCTCTACCGCGGTAGCGACCTCATCGCGGTCGCGCCGGCGTACGTGAAGGGGAACAGCGAGGGGGAGTTCGTCTTCGACTGGAGCTGGGCCGACGTCGCCGAGCGAATGGGCGTGGCCTACTACCCGAAGCTCGTCTTCGCGATCCCGTTCACGCCGGCGACGGGCGACCGCGCGATCGTGGCCCCGGGAGAGGACCGCGACGAGGTCGTTCGCGCCTTGAGCGAAGCGGCGCGCGCCTTCTGCGACAAGGCGCACCTCTCGAGCGCGCACGTCCTCTTCCCTCGCGAGGCAGAGGCGGGAGCCTGGGAGCGCGCGGGGCTCCTTCCGCGTCTCGGGGTCCAGTACCACTGGGAGAACGCGGGCTACCGTTCGATGGACGACTTTCTCGCCCGCTTCAACGCGAAGAAGCGCCACCAGCTCCGGCGCGAGATCGCGCAGCCGGCGAAGAGCGGCATCGCGATCGAGACTCTCCCCGTGGAGGCGCTCGACGAACACGCGGTGCGGGCCATGTACGGCTTTTACTGCGCGACCGTCGACAAGTTCCACTGGGGGAGGCGCTACCTCAAGCAGCGGTTCTTCACTCTCGTGGCGTCGCGCTTCGCTGAACGGCTCGCGTGGGTCGTGGCGAAGAAAGAGGGGGAGCTCGTCGCGGGGGCATTCAACGTGAAGAAGGACGATCGCCTGTACGGCCGCTACTGGGGCTCGTCCCCCGTCGTCGCGGACGAGCCGTTCCTCCACTTCAACGTCTGCTACTACCACGGCGTCCGCGAGTGCATCGCCGAGGGGCGCGCCGTCTTCGAGCCCGGCGCCGGAGGCGAGCACAAGAAGGCGCGCGGCTTCCTCCCGACGGTGACCCACTCCGCGCACTGGATCGCCGAGCCACGTCTCCGCCGGCTCCTCGCGAACCACCTCGACCGCGAGCGCGAGGCGGTCCGCGCGCACGTGGCCGAGGAGCGCGCGGCCAGCGGCCTCAAAGCGCGCTCCGACGACGCGTGACGTCATTGGCGTGGCGTCGCCTCCCCCCCTCGCCCCTGACGGAACGGTGACAATCTCCCCGCGGGGATGACCGAAGCGTGGCGACGCCGATCCCCTCCCCTCTCTACGTTTACAGGGCGTTAGGCGAGCAGGAGCTCTCCGCGCGAGAGGTGCACACCGTGGCGATCGCGATCTTCTTCGTTCTTCACTGGCAGGCGGCGGTCTTCTTCCAGAGCTTCTTCCTGCACAGGTACGGCGCCCACCGGCAGTTCGAGATGTCGCCGCGCACCGAGCGCGTGTTCTATTTTCTCACTTGGCTCGTGCAAGGCTCGAGCTTCCTGTCGCCGCGCGGGTACGCGATCTTGCACCGCCTGCACCATGCGTACAGCGACACGCCGAAGGACCCTCACTCACCGCACTACTACCGCGACGTCTTCGCGATGATGTGGGTGACGAAGAAGCGCTACGAAGGCTTCGTGTCGCGCAAGGAGACCCCGGAGGCGCGGTTCGACGGCGGGTATCCCGAGTGGCCGGCGCTCGACGCGGTCGCCGACAAGTGGGTGACGCGGCTCTCCTTCGTGGTCGCGTACACGGCCTTCTACGTCGTCTTCGCCACGCACTGGTGGATGTTCCTCCTCCTCCCCTTCCACTACCTGATGGGCCCCGTGCACGGCGCGATCGTCAACTGGGGGGGGCACAAGTACGGCTACCGGAACTTCGCGAGCGACGACAAGTCGCGGAACGGGCTCCCCATCGACGTGCTCACGATGGGGGAGCTCTTTCAGAACAACCATCACCGGTACGGCATGAGCCCCAGCTTCGCCGCCCGCTCGTGGGAGATCGATCCGGCGTACTTGATCATGAAGGTGCTCAACGCCGCCGGCGTCATCGACATGACGGGCGCCCAGAAGATGCGCTGGACCCCCGCGGACCTGACGCCGAAGACGAAGGCCGTGCCAGCCATCGTCTCCGCGCTCCCGCTCCCTCTCGATCCAGCGGAGTAGGGCTTCCGACCTTCCGACCTTCCTGTTCAATCACTCTCTCGAGAATCGCCGCTACCCCCGAGACTCGTCCTTCGCCTTCCGGATCGCAGCGAACGCGGCCACGTCATCCGCACCCGCCGAGATGCCCAGCGTTCGTCGTATCTCGGGGGACCTGACCCGCAGAAACGGGTTCGTCGCGATCTCCTGCGCGAGCGTCCCGGGCACGGTGGGCCTCCCCGCCTCGCGCTCGCGCGCGGCCCCTTTCGCCGCGCCGTCGATCGCCGCGTTCGACGGCTCGACGTGGGCCGCGAAGCGGAGGTTGGCCGCCGTGTACTCGTGACCGCAGAAGACGCGCGTGTCGGCGGGGAGAGCGGCGAGCGACGAGAGCGACGCGTACATCTGCGCCGGGGTCCCTTCGAAGAGCCTCCCGCACCCCGCGAGAAAGAGCGTGTCCCCGGTGAAGACGGCGCGTTGTCCGCCGTCGTCGACGAAGTACGCGACGGCGCCGAGCGTGTGCCCGGGAATGTGCGTCACTCTCGCCTCGACCGATCCGACCTTGACCACGTCCCCCGTCTCCACGAACCGCGTCTGCTCCGGGACGCGTCCCCGGTCGGAGACGTGCCCGACCACCTCGGTGATCTCTGCCGCTCGGGCGACCCCCTCGTTGCCGCCGACGTGATCGAGGTGGTGATGCGTGCTCCAGATCGCCGAGAGCTTCACCCCCTCGCGCTTCGCTGCAGCGAGGACCGGCTCGGCCTCCGATGCATCGACGACCGCCGCTTGCCCCGTCCGGTCGCAGATCACCAGATAGGCGTAGTTGTCCTTCAGGCACGGGATGGGGACGATGCGCATGCGCTGCATCCTACGCCCCTCCGTCCTTCTTCAGGTACGCCCGGCCGAGACACCCCTCGCGGCAGCCGTACGGAGGGACGTCTTTCACGTTCTTCTCGAACGCGCGGTAGCGAAGCACCATGTCGTGAAACTCGTCCCCCTTCGTGATCGGGTGCTCCTCGGTGGGGTCCGCGTCGAGGTCGAAGAGCTCGTACATCTGGTCCTCGCCGAACGCGATGAGCTTCTCGTGCCCGTGAACGATCGCACGCCTCCGATCGCTGTCGCTCGTCGCCGGCAGGTCGAGGACCACGTCGCGTTCGTTCGGCGGCGCGCCGTAAATCTCGGGCACGAGGCTCTCCCCCTCGAAGCCGGGCTCGCGCGGCAAGCCGAAGAGGTCCACGATCGTCGGCGCGAGGTCGATGGCGCTCGTCGGAGCATCGACGTGTCGCGGCTTCGCGCCCGGCACGAGGACGAAGAGCGGCACCCGCACGAGGTTGTCCCAGAGCTCGAACCCGTGGCTGTACTGGCCGTGCTCGCCGAAGGCCTCGCCGTGGTCGGCGCTCACGATGATCGCGGTCCGCGCTCCCCAGGGGCGCGCCGCGATGAAGTCGAGAAGGCGACCCACGTATTTGTCCGTGAACGTGACCTCACCGTCGTACCGATCGCGAATCGACTTCCCCCACGCCGGGATCTCGGGCTCGTGCGACTTGTACTGGTCGTGCGGATCCATGAAGTGAAACCAGGCGAAGAACCGCCCGTCGCATTCCTTCTCCGAGAGAAGCTTCTCCGCGAGCGCCTCCTGCTGAGGCGAGGTCACGTTCTCGTCGGTCGTGTTCTTGAACGTGATGTCCGGGACGACCATCCACCGGTCGAACCCTTGCTGGAAGGTGGGATCCTTGAAGTACGCGTGCGCTTCGGCGCCGAGGGTGTGCACGTGCGCCGCTTGGAGCACTTCGGGGAAGAAGAGGACGTCCTTCGGGTACGTCCCGTAGAAGTACCCATCGCGCTTGAGCTCCCCCGGCAGCTTCCCCCCGAGAAGCCCCCCGAGGCTCATCGAAGTGTACGACGAGACCGCGTACGCGCGCGTGAAGCTCACGCTCCGCTTCTCGAGATCCGTGAGGCGCGGGGCTATCGGGCGCGGATACCCCGCCCACGGCATGTCGGCGCGGAGGCTGTCGATCGTGATGAGGACGACGTTCAGGTCCGTCGGCGGCCGCGAGACCAGCGCCGGTGGCGTCGCCGCGTCGGTCGCGACCGCATGGGGGGCGCCCGCAGGGCCTGCCGCGTCAGAGGTCGACGGGGCCGCGGGTGCCCCGTCTCCGCTCCGAGAGCACGCGAGGAGGGCTAGCGGACCTTGGAGGGCGAGCAGGACGAGAGGCGTGGCAGGCGGCCGTCGCACGACAGCCCTCGCTTAGCACGCGCTCGATCTACTGGAGGAAGATCCTCGCGAAGCCGGTCACCTCTCCCGCTTCGGTCGACATCTCGCCGGTGTACTCGACCCCGTTCTGCGTGACCGGGAAGGCGACTTGCGTGCACGTCGGGTGGGTCACGGTCACCGTGAGCGGGACGTTCGGCGCAGCGTTGTAGATGACCGCCGACGGAAACTCCCCCTCTTTGACCGCCGTGAGCGAGCTGTTCGGGATCCCCCCGGACATGTAAACGACCCTCGAGCTCCCCGCGGGGCTCACGGCGACCGTCGCCCCCCCCTCGTCCGTGCACGCCCCCGTGGGCTCCACGGCGATGCTCAGGACGCCGAGCGTCGAATCGTACCCGCTGAGGATCGACGTCAGGAGCGAAGCCGTCGCGTTCGGAACGACCGTCGTGCTCCCCGCGTCGTAGTCGGCGACGAGCGACGTCTGCTGCATGAGAAGCGTCGCGTAGCCGTCCGCGACGACGCTGAGCTGGAACGTCTCCCCCTTCTGGAGCGTGAGGGAGAAGGTCCCGTCCGCGGCTGTCGTCGCCGTCTGGTCCCCCGCGGTCACGACGGCTCCCGCGACGACCGCGTCCGAGCCCATGGCGACGATCTTTCCGCTCTCCGTCACCGCCTGAATCCCGTCCGCTGCCCCGGCGTCCGCGGCGGGGTTTGCGGGTGCCGCACCGTTGCCCTGCGCGGTGCCCGGAGTCGAGCCGGTCGACCCGCCCCCGCTCGGCGCGCTCTTTCCGGGCGCGGCGCTGCACGCAAACGTGGCAGCAGAGAGAGCGGTTGCGAGGATGGCGGAACAGCAAACGACGCGCGACATGGATGGCCTCCCAGAGCAGGTAGGTCTCAAGAGCGAGACGTGCGCTGGTGTAGGTCCACCTCGGAGATTGTCAAATGAGCAGTGTGCGATCCATGCCGCGACGCAGCACGCTCAATGGCTCGCAATCACTCACGAATCGATGCGGATCTGCAGCTTGTCGCGGAGCGCAAAATACTCCTCGCTCACGCTGAAGAGGACGAGCTCCTTCATTCGCTCCTTTACCGGGACGCTCGCCCCCTCCTCGGTCGCGCGCATGACTTCCGTTGCGCACCCGAGGTCGTGAGCAAGGACGAATCCGGCGCGATCCGCGGTGAGGTCGATCGCGGAGACCCACTTCTTCAGGTCGAGCGCCCCCCCTGCCTGAAGCAGCTTCGACACGAGGCTCGCCAGCTTCTCGCGCTGGATCCCCTGGAAGTCGGCCTGCATGGCCGTCATCGCCTCCGCCACCTGCCCTTGCAGGTCCGGCGTCACCGGGAACTGCGGGACGCTCATCTTGATCGCGGCGAAGAGCCACGCCTTGAGCCCCGTCCCCGTCGGCACCAGATGCCGCACGTAGTAGCCCGGACGGAAGTACGCGAGGTGCCTCCCCGCGACGAACGCCATCGCCTGCGCGGTGACCTGCGCCTCGAACGCTGCCCGCCCAAGGACGACGGCCGGCGTATGCGCGTGGAGGAAGCCGAGGCCCCCCGGATCGTTCGGGTTCTGGAACACCAGCGGAGCCGGCAGTCCCAGCAC
>JBKQKP010000223.1:0-18187 GCA_052147435.1 Polyangiaceae bacterium | reverse complement strand
TCACCGCTCCACACGCGCGGCCGCCACGGGGGGTGACTTGGGCTCCGGCGCCGCTGGAGCGCCCGACACGACGGCCGTGGGGGGGAGCTCGATCGGCTCGGTCGGCTCGTGCGTCTTCGGAGGGCGCGGGAGGAGAGCGTCTTCCCGCTCCTGCTGCTCGGCGAGCATCTTCGTCGTGTGGCGAATGCTCCCGAGGAGCCCGCGCGTCCGCTCGAACGGCGCCTCGCGCCACGGCCTGTCCGAGAAGAGCGCCTGGTGATCGAGGAGGTCCTGCCGCTCCTGCATGCGGCGCTCGACGATGCGACGCATGTCCTCCTGGTCGCGAATGATGTACGGGGTCAGGACGAGCACCAGGTCGGTCTTCTCTTTCGTGTCGTTGGTGTGCCGGAAGAGGAAGCCGAGGAGCGGGATGTCGCCGAGGAACGGGATCTTGACCGTCTCGTGCGAAATCTTGTCGGCGACGAGCCCGCCGATGACCGCGGTCTTCTGATCGTGGACCGTGAGCGTCGTCGTCGCCCCCCGCTCGGTGAAGGGGAGCGTGCCGAGAGCCCCTTCGGGAACCCCCGTCGTGTCGGAGATCGTTTCGACGATATCGAGCCGGACGTCGTCGGACTCGTTCAAGTGCGGCGTGATCTTGATCTGCGGCCCGAGCGGCTTGTAGTTCATCGCCGCAGGCGCCGTCCCTACGAACGGTGACGCCGCGCCGGTCGCCGAGCTCCCCCCGGTCAGCGAAGAGAGCGAGGCGTACGACGGGTAGTTCTGCTGGAGCGACCGGTTCACGGTCACGTGGAACTCGGACGGAATGTTGTCGGTCGCCAGAATGTGCGGCGTCTGCATGATGTCGCTGTCGAGCGTGTGCGTGCTCGCCTGGATGAACGCTCCGAACGCGGGGATCGTCATCCCGAGCGCCTCGATCGCCGGTCCACGGACGCCGAGCGCGAGCGCCTGGAGGGTGGTGTCGGTGAGCGAGCTCGTGGCGGCCGCGCCGGGCTGACTGGCCGACGCGAAGGGGTTCATCCCTCCGTAGAGCGACGCGCCCGAGCTGCCGAGCGAATCGATGCCGTGGTACTGCACGCCGATCCCGGTGTCTTTCTCGATGTCGACGTCCATCACGACGCACTCGATGTAGACCTGGCGTCGCGGCTTATCGAGCCGGGCGATGACGTCGCGCACCGAGGCGAAGTCGTGCTCGGACGACGTCACGAGGATCGCGTTCGTCGTCTCCTCGGCGCTCACGCGCACCTGCGACTCGAGCATCGACAAGGGCTCCACCGCAGAGCCCATCTTGGCCCCCCCTCCCCCGCCCGCGGCCCCCTGCAGCGCCTCGTTGATCGCCGGGACGAGCTTCTTCGCGTCGGCGTGCTCGAGCGGCACGACGTGGATGGCCCCTTGGTTCGACGCCGGCAGGTCGATCCTCTGGATGAACGAGAGCACGCGCGCGTACGCCGCCTCGCTCCCCACGATGACGAGCGCGTTCGGCCGGTCGAGCGCGACGAGGCGCGTCAGGCGATCAACCGTCGAGGCGTTCGCCGCTGCCTTGCCCGCGCCGCCGCCCCCCCCCGTCGCCGACTTCAGGTCGAAGACCTCGCTCAGCTCTTTTTGTACCTGGGCAGCGCTCACGTAGTTGAGCGGCTCGAACCAGACTTTGTCTCCTGGAACGGCGACGTCGACGTCCTCGAGGATGCGTTGCAAGCGCCGGATGTTCTCCCCGGTCTCGGTCAGGATGACGAGATTGCCGGGGGCGTACGCCACGACGCTCGCGTCGTGCGTCGCGAACTTGCCGAGCACGTTGGTCGCGATGTCCTCCGCGTTCACGTGATGGAGGCGGAGCACGCGCGTGACGTAGCGCTCTTCGCTCGTCGCCCCCTCCCCCGCGCGCGCCACCGGCGTGGGCTGCTTCGTCACGTCCTGGGTATCGATGATCTTCCAGAACGCGCCGCTCGGGATCACGGTGAGCGCGTTCGCCTGCAGGACGGCTAGGAAGGCCTGGTACGCCTCGGCGACGGAGACCTTCTCCGGCGCGTAGAGAGTGGCCTTGAGCCCCTTCGCGTGCGTGGACGCCACGACGAACCGCCGACCGGTGAGCTGACCTATCGTCCGAACGAGATCGGGGAGCTCCACGTCGTCGAGCGTGAGAGCGACCTTGTAGTCGGGTGACTTCGGCTGGAACGGCAGCTCGGGGATGGCGACGGCAGGGGGTCCTTCCTTCTCCGTTTTCTCGCTCTTCTCGGACGCCGCAGGCTCGGAGGGGGGCCGCGGGGACGTCTTCGCGGGGACCACCGCGGGCTGCGCGAGCGTCGGGGCGGCGGGCGGCACGGGCGCAGGGGAATCTGCGGCCGCGGGCACCGACCGGGTCGTAAGGAGGAGTAGCGGAAGAAGAAGAGCGAGAGATCGCGTGGGTCTCACACGGCGACGACGGGCTCGACGGACGAGGTATTCCACTTTGGCGATCGTTTGACGAAGTGGCGAGGAGACGCTGCGGACGGAGGGCAGCAGTGACGAAATGCGCGTCTCGGGCAAGTGGCACGTGCCACCCCCGAAACTGTCCGTGTCGCCCCGTGCTCCCTCAATTTCACGAGGAAACGAGCCCTGACGACACGGCACGCAGCTCGCAATTACGCCTGGCATGCTCGCCACCGCGCTCGCCGCCACGCTCATCGGTCTCGACGCTCACCCTGTTCGCGTCGAGGTCGAGGTCCAACGCAACGTCCCCTCCTTCGAGCTCGTCGGCCTCGCCGAAGCGGCCGTTCGCGAGAGCCGCGTCCGCGTGAAGAGCGCGCTCGCGCAGGTCGGAGTCGACCTCGGGGAGTACCGCATCGTCGTGAACCTCGCGCCGGCCGATCTCCGAAAGGCGGGGAGCGGGTTCGACCTCGCGATCGCCGCGGCGACTCTCGGCGCGCTGCGCTGCGTGCCGCTCGAGTCGTTCGAGAATCTCCTCTTCCTCGGCGAGCTCTCGCTCGATGGGAGCGTCCAATCGGTCCGCGGCGTGCTCCCCCATCTCCTCGGCGCGCGCGCACGAGGAGTCCGGCGCGCGGTCGTCCCGCGCGTGAACGAAGGGGAAGCAGGGCTCGTCGAGTCGATCGACGTCCGCTCCGTCGGGTCTCTCTCCGAGCTACTCCACGCCCTTCGCGGCGAGGGGGAGCTGCCGCGCGCCGTAGCAAGCGTGGCGCCGCCACTCGTCGAAGGGGGAGACGATCTACGCGAAGTGCAAGGACAAGGGGCCGCGCGACGGGCGCTCGAGATCGCCGCCGCCGGAGGGCACAACCTGCTCATGATCGGGCCGCCCGGCGTCGGCAAGACGATGCTCGCGCGCCGTCTCCCCGCGCTCATGCCGGCGCTGTCCCCTGCGGAGGCGCTCGAGGTCACGGCGATCCACAGCGTCGCGGGCCTGCTCGCGATCACGCGCGGCATCGCCCGTACGCGTCCGTTCCGCGCGCCCCATCACACCGTGAGCGAGGTGGGGCTCGTCGGGGGGGGCTCAGACCTGCCTCGCCCGGGAGAAGTGAGCCTCGCGCATCACGGCGTGCTGTTCCTGGACGAGCTCGCGGAGTTCCGCCGAGGGGCGCTCGAGGCGCTCCGGCAGCCGCTCGAGGACGGCGTGGTCTCGATCTCGCGAGCTCACGCCAAGGCGACGTTTCCGGCGCGCCCCGTCGTCGTCTGCGCGATGAATCCTTGCGCGTGCGGATTCAGACCGTGGTGACGGCGCTCAACGGCATCACCAGGGCCCGTAGCCTTGCCCGTGCGGCTTCAGGTCGCAGTGAGGACGATCAACGGGATCACCTGGATCGATGGCCGCAGCTGCACGGCTTCCGAGCCTGGTGATGACGCTCGGCGGGATCGCCCGGGTCGCCATCCGCACGAGTGCGGATTTCGATCGTGACGGTGGGCCGAGAGTTACGCTTGATGCGTGTACTACGATCCGTATCCGTGGCTGGAGGGCAAGTACAAGCTGGCGAAGCTGCGAAACCCGCTTCTCGACCAGGAGATCGACGGTGCGCTCGCCGCCCACTCAGCCGGAATGAGCCGCAACCGCGGCGCGGTTCAATACCCCGGCGAGACCGAACGGCTCGCGTACGCGCTCAGCCACTTCGCGTTGGCTGCTGCCTTCGTTACAGAGGAGCTTGAAGAGCAGTCTTTCAAGGCGTTTCCACAAGAGCTGACCTTCTTTCGCGGTGAGCTGGAGGTGATCTCCTTGGGCTGCGGTCCGGGGTCGGACATCGTCGGAGCGCTTCACGCGCTCAAAGCCATCCCCCGCAGGCTCAACCTACGCGCCGTTGACCGCGAGGCGGCATGGCGACCTTGGGTCGAGGATGCCGTTCGCGAGAAGGTCGCGGCGGACCCCCTCCTGGCCGCGTCGCGACCGGCCCTCTCCTTCGACACCTGCGAACTGGGGGATCCTGTCGCAACGCGACGCTATCTCGCTCCACTACAGGAGAAGGGTCCCTCGCTCATCATCATGAATCGCGTCCTCGGTGCGATACCGAAGACGGAAGACTTCGCGAGCCTTCTCGTTGAACTAGCTTCTGTGCACGCGATGCTCCTCGTGATCGAGGCACCTCCGGGGCAGGCATTGCTGGAGGTAGTTCAGTCACTGCTTGAGCGGTCACCGCGTCGGGGCACGGTCCTTGGCGCTCCGAATAGGCCACGAGGCATCCAGAACCACTTGCTCGACTTCGGTCCCGTCCTTCAACAACTCGATCAGAAGCTCGCCCACCATCTGGAGCGGCGAGCTCCTTACACGGCGTTGCACTACCTCATGGACACTGCGTCGACGCTGCGATCTTCCGCGTAGCCCCGAACGAGCAGCCGAATGCCCCTCCAACCTCACCGAACATTCATCGACGAGACGACACGCCTCAACGCGGTGTACTGGACGTCCAAGTACGCCATGCGCGCTGTCGTGGCCTTACAGAAGACGAACTGCCCGGCGCTACCGCCACCCACCGTACGGGAGCGGAGGAACATGGGCGCTGGAAGTCCGAAGCCAGACCGACTGCTGGCGAGCCTCCGCGTGGCGGCCATTCTTCACATCTGCTCGGCCTTCGAGCATGCCCTCGCCTCGTACTTCGCCCTCTGCTTGTTGTATCGGCCGAAGGCGTGCGCCAAGACGAAGCGATATCGCCCGGTCCCCGACGTGCTCGCCGACCGGAGCGCGTTCACCGAGCTGCGCAAGCAGGTGACCGCCACAGCCGACGGGCAGATGAAGGCGGAGTACACGAAGCGCCTGGAAGAGTTCCGTGCCAGGTTCGCTCTGGACTTGCGCTGGCTGGATGGCATGCCGCCCCAGCCCAACGGGACGAAGACGTGGGGCGAGGAGCTAGACCGCTTCCAGAAGATCCGACACACGATCGCACATGACCAGGCTCTCGACGGGGCAGACGATCCGGCTCTGAGCAGTACCGAGATCATCGGCCGCGCAACGCGGCTATCCGAGCCGGACTGGCAGGAAATGCTCGGCCTGTTCGAAAAGACGATCGAACGGTTGGATGAAGCTGTTTCGGCGAGTGTTGCAGTCGATGATGGTTGTGCTCTGGCCGTCTTCTCCATTCTAGAACGACTCCCGGCAGCGACACTCCCTGACATCCGTAAGGCCATCCTCTACGAATGGCGCGTTCCACACCCGCATGCAGGGAAGGCGTACTTGCGGGAGACGCTTCAGAAGATTGGCTACGACGTTGCCGGAGACACGCTGAAACCCAGCGTAGTTGAGCGGAAGCGGAAGCACCGGTGACGGTCTCGGTCTCATCGAGAGTTTGGGAGGGGCCGCCATCGTCCGCTCTCTACTTGTTCGCCGATCGCGGCTCGTTCCACTCACTCACCAGCCGCTCGACTTCCTCGGCGGTCCACACCCGCCGCCCCTGTCCGTCTCGCTCCCTGCACTCGGGCAGGCGCCCCTGCTCGATGGCGTACCGGAGCTGTTCCCAAGTGACGCCGAGCGCCTGCGCGACCTCCGCGGAGGTGTACCTCTCCCTAAATGGGGAGCCTGGCGGATCCCCCCTTCGTTCGGGCGATGGCGTCCCGAACCTCCTCGGCCGTCCACGCGCGCTTGCCCCAACGCAGGTGCGTGGGTTCAGGTAGAAGTCCCTTCGCTAGCCGGTCCGCCAGCATCCACTCGGACCAGCCGAGGAGCTTCTTGATGTCGCGCCGCGTGTAGAACTCGCGTTCCGGGAGGCCAAAGTCGGTGGTGCCGACCGGCGGTTGGAGCTGCTCCCATATCATCCTCACCGTGAGCGTGAGCGGAAGGCCGGCGTCGCCGAGCGGCACCTCCACCTCGCCAACCCTTCCAATTCTGGGGAGGGCAGCGACGACGCGCTCGACACCGCGACTCGACACGTCGATCCGCGGAAAGAACCGGGCGAGGAACGCGCGCTTCTCTCGAGGCGTCCAGAACTCAAACTCGTCCAAGGTCGCGAGGACGGCGCGCATAGAGTCGAGGGCATTCGCGCGCGCGTTGTCGTCCTGTGCCCGACGGAGACGACCGAGCTCGCGCTGGGAGCGCTCAAGTTCCCCATCGAGCTTCGCGGCTCTCTCGTCGAGTGTTGCGCGATCCCAGTGGCCGGTCGGGTCCAGGTAGAGATCGAGAAGCTTCGCCCGCTGGCCCTCGAGCTTCGCCACCTCGCGAGCACGGTCCACGATCCGACCGGTGAAGTCCTCGACGTCGGTTCGGCGGCCTTCTTCGACGACCCCCTCCAGAAACCGCTCGTCCGCGAAGAACACCGTGAAGAGTCGGTCAATGCCGGCGTTGACGAGCTCGCGGCGGAGGTACTTCGTGGCGCAGCGCGCGCCGCCGCGTTGCGTGCGACGACAGACGTAATGATCGCGTCGAGGCGCCGGCGTGCCGCGCGTCTTGCTCCACATCGCGCCCCCGCACTCCGCACACCACAGTCTGCCCGTATAGATGAAGCGTGTGTCACCGCGAGGTTCACGCGGTCTGTGGTAGTCGCGTGTCTTGGCCTCGACGATCTCCTGCACAGCATCCCACGTGGTGACGTCGATGAGGGCCTCCTCGCGGACGTCACCGGGCCCGGCGAGCGCACCGCGCGGGCGATAGACCCAGTGCCTGAGCACCTCGTCGGGAGCGCGCTTCACCTTCTTCCGGTCACGCCGTCGTCCGTCGGGCTTGATCGGGGTCGGCCCCGGCTGGCGTTTCTCGTCGACCACCCACCACCCCTTGTAGATAGGGTTCGTGAGCATGTTCCGCACCGTGACATTATTCGTGGCGCCCGAGCGGCGGGCCACTTCCGTCCAGTTGCGTAGTCCCTCTTCGACGACGAGGCGGTAGACCTCCCTCACAAGCTCGATCTTCGCGGTGTACGTCCACTTCCCTCCCCGCTGCCCCTTGATCCGCACGTACGCAATACCGGTAGGGAGCGAGATGTCGGCTGACGGGAAGATCCCCTGCCTTCGCTTCGCCTCCTTTCCGCCCTGAGCGCGGTGCCTGATTGTGTGGAGCTCGTTGCCCGCGGCGAGCGCGGTAAACGTCGCGAGCACCTGGCCAGCGAACGTGGTTGGGTCGGTGACGCCCTGCGAATGATAGATGAGGGTGCTCGTGCGCTTGCACTCGATGATAATCGGGAGCCCTTCGAGTGCGCCGGCGATGCGGTCCTGCATGTCGACGACGATGTGGACGTCAGGATCCGCGATGAGCGCGCGGATCGCCCTCCACTCCGGCGTATCGATGAAGTTCTCGCGGCAGACGTCGGTGATGACGATCGGCGGCTCGATCAGCGTGGCTCCGACGCGGGCCGCCGTCCGCCGGTTGGATTCGGCTTGGCGATCGAGCCCGCTCTTATCGTCCTTGGCTTGCTCCTCGGTCGAGACCCGACGGATCTCAACGAGCCGCATCAGCCAGTCCCACGAGCTGTCGCGCGACGCGGAGCGCCTCGTCGTGGGCACCCCCTTCGAGCGCCGCGCGGAGTCGGACCAGAAGTTCATGACGAGCGCTGGCGACTTCACGGACTGCCGTGAGAAACGGCCGCAAGGTCCCCCGCCCAGCTGCCGCCGGCATGACCGTCGCGCTCGGGGCAACCGACACGCCCTCAGGAAGCCCTGCCTCAACACGGAGCGCACGCCCCTCGGCGACCGCCTTCGCGAGCGCGCCGTCGCTGATCATCCGCGCGATCTCGCGGACCGTCTCCCGCTCGCCCTCGTTCAGGTCCATCTGATCCCTCTTCCAGCCATACAGACAGTGGCTCCGCCCTTACGCCGACGGGGACTTGCACCCGCGGACCCACTCCTGGCCGAGAGGACGGGCGCGGAGGCCACGGGTCCGAGCGCCGCCTGGGTCAACGCACGCCTCCGTCGGCCGGCTCGCCAAGCGCCCGTCGGGCGTTAGTCGGCGCATCTCCCGGTATGACTCGCCATCCTTCGCTCCTGTTTCATGATTCGTGGATACTCCGCACGAGCTCTGCGTTGCAGGAGAGCAATTTGCGCCACTGAACCGTCGCAGGTACGTAGCCACGCTCCGGACGGACTGAGCGCGAGCTGACCCGTGGCGGGTTCTTGCGATCGTACCCTCCGCGCGCTCTCGTCTTCGGGTTCGCGTAGACGCCACATCGCTTGCACACCCAACACGCGCGCAACGACCCTTCGGCCTCGAGTAACTTCCAATCGTGGCGCGGTCCCCGACTCATCTATTCGCCTCGAAGGTTGTAGCGCTATCGACGCGCGAATCTGCGTATTGAACGCCGCTTGCTGCGCGTCCGTGCTGCGCGACTTCTCCTTCTTGGCGCCGCTCATGACTCATGCACCACGCGTGCTATCGCAGCCTCGACCATGTCGCGCAGCTTCTCCACAATCTCCTCGTTCGACATGGCGGAGCACTTGGCTATGTCGAAGAGCGCGTCGGTGACCTCGGCCCATCGAGCCTCCTCCAACTTACGCAGGAGCGCTGGGCCGCATGCCGCCTTGATCTCAGTGTCGAGGCGAGCGTACGTCTCCCTCATCTCCTCGTTGAACTCCGTCTGCTCTTCCGTCGTCATGCCGGGGAACTCGAGATCGAACCCGGGCTCGAACGCCGGCCCCCACGTCATATCGAACGTATGCACCTCCCCGTTTCCCGTCTCGACTTCGACTGAAACCTCGAACTGCCCGTTTTGATTGGTATGGAGATCCGGCGCGCTGTGCAGCTTCGCGCCGTGCCAATTCTCTATCGCTCCCCGCAGATTGCTCCCGGGGGCCGCGAGTCTCGTGCCGCTCATGACACTCTCCTTCGAAATACCATTAGGTCGCGCAGTGCTGTTGGCGGTGTGGTGGCGCTTGCACCCATCGAATCGGCGCCCCGCAATATCGACACCGTGGCGACCTCGCGTAGTACGCAGCGGCGCGACCTGCGGACACCATCTTGACGCGCCATGCTCTGCACTTGCGCTTCCAGCCAATCACGATGCGGTTGTCATGTTCGTTACTTCGTATTTCTCATCCCGGGGCAACGGGTACGGAACGCCGTCCCATTCGTTGCCCCGAGAGATGTTGTCAAAGACCGAGCCGGCAGCAGCGCCGGGGTCTGCGTGCAATTGGTGTTTCATGGCCCAGATTCCAGACGGGCGTCGCAGGGTCTCTCTGCGCACCATGCCTATTGCACGCAGACCCCGACGGGCCTCCAGATGAGGGGAGGCCGCGCATCGGGGTGGCGTCACTTCACGATTTCAAGAGGTCGTTGATATCGATGGTCGCCACCTTCGGCGTCCCATCGTCCTCTGGGGTCGGCAAAGCCTTGAGCGTCAACTCCAATGGATCGAAGTTCCGCAGGTTCCTGCCGGCCTCGGTGAGCTTGAAACTTGAGGAGAGTGCGGACGTCATGACGTTCCCTCCGTCGATCAATATCCTGGCGACGATGGCCTTCTCGTCGTCCAGGCGGGCGTATGTACGGAGCGACACGCAGGCCGCCTCGATGCGGTCGTTCTCCTGCCGGATGCGGAGCTCGGCGAATTTGGCGACGCGCGGGTCGTTCGGATCGGACAGCTGCGCGTCCTCGGTGCATAGCTCGGGAGCGGATTTTTCCGCATTCAAGCGGAACGCCTCAGCCTGCGCCGCGGTCGTCGTCGTTCCAAGCCCGTTTACGAGCCGGAACCATTTGCTGGTGAGTACACGCGATTTGTGCGCCGGGTACTTGTCCACGAGCATCATGGCGCACCGCCGTCGTTGAGGACTGCGCTAAGATGACCGGCAGCCCGAGCCAATCCGGCGACTAGAGTGGACCAGTCCCAGACTGCGCCGCCCATTTGGAAATCACCCAGGCGCCCTCCTTCGGCTTGACGCTCGTCGACGGACTCGCGTGTAATAACGGTATCCGCATGCGGGCGGGTGTGCTTCCCGCTGCATATGTCGCAGATTTCCGGATCAATCGGCTCGGACCGGCACTCGATGCCGTCGGCAGTTAGCCGGAGCAGGTAGCGATTCCCGTGGCTGTCCATTTCGGCAAGAAGCTCGACGTGGTGAAGAGGCGGCGAGTACCCGGGGACTTGGCGCACGGCTTCGGCCCCTGCGCCAATTGCATCCCACAGGCTATTGTCGCAGTCGTCATAGAGGTCGCCGAAGTGACCTTGCTCGACGACTGCGCGGCGCAGTCCCTGCAGGGTTCCTACGGCCATCAGGAAAGCCGCAAGGGCGGACGAGTGGCTCATGTCAGCAGCTCGTCGAGTGATGGGCTTCCGGTACCGTTCGACTCTGTGCCGGTGGGCGCTGCCGCCGCCGCGTCGGCGGTCACTGCGGTGTCGGTGGGCCCCGCCCGCTCCGGCTCCGCCTGCAGCGTGGGGGCCGTGTCGGTCGCTTCCGTGGCGGACTCCGTCGCGTCCCGGTTGACGACGGGCTCCGCGAAGGGGAGGTTCTCGACGACGGTGCCGTTGCCGATGGCCTCGAGGTGGTCGTATCGAAGGAGCGGGATCCACTTCACCGTGCCCTTCATAGCGCGCGCCTTCGCCAGCCCATGCTGCGCCACCATTCGAGACCACTCGTAGGCGTTCCAGGCGCGCGCCTCCCAGTGGTGCACCATGTTCATTCTCGCGATGAACTTGGCCTCAATAGTCTCAGGCGTCATACGCGCGAACAGACGCGCGCCGGTCGAGACCTCACCCTCAGGCGCCGGGCCCTGGTCCAGGTGAGCGTAATGCACGGCCTTCGCAAAGAAGTCCTGGAAGGTCTTGCACGCGCCAAATGACTTCGGGTCATCGCGGTCGACCTCGGGGTCGATGTGCGGTGCCCGCTCCTTGGCCTGCTTGCTGCGTAGGGCCTTGTGGCTCTGGCGGGCGAGGAGCAGCGCGGCGTCATTGAGCCGGCGCTCCTGCGCCTCCATCATTGCCTCCGCCTCCTCATGGCGACCCTCCGCCCGGTACTGCTTCGCCAAAGCCATAGCCGCCGCCATCGTCATTGGAGAGGCGAGGTCAATCGGCGCTGCGGGCGGAGGCTCGACCAGGTTGGTGCCAGCCATGCCGGCGGCGATTGCGAGGCGCGATGCTTGCTCTGTACTCATTGCGGTTCTCCTTGTCGGTCGGGGGAGAACCCAATGGCGCACATCGTGCGCGGCGCAGGGGTCTCCCTTGGGGAAGACCTCGTATTGCCGGGCCCGGCAGGGCAGCCTATGACTCTGGAACCTGTAGCACCCGGCCCGGTACTGTCCCTTTCGGGCAGCGGCGGGCGCGGGGTAGAACCAGAAGCGTCGAGGGTGGTCTCCTTCTACGGCGTGCGAGAAAGCAGTCAAGGGGCTGTGCGCGCTCCATGCGCATTTTCTACCGCACTACTCGACGGCGACGCTCGGGTCGGGCTCGAAGATGACGTAGACCCCGTCGACCTTCTTGAGCAATCCGGACTTCTCGAGTTGCCCGCGCGCCTCGTCGACGCGGATGTGATCGCGGAGCCGGCCGTCCTCCTTACATGCAGCGTAAATTTCCCGAACCCCGGCGAGCGGCTTCCGCGCGAGGATCTCCCGGAGCACGGCGACGTCCTCGGCCACCGACGGTGCGGCTATGGTCACCTGCGCGAACGACATGGTCGTCTTGTCCAACGTGAGGGCGAACGGTTCGATGCCGCGTCCGCGGTTTTTCGGAACCGTTACTCGAATTTGGTCCTCCTTCTGCTTCAAGATGACCAGGCTCTCGGCCTTGTACTCGATGCCGCCAGACTCCTTTCCCGCGGCGATATCGGCGACGTTCTGCGCGTCGTCCTTGTGGCGGTAGGCGCTCCTGGAGAGCTCCGAGGTCGCGACCACGAGCACGCCTTTCCTCACGGCGACCTTGATGGCCGCGATGACGGCGTCCACCCGTTGCCGCGGGTCCGGCGCGCCGCTCGAGCCCGCAGATTGGACGGTCTGCAACGAGTCCACCACCAGCACCGGGACCTTCCCGAGTCCACGCCGATCCGCAAACCGAAGAAGGGACGCGGTCGCCTGCTCGATCGTGCCCTCCTCCCTGAAGATCGCGGGAAGGGCAGAGATCGTGTTCCTCGCCCGCAGCACCGGGTCCGGCTCCCCTCGGAACCGCTCGATGAACCCCTGCGCGAACGCGCGCGCCTCCTCCGACATGGGCCTCATCGGCGTGCGCGGCACCTGCAAGCCCCGCATCATGCAGAGCCGGCGAACTACGCCGATCTTCCCCTCGTCCACGGCGAGGAAGCAGCAGGCGTGCCCCGCGTCCATCCACGCGTTCGCCCACCAGGCGGCCAGCGAGGTCTTGCCGGCACCGGGACCGCCTCCTACGACCACGAAACGGGGAGCCGGGAACCCGCCCCCCATCTGCTCGTCCAGCGCCGGGATGCCGGTCGCCATACGGGGCCGTGACTCGAACTCCGCCAAGGCATCGAACGCGGAGGCCGCCGAGTCTTCCCCCATGCGTCGGTCGAACGATGACAGATGCGCGGACGCGTATTCGACCGCGGCGTCCGCTCCACGCCACACGCGCTTGTCGATGGAAAGGCCGTTCACGTTGATGTTCGCGGCGCGGCTGAACAGGAGCTGCAGATTCTTCTGCGCCTCTATCTCCCGCTCGCTGTCGCAAATCGCGCGGTAGGTCGTCCGAATATAGGCAATCTTCGTCTTCACCTCGTCGAGCCGGTCGGACACTTCGATCTTGTCCTGCTTCTCGAAGTATTCGCGAACGAGCTCGATCGGAGGCGGGGCGCTGTAAGCCCGATAATATTCCTCGAGGTAGGCCATTATTTGCCCGGACTCCTCCCCGACCTCGAGCCCCGCATCCTGGAGCATCCACCAATTATTTAGAGCCTCCTCCGCGTCCGGTACGCCTCCCACGCACACGACACCCCGGAGAAGCCGTGAGTCGATATTCCTCCCTACCGCACACTTAGCCAGTCCCGGCGTTCTCGTTTGTCCTGCAGGACGCGTCTCCAGAGCAGGACGAAAAGGCGCCCCTCTGTCGTGCGGTGTCCTGGCTGTCCTGGCTTGTCCTGGGCTGTCCTGCCAGGACGTGTCCTGCTGTCCTGCCCCCTTTAAGGGGGCAGGACACAGGACGGACGACGGGACGGAGTCCGTGTCCTGCGTGGCCCCGCTCGCTTTCCCAGAAGGCTCCGGGGTGTTTGCGTGTTCTGCTTTCGATGTACCGTTCAGATTGGACATTAGGGCCTCCCAGCCTCGATGTTGGCTTCATGATCACCTCCAGGGATGCCTCACTACCGGAAGTGGGCCGGAGTGAGGCATCGCACTATCAGGCTTTGAACTTCTGAGCGCAGACCTCCAGAATCATCGACTCAATGGACGCGTCTTTCAGCGCAGCCGCCTGGGCCACTCGCGCATGCAGATCGGCTGGCATCATGAGCACGACCATCCATGGCTCACCGCTCTCCCGGTAGCGCCGGCCTCGGATGAGGAATTGCATCGTTTGGCGCGTGCACCCTTCCCTCATCGCCAAGGCGTTGATCGACAACCCGGCCGCGAACTCCGCCCGCAGTGCGGTTGCCTTCTTGAAGTCGAATTTCTGACGTATTTTAGACTCCACGGCTCCTCCTCGTCGCGCTTGAGCGCGGGCACAAAGGGGCAAAGAGAGTGTTGGCTCTCGCTACCCTACCGAGCGACCCCTAGCTCCCGGCTGCCCGCCTCGAGGACGGGCCGTCGTCGCGCGGAGAAGCCACGGACAAGGCCCCTTCGGGCTGGCCGGCCCCCGGAGCGCGTCCTCCAAGAGAGGGCGTCCTCGGGGCAGAAGAGGCCCCGCCACGTGGCCTTGCCCCCGGGGGCGCGGCGCGACAGCTCGACGCGCCACTAGGGCCGGGAGTCAGTGACGGCTCGCAAGTGTACGGTGCTTCAGGCGCTGCAGGTGTTCCACCTTTTATGGCGCCACATCAGTGGGAACGCTGCAGTGCCGACAATGGTGTGATCATAGATGTTGAAGGAGGATAGTCATGAATAAAAACGTTGACGAGATAAAGAGAATTATCGCTTCTGATGTAGAACTGGCCGAGGACGTGTTTGATTGGCACGCGAGTATCCTTTTTGAGCTCTCGGACTCCATCTCGGAAAATCTCGCCAACCCTGCGCCTGCATCCGCGGTCGGTGTCGATGCCGATGCCGATGTCCAAGAAGAGCCGCCGGCTCCATGGGACGGCTCGCTGACTCCTAACGAACTGCAGCTCATCGAGGCCACGCGCAGACTTCACTGCGACGTTTGGGGCGCGATTCAGCGGACCGGCACTGAGGCAAGGCCGCTGCTGGAGCAGATCAAGATGGCCATCGTGGGGATCCACGGCGCTACGTCGAATCTCCGAGAAGATCCCGACGGGGAAGACCTCTCCGGCGAGACCTCGGAGTGTGGTCTTTGACAATGGAGAGGCTCATGAACAATCACACGGGGCAAGTACGAAGAATTGAGGCGGATACCCGCCCGGCGTAAGCGCTATTTCATGGTAACGGTTCACATATCGAAGACCCCGCGACCACGGGAGTATACAGCGCAATGCCCGGACGGCCTTCGCTCTCCAGTGACCCGAAACTTCAGGGGAGGTAGGCCATGCGCCTCGTTGAACGACTTCAACTCGCCATCGGCGGACTCGCGAATGGTCTCGTTTGCGGCATCGCTGGCGCACTCTCCGTGTGCGCGCTCGGCGGGATGGTTCTGCCGAAACTAGACCCCGCATTCGGCCGGTTCGCTTCGGCCGACCTCTTTGTCCTGATCAGCCTGGGAAGCGCCCTCGCGGGGTTCGTCGCAGGTCTCGTTGGGGGACACCGCGTCTTTCGCGCATTCTGCGCGCTCGTTCTGGCGGGTCCGCTGTCGCTCGGCTTCGCACTCGGCGGGCTGTTTCTCGGGGCTCCCGCTGGATTTTTGATCCGGCTCGCCATGGGGGCCTTCGGCCAGTTCGCCGAGCATCCTCTGCTCGGATACGCAGAGCACGACATCCTGGTTGGTTGCGAACTCGGCATGGTTGCGGGCGCCCTGGGCGCAGTGCGTCTGTTTCTGTGGCCACCAGTCTGGATGGCGTGGGCTCGATGAGCGCGCGCACTCAAGAAGTCGGCCAGTGCACAGGTCGCCCCCTACGGCCTGGACGGCAGCGTGTCATCGGTACGGTCTCTCGGGTGCCGCAGCCGCTTCGCCTTCTTTTCGGCCCCTTGAAGACGGAGACCTCGATGTCGCCCATGACCCACCCTTTTAGGAGAAAGCTCAACCTTGCCACCGCGGAGCGGATCCGCGCCCGCCACGCTCAGGGTGAGGAGCCGCGTGCCCTCGCTGAGGAGTTCGGAATCGCACTCTCGAGCCTCTACGACGTCCTCCGAGGCCGAACCTACCCTCCACGTCTGACCGTCCTGGTAGACGATGTGACGCTGCGGCGCATTGACGCCGCCGCCCGCGACGCGGGCCAGACCCGCGAAGCCTTCGCCGTCGCCTGCCTCCGGCAGTGCGTTGGCGCCGATAGGAGCCCGTAAGCCTGGACGGTCACCGGGGAGACCGCGGGTCCGCGGAAGGGCGAGTCCAAGAGCCGTAGAACGTGTCGTGGAAGGATTCGCGGACCAGGCTCTCCGCTCCGCGCTGGTGGTCCTCATCGACGCGAGCGCCGACGTGGACGACAAGCTCGCGGCGGCCTGGGTCGTGCGGTGCGTGCTCGGACGTTCGACCGGGACGGAAGCGATGATCGCAGGCGTCGCTGGTGCACTCGTGCGGGTGCTCGACGCGCCAGAGGTGATCCCCCTTCTCGCGGCGGCGCTCCGATCGCGCGTGGTCGATAGATCGCGAGTCGCCGGAGCTTTCGCTCGCGCCGCCGATCATGCTCTGGCGAATCAGCACATGGCAGCTCTGCATGGCCTCGTGCTCGAGATGCTCGACGAGCCAACCTGGTGCGATCGAGTTCGCGACGAGCACGGCGCGCCCGCGCTCGGGTGGGCGCTCGATGGTCTGCCGGAGCGGCGAACCGAGGCGCTACTGCTCATTGGTGTGTGGCTGCGCACGAGAGGCAGCGTCCCCCCCTTAATGCGCGAAGCCGTACGGGCCCGTCCGGAGCTGTTCCTCTTGCTGAAGCCACCGCCCTCGGTGGCATGGCCGATCCACCGCGCCTGTCCCTCGGCGCACAGCTGGATCTATCTCGCCGGTATGCGGGAACATGAGACGTTTGCGATCACGCGCGAGGCGTTCATGGGGGAGATCGACAGCGCGGTCGCGACGCTTGACGCGGCGTTGGACGGGGTGCCCGAGGGGACGATGCGCGTCATCCTCGCCAACTGGCGCGCGCGGCTCGCGGGTCCGTTATGACTGATGAGGCCGGCTCGGAGGGCGCTACGGTGGTCATCCTTGGCCGCTGTGCCTGCTGTCTTCGCATGTCCGTCGCGTGCGGTCGGTCCTGCGGCGCCTGCAAAGAGGCGTTCGGGGAGAGGATCGCCGAGCTCATCGCCCGGGTTCGTGCGGAGCCTCGGTTTGCACTCCGGTGCTTCCGGCAACTCTCGACCAGGCACCGACGCTTTTTCGTCGCAATCTTCGGCGACCCGCGCAGGGTGTAGCTCGAAGGCTCTGGGGTCCTCGACGTATCCCCCGCCGAGATGAGCACCGTTCTCCGCGACCTACTCGCTCAGGCACTCGATCACGCCCGCCTCGAGACCGCGACACCGACCGTCCGCGGTGCTTTTGCGCGCCTCGCCGCTCACATCGGCCGCGAGCTCGAGGTCCAGTCCACCGAGAAATCCATTGGACCGCGAGCGCTCCGGGGATCCTGCCCGTGACGCGCCTCTTCGTTCTCTTCTTCGCGCTCACGGCGGCATCGTGCGGCAGCACCCCGAGGGAGGACCAGGCGCCTGCGTCCGCGGTGCCGACTACGGCCCCCGCGATCTCATCATCGCCAGCGATCGCGCCCGAACTCCCGCACGATCCGTCGGCGACCGTCCCGTCTTGTACTCCTCCGCTGCGGATGATCGGTGGCGAGCTTGCCACGAGGTGGCCCGCGTTGATCGGGCGCCAGGTTCGCCTCCCGATGCGCGTCGAGCGCGCGATCGACTTCACGGACGCGCTGGCGACCGTGGGCGGCAGGCAGTTCGTGCTCACGATGTCGCCCGATGCGATCTGGACCGGCGTGAGGCCGCACACGTTTGTCGTGCTCGGGTCGACGACGGTTCCATTAGGTGGTCGCACTGTCCTTCCGCACCTCCTTCTCGATGATGGGGAGGACTCGTGCCCACCGTAGGGCCTCGCGTCGTCCATATCGGGCACTGCGTCGGGTGCGGCGATTTCGGCCGCCTCGCCGGCTTTCGCAACGACGCCTGCACGGGCTGCCTCACGGGCCTCGGTCGTGGTCCTGGTTGGTTGCAGATCGCTCGTCGAGTCCGCGCCGAGCCGCTCTTCGCGCGGCAGGTCTACGAGAAGATCCCGGACGCTTGGCGCGACAACTTCCACCAGCTCTTCGGACGGCCTCCGGGCACGTAGGTCGCGAAGACGGAGCTGGCCGCGTCGTATTCGGTCCGGTGAAGCCGAGCCGAGAAAGTGAGCTCTTCCACGTCCAGCGACTTACGAGCGCCCACGCTGCCCCCGAGCGAGCTTCCGAGCTGCGATCCGCAGGAATTGAAGAAGGGGTGCCTGAAGCTCCACAGGGAGCGACTCCACCAATCGCGCCGCTTCCGTGGCCTCTGCGCTGTGCCGGGGCGCTTCGCCGAGAAGCTCTCCGGCGGGTATCTCGAGTGCTTTCGCCAGCGCGATCAGAACGGCGAACGAGGGCGCCCGGCCGCGCTCAATCTCGGAGATCCAATTCACGGAGACCCGGGCACGTTCCGCGA
>JBKQKP010000222.1:0-63276 GCA_052147435.1 Polyangiaceae bacterium | reverse complement strand
GGGGCTCGCGAGCCGCTCTTGCCTGACTCGTCGGCCATCTTCGACGCTCTCCCGAAGATCCGCGCGAACGGTCAGTCGTACTCGTGGAGCCAGTGGACGATGCGCCTCGACCACAGCTTCCTCCTCCTCGGCGCAGGTGCGATCGTCGGCCTGCGAGTCTCGGCGTCGCTCGTCCTTGGGGGACTGATCCTCATCTTCTTCGTCGGCCCCCACGCGATGGAGACGACCTGGACGAACCCGATGGGCGACCTCGTCGCCGCAGCGACGAAGCCTGGAGCAGCGTGGAAGCAGATCGGGCTCTGGTACGGAGCGCCGCTGATGGTCTCCTACGGGCTCACGAGCTTCCTCATGCAAGGGGGGGTCATCGCGCGCGCCTTCCGAGGAATGATGGGGACTCGTCGCGAGGACGAGGTCGACGACGCGAAGACCCGCGCCGTCGAGGTGCCGCTGTCGTGGTTCGTCGTAGGGGGGAGCGTCTCGGCGATCGGCATCATCGCGCTCGCGTGGGGCTACTTCGGGATCCCGCCGATCTACGGGCTCCTCGCGGTCTTCCTGTCGTTCTTCCTCGCGGTCGTCGCGGCGCGGGCCACGGGCGAGACGAGCGTCACGCCGATGGGGCCGATGGGGAAGATCACGCAGCTCACCTACGGCGTCCTCATGCCGCAGAACGCCGTCGCGAACCTGGTCACGGCCGGAATCACCGCGAGCTCCGCCTCCTCGTGCTCCGATCTCCTCAACGATCTGAAGGTCGGCTACCTCCTCGGCGCGAACCCGCGGCGACAGTTCATCGCGCAGCTCTTCGGCGTCGCCGTCGGGACCGTCGCCACCACGATCGGATATTTCATCCTCATCCCCGACGCGACGGCGATCACCGGCGTGGATGGGCGAGAGCCGCTCTTCCCCTCCCCCGGCGCGCAGCAGTGGAAGGCCGTCGCGGACGTGTTTCGCCTCGGCATCGCCAATCTTCACCCACTGGCCCGACAGGGGATCTGGGTCGGCCTCGCGCTCGGGGCGCTCCTCGCGCTTGCGGAGCTGGCGCTCCCCAAGATGAAGAGATGGCTCCCCTCGGCGACGGGGCTCGGCTTCGGGCTCATGCTCCCGTTCTCCACACCGCTCGGGTTCTTGATCGGCGCGCTGATGGCGGAGATTTTCACCCGCGTGAACAAGCCGCTCGCCGATCGCTATGTCATGCCCCTGGCGTCAGGGGTGATCGCGGGTGAGAGCATCTTGGGGGTTCTCGTCGCGGCGCTGAACAACTTCCTGCTCTGAACGGGTATGCTCGCTTGCGTGGGGGGGGCCCGGGGGAGGCTGACGGACGAATGGGGACGGCGCTCGTCACGGGGAGCAATCGCGGAATCGGGCTCGAGCTCGTGCGGCAGCTGCGGGACCGGGGGCACACGGTCATCGCGGGGTGCAGGAAGCCGTCGTCGGAGCTCAAGGGGCTCGGCGTCCGCGTCGAGCCCGGCGTCGACGTCACATCGGAGACGTCGGTCCGCGCGCTCGCCGATCGCCTGCAACGGACGCCGCTCGATCTCCTCATCCACAACGCGGGGCTCCTGTCGCGCGAGCACCTCGACGCCCTCGACTTCGACGCCATTCGCCGCCAGCTCGAGGTGAACGCCCTCGGCCCTCTCAGGGTGACAGCGGCGCTCTCCGCGAACCTCGCGCGCGGGTCGAAGATCGTCATCGTCACGAGCCGGATGGGATCGATCGCCGACAACACGTCGGGGGGTTACTACGGGTACCGGATGTCGAAGGCGGCTGCGAACATGGTCGGCGCTTCGCTCGCGCGCGATCTCAAAGCACGGGGGATCGCCGTCGCGCTCGTCCACCCAGGCTTCGTCCGGACGGAGATGACCGGGCGCCAGGGCAACGTCGACGCGAAGGACGCGGCGCGGGATGTCCTCGCGCGAAGCGAAGCGCTCACGCTGGATACGTCCGGCGGCTTCTGGCACGCGGGGGGTGAGCGTCTCCCCTGGTAGGCGAAGCCGCGGCGCCTAGAAGTGCGCCACGAGCGAAAGCCCCGGTGCCGCCCCGAGCGGCGCGACCATCCAAGACACGCGCGGCGTGGCGGGCTTCCCGCTCAGGTCGCCCCTTCGATACCGCTCGAGCGCCTTCACCGCCCCTTGCGGAGCCGTGAACATCTGCGTCTCCCCGATCGCGACGGCACCGACTCCGTTGATGATCGTCCCGACCCCGTCGCGGAACGCGACGCCGATGATCGCCGCATAGCCCGCGTCGAGGACGAGCCCGACGACCTGCATGAGTGTGCTCGTCAGACTCGCCTCGTCCTTCGCCGCCTGTATCAGGAGCTCCTCGGCGTGGTCGAGGACCAGGCATGTCATCGTCTGCGACTGCGACGCCTCCGCGTCGACGACGGCCCGCTCGAGGATTTCGTCGTAGTCGTGGATGCGGATCGGGAAGACCGTGAGCGACAGAGGGATATAGAGCGACGCCGTCCCGATGAAGACCTGCTCGTAGCGCTTGGTCGACGTCGTCATCAGCGGGATGAGGGCGTACTCCCCAGCCGCGATCCCGAGGCCGATCCCGGTCCACGACCAGCGCCAGAGATTCGCGCGCGAGCCTTGGTCGTGCATGACGCTCCTCACGAACGCCAGGCGCTCGTCGGCGTCCACCGCTTCGAGCTCGGGCGAGCCCCCGTCGATGGCTGCGCACTGCGTGTCTGCGTGTGCCTTACCCGCGAAAGCGAGGCACACGAGACCGACGGCCGCCACGATGCGCTTCATGAGCGGCCTGCGCGCTCTCCCCTTACGGCTTCACGAACTTGAGCGTCATCCTGTCGCTCTCGCCAATCGCCTCGTACTTCGCGTGGTCCGTGTTCCCGAGCTCGTAGGTCGGCGGGAGCGTCCAGACCCCCTTCGGGTAGTCCTTCGTGTCCTTCGGGTTCGCGTTCACCTCGGACTTGCCTGCGAGCTTGAAGCCCGCCCCCTCCACCAGCTTCACGACGAGGTCCTCGGGAACGTACCCCGTATCCCCGACGACCTTCGGGTCCGTCGACCCGCCCGCGTTCGCGCGGTGGTCGGTGAGCCCCAGCGTGCCGCCGTGCTTCAGCACCTTGAACGTCGCGCTCAGCACCTTGTCGGTCATCCCCGCTTCGACCCAGTTGTGGAAATTCCGGAACGTGAGAACCATGTCGGCCGACTCGGCGGGGCCGAGCACCCAGTCCTCGCCCCGCTTGAGGACGACCGACTCCACCTTGTCGAACGTCTGCGGCATCTTTTGGAAGCGCTCGAGGAGCGCCTGCGCGTTCTGCGTCCCTTCGGATTTCGGATCGCCGTGCGGGTCGCCACCGGCGACGATCAGCTTGCCGTGATCGCGCAGGAGCGGAGCGAGGACCGCGCTGTACCACCCTTCCCCGGGGCTGATCTCGACGACCGTCATGTCGTCCTTCAGCCCGAAGAACTCGAGCGTCTCGAGCGGGTGGCGGTAGGCGTCGCGCTTCTTCTCCTTCTCGGTGCGCTGCGGGCCGGCGAGCGACTGGCGTAGCTTCGCGTCGACCGATCCTTTCACGTCGGCCCCGCTCGTCGCCGCCGTGGAGGGGGGGGGCGTGCTGCTTCCGCCCCCGCACGCGAGGGGAGTGAGCGCGGCGAGCGTGAGCGCGGAGAGGCAAACGATTCGGTGCATGGCGAGACCTCCGCCGTCTCTATAGTCCAACTCCCGAGCGCAGTACGCTGGTCTTTCGACGCGCTGCACCCTACGAGGCTACGAGGGTAGGAGACCGATGGCAGAGCCGAGGGTCGTGATCGTCGGCGGTGGATTCGGCGGGCTGGTGGCCGCGAAGGCGCTCGCGCGAGCCGCCGTTCACGTGACACTGGTGGACCGGACGAACCATCACGTATTTCAGCCACTGCTCTACCAGGTAGCGAGCGCCGGGCTCTCCCCCGCCGACATCGCGTCGCCGATTCGCTCGATCCTCGCGCATCAACGAAATGTGGACGTGCAGCTCGCGACGGTGACCGGCGTCGACCTCGCGAACAAGCGCGTCGTCCTCGCAGACGGTGAGATCCCCTACGACTTTCTGATTCTCGCCGCCGGAGCCCACACGAACTACTTCGGGCACCCGGAGTGGGAGCCGCACGCGCCGGGGCTGAAGTCGCTCGACGACGCGATCGAGGTCCGCCGCCGGACGCTCCTCGCGTTCGAGCACGCCGAGCGGACGACCGACGAGAAAGAGCGCCAGAGGTTCCTCACGTTCGTCGCGATCGGCGGCGGCGCGACGGGGGTCGAGCTCGCGGGGGCGTTCGCCGAGCTGCGACGGTTCGTGCTACGCGAGGACTTCCGCTCGATTCACCCCGAGGAGGCGCGGGTGATTCTGCTCGAGGCGGGTCCGCGGATCCTGCCGAGCTTCGCCCCCGAGCTCTCGCAGAAGGCGGTGAAGCAGCTGGAGCAGCTCGGCGTGCACGTCCGAACGGGGACGCTCGTGACGGCGATCGACGAACGCGGCGTCGAGCTCGGACGAAACGATCCGAGCCCCGACGGGGCCCAGTCAACGGCGCGCGAGCGGATCGACGCGGCGACGGTCGTGTGGGCCGCGGGGGTCGAGGTGTCGCCGATCGTGAAGTCGCTCGGCGTCCCGCTCGACAAGCAGGGGCGCGTCCTCGTCGGCGAAGACCTCTCACTCCCTGGTCACCCCGAGGCCTTCGCCATCGGCGACGTCATTCACTTCGAGCAGGACGGCAAGCTGCTCCCCGGCGTGAGCCAGGTCGCGATGCAGGGGGGCTCGTTCGCGGCGCGCGCGATCAAGAGCACGATCGCCGGACGCGCGCGGGGGCGTTTCCACTACTTCGACAAAGGGATCATGGCGACGATCGGCCGCTCGCGCGCGGTCGCGGAGCCGTTCGGGATCAAGCTGAGCGGATTCATCGCATGGCTCGCGTGGCTCATGGTGCACATCTGGTACCTCATCGGCTTCCGCAACCGGATGATCGTGATGTTCGAGTGGTTCTGGGCGTACGTGACCTACAAGCGAGGAGCGCGGCTCATTACGACATTGTCGGGAACGCGTGCGTCCCGCTCCGAGTGAGCCCGAGCGCCGTGCGTACCCACCCCGGCGCCGACACCGGGCCCTGTCGCGAAGACGAGCACAACGTGCGCGCCAGCTCTCGCCAGCGCATTGACGATGGCTCCGCTATCATGATGGCGTTGTGGAAGGCGCGCGTTCGCGTCTTCGGAGGCGATCCGCATGAGCTACCTCTATGGCGATTCGACTCCATCCCGGCTCGAGTCGAATTTCATCCAGTTCCTCAGTGATGCCCTGGACGTGTCGGTCCACCTGCTCCTCGCGGGCGAGCGGATGAGGCGCTGCAGCGGGCGAATCGCGGAGCTGAAGGAGGGGGCCGAGCGCGAGGTTCGACTCCTCGAAGGGCTCGGGGAGGCCGTCGCGCACGTCGTTCAGGTAGCCCCCAAGGGGGACCTCGCCTCGGCGACCGCCACGTGCGCGACGACGATCGGGCAAGAGGTGGCCGGGCTCGTTCGCAAGCAGATTGCCGAGGTTCAAGCGGCCCTCGCGACGACCGTCGCGGCGGTCGAGGCGGAAGACGAGCTCGAGCGCGTGGGTTGCCTCAAGGAGCTCGAGACGCTCCTCCGCGCCCACGATCCCCCCGAGGCGACTACCACGTTCCACTTGGTCCATTCCGCGGGCCGCTACCTCTGCAAGCGCACCACACGAACGCCCTACGGCCTCGAGTCGGTGATGAGCGTCGAGATCGCGGCTCCCCACCCCTTCAGTCAGGTGGCACGCGTCGACAAGTTCGTCCCGCAGCTCGAGGTGAGCGCACCGGAGATGGGGGGCTGGCTGCGCAAAGAGGTGCGCAATCGACCGCATCGCCTCGAGAAGCTCCAGATCACCGAGATGACGTTCACCCCCGACGGCGCGACGCTCCGCCTCCGCTCGAGCCTCGACGACGACGCCACCGGCTTCGACGTCGAGCTCGGCGAGAACGGCGCGCGTGTGCGGCTCCACCGCGTGGGGGAGCAGGGGGACGTCATCGAGCCGAGTGAGGCCGACTCCGCAAAAATCGTCGCCCTCCACGCGAAGCTTCGCAGCTTCGCGCTGTCGATCCCGCACGATCAAGGGCGCCTCGAAGACGCCAAGCTCGATGAGCGCCCGGTCACAGAGCTGCGCGAGCCCTCGATCATCGTCGATCGACTCGTGGGGGCGATGACGCCGATCGTGTCCGAGATCGCGAGGCACTCGCTCGCCCCGACGGAGCTCGTCCTCAAGCGCTTGCTCGGCGACAACCGGCGCGAGGAGATCTTCGTGTCGAAGGCGACGCTCAGCGAGAAGCTCGCCCCGCTCCCCGAGCCGCTACGTGGGAGATTTAAAGCGCTGGGGCTCGGATTGAACGGCGCCGCTGCACGGCTGCCGCCGGTCCCCACTCCGCCGGCAGCGCTCGCGACCGCCGAAAGCGCTGCCGAAGGCGCCGCGGACGTCCACTGACGTCGGCTCCGACTCACTGCAGAACACCCGCCTGGTACTCGACGTCCTCGGCGTAGAGCTTCGTGTTGATGTCCACCGTGGGGTCCGCGTACAGCTGCTCGACGACCGTGAACCCCTGCGTGCTCGTCAGCACCTGGTTTGCCACGAGCCACATCGCCGCCGACACGGCGTCCGACGCGTCGAGCGCGTAGTCGGGGACGCTCGTGTACCCGGTCACGTAGCTGGCGGTGCTCACGCCGAGATACGACGGGACCGCGAATGCGGCGAGGTAGTTGGCAACCCCCAGGTCGAGTGGCTGCGCGGCGCCGTTCAACGCCTGCACGAGCCCGGCCGCCCCGGCGGTCAGCCCTGCGGCGTCCGTCGCCGAAAGCGACTGGAATCCGAAGCTCACGGGGTAGAGGAACGTCTGCCCGTTCATCGCCACCGTGACCGCATTCATCTGCGTGAACCGCTGCTGCCAGAGCGCCGAATCGGCCGCGTCAGGACAGACGCTCCCGGGCGAAGACGCGATCTCTTCCGCCCTGCATTCGATCCAGCTCAGTCCGTCGTCGCACGGCTGCAGCGCCGCGGTGAGGTCGTCCGGCGTCGCGTAGCTCGCCGCGAGCGCCGCGTCGCACGCCGTCCCTAGCGCGGAGAGGACGCTCAGAGTGCCGCCGCCCGAGATATTTGCCGTCGGGACGCGTGCGTTCAAGTAGACAAGATCGTTCGTCACGACGTCGACCTGCGTGTTCGCCGCGGCGACGGAGACCATCTCCGGGGGGATCGGCGCGGAAGCCTGCATCGCGGCGAGGAGCAACGCGGATGGGGTTCCGATCGAGAACGTCACGACCCCCTCGGACGTGAAGTAGTCCTCTCCCGTCGGCCCGCGGTGGACAATCCCGACGATCTGTCCGGCGTCGTCGAGCATCGGCGAGCCGCTGTTCCCGGGCAGGAGGTAGGCGGTCGTGTAGACCCAATCTCCGTCGGAATCGACTACCTCGCCCGCGGTCCACTTCTTCAGGTGCCCCTCGGGGTGCCCCACGAGGGTCACGTGCGTCTTCATGAGCGAAGCGACGCTCTCCGACTGGATTGTGAGAAAGCTCGGCGTCGCGAGCTCGCTCCCGCCCGCGGTCGTGTACGCCTGCACGACCGCCATGTCGAGCCCGATGCTGACCGCCGTGGGGACGACGAAGACGGTCTGCGGCGTCTGGGGCTTCATCCCTCGCTGGTAGTCGAACGTGATCTGCGCGTAGCACCCTTCGATGGGGCAGATCGCCGTGCCGAGGACGTGGTTGTTCGTGAGGAGGAGCCCTGTCGCCGAGATGAACGACCCCGTCGCCAAGCCGTTCGCGGTCTCGATGCGGACGATGGCTTGCGCGGCTTTCTGGATCGGCGCTGGTGCGGTCGCGAGGTCCGCGAAGGAAGGGAGGGTCACGGAAGACGAGCTCTGACCGTTGCTGCCGCAACCGAGGGGGGTGAGGGTCAGACAGGCGATGAGTGAAAGAAGGAGTGAGCGCATGGCGTGATCCTAGCTGCGCGGAGCGCGTCCGGCCCCTCCTACCCCGAAGGACCTTGCCGGTGTAAAAGCGGAAAGCCCATGGCAACCGTGAGCGAGTCCGCGCAGCGCATCCGGCCGGGTGTCTTCGCCGAGTTGCAGCGGCGGATCGACGCACACGCGGCGACCGGGGGCACGCTCGTCCCGCTTCACATCGGCGATACGCACCTCGCTCCGCCGCCGAAAGCGCTCTATTCGCGCGCGCTCGAGCCGGATCCGGCGAGCGACGCGCTCTACCGCTACGGCGCCACGGCGGGGCTCGCAGAGCTCCGCGACGCGATCGCGGCGCGCGCGCAGACGCTCCTCGGGATTCCCAATGTCGACGGCGGCAAGCACGTCCACCTCGGCGTCGGAGCGACCCACGCGCTCTTCTGCGCGGCCCGCGCCGTCCTCGACGCGGGGGACGAGGTCCTCGTCGCCTCTCCCTATTGGCCGCTCGCGGTCGGGATCTTCCATGCCTGCTCCGCGCGCCCCGTCGAGGTCCCTTTCACCTCGCG
This sequence comes from Polyangiaceae bacterium, assembly GCA_052147435.1. Taxonomy (GTDB): domain Bacteria; phylum Myxococcota_A; class Polyangia; order Polyangiales; family Polyangiaceae; genus JBKQKP01. The sequence continues at coordinate 54,785 of JBKQKP010000222.1, read as the reverse complement.
CCTCTACGCGGACCCCTCGCTCGACGCCGGCGCCCTCTTCGCGCCTGCGCTCACGACGCGGACGAAGGCGCTCTACCTCATCACGCCGAACAACCCAGACGGGAAAGTGCTCTCGCGCGCGCAGCTCGAGTCGGTGGCGAGCTTCGCGATCGAGAACGACCTCTGGGTCTTCGCCGACGAGGTGTACGCCGAGGTCACGTTCGACGCGCCGCACGTTTCGATCGCGTCGCTGCCGGGGATGGCCGCGCGGACGATCACGATTCAGTCGTTCTCGAAGAGCCACGCGCTCGCGGGGGCGCGGGTAGGCGCCGTGATCGCGCACGAGTCGGTGATCATGGCCGCGCGGCGCGTGGGCGTTCACACGGTGTTCAACGTGCCCGTCGCGATGCAGCGCGCGGCGCTCGGAGCGCTCGCCGAGGGGGACGCCTGGATGCGCGCGGCGCGCGACGAGTACCGCGTCGCACGGGACGAGGCGGCGGGCGCGCTCGCGGGGTCAGGGCTCCGCTTCTCGCTGGCCGAGGGGGGGACGTACCTGTTCCTCGACTTCAGCGAGGTGCTCGGCGATCGGCCGCTCGCGGTCGCGCTCGAGAGGGCGATCGATCACGGCGTGCTCCTCGCGCCGGGCGATGCGTTCGGGCAGGGCTTCGAGCGATCCGCGCGTCTCTGCTACACCGCGGTCCCGCGACCGAAGCTGCGCGACGGAATCGCCCGGCTACGTGCGGCGATCGACTCGCTCACGCGCGCGTGATCAAAAGCGAACCTCGAGAGCTTCCCCTTGCGGATTCGACGCGGCGCTCAGCCACGCAGCCTCTCGCGGGACTCCGATGGAGCTGACGGAGAGCGGCACGAAGTGCACATCGGTGTGGTTCTTCTGCGCGAGCAAGATGATGCCCGCCGTAAACCCGGCAATGCCGACGGCGAATCCCGCGCTGAGGAGGCTGCCGTCAGTGTGGTACGTGCAGTCTTCTCCCTCCGTCTCGCCATCGAACGAGACTGTGTCCGCGCAGGTCTTGTGCAGAAACGCCCCGGCCGTAGCCCCGATCTGAAACAGGAGCCCTCCGACCAGGGCGACGGCTCCCGCGACGTGTAGCCCCGTGTACTTGACGGAGCTGGCCTTCACCGTGCCAGCACCGCTGAAGTACAAGGACTGCGAGTGCATGACCGGCCCGTCTCCGGACGCCATGCCGACCATGTACGTCCCCGGGGGGACCTCGGCCGCGCAGGGCGCCGTGCAGGACTTGTGCGTGTTCGTTTCGTACGAGTCCATCTGGATCCGCATCCCGTCGGGATCCGACTCGACCGACACCGAGACCGGGCGAGCTTGCGGGCGCAGGGGCTGCACGGGAATCGGCTGAACCACGGGCGCGACTGGCGGAGGGGGCGCCGCGGTCGCACCGGGGGCTCCCGGCTTCTGCAGAACGACGGAGACCCGCTTGTTCTTCTCCCCTTCGGCGACGATCACGTGCTTCACGACGGCGGCCCCCTGCTCCCCCTGCGCGCCGGTCAGCTCGAACGTGAACGTGTGCTTCCCCGGATCGACGTCAAAGGAGCGTCCGTCGCTCGACTCCGTGAGGGTCTCGCCGTCCATCGAGATCTTCGCGGCGACGTCGTTCCCCGCGGCGTCCGTGGCGACCGGGACGACCGAGGGCATGCTCGCCTGGACCTCGTCGAGCCAGGTCGTGCAGTCCTTGACGATGAACGCCGCGCACGTCGACTGCGAGCAGACCCGCAGCGCCTCGCGGGCGCCGGTCAGCTTGCGCTTCGTCCGGAGCTCCTGAGCCTTCGCGTAGGCGTCGGAGCACGCTCCGCCGTCGGCGCGCGCGAGGGGCGCAACCAGTACCAGAGCGAAAGCAACGACAGCCCCACGCCTGAAGCTGGACATGCAGAAGCGACCCTCCCCGCGCGACCCCGCCGCGGCCTTCTCTCAGAAGCTGAGCTGCAGAGCCCCGCCCTGTGGTGACGAGGAGGAGCCTGTGAGCCACGACCCCTCGCGCCCAGGAACCGTCCCGAAACCCCCGACCTTCAGCGGCACGAAGCTCACGTCCGGATGGCTCTTCATCGCAAGCATGACGATCCCGCCCGCGATCCCCAACACCATGACCGTCGCGCCCGCCTCGAGGAGGCCGCTATCGGCGCTGCAATCGCCGTAGTCGTCGCAGCTCTCGCTCGATGCACCGGCGACCAAGAGCGCGATCCCTCCCACGATTCCTCCGGCGAGGACGAGCGCCCCCCCTACCTTGAGCCCCGTTCGACTGACCCACCGCGCCCGGATCGTCCCCGTTCCGGTGACGTAGACGGACTGCGTCCCCTTGATGTTCCCCGCGCCCGGCCCGACGCCCACCGTGTACATCCCCGGCGGGAGGCTCGCCGAGCACGGCGCCACGCACGAGGCGTGCGTATTGGTCTCGAACGAGTCCATCTGGACCCGAGCGCCGTCCCCTTCGACGTTCACGGGGACCCCCGGAACCTGCGGACGAGGGGCGGCCTGGTACGGCTGCACGTAGGGCTGCTGGGGCTGATACGGCTGGTACGGCTGGTACGGAACCGGCTGCACCTGCACCTGCACCTGAGGGGCCACTGCGACCGCCGCCCCGGGCTTCGCGATGATGGCGGCGATGCGCTTGTTCTTCTCACCCTCCGCGACGACCACGTGCTTGACGGCCGCCGGGGCCCCCTCTCCTTGAGCGCCGGTGAGCTCGAAGGTGAACGTGTGGTTCCCTGGATCGACCTCGATGGAGCGACCGTCGCTCGACTCCATGAGGACCTGCCCATCCATCGAGACCTTGACCCCCGTGAGGTCGTTCCCCGCGGCATCGGTCGCGATCGGAACGACGGAGGGCAAGCTCGCCTGGACCTCGTCGAGCCAGCTCGTGCAGTCTTTGACGATGAACCCCGGGCAGTTCGACTGCGAGCAGATGCGGAGCGCCTCCCGCGCGCCGATCAGCTTGCGCTTCGAGCGGAGCTCCTGAGCGCGCGCGTACGCATCGGAACAGGAGTTATCCGCGTGCGCGCTGACGGGCGCGAAAAGAACAAACGCGAAACCAACGACGGCCATCGCCTTGAGACTCGACATGTGAAAGCCACCTCCGAAAAAGCTGGGTCCTCTATAGGCACTCCGGCTTCGCGCGCTTGATGCCTGCGCGGTCTACCGTGTACGGCGGATCGCAATTCTTTGCAGGCGCGGCGGCGGGAGCCGCCGCGGGGGTCGGGGGAGCGGCCACCGGGGGAGGGGGGGCGGCGACAGGCGGGGGCTTCCCGACCGCGGGGGGCGTTGCCGGAGGGGGGGCGTTGTGATGCCCCCCGCCGCTCGGGGGCGCAGGGTGCGAGTGCCCCTGATCCCCGCTTCGCGGGAGCGAGTCGAGTGTCACGCTCGGGGCGCCCGTGGCAGCAGGAGCGGGTGCGAGCGGCGCGAGCACGGTCGCGGGGGGTGCAGTCGTCGCCGTCGGCGGTGGCGCAGCGGCCGTGGTGGGCTCGACCGGAGGGCTCCCCCCCATCCGATGCACGACAACGACGGCGGCGACGCCGATCCCGGTGACGAGCGCTGCGACCATCGGCCACACGATCCAGAGCGGGACGGTCGCCTTCGGAACCTGCGGTTGCTCCTCGTCACCCGCCACACCCGATGTCGTCGACGTTCTCTGCGTCCCGCCCGTCGACACGAACCCCTGCCCGGTACGCACGGCCGCGGGGCCGATGCCGATCTCCTCGCCGGGGATCGACCGCTGCATCGACGCGGCGAGCGCGAGCCGCGACGTGGCGAGATCGCGCGCCTGGGGCGAGAGCGTCACGAACATCGACTCGTCGAGCGTATGACCATTGGGGAGAAACGATCGAATCGCGGCGAACATGTCGGCCATCGTCTGGAAGCGCGCCGCGGGATCGAGCGCCAGTGCCCGGTGAACGATCGCCGCGATCTGCGGCGGGATCCACGGCGCGACGTCTTGAATGTGCGGCGCGGGCTTGTGGCAGATGTTGACGATCAGCTCGCCGATGGTCTCGGCGTCCGTGTGCGGCGCCTTCCCCGCAAGCGCCTCGTACAAGACGACACCCAGCGACCAGATATCCGTCCGGTGATCGATGTTTTTCCTGCCGAGCGCCTGCTCGGGCGACATGTACAGCGGCGAGCCGAGCATCGTCCCGGTGCGCGTCAGCGATTTGCCCTCGGTGCTCGCGAACCCCTCGCTCTTCATCTTTGCGATGCCGAAGTCGAGGATCTTCGCGACGATCTCGCCGCCGTCGCGCCGCGTGAGATAGATGTTCGCCGGCTTGATGTCGCGGTGAACGACGTTCGCTTCGTGCGCCTTCTGCAGCCCGAGGCACGCCTGGGCGATCACGCGAAGCGCGAGCTCCGGCGAGAATGGCCCGATGCGCTTCAGCGCCTGCTCGACGTCTTCGCCGACGAGCAGCTCCATGACCATGTACGGGCTGCCGGTCTGCGGATCGATCCCGGTGTCGAGAACGTGTGCGATGTACTGCGACTCGATCGCGCCGCTCGCCATCGCCTCGCGCTGGAAGCGGCTCACGACCTCGTGGCTCTTCGAGAGCGACTCGGTCGAGATGACCTTCACGGCCACGCGCCGCGCGGTGCCGAGGTGTCGCCCCTCGTAGACGGCGCCCATTCCCCCCTCGCCGAGCTTCCGGACGAGCTGGTACTTGCCGTCGATGACCTGCGAGTAATTCCCGGTCTGCAAGACCTCAGGATACGCCGCGCGGCGGCCAGTGCGCCAGCATGACGGGTCGGTGAGGGGGAGACTCCCCTACCTGGCCTACCTGGGGGGCCGTTGCCGGGCCCGCACTGGGACCGCGCGCCTCGGTCTCGACGGCTAGAACCCGAACTGCAGCCCGAGCTCGGGACTGATCGAGATGAGGGTGGAGGCCGAGCCAAAGGACACGTTGAACCGGGGTCCGAAGAGCAGCGCGATGCTCGGCGTGAACGCAAAGCGGATCCCGGCGCCCAGCGACGCGAAGCCCGGCCCCCCGACGTTCCAGGCCTGCGCGACCGTCGTGCAGCTCGTATCGGTAGCCGCGCAAGGGGGGGGGATCGGGCTATTCGTCCCCCCGAAGTTCTTGCCCGAGGGGGCCTGGGAAATCACCGTCACGCCGACCTGCGCGGAATACTGCGCGACCCCCGCGCCGATCATCGCGTACGGGGCGATCCCTTTCTTGTCGAGCGCGTCCTTCCCGATCACGTACGTCCCGCGGAGCTCCCCGTGGAATGGCCCAACGCCCGAGCTCGCCGACTGCCCGTTGTACGTGTTCGCCGCGTACCCGAGACGCACACCGATCATCAGGTTCGACGTCGCCGCGTAGTCGAACGACAGGAGAACGCGAACGTTCCCGGGAGCGAACCCGGGCGACACGGTGTCGGACTTCCCCTTCACGATGTCGAGGTCCTCTTGCCCGTTCCCACCGCGCGTCGGAAAGTCCTGACCGTTGACGGTGCAGTAGTACCCGTTCGCGCTCGCCACCGGCGTCGCGCTCGACGTCAAGAGGCAGACGTCCGTCCCGCTCGGAATGTCGACGAAGTCGATCGACCCCGCGAGGCCGATCCAGAACTTCTTCCGCTTCCCCGACTTCTTCGACCCCCCTTTGCAGGTCTTGTCCTCACCGCACTTGTCGCTCTTGCACTCGCTGTTCTCTTCGCAGTCCTGCCCCTCGTCCTTGAGATTCGCGTCGGGGTTCTCGGCCTCCGTCGCGGGCTTCTTGCAGCCGGGGAAGTCCGGCGGGCAATCGCCCGTTTCGGCGCACTGCTTGGGGGCCTCCTTCCCAGGGAAGTGAGGCACCTCACCCGCGAAGCCGCGCTTCGCGGTGGTGTGGAACGGGTTGTTTCGATCGCCGCTCGTGGCAACCGGGTCGTTCGCCGCGTTGAAGCCTTGCAGGTAGTAGAGGATGTCGCCGTCGGCGACGTCGGCGCAGGGGATCTCCGCCCCCCACCCTTTGTTCTCTCCCATCGACTTCATCTCGACGGTCTTCCAGTCGGGCATCCCGAAGCCCTTGTACTTGAGGACCACCTTCGCGAGCTGCTCGGTCCCGGAGTACTCGCCGTAGACGTCGAGCGGCGTGTGCGAGAGCGTCTCGGGCGCAGGCTGCATCGTGAAGTCGCCGGCGGGCGGAGGGCCTGCTGCGGCGCCACCGGATCCGGCCTGCTTCTTCGCCTCGGCCCATGCCGCGTCGACGTCCTTCGTCCGCGTGTCCGGATCGAGCTGGACGTTCGAGTCGGCCTTTAGGGCCTCGGTGAACGCGCCGACCGCGGCCTCGTGGTTTTGCTTTGCGACCTGGACGACGCCGACGTCGCGCTTGATCTGCGCCTTGACGATGCTCGAGCATTTCTCGCCGCACTTCGTAGCCGCCTGATTCAGCTTCTCGAGCGCCTTGTCGAAGTCGGTGGCGAGGTAGTCCTCCTGCATCGCCTTGTTCTGGAGCGCCTTTGCGGCAGCCTCCGTCTTGGCGTCCGCGTGCGCGGGGCGAGCGACGGCGAGAAGCGCGAGCACGAGCGCGATCGAGACCGCCCGCTGCGAAGCACAGGCGCGAAAGGCACGAGAAGTTCGGGAGACGAAAAGCGCGAGTCGATAATGCACGCGGAGGTTCTCCTTCAGCCACTCGGGCCATACAACGATTTCGCCGCGCTTTGTCGGATAAACCGCGTCTCCCTGACAGCGGTTCCAGCGCTGTCGTCGCCGTACGAAAGCGCCCCCGCCGCGCAGGGCTACGGGCGCGACTCGGTACGAATGAATTGCACGCGCCGATTGAGCGCCCGGTTTGCGTCTGTGCTGTTCGGGACGATGGGCTGCGTCGCCCCGAAACCCTTCCCGGTCAGACGGTCGCCGGGGATTCCGTGGCTCGTGAGGTACTTTTTGACGGCGTCCGCACGCGACTGCGAGAGCTTCAGGTTGTAGTCCCCGTTGCCGACGTTGTCCGTGTGCCCCTGGATCTCGATCCGCATCGCGGGGTTCTCGCGAAGAACCTGCGCCACGGCGTCGAGGATCGGCCACGAGTCTTTCAGGATGGTGGCCTTGTTGAACGCGAAGTGGATCTGCTGCGTGATGCGGATCTCGTTCGCGGTCACGACGACGAGCTGGTTCTTCTTCGGGCAGCCCGGGCGATCGCCGCCGGGGGGGCCTGGCGTATTCGGGCAGAAGTCGTCGAGGTCGAGCACCGTGTCGGAGTCGTTGTCCGGATCGGGGCAGCCGTCCTCGTCCTGCCAGCCGTCCATGTCCTCGGCCTGGTTCGGGCACTTGTCGACCGCGTCGGGAATCCCGTCGGAGTCGTTGTCGAGATCGGGGCAACCGTCGTCGTCGAGGTAGCCGTCGCGATCCTCGGGCTCGATGATGCAGCTGTCGTGGGAGTCGGTCACGCGATCGTTGTCGGTGTCCGGATCGTCGGGGCAGCCGTCGTTGTCGTCGAAGCCGTTCCAGGTCTCGGGCTCGTCGGGGCAGGAATCGTCGCTGTCGGGGAAGCCGTCGCCGTCTCGGTCGCCAGGGATCTCGACGAAGCCGCGCTCGGAGCACTTGTCGGCGGGGCTCTCCGCAAGCGCAGCCTGAGCGTTCGGCTCCGCGATCGCGAGATGCCCGAGCGCGTTGGACATCTGCCCTTGGCTCAGGTCGACGCTCGCGAACTCCAGGTGCGACCGGGCCAACGCGAGCTCCCGCGGCGCGCACTTCACCGCGCCGTTCTTCTCCGCCTGCGCGACGACGCTCTCGAGCCCCTTCACCCGCCCACGCAAGACGGGCCCCTGGGAGCACCCCGCCAGCACGAACGCCGCCGTCGCGAGGGACGAGAGAGACAGCCCGAGCTTGCGCCGGGCAACGGCGCCCCTTCCCATCATTCGCGACCCGCCGCCTTGTGCGCCGACTGCGCGAGATCGATCGCCTTGCCGGCGAACTCGTCCGCCGACTCGGCGAAGTTGGCCGCGTCCCCGTAGCTCCCCTCGCTCGCCTCGACCTGCGCCTGCTCGAGGTGGGCTTTCGCGTAGTAGTACTCGTACGGCGCGAGCTGCTCGGCGCCTACTTCACGCGCCTCTTCGAGCCGAGACGAGGCCGCGTTCACGGTCGCGGCGTAATAAACGCCGCCGCACGCGGTCGTGGTGGATGCCACCGCGAGGACGAGACACGTCGCGATCAGGCGGATACGCATCACGCTGAGGTGACCGTATCGCCCGCGAACGATCGGGGTCAAGCGCGGTTCACTGGCTACAGACGGCGAAAGACACCGACGACCACGCCGAGGAGCATTGTCGGCTTGAAGTCGACCGCGCGCACCAGGATGGGAGCCATCGTCTTGTTGGCCGGCTGGAAGCGGACGTAGTCCTTTTCTGGGTAGAAGTACTTCACGGTCGCTTCGTCGCCGATGAGCGCGACGACGATGTCGCCACGGCTTGCCGTGAGCTGCTTCCGGACGAAGATGTAGTCGCCGCTGAGGATTCCGGCGTCGATCATCGAGTCCCCCTGGACCCGCAGGCCGAAGACCTCGCGCCCCCCCTTGAGGAGACCGCGGTCGATCCGGACCGTGTCGATGACGTGCTCTTCCGCGAAGAGGGGGAGCCCAGCCGCCACGCGGCCGAGGATCTGGATCTCGACGAGATCGTCGTCGTTTGCGGGGAGGGCGGCAAGGCCGGGGGCGAGCTCGGTCGCATGCCCGTTTCCCCCCAACCCCGTGGGACGCAGGGCGCGCGATTTCATGTCCTCCCGCGTGAGGTAGCCCTTCCGCTCGAGCGCGCGCAGGTGGTCGTTCACGCCGTTCGTCGAGCGGATGCCCATCCGAGCGCCGATCTCGCGCAGGGTGGGGGGATAGCCGCGGTCTGTGATCGACTGGCGGATGAAGTCGAGGACCATTTGTTGGCGTTGCGTCAGGCCTTGCATGTCGGGGGCAAGGTTACTGAACGCACGTCACGCCGTCAAAAGAATCGCACATTTCCCTATCGCCACTAGCCGGCAGCGCCGCGATTAGGCGGAAACGGAGCCTTCTTGCGCTCGCGGCCCTCGCCGCATCCGCCTACCTGCCGCGGCGCGCAGCGAGAACGAATGCGCCCGGTTCATTTGGACGTCGGCGCAGAGGCCCAGGTTTTCATGAAGTGCCCCTCGAAAGGATCGCTGTGGCACGTCGAGCAGTCGTGGCTCTTGCCGTCGCGACGCTTGAGCGGAGTGACGTAGTTGGCGTCCATCCACAGGCCAAGCGCACGATCGTTGTGGCGGTCGAGCAGAGGCGTCAGCGCCCCCTGATGGCAGGAGTCGCAGTAGACGGGGCCGCCGTCCTTCGCGGAGAGGTCGCGGACCAGGTGGTTCCACATTCCTAGGGTGATCGCCTTGCGCGGCGTGGGGGCCGCGAAGTCGCGCGCGACGTGGCAGTCGTCGCAGCGGGCGCCGAGGGTCTTGGTGAAGGTCTTCATCACCTTGCGCAGCGTCTCAGGGGGGAGCTGGTCCATGGGGGGGAGCGCGCCCGGGTCGAGGCCGAGCGCCTTGAGGTCTGCCACCATCGTGGTGGGGGCGTAGGACTTCATCGGCCCCTTGAAGCTCTCGTCGCCGAACGTGGCCGCGCCGCCGGCGCCAGGAGCGCCGCTCGGGGGAGGAGCGCTTGCGGGGGCGGAAGAACCGGCAGCGGGAGACGCGGGACCGGGCGACGCGGCACCACCGCACGCTGCCGAAAGAACGAGAACGGGGAGGAGCGGGAAGAAGAAGGCGGGCCTGGGTGAGCGCATTGGCTCACGCCTTCTAGGGTCAGAACTTCCCACTCGTCGACAAGAACGTCAGCTTGTCGTTCGTCTCGCGCAGGCGCGCGCTGAGCATCCGGACACTCGCCCAGAGAACCTCGTAGGCGAGGTCTTTGTGCATGAAGAGAAGGTCCTCGAACGCGTCGCGCGTGATCACGAGAAGCCTGCACCGCTCGTGCGCGCGGGCATCGGCCGAGCGGGGCGATTCGTCGAGCAGGGCCATCTCGCCGAAGACCTGCCCGGGGCCGAGGACGGCGAGCGCCTCTTCGCCCATTCCTGCGACCTCGCGCGAGATGCGGACCTTCCCCTCGAGGATGATGAAGAGCTTGTCGCCCGGATCGCCGTACTGGAAGATCCGCGTGCCGAGGGCATGCGTCTCCTCTGTCGTCACTTGCGCGATGACCTGGAACGCCTCGCGCGTCAGCCCGTCGAAGAATGGGACCTTGGCGAGCTGGTCTTCGCGCTCCGAAGCCGTGGAGGCATGGGCGGCGTTCATCGGTCGCTGGGCTTCGAGACTACTCTCGCGCCCGGCGTATGGTCCAGGTTCCGTCGGTCGGCCCCGTGAATGGCCTCAATGGCTCGAGTTTGCGGCGAGCCACCGCTCCGCCTCGAGCGCCGCCATGCAGCCGCTCCCCGCCGCCGTAACCGCCTGGCGGTACACGAAGTCCTGGACGTCCCCCGCGGCAAACACCGCGGGAACGCTCGTCTGGGTGGTACCGGGCTTGGTGCGGATGTAGCCGTTGTCGTGCAGGTCGAGCTGGCCGGCGAAGAGGTCGGTGTTGGGCGTGTGGCCGATGGCGACGAAGAACCCGGTTACTGCGATCTCGGAGAGCTTGTCGGTCTTCAGGTTGCGCACCCGCACGCCGGTGACCTCCCCCTTGGAGACGTCGAGGACCTCGTCGATGCCGGTGTTGTAGTGGACCTGGATCTTCCCGTTCTTGAGGACGCGATCCTGCATCGCCTTGCTCGCGCGAAACTCGTCGCGGCGATGGACGAGGTGAACCTTGCTGCACAAGCCGGAGAGGTACATCGACTCTTCCATCGCCGTGTCGCCGCCGCCGACGACCATCACGTCCTGGCCGCGGAAGATGGCGCCGTCGCACACCGCGCAGGCGCTGACCCCCTTCCCCTTGAGCGCATGCTCGCTCTCCATCCCGAGCCATTTCGCCTGCGCGCCGGTGGCGATGATCAGCGTCTCGGCGGTGTGCTCTTCGTTGTCGTCGCCGGCCCAGACGCGGAAGGGACGCTTCGACAAGTCCACCTTGTTCACGTCCTCGGTCCGGATCTCGGCCCCCTGGTGCTCCGACTGCGCGCGGAACGCTGCCATCAGATCGGGCCCGGTGACCTTCGCGGGGAAGCCGGGGTAGTTCTCGACGTCGTTCGTGATCATGAGCTGCCCGCCGGCGATGCCGCCGCGGACCAGGCCTTCGAACATCAGGGGCTTCAGGTTCGCGCGCGAGGCGTAGATCGCGGCCGTGTGGCCGGCGGGGCCGGAGCCGATGATGATGACTTTGCGGGGGTTCGCCATGGGGCGTGGAGTATAGGGCCCGCGGGCGGCGCGTGGCAGCCCCTCTCCGTCAACGGACGCGAACGGTCGGCTAGAAGCGGTACGTCGCGCCGAGGTTGATCTGGTTGAACGAGTTCGTGATCGTTCCGAGGTTCACCGGCCACTCCGTGCGGTTCGACTGGACCCCGTCCGAACAATACCCTGCTGCGTTCGGAACCGAGCTGTTGCCCGCCACCGAGGTGTTGCACTGCGTGCCGGCCAGTCCGTGGACTCCCGTCAGCTGAGATTGCTGCGGGTTCGTCGTGATGTACTGGCTCGTGCCGACGAACGTATGACCGAAGCCGGCCGACAGCTCGATCGCCGACGTCTTCGAGGCGCTGCTGATGATTCCGTCGAGGTAGATGCGGGTCGTGAACCCGAGAGCGAGCCCGAACTCCCACTGACCTGCGAAGTCGATGTTTTGGTACTGGGAGTACTGATTCGGCTGCGCGGCGGTCTGGTAGTACCCGCCGCCGCGGATCGCGAACTTGTCGGGGAAGACGTTGACGTCGCCCCCGATCCGCACCCCCCAGACGTCCTGAAACTCGTGAGGGACGCTCGCGTTCGTCGGGAGAGTAACGAGGTTCGTGTTTCCCCCCGTGTTCACCGGGATGGGGGGGTTCGGGAGCGCAATGCCGATCTGCTGAAACGCGCTGTCGTTCGCCCAAGTGAGATCGGCTTCGAGGTCGAAGACGTCCGTGGCGATCGGATCGCGGCGATGCGCCTGCTCGACCCCCGCGCGCGGCTGGTGGAAGCGAAAGCCGACCTTGGCCTCCATCGGGATGGGGACGTTGACGGTGACGTCGTTGGCCTTGCAGAGGTTCGGGGCCCCTGGGTTCTGGTTGTAGCAATTGGCGTAGCTCGTGTCGGTGATGTTCCCGTTACCCCCCGGCGGGTAGGTGACCTTGACGCTCCCGGAGGCGTTGATCGACGACATGAACTTGTACCAACCCGCGATGTCGAGGTTGTCCGTGGGGCTCCAGATCGCGCCGGCCGTGAAGCCGGGGATGAAGTACTGCGAGACGTTGAGCTCGCCGTGGACGTCGTTCGATCCGTTCTGCGTCGGGCTCCCCGCGGAAGGCGAGCCGGGCGTCACGCCCCACGCTCCTTGGGCGTTCTGCGCAGTGCTGCCGCTGTTTGTACCCCAGGAGTCGTTCTGGAAGTCGACACTCGCGATACCCCAGACGAAGGCCGCGCCGATACGGAGGCGATCGATCGGCTCCCAACCGACGCCGAGCGTCGGCGTGACGACGACGGTCGTCGCGCTCAGGAGCAAGTAGCGCTGGGGCGCCGGCCCGCCGTCGACCGTGGTCGGCCAGGTCTGCGACGCCGGCGCGGCGCTCGGCGTGACGATCGCGAGACCGATCCCGAGACGCGGCGTGACCCGGTAGGTGAACGCGAGCTGCGGGACGAGGAGGGTCGTCGCCGTCGGCGAGAAGCTGTTGCACACTTGCGGGAAGCCGCTGGTCCCTGGTTGAACCGTGGAGTTCGCGGAGCTGAGGTTTCCGTCCTCCGAGGTCCCGTCGTTGACCGCCTTGAACCGCGAGAAGCAGGTGCTCTGGATGTTGATGTTCCCCTGAAGCAAGAGTCGCGTCTCCTGCCCTGCGAGCCCCGCCGGGTTGTAGAAGGCGGCGAGCGGATCGCTCGCGCGGGCGACCCAAGCGCCACCGCGCGCCATCTGCTCGGAGCCGTTCTCCCCCATCTCCAGGACCGTCGTCGCCGACGCGCCGCGCGCTCCAAAGAACGCTGCCAGTGAAAGGCCCAGCCCGAGCCGTACACGCATCGAGGTTCGCATGTGCCCGTCCACTCCCGTCTTGTCTAGCTCGCTAGCTTGTAGCCTGGTTCGCGTCGCTCGCGCTCTTCGCAAGTGACTCCGTGCCGCTTTCGTCAATCCTTCACGGGCGTCGCCTTGAGCGAGGCGCGCCCTTCCTTCACGTAGACCGAGAAGCGCACGCGCTTGCAGTGATGGCGCGAGATCAACGCATCGCGGTTCTTCTTCAGCGTGTGCTGGAACTTCTCGAACGTGAGGCCGTCGGTCGCTTCGCCGCACTGCTTCTTCGTACGAATGAAGTCTTCGTACACGCTCATCCACTCCGCCGTGTCCTCCGACGCCTTGTGCTCGCCCGTCGCCGCCGCGAGGACCTCGGCCGGGATCGCCGCCACCATCGTCGCTTCTTCGTCCTCCGACTCGTCGCCCGGCGGCATCGGCGGGGGGGGCGGAGGGGGGGGAGCAGGGCCGGGGCGTGCGCCGGCGGCGGGGGGAGGGGGCTTCGCCGCAGGGGGCGGAGCAGGGGCAGGGCGCGGAGCCGGGGCGGGGACGGGACCCGCTTGGACCTGCGCCATCGGGGTGGGGGCGTTGAACGCGGATGCCGCCGTCACGGCGGCGGGCGCGGGGAAGAGCGGACCAGGCGGCGCCGCGGGCGCGGGTCGCGGGCCACCGCCGGGGGACGAGGGGGCAGAGCCCGGACGTGACACATGCGACGGGGGGACGATTCCTGGCTGCGAGCCGCGATCTTGCCCCGAACCAGGGAGCGCGAAGGCGCTCATCGCAGGCTGGGCCGGGACGGGGCCGAGGATCTGCTCGAGATCGGCCGGACGCCGCGCGACCCCTCCCCCCTTCTCGACGACGCGCTCGAGCCCTGCGTTCACGTCCTGCGCGATCACGCGGAACGCACCGCGAATGCGCGGGAGCTGGAAGAACTCGAGCTCACCTCGCTTGAAGGCCGCGGCTTGCCGCGCGATCTCGCCCACCGGCACCGTGTGCTCCAGGTACGTGAAGACGATCCCGAGGAACGCGCCGCCGAGGAGCGCGGCGCCGAGGAGGAGCCAGTTGACGTTGGCCTTGTCCTTGTCGTCGGCCCCCTTGATGAACCCCATCGGGCCATCGATGACCGCGCGCGTGCGCGCGACCGCGTAACCCCCGCCGAGATCCCAGGCGTCGCCGTACAGGCGGCCGTACATCGCGCCGACGGTGTCGGACAGGTTGTGAACCTCGGAGTGCCCCGAGTCGGTGTAGGCCTTGTCGGAGGCGAGGTCGCCGAGCTTCGACGCGACTTGATCCATCGCCGCCGAGTCGAAGCCCTCTTGGATGGCCGACGCGACCCGCTGGCCGTTGGCGTAGAACGCCACGTTCGCGCGCGTGCGGTGCGCGATGTCCTTCGCGAACGCCGGGTCGACCGTCTTCAATCCGACGATGGCGCCCGCCGGAGCCTGCGTCACGTCGAACTCCACCGGCCGGGCGACGACGCGGTACATCTTGCCGCCGAGGACCCAGGTGTCATCGCGGAGGAAGCCGTGGAGGGCGTCGAAGACCGCGGCGTAGCCGCCGAGCTCCATGTCCTCCGTCGCCATGTCGAAGCCGGACTGCCCGACGACGCGGCCGTCGCGATCGACGGCGAAGAGGATGTCCTCCTTGTAGTCCGCGGGGAGCTTCTCTGCGATGGAGCTGAGCGCGCGCTTCGCGGCGTCTTTCGCGGGGCGAGGGACCGGCTCCTTGCCGTTCGCGCTGACGAGCGCGTCCTGCACCCCCTTGTCGACGGCGCCGACGAGCAACGCGTCGAGGCGACGCCGCGAGTCGATCTGGAGCTGCCAGCCGATGACCTGGCTGTCGCTCGCGAGCTCCTCGTTCATCGCGACCGAGTTGCGCCGGTTGTACTGTCCCACGGCCAGGAAGACGACGTAGAGCCCCGCCGCCATCACGATGGCGAGGACCACGTACCAGGCGCGGGACAGGAGCATCATTGGCCCCCCTCGCCCACGTTGAGCGCCTCCTTGAGATCGACGAGCAGCGCCCCCTTCACGGTGACGGCCACCGGCTTGCCGACGACCTTCCCCTGGAAGAACGCCTTGAGCACGTAGTCGCCCGGCGGGAGCGCGCCGAACGCGAACGCGCCGTCGTGACCCGGGTACGCGATGTCGACGACCCCCGGATCGACGACCACGTAGCTGCGCACGCTCGGGAAGAGCTCGTCTCGGAACTCGAAGCGGCCGGCGCCCGTAGCGGTCCACTCGCGGCGCGCCGCCGAGTTGATGACCTCCGCATGCCAGGTGGTGCTGCCGACCTGGTAGAGGCGATGGGGGAAGGGGTCGCGGTTTTCGAACGCGAGGCGCGTGCCGGGAGCGACGGCGATCGTCGTCGGGATCGTTCGGCCGCCAGTGATCTTGATGAGGATGGGCTCGTGCGCGGGGGCCGCGGCGCTCTCGACGGCGGCGATGCAGATGTCGCGGAGCGGGTTGGCGAAGAGCGTACGGAACTCGCCGCGGACCGTGGGGGACGGCTCACGCCAGGCGTAGCGATGCGCGTCGGGCTTCGCGGACTCGGCGTACACGTCGGGGACGAGCTTTTCCTGACCGGCGATGCGCCCCTTCACCGGCCCCGCGAGAGCCGCCCCGGCAGCGGTGAGCGCGAAGAGAGTCGCCGACGAGAGCGCCACCCGTCTGACGCGTCCGGGGTATGAGCGTCGCGCCGACGCCTCCGCGCGAAGCGCGGCGCGGTTTGCACCTGGCAACGGGCGCTTCGCGGGGGTCATGGGGCTCCGGGCATGGGCCATCGGGCTGGGCAAGGGAAACGGTAGCCGACCGCGGAGACGAGTGTAAAGCTCGCGTTCTGATGACGGCCCCCAACCCCTCCGTTCGCCCCGTACGGCTCGTGCCGCGAGGCGATCGCGCGGCGCCGCTCGTCTACAAGCAAGGAGCCCACCCCCCCTATGCCATTCGCTGGTATGGGGCGACCTCGCTCTTCGGGCACTTCCGTAACTTCATCGCTACGGCCATCGCGAGCGAGTCGGTCGATTCGCGCGACTGGATGCGGCCGCTGTCACCGCAAGAGCTGCTCGAGAACGCGCTCAAGACGCTGAATCTCGACGGCACGTCCGCAGCGGAGCTGCGGCGTGGTCCACACCAGGAGGCGCCTGGCGTGAACCGCGAGACGCTCCTCGAGGCCAAAGGGGGGCCGCTCTGGATCGACTTCGTCGCGGACACGGGCGACGACCGCGACGTGAGCTCGGCGGTCGCGCGCATGGTGTTCAGCCGGTTCGTGGTGGAAGAGGACGGGGCCGACCTGATCCTGCCACGAGGGGATGTGCTCCTCTTCGGTGGCGACACCGCCTACCCCGTGGCGACGGCGGAGGAGATTTTCCGTCGCGTTGTAGCGCCGTGGAACGAGGTGCTGCGCGAGGTGCGGGGCGAAGACGACTATCCGGGCCCGCGCATCCTCCTCGGGATTCCCGGGAACCACGACTGGTACGACGGGCTCGACGGCTTCGGGCGGTTCTTCCGGAGACGACCCCGCTCGGCCGAGCGGACGATCGAGTCGCTCCGCCCGGGCGAAGCTCGACGTGCGACGCGACGCGGGCGCAAGGTGGGGCTCGTCGCGCGAGGGCTCCACCTGGACGAAGTCGGAGGCACGCTGCGCATCCTCGCGGACGCGGGGCGGAGCGTGACCGCATTCTTCCGCGGCACGAAGGTCGCGCGACGCCGGCGTCTCGCGCTCGACGGGTACGAGGCCATCCAGGAGTCGAGCTACTGGGCGCTCCCCCTCGCGCCGGGGCTCGATCTGTGGGGCGCCGATCGGCAGCTGGGGAGGCTCGACTTCCGGCAGCGGGCCTACTTCCAGGACCGTCGGCGTGCGATCGGGCAGGACGCGCGCATCTGGTTCATCGCCCCGGATCCGGCGATCGCCTTCGGGGAGAGGTACGACAACGGCGCGCGAATGCTCTCGGCGTGCAAGCTCAGCTTCGACCGCGATCGCCTCCTTTACCTCTCGGGCGATCTCCACCACTACGAGCGCCGCCCGATGGGGACCGGCGGGCGGGCGCTCAGCGTCATCGCCGGGGGGGGCGGGGCTTTCCTCCACGGGACACGAATCACTCCGCCGGCGATTGGCGCGGCGGCGTGCGCGTATCCGGACGGACCGACGACGCGCGCGCTCGTCGTGCAGATGCCGCTGAAGCTGATGCTTGGACGCGCCGGGTACCTCGTGCACATCGCGCTCGCGATCCTGGCGTCGCTCGAGTTCGGCGCCGGGTTCGAAGCGGGGCGCGTCGCGTACCGTGGCGCGACGATCTTCGTCACGATCGGGATCGCCGTCCTCCTCTACGGCATCGCGGGACACCAGCGAAACCACCCTGCGCGCGTCCTGGTCCTCGCAGTACCGTACGCGCTCGTCCTCGGGCTCATGCCGTGGGGGCTCGCGCTGATCATGCCGCGCGTGGTGCCGCTCTTCGAGCGGGAGACGGCGGTGCTCGTGGGGTACGCGTTCCTCGGTTCGCTCGTCTTCGGGCTCTTCCTGGCGACGCTCGCGATCACCGGGATCGAGCTGCAGCAGGCCTTCACCGTGCTGGGGCACCCAGGCTTCAAGCACTTCGTGCGGATGCGCGTCGCGCCGGACGGGAGGATCGACGCGTGGGTCATCGGCAAGGACGATCCGCTCGCCGCGCCGGGACCGTGGCTCATCGACCGGTGGTCGTGGGACGGCGGTGCGGCGAACGCGGAGGGGACGAACGAGACGAACGCGGCGAACGGGAAGAAGCTCAGCGAGTCTCGGCCGGCAGCGTGACCGTGAACGTGGCGCCGTGCGCGCCGTCGCTCGTCGCGCGGATGGTGCCGCCGTGGCCGTCGAGGATGCTCTTCACGATCGCGAGACCGAGCCCGGTCCCCGCGCCGCTCGTCTTCGTCGTGAAGAACGGCGTGAAGACCTGCGGCACGTGCTCCGGGAGGATGCCGTGCCCCGTGTCCGCAAGCTCGATCCAGACGACGCTCCCCTCCTCGCGCGTGGTCACCGTGAGCGTTCCGCCCGCGGCGCCCATCGCATGGCATGCGTTCGTGACGAGGTTCACGAAGATCTGCGCGAGCTGCTCGGGCTTGCCGCGCACCGAGGGGAGGTCGGCGGCGAAGCAGCGGGTGACCGTGACGTTGGCCCCCGCGAGGACGTGCTCGCAGAACGCGATCGCCTGGTCGATCACGAGGTGCACGGAGACCGCCACGGGGGTCTCGCTCGAGGGGCGCGCGTAGCTGACGAGATCGCGCGTGAAGCGGAGCATGCGCCCGGCCGACTCGCTGATGCGCTTCAGGCGATCGACCTCGTCCGCGTCGGGGCCGCCGGGGCGGCTCCCCGCTTTGCGGATCAAGTAGTCCGTGTACGCGACGATCGACGTGAGCGGGTTGTTCAGCTCGTGGACGACCCCCGCCGCGATCTGCCCGAGCGACGCGAGCTTCTCCGCCTGCGCGATGTGCGTGTTCAGGCTCCGCGCCTCGGCGAGCGCCTCGCTCGCGTGCGCCTGGATCCGCGCGAGCTCGAGCCCCCGCCGCGCAACCGCCGCCGCGCGCGCCAAGAGCATGCTCGACGGCGACTGATCGTCTTCGTACGAAGCGTCCTCACCGGCAACATGGAGCGTCGACCCCCCCGGCTCGAACGGGACAACGCGCTCGTAGCTCGCCCCCAGGAAGATGCGCGTCGGGTCCGTGCCGCCGGCTGCGCGCTCTTCCGTGACCTCCGACGCGCGGATCACCTCTTGAAGCCCGAGCGTCGGCACCAGGCACGCCCCCACGAGCGCGTCCGGGAGAAGGGACGCGATCGCGTCGACGACGGCGCGCGTGACGGCTCTCTCCCCCTCGGCGACGGGGAGCTCCGTCCAGAGCGCGAGGAGGCGCTCGATCGATCGCGCGGGGAGCTCGCCTGCTTCGACGCGCGGCCGCCTCCCCGTCACCGCCTCGGCGCTCTTCGGCAGCGACGAGACCGTCACCCGCTCCGCGGACTCGCGCGCCGGCGGCGTGCTCGACGCGCTGCCGGGGTCGACCCCCTCGGGGAGCGTGTCGCGCTTACTTTGCATCGCTCGTCGGCCCGGCGCTCTCGCGCGCGGGGGTCGCTCCGGGCTCTGACTCCGTGGCCTTGTCGAGGTCGAGGATGCGCGCGCGCCCCACGTACGACTTCGTCTCGTACTTGGTGATCTTGCCGATCTTGCGGACGATCTCCGCCATGCGCTCGGCCTCGTTGTAGATGACCTCGGCCGCGTTGATCGCGGCCGAGTCGTTGCCGAGCTTCCGCTTGAGGAGCTCGGCGTAGCCCATCACGCTCGTGAGCGGTTGGTTCAGCTCGTGCGCCGCGGCTCCGGCGAGCTCGGCGATGATCGCCTGACGCTCCTGCGCGATGATCTGCTCCTGCGCCTGCGCGAGGCGCTTCTCCATCCGCATCCGCTCGCGCAGATCGGTGAAGATGCCGACGCTCCCCACGGACGTCGTGCCGTCGAGGATGAGGGACGCCGAGATGAGCACGGGGACGCGCTCCCCCTGGGCGTCGACGATGTCGGTCTTCAGCCCTTCGATGCGACCGCTCCCGTTGCGCATCGCGCGCATGATCTGCTGCGCGACCCCCTCGGGGTACATCTTGCGGACGTCGCTCCCGATCATCTCCGACTGCGACTTGCCGTAGATGCGCTCGGCGGCGCGGTTGAAGAGGAGAACGGTGCCCGTCATGTCCGCGCTGATGATCGCGTCGACCGAGGAGTCGATGACCCGCTGCAGGAAGTCCTTCGTCTTGGTGAGCTCGGCCGCGACGGCGCGCTCCTCGGTCACGTCGCGGAAGCTGCAGAGGATGGCCCCCTCTTCGCGCAGGACCGAGTTGAAGTTCACGCTGAGCGTGAGGATGACGCCGTCGCGACGCCGGATGCGGAGGTCGATCGCTTGCGGGTAGGAGCCTTTCGCGAAGCCGGCGCGGAGGTCGGCGAGCTTCTTGGCGTCCTCCTCCGGGAAGAGCTCTCCGAGCTTGCGCCCGCGGACCTCGGCCTCGTCGAACATCGAGATCGCGCGCGCCTTCGGGTTCGAGAAGAGCAGGCGCCCCTCGGCGTCGATGACCACGATGCCGTCGGCGGAGCTCTCGAAGAAGTCGGCGTAGCGCTGGAGCGAGCGGAGGCGGCGCTCGGCTTCGAAGCGGGCGACGGTGACCTGCTGGGTCTGATCGCGCAGCGACTGGAGGACGCGCGCGTTGCGGAGCGCGATCGCCATGGCGCTGGCGACCGTGCGCGTGAGAGCGATCTCGTGGTCGCCGAGCGCGAGGCTTTGTTTCGCGCGCAGGAAGAGGACCCCCATCGGGCGCCCTTCGTAGAGGATCGGCAAGATCGCCAGCGAGCTGAACGTGCGCGCGTGGGCGTCGTGGCGGACGATCTCGAGGAGCGGGTGGGTCGCGGCGTCGGGGATGACCAGCGGCTGGCCGCTCGTGAGCACCTGCTGGATCTCGGGGTACTTGGCGAGGTCGATCGGAAGGTCGCGCAGGTTCTCGTCGTCCGAAGCGGCGACGACGTAGCCGATCTGCCCCTGCTCACGCACGAGGACGACCGACACGCGGTCCACCCGCGCCACCTCGGCGATCCGCTGGACGACCGTGAAGAGGATGCCGCGGAAGTCCAGGTTCGACGCGAGCGCCTGCGTGAGCTCGAGGACGATCTGCGCGTCTCTCTCTTTGCGCTCGAGCTCGTCCATCGCGCCGCGAAGGCGGAGCTGACCGCGCAGACGGGCGACGAGCTCCACCGCGCGGAACGGCTTCGTCACGAAGTCGTCGGCCCCCGCCTCGAACGCGCGGGCGATCTCGTCGTGCGCGTCGAGCGCCGTGAGGACCACGATGGGGAGGTCGCGCGTCTCGGGGCGGGCGCGCAGGATGCGCAGGATCTGGTAGCCGTCCGGGGCCGGCATCACGAGGTCGAGCAGGACGATCGACGGATGGACCTTGTCTATCGCCGCGAGCGCTTCGACGCCGCTGCCGACCGCGACGTGCGCGAAGCCCGCCGCCGCGAGCGCTTGAACGAGGACGTGCCGGCTGACGGCGTCGTCATCGACGACCAATACGGGCCCGTCGGTCACGGTAGGCAGTCTACGGCCCGGGAGCGCGTGTACGCAAAGCGGTTCACTCGAAGAGCCCACCCTGCTTCTTGGGATCACGCTGGATACCAAGGTGGTCGAACGCCTTCTTCGTGGCTACACGCCCCCGGGGGGTCCGGCCGATGTACCCCTGCTGGAGGAGATAGGGCTCGTAGACGTCTTCTATCGTGTCGCGGGGCTCGCCCAGCGCGGCCGCAAGGGTCTCGACGCCGACCGGGCCCCCCTCGTAGTCGTCGATGATGACGTGCAGGAGGCGGCGGTCCATCTGGTCGAAGCCGGCGGCGTCGATCTCGAGCCGCTCGCATGCCTTCTCGACGATGGCGACGTCGACCTTCCCCGTGCCGAGCACGTCGGCGTAGTCGCGCACGCGGCGGAGGAGCCGGTTTGCTACGCGAGGGGTGCCGCGCGCGCGAAGGGCGATGGCGTTGGCGGCGCGCGGATCGATCGGGGTCTCGAGCATCCGCGCGCTCCGCGTGACGATGAGCGCGAGCTCCTCGGGCGGATAGAAGTCGAGGCGGATGACGTGGCCGAAGCGCGAGAAGAGCGGAGCAGTGAGAAGGCCCGTGCGGGTCGTGGCCCCGATGAGGGTGAAGGGCTGGAGCGGGATCTGGATCGCAGATGCGAACGCTCCTTCCCCCGTCATGACGTCGAGCCGGAAGTCCTCCATCGCCGGGTAGAGGCTCTCCTCGACGACCGGGTTCAGGCGGTGGATCTCGTCGATGAAGAGGATGTCGTTCGGCCCGAGCTTCGTGAGGAGGCCGGCGAGCGCCCCCTTGTGCTCGACGACCGGGCCGTTCGTGCTCTGGATCTGCACCCCCATCTCGTGCGCGAGGATCTGCGCGAGCGTCGTCTTGCCGAGGCCGGGCGGGCCGCAGAGAAGGAGGTGATCGAGCGGCTCTCCGCGACGGCGCGACGCCTCGACGAAGACGCGCAGGTTCTCCTTGTGCTTCGTCTGGCCGATGTAGTCGTCGAACGTCTGCGGGCGGAGACTCCGGTCGAAGCGGACGTCGTCCCCTTGAGGCGCGCCGTCGATCGGGCGGGCGGACGAACCAGAAACGTCGCGCGACTCGTCGGGACCGGCGCGCTTCGGGGAGGGGGGCATGACGCGGAGGGAGGCTAGCACTAGCGACGCGACGCGACGACGCGACGACGCTCAGCTCTTCTTCGCTACCCCGCTCGCGCCCGCGCCCGCTCCCTGCGCGAGTAGCCCCTTCGCCCCCTCCACCGTGAGCTTCAGCTCTTCGGCCTTCGCGAGCACCGCCACCACCGCCTCCCTCAAACGCCGCGCGCTGACGTCCGCGCTCTCCGCCACGAGGTGGAGGTGCTCGTCGAGCACGCGCTTCGCCCCCGCGGTCCCTCCGACGTGCGCCAGCGGGTCGAGCTCGACGCCCAGCGCGCTCGCGAACGGGTGGAGAACCTCGTACGGCAGGTCGCTGAGGCGCTGAACGTAGTGCGCGCGGTATCTCGGCTCGGGGATGCAGTCGCACCGTTCCCACCGGACGATGCTCCGGCGAGACACGGAGAGCCGCTTGGCGAGGTCACTCTGCTGGTAGCCGAGGTGTCGCCTCACGCGAAGGAGCGCTGACGAGAACGGCGAGGAAAGCGACTTCTTGGCCATGGATTCCTCTCCCCGGAGCGCGAGCTCACTCAATGAGCGACGTGACCGACGGAAAAAGCGACACGATAGTCTATCGTTTGGTCAGCACGTCGCTTTAAGAGACGCCGTCACCGAAAAAGAGACGCGCTCACTCACCGTAGCGTGGGCACGTCTCAAAATGAGTCGTCCTCACTCAACGGCATGTGACGACACTCCCCGTTGGGTGAGCGCGCTTCACACGGCTCGTCCTCTTGCCCCACTCGGCGTCGCCCCCTAACGTTTTCCCCCCCCATGACTGCACCGCACGATCTCCTCCTCGAAATCGGCGTCGAGGAGCTCCCTTCCTCGTTCGTCGATGCCGCCATCGCGGCCCTCCCTGCGCTCGTCGAGTCGCGCCTCGGCGCCGTGCGCCTCACGCACGGGGCGGTGAAGGCGTACGCGACGCCGCGAAGGCTCGCCGTGGTGGTCGAGGGGCTCGCCGACGCGCAGCTCGATCTCGACGAAGAGGTGACCGGTCCCCCCGAGACGGCCGCGTTCAAGGACGGCAAGCCGACGAAAGCCGCCGAAGCGTTCGCGACGAAGCTCGGGATCCCGGTGTCGGAGCTCGTCATCGTGGACAAGGGGGGCGCCGCGCAGCTCGGGGCGAACAAGCAGAAGCCAGGCAAATACGTCGTGGGGCGGCGCGTGGAGAAAGGGAAGCCCGCGCGCGAGCTCCTCGGCAAAGTGCTGGCCGACGTGTGCGGCGCGATCCCGTTCAAGAAGTCGATGCGCTGGGGGGCGGGGGACGCGACGTTCGGGCGGCCCGTGCAGTGGCTGGTCGCGCTACACGGAGAGCAGCTCGTGGACGTGGCGTTCGCGGGGGTGCGGAGCACGGCGAAGTCGCGCGGGCACAGGTTCCTGTCGCCGGATGCGTTCGTCGTGAAGAACGCGGGGGCGTACCTGGACCAGCTCCGTCACCACCACGTGCTCGCGGACAGAGACGAGCGGGCGAAGACGATGATGGATCGCGTGAGCGCGGCGGCGCGCGCAGCCGGAGGGACGTACGATCCGGAGCCGTCGCTCATCGACGAGAACGCGTCGCTCGTCGAAGAGCCGCACGCAGTGACCGGCTCGTTCGACCCGGCGTTCCTCGAGCTGCCGGCGGCGGTGATTCGCGCCGTGGCGCGAGGGCACCAGAAGTACTTCTGCGTCCAAAAGAGCCAGGACGAGCTCCTCCCGCACTACATCACCGTGGCCAACACGGCCCTCGCTCCGGAGAAGATCGCGAAGGGGAACAACACGACGATGCGCGCGCGCCTGTCGGACGCGCGGTTCTTCTTCGAGGAGGACAAGAAGGCGAAGCTCGAGGACCGCGTCGAGAAGCTCGCCGGCATCGTGTTCCACAACAAGCTCGGGACCGTGCGCGAGAAGATCGTCCGCATCGAGCGGCTCGCGGGGTGGCTCGCGGGGAAGCTCGGGATGGACGGGGGGGAGCAGGCGCACGTGACGCGCGCCGCGCACCTCTGCAAGTCGGACCTCGTGTCGCTGATGGTCGGCGAGTTCCCCGAGCTGCAGGGGGCGATGGGGCGGACGTACGCGCTGCACGCCGGGGAGCCCGCGGCCGTCGCCGATGCGATCCGCGACCACTACAGGCCGGCGGGCGCGTCGGACGACGTGTCGCCGGGGGACGTGGGGGCGATCGTGGGGCTCGCGGACAGGCTCGACTCCCTCGTCGGCTGCTTCGGGATCGGGCTCGCGCCGACGGGGGCGGCCGATCCGTTCGCGCTCCGGCGAGCGTGCATCGGGGTCCTGCGAACGATCCTCGACAAGGGGGGGCGCTACGGACGCCTCACCGTCAGCGAGATGCTCGGCGCGGCGTACGACGGTTACGACGACGGCGCGTCCGCGCAAAGCGCGGCGCGGTCCACACCAGGAGCGACGAAGAAGCTCGAGCTCGAGAAGATGGACACGGTCGCGAAGGTAGAAGCCTTCACCGCCGACCGCTTCCGCGGGCTCCTCGCGAGCGAGACGAGCAACGCCGTCGCCGACGCCGTCATGGCGGGGCACAACCAGATCGAGCACGACCATCGCTCCGCGACCGAGTACCCGGTCTTCACGCGAATGAAAGCGCGCGTCCTCCACGCCGCGGTCCTCGACCAGCCCCCTTGGCTCGAAAAGGCGCGCACGGTCGCGAAGCGCCTCTCGGGCATCAGCAAGGAGCACCCCCCCCGCTTCCACGTCCGCGACGACTTCACGAAGTCCGAGGACGCCCTCATCCACGACGTCGTCCGCCAGGTCCACGAGGCGACCCGCGCCCTGACGACCGAAGCCGCGGTGAGCGCTGCCTTGGGGAGCGCCATTGATCTGGCGCAGAAAATCGACGCCATCTTCCTGAGCACTCTCGTGAACGACCCCGCCGATCCGCTCACACCGAAGCGATTGGAGCTGCTGTCGTATGGCGCAGACTGCATGCTCCGGCTGGCCGACTTCGCGAGACTGGGCGGCGCCGCCACATAGGCGCTAACATGGCCTACGGCTTCCTATGGCTTTCGGGAACCGCGCAGGGACCTACCCGATGCGAAGTGAACAGAGCTCAGCGCCTGTCGCCGAGGGGGACGTCCTCGCCGGCAAGTACAAGGTCGAGCGGGTGCTCGGTGCCGGCGGCATGGGCGTCGTCGTCGCCGCGCGCCACCTGCAGCTCGACCAGCTCGTCGCGCTGAAGTTCGTCCTGCCCACGGCGGTCGAGGACGCGATGGTGACCGAGCGCTTCCTCCGTGAAGCGAAGGCCGCCGTCCGCCTGAAGAGCGAGCACGTCGCCAAGGTGCTCGACGTCGGGACGCTCGAGTCGGGGGCGCCGTACATCGTGATGGAGTACCTCGATGGGACCGACCTCGCCGACGTCATCGCCCAGCACGCGCCGATGAGCCCCGAGGTGGCGTGCGATTACCTGATCCAGGCGTGCGAGGCCCTCAGCGAGGCGCACTCGATCGGCATCGTGCACCGCGACCTCAAGCCGCAGAACCTGTTCCTCACGAAGGGGGTGGGGGGCGCGCCGCTGGTGAAGGTGCTCGACTTCGGCATCTCGAAGATCCGCCAGCCGGAAGGGGCGCAGAACCTCACGCAGACGGCGTCGGTCATCGGCTCGCCGCTGTACATGGCTCCGGAGCAGATGCGCTCGGCCCGCAACCTCGACGAGCGGACCGACATCTGGTCGCTCGGGGTCGTCCTGTACGAGATGCTCACGGGGGCCCTCCCGTTCGAGGCCGAGGCGCTGACCGATCTGGCCATCAAGATCGTGCAGGAGCCGTTCACGCCGATCGAGTCGCACCGTCCGGCGCTGTCGCCGGAGCTGTCGTCGATCGTGGCGAAGTGCCTCGAGAAGCTCCCTGCGAACCGCTTCGCCGACGCGGGCGAGCTCGCGTCGGCGCTCGAGCCGCTCGCCCCGGCCGCGTCGCGCGTCGTCGCCGACCGCGCGCGCAAGGTGATCAGCGCGAACCAGAAGACGATGGGAATGGCGGTGTCGTCGCCGCTGCTTTCAGGGCGCGCAGACGCATCGGGCCCCGCGCGCGCGGTCTCGTCGCCGACGCACAAATCGGCGTCGGCGCCGGAGGCGTGGTCGGAGACGAAGGACAAGAAAGGGGGGGGCGGGAAGGCGAGCACGTGGGTCGTCGCGGCAGTGGCGGCGGGGGTGACGCTGGTCGTCGCGCTCCTCGGCTTCCGCGCGTTCGGTCACGCGCAGCCGCAAGCGATCGAGCCCGTCGCCCAACCCCGCCTCGAGACCACCGCGGCCCCGACGGCAGCGCCCCCGACCCCGACCGCCATCGCGACCCCGACCCCGACCCCGACCCCGACCCCGACCCCGACCCCGACCCCGACCGCGACCCCGACCGCGACCGCGACCGCCGCCGCGACCCCGACCCCCTCCCCTAGTGCAGACCGAGCCGCGCCTCGCGCGGACTCGCCGTCTCGCCCCTCCCCTCACCCCCCCCACTCCTCCGCCCCCCCCGCGAAGTCCCCCCCGTCGAACGCCAAGCCCAATCAGAGTAATGACGACATCCCGTCGCTACGGTAAGGGGAGCCCATGAGACGCCGTCCCACGTCGGGGCTGATCGCAGCCCTGGTCCTCGGCGCGCTCGCGAGCGCGTCGTCGTCTGCATTCGCGCAAGGGAGCACCGCCAAGGTCTCCGCCGAGGCCCTCTTCGAAGAAGGGCGCCGCCTGATGAGCGACGGCAAGATCGCCGATGCGTGCCCGAAGTTCGCCGAGAGCCAGCGGCTCGACCCCTCCCCCGCGACGCTCCTCAACCTGGCGAGCTGTTACGAGAAGAGCGCTCGGCCCGCGACGGCGTGGGCCACTTACAAGGAGGGGGCATCCTCGGCGTCCGCCGCCGGGCGGCAGGACCTCGTCGCCACGGCGCAGCGCCACGCCGAAGCGCTCCTCCCGACGCTGCCGCGCATGAACCTCACGGTCGCCGCCCCCGTCGACGGAATGACCGTCTCGCTCGACGGAGTTTCGGTGGGGCGCGCCGAGTGGGGAATCGCCGTCCCGATCGATCCGGGTGTGCACACGGTCGATGCGGCCGCACCGCACTTCAAGCCGTGGTCCACGAAGCTCACGGTCGGCACGGAAGCGACGACGACGCCTGTCGCGATCCCGGCGCTCGAAGCGGCGCCCGCCGACGTCGCGCCCCCTCCCACTCCCGCCACCCCCTCCGCTCCTCCACCGGCGACGACCGCCGAGCCCCCCGCCGTCGACAGCTCGGTGGGGCACACGCAGCGCACCGTGGGGCTCGTGCTCGGCGCGGTGGGGATCGTCGGTCTCGGCGTCGGTGCCGGCTTCGCGGTGAGCGCGAAGTCGCAGTACAACGGGTCACTCAGCGACTGCCTCGCGAGCGCTCCGAACGAGTGCTCGTCGGCGGGGGTCAACGAGCGCAATAGCGCCATCAGCGCGGGGAACGTCGCGTCGGTCGCGGTGACGGTGGGCGCGGTCGCACTGGCGGGCGGGGTCGTCCTCTGGCTCACGGCGCCCACGGGACACGCCTCAGGTGCAGACCGCGCCGCGCTGCGCGCGGACGCGCCGTCTCAATCAGTTTCTGTCGCGCTTATCCCGACGCTCGGCGGCGGAGTCTTGAGGGCCACATGGTGAGCTTTCCTTCGGAGCCCACGCCCAAGCAGGCGCGCGGGCGGACGCAGATCCTTCTCCTCTCTATCGCCAGTCTCGTGGGCCTCGCGTTCGCAGGCACCGCATGCGACTCGATCCTCGGAATCGACCAGGCCACGGTCGACCCCACGTTCGGCGAGGACGCCGGAGCCGCGCACGACGCCGCCAGCGCCGTGGACTCCGCCCCCGCGACGCCGTGCGAGGCGTACTGCAACGCGGTCGTCCAGAACTGCCCCAACGCCGAATACAACAACGTCCCCACCTGCCTCGCCCTCTGCCCCGCGTTCGACCCGGGCCAGTCAACCGACACGAGCCAGGACAGCCTCGGCTGCCGCGCGCATTACGCCGCGCTCGCGGCGACGGACCCATCCAACTGCCGCGCGGCGGGCCCCCTCGGCGGCGGCGTCTGCGGCAACGACCTGTGCAACACCTTCTGCGCGCTCGACACGTTCGTCTGCATCGCGAATAACGCCCAGTTCGACGGCGGCGAGATCGGCTGCGAGACCGACTGCGTCGCCGACTTCGACACCTACGTGACCGACGCCGGCAACGACCTCGCCCTCTCGACCGGAAACACGCTGAACTGCCGCGTGTGGCACCTCGAAGCGGCCGTCGGCGGCGGCGCCACCGAGCTGAACACGCATTGCCCGCACACGGGGGTCGTGAGCGCGTTCTGTCACTGATCCCCGCTTGTCGCGTCTCGACCGCCCCGGACTTCGCGTCTACAGTCCGCCCCATGGCATCCCACGTGTTCTTTTTCGGGGACGGTAAGGCAGAAGGGGACCCCAAGCGCCGCGATCTGCTCGGCGGTAAAGGGGCCGGGCTCGCGGAGATGACGAGCCTCGGGCTGCCGGTGCCGCCAGGGTTCACGATCTCCACCGAGGAGTGCGCGAGCTACGCGAAGCAGGGGAAGCTTCCGGCGGAGACCGAGAAGGACGTCTTCGCGGCCCTCGCGCGCGTGGAGAAGAGCGTCGGGATGACGTTCGGCGATCCGTCGAATCCGCTCCTCGTGAGCGTCCGCTCCGGGTCGCGCGCGTCGATGCCGGGAATGATGGACACGATCCTGAACCTCGGCCTGAACGACGCGACCGCCGAGGGGCTCGCGAAGCGGACGCAGAACCCCCGCTTCGCGTACGACGCGTACCGTCGCTTCCTCGCGATGTACTCGGACGTGGCGCTCGGGGTGAAGAAAGAGAAGTTCGACCACGCGCTCGACGAGGCGCGCGTGCGGGCGGCGAAGGCGAAGGGGATCGACACGGGGCGGCTCAACTCCGAGGAGCTGAAGCGCAAGGTCCCCGACGCCGAGCTCCCTGCGGAGGAGCTGAAGCAGCTCGTCACGACGTTCAAGGCGATCGTGAAGGCGGAGACCGGCAAGGACTTCCCGACCGATCCGAAGGCGCAGCTCGCCGGGGCGATCGAGGCGGTCTTCAAGTCGTGGCAGAACCACCGGGCCGTCGTCTACCGCCGGATGAACGACATCCCCGACTCGTGGGGCACCGCATGCAACGTGCAAGCGATGGTCTTCGGGAACCTCGGCGAGACGAGCGCCACCGGGGTCGCGTTCACGCGCGATCCGTCGACGGGGGAGCGACGCCTGTACGGCGAGTGGCTCCCGAACGCGCAGGGGGAGGACGTGGTCGCGGGGATTCGCACGCCGATGCCGATCCTCGCCAACCGTGGCCAGGAGAACCAGTCGCTCGAGCACCGGATGCCCGAGGCGTTCAAGGACCTCGTCGCGATCTGCGCGAAGCTCGAGACCCACTTCCGCGACATGCAGGACCTCGAGTTCACGATCCAGAGCGGCAAGCTCTACATGCTCCAGTGTCGCAACGCGAAGCGCACGGGGCGCGCGGCAGTGCGCGCGGCGGTCGAGATGGTGAAGGAGGGGGTGCTCACGAACGAAGAGGCGATCCAGCGCGTCGATGCCGGCGCCCTCGACCAGCTCCTTCACCCGACGATCGACCCGAAGGCACCGAAGCGCCTCCTCGCGCACGGGCTCGGCGCGAGCCCCGGCGCGGCGAGCGGGCACATCGTCTTCAGCGCGGACGAAGCGGAGCGGCGCGCCGGCCAGGGGAAGCCGGTCATCCTGGTCCGGATCGAGACGTCCCCCGAGGACATCCACGGCATGAAAGCGGCGCGCGGGATCGTCACGGCGCGCGGCGGGATGACGAGCCACGCGGCGGTCGTCGCGCGCGGAATGGGCAAGCCGTGCGTCGCCGGGACGAGCGCGATCGCGGTGAACTACGAAGCGCAGACGATGGCCATCACGATCTACGACGACCACGGCCACGCGAAGGAGACGGTCACGCTGAAGAAGGGGGACATCATCACCCTCGACGGCGCGACCGGGCAGGTCTTCGAAGGGGCGGTCCCCACCGTGAGCGCCGCGCTCTCCGGCGAGTTCGGTGAGCTCATGGGGTGGGTCGACAAGGTCCGCACGATGCAGGTCCGCGCGAACGCCGACACGCCGCTCGATGCCCGCACCGCCCGCACGTTCGGCGCCGAGGGGATCGGCCTCTGCCGCACGGAGCACATGTTCTTCGAGGAGGACCGCATCCCGATCATGCGCGAGATGATCCTCTCGGACGACGCCGCCCACCGCCAGCGCGCGCTCGCGAAGCTCCTCCCGTTCCAGCGCGAGGACTTCATCGGCATCTTCCGCGAGATGGTCGGCCTCCCGGTCACCATTCGCCTCCTCGACCCGCCGCTGCACGAGTTCCTCCCGACCGACGAGAAGCAGCTCGAGCACCTCTCGATGGTGATGGGGGTCCCCGTAGACAAGCTCGAGCAGCGCACGCGCGACCTTCACGAGTTCAACCCGATGCTCGGGCACCGCGGTTGCCGCCTCGCGATCACGTACCCCGAGATCTACGAGATGCAGGTGCGCGCGATCCTGGAGGCCGCGCAGGCCGTCTACAAGGAGAGCGAGGCGAAAGGGGGCGTGCACCCGGAGATCATGATCCCGCTCGCGATCACCCGCGAAGAGCTGACGGTCATGAAGCAGATCGTCGAGGACGTGAGGAAGGACGTCTTCGCGAAGGGGCCGATCGTCCCCTTCAGCTTCGGCACGATGATCGAGCTCCCGCGCGCCGCGGTCATGGCGGGCGAGCTCGCGGCGGAGGCGGAGTTCTTCTCCTTCGGCACGAACGACCTCACCCAGGCAACGATGGGCCTGTCGCGCGACGACGCGGGCAAGTTCCTCCCCGCGTACATCGAGTCGGGGATCTTGCCGAAGGATCCGTTCGTGTCGCTCGACCAGCCTGGCGTGGGTGCGCTCGTGAAGATGGCGATCGAGCGCGGGCGGAAAACGAACCCGAAGATCAAGCTCGGCATCTGCGGCGAGCACGGAGGAGACCCGGCGAGCATCCGGTTCTTCCAGAGCGTCGGGCTCAACTACGTGAGCTGCTCACCGTTCCGCGTGGCGATCGCGCGCCTGGCGGCGGCGCAGGCCGCGCTGGGGGCGAAGCAGGCGTCGTAGTCAGACCGCGAGCGCTTCGTCGCACGCCGCGATCGTCGCGTCGATATCGCTCTCGGTGTGCGCCACGCTCAAGAACGCCGCCTCGAACTGCGACGGCGGCCAGTACTGCGCGCGCGCCAGCATCGCCCCGTGCCACCGCCCGAAGCGCTCCGTGTCGCACGTCTTCGCGTCGGCGTAGTTGCGCACCGGGCCCGCGGTGAAAAACAGCGTGAACATCGACCCGACCCGCTGCACGCACCCCGCGACGCCGCGCTTCCCCAGCGCCGCGCGGAAGCCGTTCTCCAGCCGCGCGCCGAGCGCCTCGAGTCGCCCGTACAGCGTCGCGTCGAGCCGCTCGAGCGTCGCGAGACCCGCGCTCACCGCGACGGGGTTCCCGCTCAGCGTGCCTGCCTGGTAGACGGGGCCGAGCGGCGCCACCTTCTCCATGATCGCGCGTTTCCCTCCGTACGCCGCCAGCGGCAGCCCCCCGCCGACGATCTTCCCGAGGCACGTCATGTCGGGCTTCAGCCCCACGCGCTCCTGCATTCCACCCCGCGCCACGCGACACCCGGTCATCACCTCGTCGAAGATCGAGACGGCGCCGCTCTTCGCGCACACCTCGACGAGCGCCTCCAGGAACCCAGGCGCCGGCGGCACGAGCCCCATGTTCCCCACCGTGGGCTCGACGATGACCGCCGCGATGCTCTGTCCTCGCGCTTCGAAGAGCGCGCGGAGCGCCGCGACGTCGTTGTACGGGAGCGTCACGGTGCTCTGCGCCACGTTCGCCGGCACCCCCGCCGAGTCGGGGATCCCGAGCGTCATCGCCCCCGACCCCGCCTTCACGAGCAGGAAGTCGGCGTGCCCGTGGTAGCACCCCTCGAACTTCACGATGACCTCACGCCCCGTGAACCCGCGCGCCACGCGGATCGCCGCCATCGTCGCCTCGGTGCCGCTCGACACGGCGCGCACCATCTCCATCGACGGATAGATCCCGATGAGCGCCTCCGCGAACCGGACCTCGAGCTCCGTCGGCGCCCCGTAGCTCGTGCCGCGCGCGGCTGCCTCGGTGATCGCGCTCAGCACGGCCGGGTGCGCGTGCCCGAGGATCATCGGCCCCCACGATCCGACGTAGTCCGTGTACTGCGCCCCGTCCGCCCCCCACAGATACGCCCCCGCCGCGCGCGACACGAACACCGGCGTCCCCCCGACGGCGCGAAACGCGCGCACGGGGCTGTTCACTCCGCCGGGGATCACGCGCTTCGCGCGCTCGAACAGTGCCTTCGACTTCGGGTCGCTCATGGTCGGGTTCGCGCTCGCTAGTTTGGAATGTGGAAGGTGTAGACGATCGACCCCGGCGCCCCCTGAAACGGCGCGATCTTCGCCTGCTTGAAGCGCGAAGCGACGCACGCCCCTTCGGGCGTCCCGGTGAACGGCGGCTCGTCGACCGTGGCGCGGTCGGCGTGCCCGTCCGGATTGAAGGTCACGTTGATCGTCCCGTCCCCCGTCTTCCCCCCCGGGCTGCGGCAGCTGGCGAGGACGCCGTTGATCACGTCGAGCGCGGCGCGCGCCGCGTTCGGATCGAAGCCCTGCGGGTTCGTCGCCGTGGGCGTGGGGATCGGCGTCGGCGCGGCCTGCGGCGCGGGCGTGGGGGTCGGCGTCGAGACGGGAGATGGCGTCGCGTGCGGCGTCGATGGTGACGCTTGCGAGCCACCTGGCATCGTGGCGCTGCGATGCGAAGCCGGTTGCTCCGCGGGGGGAGACTCGGGAGGCGCGGCGGTGGCCGTCGCGGTCTGCGCGGGCGCTGCGGGGACGGGAGCCGCTGCGCTCGCGGTCGGTAGCGGAGCAGTGGGCGCCGTGTTGACCCGTGACGTCGCGCTCGGCGCCGGGGCCGGAACCTCGCCACCCCCCATCCGCGACCGGTAGCCCGCGAACGCCGCGATCCCCACGATGACGAGCGCCGCCACGACAATCCCGATCACCTTCCCGTGCGACTTCGGCTCCGGAGGGACGACCGTGGGAACCTCCGAGCGGAGCTGCGGTGGTGAAGCGCTCTGGATCGTCTTCACTCCCGCCGCGTCGGCCATCGCGCGTGCCGCGGCGAACGACGCGTCCCCTTCGTTCGCTGCGACCGTCGCCGCAGACCCCGCGGCGGCGGCGTCGGCCATCGCTCGCGCCGCGGCAAAGGCTGCGTTCCCGGAGTTCATCGCCACCGTCGCGGCAGGCGGGGGGGGGCTGCGCGGAGGGGGCGCATATTGAGGCACGCTCTGGCTGCGCGCGTACGGCGACGCCATCGCCAGCGTCGCGTTCAGAGCGGCGGCCTTCGGCGGTGGGTTCGTGGGGAGGCGCGACTCCATCACGAGCGTCGACGTGAGCGGCGTCCCCTTGAGAGCCGCGGCGCCCGAGCCCTGCGGCGGCGGCGGCGTCTGCATGCGCACCGTCCCGCGGAGCATCTGCGACGTCCCCGGCATCGGCCCCGGCGCTGTGCTCCCTGGGCGCGCGACCTCGACGATCGGCGCCGGCATGTCCGCCGTCACCGGCCTGTCGGGGGGCGCCTGCCCCGCGGCGGGGGGGCGCGGTTTCCACGAGCTCGCCGGGCGAGACGGAACGTGGTCGGCGTGCGGTTCCTTCCCCGTCTCCGCATCGGAGCGGATCGCGTGCTTCAGCGCGCCCCAGAATTGCCCCATGTCTGTCGGCCGGTCCGCGGGGCGGAGCGCGCCGGCACGCTTGAACACGTCCTCGACCGCATCCCCCACCGGCACTCCGAGCGACCGCGGCGTGGGCCGCCCGTTCGGCTCGAGCGCCATCAGCGCGAACTCGCCCAGGTGCTCCCCTTCGCGCACCGGGAGATCGCGCAGCGCCTCGAGGACGATCAGCGCGAACGAGTACACGTCCGACGCCGGCCCGACCTTCCCGACGGTATCGTCGAACTGCTCCGGCGACCCGTAGGCGGGCGCGAAGATCCGGATCTGCCCGAGCGTCGCCGCCCGCGGCCCCATCTCGAGCGCGTGGTCGCTGATGATCTTGGCGACGCCGAAGTCGAGCACCTTCGTCATCATCCCGTGCTCGGTTTGCTGCCGCTCCGCGAGGAACAAGTTCCCGGGGTTCACGTCGCGGTGGACGACCCCCTGCGAGTGCGCGAACGCGAGCCCTTGCGCCGCCGTGTCGAGGAGCTTGATCACCTCGTCCATCGAGCGCCCATGCTTCCCCTGCTGCCGCCGCACCTCGAAGTCCTGCGCGAGCGACTTCCCCTCGAGCCACTCGAGGACCATGTACGGCACGAGCGCGCTCGTGGACGACGACATCGTGGTCCCGCTCGCGATGCTCCGCGCGATCGCGAGGCTCCCTTGCGAGAGGCGGTAGTGGATCCGGCTCTCGTCCCGGAAGCGCCGGATGAACGACTCGACGAGCGCCGACCCGAGCGCAGGGGGGAGCTTGAGGCACTTGATGGCGATCGGCTCGTTCAGCCCGGCGTGGTGGCCGCGGTAGACGATGCTGAAGCCCCCCTCCCCGACGAACTTGTCGACGCGGAACTGACCGTCGAGGACTTGGCCGATGAGGCCGAAGGGGTCCGCCGGATTCACGCGGCACACACTACCAGTGAAACGGGGGCTTTTCCCGCCGGGTGTTCACCGCGGCGGTCACTTCCCGCCGTAAAACGCGATCCGCGCGCCGAGGACCCCCGAGCCGCTCGAGATCGACTGCGCGAAGACGGCGTCGTACTCGAGCGTGGGGCCGAAGACGCCGTGTCCCCCAAACAGGTGAAAGATCGTGAATTCGTACATCCCGCCGATGCCGACGAGCGACTGAACGCCGTGCGCCTCGGGGTAATCACCGGGCGTCTTGACGTCGAGCGTCGCCGAGCCGATGCCGAGGTTGGCGAAGAGGCCGAACCCCTTCAGCGTGGGGACGGCGTACACGAGCGGGAACGCTTCGATTCGGATCCCCCCGCCCCCGATGCGCGACTCCCAGCTCGAGCTCCGGAAGCTCTGCGACACGAGGAAGAAACCGAGGTTCAGGTAGTCGGCCAGCGCCCCCCCGACGAAGATGCCGCCACCCGCGCCCCCCATGACGTCGCTCGCCGAGTAGTAGTCCGAGTCGCCGATCTGGTTCGAGTTGTTCGGGTAGCCCGAGGAGGTCGAAACCCCGTATCCGAGCATGAGCGAGACGACGAGCCCTGACCGGAGAGTCCGGTTGTTGACCTCGGGGTCGATCTTGCGGTCCGCGACCCCTGTCGGGGTGAACTGCGCCTGGGCTGCGCCGCTAGCGCACATCGACGCGACGAGCACCGCAGTGCAAACGGCGCGTCTCGTCCCCCGCCGGGGCCCTCCAGGGGTCGACATGGCAATCGCATACCACTAAAACGCCCTCATGCCCTCCGCCCCCTTTCACGACCCCTCTCTGTCCGAGCGCGACCCGGCGGTAGCCAAGCTGATCGCCGACGAGAACCGTCGCGAGCACGAGTCGATGCGCCTCATCGCGAGCGAGAACTACGCCTCGCGCGCGGTGATGGAGGCCACCGGCTCGTGCCTGACGAACAAGTACAGCGAGGGGTACGCGCACAAGCGCTACTACGAGGGGCAGGCGGTCATCGATCAGGTCGAAGAGCTGGCGATCGCGCGCCTCACGAAGCTCTTCGGCGCGACCGCGGGCGCCAAAGGTGGCGACGACCTTCACGTCAACGTCCAGCCCTACTCCGGGAGCCCGGCGAACCTCGCCGTCTACCTCGCCTTCTGCGCAGCCGGCGACACGATCATGGGGCTCGGGCTCGCCGCGGGGGGGCACCTCACCCACGGCCATACTGTGTCGATCACGGGAAAGTACTTCAAGAGCGTCCCGTACGGCGTGCGGCGCGACGACAAGCGCATCGACCTCGACGAGGTGCGGAAGCTCGCGAAGGAGCATCGCCCGAAGGTCATCTGGTGCGGGACGACGGCGTACCCGCGCACGCTCGACTTTGCCGCCTTCCGTTCGATCGCGGACGAGGTCGGGGCGATCCTCGCCGCAGACATCGCCCACATCGCCGGTCTCGTCGTCGCCGGAGTCCACCCCTCCCCGATCGGCATCGCGGACGTCGTCACCTCGACGACGCACAAGACGTTCCGCGGTCCGCGCGGCGGGATGATCTTCTGCAAGAAGGCCCACGCCGCAGCGATCGACAAGGCGGTCTTCCCCGGCCTCCAAGGGGGCCCGCACAACCACACGACCGCGGCCATCGCCGTGGCCGCGCTCGAGGCGTCGCAGCCCGACTTCAAGGTCTACGCGGAGCAGATCGTCTCGAACGCCACAATCCTCGCGGCCGAGCTCACGTACCGCGGGTTCGATCTGGTCACGGGGGGCACGGACAACCACTTGCTCCTCGTGGACCTCACGAACAAGGGGGTCCCGGGCAAGGTCGCATCGCAGGCGCTCGACAAGGCCGGGATCGTCCTCAACTACAACGCGGTCCCGTTCGACCCGCGCAAGCCGTTCGACCCGTCCGGGCTCCGCATCGGGACCCCTGCGGTCACGTCGCGCGGGATGGGGAAGGACGCGATGGTCCGGCTCGCCGACTGGATCGCGCGCGTGGTAGCCGCCCCGACGGACGAAGCGCTCCTCGCGAAGGTTGCACACGAGGTGAAGGAGCTGTGCGCTCATCACCCCGCCCCGGGGATCCGCATCTGAAGAGCCGACTCCTCACGACTCTGGCATCGCTGGGCTCGCTCACGCTCGCACTCGGCTGTGGGCCGCGGGTCGAGCCCGCACACGCGTCCAAGGCCCACGTCGCCCGTCCAGTTTCGCCCCGCCCCGCGCCACCGCCGAAGCCGAGCGAGCTCGACGAAGAGCTCGCGATGCGCCTGCGCGTCGGGGTGGAGTACACGCCGTGGCACGATCTGGGGGGATGGGCTCGGTACATGGCGCCGGAGGGGGACTTCGTCGGCGACGACGGTGGTGTCGACGTCGCGTTCCAGTTCCACGGCGCGGAGGTCGCGGAGAGGGACTGGCGGCAGAGCGGCCTCAACGCGATCATCGTGAGCGTCACCTACCCTGGCTGGGGGACGGTCCCGTACAAGTCAGGCTTCTCCGACCCGATTCGCGTCGGCGCGATCCTCGACGACGCGCTCCGGAGGGTCGGCGCCACGCACGTCCGCCGGCTGCTCCTCGTCTCGTGGAGCGCGGGCTACGCCGCGATGGGCATCGCGCTGGGAAACGCGCACTACTACGCGCTCGCGGACACCGCGATCATCCTCGACGGGATGCACGCCGACCTCATCGACGGCAAGCCCGACGAGCGCGCGATCGCGATCTTCGAGCGCTACGCGCGCGACGCGGTCGCCGGAAACAAGACGATGGTCGTCGTCCACTCGTCGATCGTCCCCCCCGGCTACGCGAGCACGACGCAGATGGCCGACCTTCTCTGCGCCTCCGTAGGCGCGCGGCGGATCGAAGAAGAGCGCCTGCGCGGAGACGGGATGGTCGAGTGGTACCACACGGACGCCGGCGGCCTCCACGTGCGGGGCTACCGCGGCGGCGGCCCGAAGGACCACCTCGATCAGCTCCACCTCGTGGACGATCTCGTCCGCGAGTTCGTGGCGCCACGCTGGACTCGGCTCGCGTTGCAGGAAGCGAGGCAGCACCCTGGGACGTCCACGCCGTGACGCCCTGACGCCGTACCGCTCGACTACTTCTTGCCGCCCGTCTTTCCCCCCTTGCCGAACATCTCCCGCACGCTCGGCTCCTGAATCTTCCGCTTCGCGGTGCAGAGTCGGATGTCCTCGAGCGCCCCCGCGAGCACGCGTGGGCCGCCGTCGATCTGCGCGATCCGCGCAGGCGTGAAGAAGCTCTCGAGGTCCTTGGCGTGCGCCTCGTCGCAGAACACGGTCGCCATGTCGATGAGCTGCGTCTGTCCGTGATGCTTCGGCACCGTGGCGAGGAGCTTGTCGAAGTTCTCCTTCACCCACTGCCAGGTCGCCTCACGCGTCTCCGGCTCTCCGAGCTTCGCCCAGATTGGCGACGTCACCTCGGTAGAGCGCAGCGACGGGTCGAACGCGAGCTCGCGAATCGGCGCCGCGAGGTCCGGGTTCTTCGGAGTCACGAGCACGGTGAGGAGCTTCCCTCGGAGCTCCGGATCGTCCGTCTTGGCGAGCTGCGCGCGCACGGTATCCCAGAGCGCCCGATCGGCCTCTTCCCCGACGACCCCGAGCGCGATCCCCGCCACGTTCGGATCAACGGCTTCGGGGTGAATTGCACCGTCCTTCTTGTAACCGAGGAACGCGAGCCCCCGCTTCTTCGCCTCGGCGCGGACCGCCGGATCGCGGGCCGTGAACGCGAGGAAGCTGAGGACGGCTGACCGGAGCTGAACGCGATCGGGGTCCTCCCCCTTCCCCGCCTGCCACCCGAGCTTCTGCAGCTCGGGGTGGTAGAGGTCCTTCGAGTAGCTCTCGACCGATGCGCGGAGCGGACCGTCGTAGAGCCAGTCGCGAGCCTCCCTGAGGAAGGTCATCGGCTCGTCCGCGACGCTCCGGTGCGGATCGCTCACGAGAAGAGCGGCCGCTTCGATGACATCCTTCGCCGGCAGAGCCGCTCGGTTGTACGCGGCCCGCAGGCTATTGCCGTAAGCCACGCGATCGCGCGTCGTGAGCGAGGAGAACCCCTTCTTCCGGAGCTTCAGGAGATCCGCCGGCGCGAGCGCGAAGCGGAAGTACCCCGCCGCGTCCGCGTTCGGGAACACCCAGTCGGGGCACTTGTCGCCGAGCGCCAGATCCCCTTCGCGATCGGTGAGGAGCGCGCACGCTTCTTT
Source organism: Polyangiaceae bacterium (assembly GCA_052147435.1). Classification (GTDB taxonomy): domain Bacteria; phylum Myxococcota_A; class Polyangia; order Polyangiales; family Polyangiaceae; genus JBKQKP01. The sequence continues at coordinate 15,695 of JBKQKP010000222.1, read as the reverse complement.
CGCGTCCTTGCCCACTTGATAGCGAGCGCAGACCGGAATCTGCCAGGTCTTGTTCGCGTCGCCGGTCGAGCCGGTAGGGAGGTAGCGCGACTGCTTGAGATGCAAGCGCGGCGCGCCATCACATTTCACCTCGGCCTCGAGGAACGGAACCCCCGGCTGGTCGAGGAACGTGTGGAACGGCGTCTTGACGTCTTTGCCCGACGCGGCCGACTCGGCGGCGAGGAAGTCGTCGGCGGTCGCGTTCCCGAAACTGTGCTTGGCCAGGTAGTCGTGGAGCCCCCGCTTGAAGACGTCGGGCCCGACCCACCGCTCGAACATCGACAGGACGCCCCCCCCCTTCTCGTACGTGATCGAGTCGAACGCGTTCTCGATGTCGTTCGTCGACTCGATCGGCTGGCGAATCGAGCGCGCGCTCACGAGCGCGTCGGCGCCGATGGCCCCCTGAACGCCGTCGAGGAGCTCCATTTTGATATCCAACTTCGGATCCCAGGCGTCCGCGGCTTTGGTCCCCATCCAGGTCGCGAACGCTTCGTTCAGCCAGATATCGTCCCACCACGCGGCCGTGACGAGATCGCCCACCCACTGGTGCGCCAGCTCGTGCGCCATCACGCTCGCGTAGGCTCGCCTGAGGTAGAGGGGCGCCGTCTTCTCGTCGAAGAGGAGCAGCCCGTCGGCGAACGTCACCGCCCCGGCGTTCTCCATCGCCCCCCCCTTGTCCGGGACCGCGAGGATGTCGAGCTTGTCATACGGGTACTCGATCCCGGTGATGTTCTCGAGCGCGGCGAGGATCTCCCCGGTGTGCGCGAGCGCGTACCCGATCTCCTTGCCGTGCCCCTTGGCGGTGATGGCGCGAAGCGGGAGAGGGCGCTTTCGAACCGCGTTCGGCGGGACATCCGCGGCGGGGACGACGTCGAGCGGACCTACGGCGAAGGCGATGAGATAGCTCGGCAACGGGAGCGTCGGCGCGAAGTGAACGCGGAGGCTCCCCCCTTCCGTCTTGCGGTCGACCTCGTGCGTGTTCGCGATGGCCTCCGAGCCCGCGGGGACCACGAGCGTCGTATCGAACGGGATCTTGAAGCCGGGTTCGTCGAAGCACGGGAACGCGTCGCGTGCGGCGATCGACTCGAACTGCGTGAACGCGTACGGGGTGCCGGCCTGGACGATCTTGTAGAGCCCCTCGAGCTTCGGACCGAAGGGGGCGTCGTACTCGATGTGGAGCTTCGCCTTCCCCGCCGGCAGCGGCTGCGGGAACGTGAGGGACGCCATCCCGGTCTCGTCGCGCTGCAGCCAAGTCCCCGCGAGCTCCGCGCCGCCGTCGGGGGTGGCCGTGGCGCGCGTGACGTTGAACTTTTTCCCGTGAAGCCAGACGACGCTCCGCGCCTGATCGAGCGCGATGGATATGTCGACCACGCCAGAGAAGCGGTCCTTCGCCGGGTCGATGTGGATCTCGAGCGCTTCGCCCGTCGGCCTCGTGTCGCTCGGGAGCCGAACCTTGGGGACGGCTTCGTCGCTCGGCGCCGCGGGAGCCGCGGAGGCGGTCGGCTCCGGCTGGGGCGGAGGGGGGGGCGCCGGGGGAGGCTGCGGGGAGCCTCCACACGCGGCAAAGAGGAGAGCGGCAAGCGGGGCGAACGGGACGAGCGTGGTGCGCGTTTTCACGCGCGGCAGCATACACACGACCTCACCCGCCGTGGGTGCGGAGTCAGAAGGTTCGCGCGCGCTGCACGTATTTCCCGCGCGCTTCGGGGTGCTCGTTCTCGAACGCCTCGAGGCTTTCCCGGGAGATCTCGACCTCGACGACCCCTTCTCGCTCGATCTTCGACTGACACCCGAGGCGGGATTGCGCGCGGACATCGAACGCCTTGTCGAGGATGTCGGCCTCTTCGTCCTCTTGCTCGGAGAGGAGCTCGCCCCCCTTGGTCACGTACACGTGGCACGTCGAGCAAGCGCATACGCCACCGCAGGCGTACCCCTCAGGGGCGCCGATCGACTGCGCCGCCTTCAGCAGCGACGTGCCCACGGAGACTTCGGCCTCGCCGTACCCCTTGAAACGGACGGTAGCCATCAGGGTCGCCCCTCTTGTCCCGCTTGCGCCGCGGAGTGCTCCGTCGCCTCGGCGCGCTCCCCCTCGGCCACGTCGTCGACCCGCTTCCCCTCGATGGCGCGCGCGATGGCCTGGTTCATCCGTCGCGCGGCGAACTGGTTCGTCTCGCGGTCGAGATCGTCCATCCGAGCCTGAATGCGCGCCGGGTCGTCACCGTGCATGACCTCGTCGAGCGCGCTCATGGCCGCCTCGATTGGTTCTTTCTCGCCAGGCGAGAGCAGAGCGGCGTCGTTCACCACGGCCTTGCGCGTGGCCGTCAGCAGTCGATGCGCCTCCACGCGACTCTCCGCGAGCCGCCGGGCGCGCAGATCCTCTTCGCCGTGATCGAGCGCCGCCATGAGCATCTGCTCGACGGCCTCGTCATCCAGCCCGTACGAGGGCTTCACCGCGACCGACTGCTCGACCCCGGTGGTCAGCTCTTTGGCGTGCACGCTCAGGAGCCCGTCCGCGTCGACCCGGAAGGTGACCTCGAGCTTCGCCATCCCGGCCGCCATCGGCGGGATCCCCTTCAGCGTGAAGCGCGCGAGGCTCCGGTTGTCCGCGACCATCTCGCGCTCCCCCTGGAGGACGTGGATCTCGAAGCCGGTCTGCTTGTCTTCCTGGGTCGTGTACGTCGCGCGCGCGCCGGCGGGGATGGTCGTGTTCCGCGGGAGAATCTTGTCGACGACGCCCCCTCCGACCTCGATCCCCAGGGACAGCGGGAGAACGTCGAGGAGGAGAACGTCGTCCTTCGGCCCTTCACCCGCGAGCAAGTCGGCTTGCACGGCCGCCCCGAGGGCGACGACTTGATCCGGATCGATGTCGGCGAGCGGCTCGCGTCCGAAGAGCTTCCCCACGTAGGCGCGCACGGCGGGAACTCTCGTCGCCCCGCCGACCAGGATGACTCCGTCGAGCTGCTCGGCCTTGAGCCCGGCGTCCCTGAGCGCCCGCCGACACGCGAGCCCGGTCCGGTCGAGGAGCGGCGCGATCCGCGCCTCGAACGTCTTTCGCTCGAGGACGGCGCGCTTCTCGCCGCCGTTGCCGGGGAGAGGAATCATGGCCTCCGCGCGATCGTGGTTCGTGAGCGTGTGCTTCATCGCGCGCGCCGCGTCGAGCACCACGCGAACGAGGACAGGAGACCGAGATTGGCTCGGTACCTCGAGCTGCGTGAAGATCTCTTCGGCGATGGCGCGGTCCATGTCGTCCCCGCCGAGCGCGCTGTCTCCCCCGGTGGACTTCACCTGGAAGACGCCGTCCTCGAGGAGAAGCACGGTGATGTCGAACGTCCCGCCGCCAAGGTCGTAGACCGCGAACGTTCCGTTCTGCTTCTTCTCGAGCCCGTACGCGAGCGCCGCAGCCGTCGGCTCGTTCAGGAGGCGGAGGACCTCGATCCCCGCGAGCCGCCCTGCGTCCTTCGTCGCCTGTCGCTGGGCGTCGTCGAAGTAGGCGGGCACGGTGATCACGGCCCCACCGACGCTCCGGAGCTCGTCCTCGGCCAGACGGACGAGCGCGCGAAGGATCTCCGCGCTCACCTCGACCGGCGTAACCACCCGATCGACGCGGGTCCCGGCTCCAACACGAAACTGGACGACGTTCGGCTCCCCGGCCTTCGGAGACACGAACTCATACGGGCCGAGCCGGCGCGTTTCGGCGTCATCCGCCCCCCGCCCCATGAACCGCTTCACGCTCACGATGGTGTCTCGCGGACTCTCCGCGGCGGTGCGCTTCGCCTCTTCCCCGACGACGACTACCCCTTGCGCGTACGAGACCACGCTCGGCAGGAGCGTCGCCTGATTGCAATCGGAGATGACGACGGGCCGCTCGTTCTTGACGTAGGCGACCAGGGAATTCGTCGTCCCCAGATCGATCCCGATAGGGCGCGGACGTGCTTTCGGATCGAAGATCTCTAGGAGCGGCATGGTGCTATCCGGTCAGGCCTGCGCGACGGCGGCCTCGGCGAGCGCGTCCTCGATCGCAGAGACCTCGTCCAACAGACGACGGTGAAAACGGAGCTCGCCGAGTAACGAGACGAGCCCGTGCAGATCGCCCCCGCGAGCGAACCCGGCACCGAGCTTCTCTTCGATCTCGCGCCGCCGCGCATCGACCTCTCCGGCCAGGTGGTCGATCGCCGCGAGGTCTCGCTTGGCCTTCGCATCGGCGAGCGCTTCGCGGCGATCCATCGCCTCCATGAGGAGCGCCGGGCTTGGCGGCGGCTCGTTCCGCTCCCCAACGGCAACCCCTGCGAGCGAGAAGAGCGCCTCGGCCCGCGCGATGGGATCGCGCACCTGACGCCACGCCTCGTTCACTTCGATCGCCTTCGCAAGCGTCAGTCGCCGCTCGGCCACCCCCGCCCCCGCGTAGCGATCCGGATGCAGCGCACGGGAGAGCTCCCGGTGCCGTTTCTCCAGAGCGATGAGATCGACGTCGTAGCGACGCTCGATTCCGAGGACTGCGAATGGATCCATTTGAATCAGACCGTTCTGGTCGCCTCGCGCCGCCGCTCACACGGTGAACGAGTGGCCGCAGCCGCAGCTCGACTTCTCCTGCGGGTTCAGGAACTTGAATCCCTGCTGCATGAGCGTCTGCTCCCAGTCGAGCACCGAGCCGTTCAAGTAAAGGAGGCTCTTCGGATCGACGACGACGCGCACCGGCGTCCCGTCCTGCGCCACGTAGTCGAGCACGCGATCCTTCGGACGAGGCGGGCCGTCGTGGAACTCGATGACGTAGCTGAAGCCGGAACAGCCGCCGCCGCGGATCCCCACGCGAAGCGACGTGTCCGGAATGCCGCCCCCCGCCTCGCTTGCGAGGCGGGCGCGACGGGTCGCGATCTGCTTGCGGATCGCCTCCACGGCCTTCGGCGTAACCTCGATCGTAGCCGCCTTCGCGGGCACATCGGGCTTCGGGCTGGTCTGGACGTTCACCTCGCTCGACATGGTCACTCCGCGTTGGCCCTCTCGCCTTCGCCCTTCGGTGCCGCAGCGGCCCCCTGGAGGGCGCGACGCTCGGCCTGCTTCCGGCGGTAGTCGGCGATGGCGCTCTTGATGGCGTCCTCGGCGAGGACCGAGCAGTGGATCTTCACGGGCGGGAGGTTCAGCTCGTTGACGATGTCGACGTTCTTGATCGTCTCGGCGTCGTCGATGCTCTTCCCCTTGATCCACTCGGTCGCGAGCGACGACGACGCGATCGCCGAGCCGCAGCCGAAGGTCTTGAAGCGCGCGTCCTCGATGACCCCGGCGTCGTTCACCCGGATCTGAAGGCGCATCACGTCGCCGCACGCGGGGGCGCCGACGAGTCCGGTGCCGACGTTCGGGTCGTCCTTGTCGAGCGTGCCGACGTTCCGCGGGTTCTCCGCGTGGTCGATTACTTTCTCGCTGTAGGCCATGACGTTCTCTTCTTTCTTTCCTTCAAACCTTCAATGAGCGGCCCACTGGACGCTCTTCAGATCGATTCCCTCTTTGTGCATCTCGTAGAGGGGGGACATGTCGCGCAGGTGCTTGACCTTGCCGATGACGAGGTCGGCCACGTAGTCGACCTCGTCCTGGGTGTTGAACCGCCCGAGCCCGAATCGGATGCTCGAGTGGGCGAGCTCGTCTCCGACCCCGAGCGCGCGGAGCACGTAGCTCGGCTCGAGGCTCGCGGACGTGCAGGCCGACCCGCTCGAGACAGCCACGTCCTTGATGGCCATCATCATGGCCTCGCCTTCGACGAAGTTGAACGAGATGTTCAGGTTGCCGGGGAGGCGGTGCTCCATCGAGCCGTTCACGTAGCACTCGTCGAGCGCGCTCTGGAGCTTCGTGCGGAGCCGCTCGCGCAGCGCGAGGATCCGCGCGTTGTCCGCCTTTCCCTCTTCCTGGAAGATCGCGCACGCCTTCCCGAAGCCCACGATGCCGGGGACGTTGAGCGTTCCGCTGCGCATTCCGCGCTCGTGTCCGCCGCCGTCCATCTGCGCCACGAGCCGCACGCGCGGCTTGCTCCGCCGGACGTAGAGCGCGCCCACCCCCTTCGGCCCATACATCTTGTGGGCCGTGAGCGACGCGAGATCGACGTTCATCTTCTGCACGTCGAACTCGACCTTGCCGACCCCTTGCACGGCATCCGAGTGAAGGAGGACTCCGCGCTCGCGCGTGATCTTCCCGATCTCGCCGAGCGGCTGCACGGTGCCGATCTCGTTGTTGGCGAGCATGACCGAGACGAGGATCGTCTTGTCGGTGATCGCCTTCTTCACGTCGTCCGGGTCCACGCGCCCGTCGGTCCCGACGCCGAGGTAGGTGACCTCGAAGCCTTCCTTCTCCAGGCGCTTGCACGTGTCGAGGATGGCCTTGTGCTCCACCGTCGTCGTGATGATGTGGTTCCCCTTGTCCTTGTAGAACTCGGCGACCCCCTTGAGCGCGAGGTTGTCGCTCTCGCTCGCTCCGGACGTGAAGACGATCTCCTTCTCGCTCTGCGCGCCGATCAGCTTGGCGATCCGCTCACGCGCGTAGTCGACCGCCTCTTCCGCGGTCCACCCGAAGACGTGGCTGCGGCTCGCCGCGTTGCCGAACTTCTCGGTGAAGTACGGGAGCATCTCCTCGAGAACGCGCGGGTCGACCGGCGTCGTCGAGTGGTTGTCCATGAAGATAGGGAGCTTGACGGGCATGGTGTTCCTCAGGAGGTCGCGCGGAAACCCGCGACGAGCTCGGGGACGTGGGACTCGCAAGAGTGCAGGTCGCACGCCTTGCAGAAGCCGATGAGACGCTCGGGGTCGCAGACGTCGCACGTGTCGAGGTACGCGATGCTCGACTCGATCTCTTGCTCGAGAGTCCGGAGGCGACGAAGGTTCGCGCGCGTCTCTTCGAGCTTCTTCGCGTAGACGTCGCGCATCTTGCGCATCGCGTCCGGCGCCGTTCCCCCCTGCTCCCAGTCGCGGACGATCTGCTGGATGTCGGTGAGGCTGAAGCCCATCTCCTGGAGCTTCCCGATCCAGCGGATCCGAACGAGGGCTTCCCGGGTGTAGAGGCGGAAGCGCCCCTTCGACCGCGCCGCAGGCTTCAGGAGGCCGATCTCCTCGTAGAGGTGAATCGCCCGCACCGTCTTTCCGGTTTCGCGCGCGAGATCGCCTACTTGGAGCAGCTCCCCGTCATGCGCATCCAGCACGCCCCCCGAAGACTCGGGGGCCGGCGGGGGCGCAAGCAGAGGGAGGCGAACGTTGTTCGACATGGTGAGGAACCCTTACGTAAGGGTACGAGTTGGATTTAGGCCCCTCGTCGCCATCCGTCAAGGCAAAGAAGCCCTGTCGTTGCGAGCAGCTGCCCTTGCCAAGCGCGAGAGCGGGCGGATATGGGAGATCGCATGCCGCGGAGCGTGCTCGAGGAGCGTTTGGAGGCGATCACCAGGGCGTTCGTCGGAGAGATCGTCGCGGCGCTGCGCAACGCCTCGTTCGCCGACGTGGCGCAGCTCCAGGTCGCTTCCGCGCGGTCACCCGCCCCGTCGCGTTCGGACGCGCATCCCCCGCCGACCCGCGCATCGGCGAAGCCAGCTCGCTCGCGAGAAGAGAAGCGGGCAGGGCGGCAGACGGCCGATCGGCGAGCTGAGCTCGGTCAGCGAATCGTGAAGGCGCTCGGGAGCGCGGGGCAGTCGATGGGGGTTCGCGCGCTGTCGAGCGCGCTCGGCGTGGCGCCCGACCTCCTCACGGCGCCGCTCCTCGAGCTGCGCGCGGCCGGCCGGATCGCGAAGCACGGCGAGAAGCGGGCGACGACCTACTCGCTCCCCTAGGCTCGCCCACGTCTGCCGCCAGCACCTTTCGCTGGAAATTTCCGGCGATTGACGCTCTGGGCACGGCACGTCGCTCGCTTTAGACCGGACCGACACTTGGCGGGGTGTTTCCGCCCGAGAGAGGGGTTCGATGTCGAAGCGCGCGAGGATCGCGCAGTTGGAGGAGGACTTGGACTCGCCGACCCTCACGGAGTCGGCGAGGAGCACCGTCCATGGCGACGAGGGGGAGGACGATGGTCGCCCCACCCTGGATCGCGGATTTCAGGTGGACGAGCTGCTCGACGAGCCGACGAGGGACATCGACGAGGACGCGGGGGCGGTCGATGTAGAGATACTCCTCACCCCCCCCGCGACCCCGAGCTCCGAGCGACGCCGGAGGGCCGCTGCGGCCCACAGGGCGGAGCTCGAGCAGCCGCCGTCGAGCAAACGCCGCAAGGAGAGTGTGTGGGACGCCGTCGAGGATCGGTACAAGGCCGAGGGGCACTGGGACGATCTTCTCGAGATGTACATCCAGCGCGTCGAGGGGACGCAGGACCTCGACGTCAAAGGCTCTCTCTTCCTGCGTATCGGGCAGGTGCTCCGCGACGAGCTGAACGACCCGCAGCAAGCGCTCGATGCGTTCGTCGAGGCGCTCTTGCTCGATCCGCAGAGCGCGGAGGCGCTGAACGCGGTCGAGGCAGCGGCGCGCGAGCGAGGGTGGTGGGGAGAGCTCCTCGCGACGGTCAAGCGCGAGCTCCCCAACGCAAAAACCAACGAGCACGCCGTCGCGCTCTGCGAGCATGCGGTCCGGTGGGCCGAGGTCGAGCTCGCGACGCCGGCGCGGTCTGAGCCTTTCGTCGAGCAGATACGGAAGCTCGACCCGGGTCACCCGATCATCCATCGGCGCCTCGCCGTCATGTACGGCGAGAAGGCGGCCTGGGGATCGCAGCGCGAGTCGCTCGAGAGAGCGCTCGCGCGCGCGAAGGGGGACGAAGATCGGCGAACACTGCACCTCATGCTCGGGGAGCTGAACGAGCACCGCTTCCGCGAGTACGCCGAGGCGGCGAAGCACTACGAGGTCGTCCTCGAGATCGAGCCGCAGTCGATGAAAGCGCTCGAGGGGCTCGAGCGGATCTGCAGACTGCAGGAGCGGTTCGGCGATCTCGTGGGGGTGCTCGAGCGAGAGATCGCCGCGGCCGAGCACGACGACGCGCGGGTGGAGATCCTCGTCCGCCTGGCGGATCTGCACGAGCGGCACTTCGTGCGGCCGCTTCAAGCCGCTGTCGCGCTGGAGGAGGTGGTCCGGATCGACCCGCGCCACGCCACGGCGCTGGGGGCGCTCGAGCGCTGCTATCACGCGCTGCGGGCGTGGCCCGAGCTCGTGCGCGTCCTCGAGCTCCGCGTACGGATGGCCGACTCGACGAGCGAACAGAACGCCGTGCTCGCGCGGATCGCCGAGCTGCTCGAGCGTGAGGTGGGAGACGCCGCCGCGGCGACGCGGACGTGGCAGCGCATCTGGGACCAGGACCCGTCGAGCGAGCGCGCCCTGTCGGAGCTCGCTCGCCTCGCCGAGCGGGCGAACGACTGGTCGGCGGCGGCGGCGTACAAGGCAAAGCTCGCCGACCTCGCGCCTAGCCCCGAGGCCTCGGCGAAGATACACGTCGCCATCGCCGAGATGCTCTCCGCGCCGGAGCGCGATCCGAAGCTGGCGCGGGTGCACTACGAGAGAGCCGCATCCATCCACCCGAACACGACGCAGGCGTGGGAGGCGCTCGAGAAGGAGGCGCGGCGAACGGGAGATACGAAGCGAGCGGCGCTGTTCCTGGAGAAACGCGCTGCGAGCACGGAGTCGCCGCGCCAGAAGGCGCAACTGTTTGTCGAGCTTGCGCAGACGTTCGCGGCCGACGGGGACGCGCCCGGCGCCGAGCTCGCGTTCGAGCGCGCGATAAAGGCGGATCCCACGAACGAGACGGCCGCGGAGGCGATGCTCGCGGCGCACGTGCGCGACGAACGGTGGGCCGATGCGCGACCGCTCTGCGACGTTCTCGTCGCCGCAACGCCTCGCGAAGCGAACCCGGAGCGCGTCTTTGCTCTCTTGCGGCTCGCTACCCGAATTTCGTTCGAGCTAGGACACAAGGACCGCGCGTTCGCGGCCGCGCTCGCGGCCTATCGCGCGTACCCGTCGCTCGAGTCCGCGCAAGATTTCGTCGACGGGTGCCACGAGATGCGCGAGGACCCGGCGAGCCTCGCGCAGGCTGCGCCGGAGATCGACGCGGTCGTCGCGACGGCCATGGAGCTGACTCCCCCGTTCGTCGTCAAGCTCGCCCGGATTCGTCTCGCCCAAGGGGCCGAGAGCGACGCCATGGCGCTCTTCTCGAAGGCCCTCATCCACGACTCGGAGCAGCGCGAGGCGCTCGAGGGGCTCGCAAATATCCTCGTCAAGCGAGAGGACTGGGAGCGGGCGTGCGCCTTCAAGCAAAAGCTCGCCCACGCCGTGAGCGATCCGGAAGAGCAGTTCAAGGTCCTCGTCGAGGCGGGGGACCTGTGGGCAAAGCGTGCGCGCAACATGCCGATGGCGGCGCTCGCGTACGAGGAGGCGCTTGCGATCAAGCCGCGCGACTCGGGACTGCTCCACACGCTGATGTGGCTCTACGGGGAGCTCGCCTGCTGGGAGAAGCTCGTCGAGACGCTGCGGGTCGTGGCCGAGCTCCATAACGAGCCGATCGCGAAGGCCAAGAGCGTCTACGCGATGGCGATGGTCGTCCGCGATCACCTCGGCGACCTTCGGCGGGCGGCGGCGCTGCTCGAAGAAGTGCTCGATCTGGACGAGAAGCGCCTCGACGCTTTCGAGCGGATCGTCCGCGTCCACACCGAGCTGCGCGACTGGATGGAGCTGAAGCACGCCTACGGTCGCATGCTCCGTCGGTTGAAGTCGCCGGGGGACATCGAGCTGCGTCACGCGCTCTTCTTCCAGCTGGGGCTCATCTATCGCGACCGCCTCGGCGACGCGGCGCGCGCCCTCGACGCCTTCCGGGCCGCGCAGCGCCTGAAGCCGGACGACGGGGACGTGAGAAAGGGGATCATCGAGCTCTTCGTCGTGACCGACCAGCTCGACGAAGGGGTCAGCATGGTGCGCGAGGCGCTGAAGAAGCGCCCGCTCGACGCCGGTCTCTACGCGGAGCTCTACGAGCTGTTCCTTCGCAAGCGGTCGTTCGACCGGGCGTGGTGCGCGGTCGATGCCCTCGTCGCGCTCGGCGCGAACCTCGACGACGAGAAGACGCGCTTCTACACCGACTACCCCCCGCCCGTGCTGGCGCAGGTCCCAGGGACGCTCGTGGCGAACGCCTGGCGGTCGCACATCCTGCATGCCGATCTGGACCCCGCGTTGACGGCGATCTACGCGCTCGTCACCCCGTCCGTTCTGAGGTCGCGGATCGCGCTCGTGCCGTTCCAACAGCTCCGCCGGTCCATGGGAGAGCCTCTCCGGGTCAACGGGGCCGTCGCGCACGAGGTTCTGCAGTCGGTCGCCGACGCCTGCGAGATCCTGAGCTTCCCCGCGCCGTCCCTGCACCCGAGGAAAGGGCAGACCGTTCCCCTCGCGCTCGCCCCCGCGAAGAACGCGATGTTCGTATCGCTCGAGGCGTGCGAAGCCCTGGCGACCGACGCGCTCGCGTTCGTCGTCGGGAAGCGCCTCGCGGAGATGCGCCCCGAGCTCACGGCGCGCGCGGCCTGCCCGTCGGTCTCCGAGCTCCGTGGGCTCCTCCAGGTCGCGGCTCAGCTCGCGGAGCCCACGATGGTCACGCCGAACACGGGGAACCCCGCGTTCGATCGCGTGCTCGCGCAGTCGATCACGAAGGAAGAGCGCCAGGGGCTCCGTGCGGCGATCTCGGCGGCGAAGGCGCAGGGGTCGGACATGGACGTCGTCCGATGGTCGAACCTCGCCGACGTCAGCGCAGCGCGGGTCGGGCTTCTCCTTTCGGGGCGCATCGACGCGGCGAAGCGCGGGATGACGAGCGAGCCGCAGATGCCGGGCGACCTCACGCCGAGGGACAAGCTGAGCCAGCTCCTGGTGTTCTCCGTGAGCGACGAGTACGCCGACCTACGCCAGGCGATCGGAATGGGGGTAGACGCGAACGCCGCTGCGTAGCGGGTTCCGGCCTACGGACGCCTCGCGCGCTCCCGCGCTTCTTCACCCGTCTTGAGGACCGCGCTCTTCAACGACGAGTCCACGCGGAGCCACTCCTCGGCGACGTGGGCGGGGACGCGATGTTGCTCGAGAGCCTGCTCGAGCAAGTGGTGCCGGCGGTCGAAGTGGCCCGGCAGCAACGGAAGGGCAGCGTGCGCGTCGGGGATCGATTTCCCCTCGTAGCGGCTCGGCCCCCCCAAGAAGCGCGCGGTGAACCAGAGTTGCTGCGTGATCAGCTTCTCCTTGTCCTTGCCGGCGAAGAGGAAGCCGACCATGCGATCGTCGAACAGGCGGTCGTAGAGCGTCTTCAGGACGGCGCGGACCGCCGCCTCGCCCCCCATGTCGTCGTAGAGAGACATGCGCTCGCCTCAGACGAGGTCGACGTCGACCCCGATCGACTCGCGGACGATCCGTCGGACCGCGCCGAAGAGATCGATCGGGCTGCCGTCGGCGTTCTTCTGCCCCTTGTCGTCGAGCCACGTCTTCTTCGCGTCGTCCCAGGCGAAGTGCCAGGCGCGGGCGTTGGCGGCGAGCCAGATCTGGCGCGTGGGGCGCTGCGTGTTGACCACGCACTTCTTCCCCCCCTTCAACGTGAGCGTGACGACGTCGCCGGCGCGCTCGCAGTCGACGTCGTCGGCATCGACGTCCTTGAACGCCTCTTCGATGCGACGAAAGGCCGCGTCCGCGAGGTGCTGGTACGCGCTCTCTTCCATCATCCGGGCATCCTCGTCTTTCGCTTCTCAGTTCAGCGAGTACGGCAGCACGAGCGCGAACGGCGCGATCGTCGCGTCGAAGCCGGAGCCGTCGGGGCGGTGCATCTGGTAGGTCCCGCGCATCTCGCCGCGCGACGTCTGGAGCACGCAGCCGCTCGTGTACTCGAACTCTTCGCCCGGCTTCAGGTACGGCTGCTGCCCGACGACACCGGGACCGCGGACCTCCTCGACCTTGCCGTTCCCGTCGGTGATCACCCAATGGCGCGTGCGAAGCTGCGCAGCCTGGGCCCCCTCGTTCATGATCTTCACCGTGTAGGCGAAGACGTACCGCTTGGAGGCGGGGGCAGACTGCTCGGGTACGTACGTCGCCGAGACGGTGACGCGGATCCCTTCGGTCACGGCGGAGGAGATGACGCTTGCGGTCATCGCCAAGCCTTTGCCATGTGAGGCCGCCGCTTTCAAGGCGTCGGCGCGAAGATCGGCTCCGGATCGTTGGCGCCGCCGGCTCCTGAATAAACTTGGCCGGCGCTCAGGAAGGGGCCGGGGCTCAGGATAGGAGCCAGGAACTCGTGGACGCGGCGCCACTTCTCCTTCGCTGGAGCGCGCCAGACCATCGCGTCGTAACCGTGGATTTCCCCCGGCGCGATGTGAAGCTCGCACGTGCCGCCGTGGCGCTCGATCGCCGCCTTGAGACGACGCGAATCCCCGAGGAGGGGGTCACGGGTGCCGACGTCCGCAAAGAACGGCGGGAGCGGGCGATCGAGGCTCGCCGAGCGCTCGAGGACGAGGAGCGGGCTCGCCAGGGGGGACGCGGCGGCTCCGGCGCGGACGTCCACGCCGACATAGGAAGTGGCTGCGTGGAGAAGCTGGTCCTTCAGGGTGGGCGAGAGGCGAGGGTGGACCTCGTAGTGATCGAGCGACCCGAGATCGAGGAAGCCGTACGTCGCGACCGTCGCGCGGAGCTTCACGTTCGCGTCGAAGAGCTTCCGGGCGAACGGCTCGGGGCGACGCAGGCTCGTGGCCAGCGCCAGCGCCGTGACCAGGTTTCCACCGGCCGACTCACCGGCGATCGCGATGCGCGACGGATCTCCTCCGAAGTAGGCGCAGTTGTCTCGGACCCAGAGGAGCGCCTCTGCCGCGTCCTCGAGCGGAGCGGGGAACAGATGCTTGGGGCCGAGACGATAATTGATGATGAAGACGAGGTAGCCGCGGCGCGCGTAGGAGAGCGCCATCACCCGGTGCGTCTCCTTCGAGAGCATCGAGAACCCGCCGCCGTGAACGTAGAGAACCACCGGCTGCGGCTTGGGAACGCGCGTCGGCATGTAGACGTCGAGGGTGTGCGCGGCGTCGGCGGTGGGGCGATAGGGGAGGTCCTTGCGCAGAGCGACGTGGAATCGCGCCGGGTCCGCGTCGGGGAACGCGAAGCGAACGCGCGCGAAGGCGTGGATGGCGCGGTTGGCGAGGCTCGCGCGGAGATCGCCTTTCGCGACGCGGAGGCGGTGACGGAGGGTGACCTCGTGCATGGGCGTCCTTCCGTCGGAGTCTGGCACTTGCTCGCCTCGCTGTCTTCCATAGGATGACGCTCCATGCGAACGCCGCGTCTGTCAGGCTATGCGCTCACGTCGATCGCCCGGCTCGCAAGGAGCGGCGCAGGGGGGGTGGCGCTCAAAGGGATGATGCGGCGGGACCTCAAAGTGGGGCAGCTCGCCGCGCTCCCTGACGCCCTCCGCGGGGACTTCCCGCTCGACACGAGACCCCTCCAGGCGCGTCCGCCGCGAAGCTGGGAAGACGCTCGCCACCCGGCGCCCGGGGAGTCCGCATGGGCGGGGACGAGCGATGCGTTCACGCGGGCGTACCGCGAGGGGGCGACCACACCGCGCGAAGTGATCGAGCGCGCGTTCGATGCGGCGCGCGAGCTCGCGGCGCGAAGTCCGTCGGTCGGACCGCTCCTGGACGTGGCGATCTCCGCCGCGGTCGAGGCCGCGGTCGAGTCTGCTGCGCGCTGGAAGGGGGGGCGGCCGAAGGGGCCGATGGACGGAGTCCCTTTCGCCGTGAAGGAGCAGACCGCCGTGCGCGGGCTGCCGCGAAGGTCGGGAGCGCCGTACTCGGATGCGTCTGCCCAGCTCGACGACGCAACCTGCGTCGCGCGTCTGCGCGCGCTCGGGGCGATTCCCATCGGGACGACGCCGATGACGGAGTGGGGGATGACGCCGCTCGGCTGCAACGCGCACAGGACGATGCCGCGAAACCCGCACTCGACTGACTGCGTCGCGGGGGGATCGTCCACGGGGTCGGGCGTGGCGGTGGCGACGGGGTTGGTCCCGTTCGCGATCGGGGCGGACGGCGGCGGGTCGATACGCATCCCTTCGGCGCTCTGCGGGATCTTCGGGATCAAGCCGACGTGGGGGCGCGTGAGCCGGCACGGGGACACGTCGACGGGGTCGGTCTCGCATCTCGGACCGCTCGCGTCGTCGACGCTGGACTTGGCGCGAGCGCTCGAAGCGATGGGGCCGCCGGACGCCCACGATTCTCAGACGGACGGCGCGCCGTCGCTGCCGCACGGCTCGCTCGAGCGGGCGCTCTCGCGCGGCGTGAAGGGGCTGCGGATCGGGATCGAAGAGCGCGAGTGGCGCGACGCCGCGCGAAGCGTCTCGAAGGCGTGCGAGGAGGCCGTTCAGGCGCTGGAGCGCGCGGGGGCGAAGATCGTCGACGTTCAGATCCCGCTCGCCCGGTTCGCACCGGCGATAGGCTACGTGACGATAGGGCTCGAGGCGCTCGTGGGGCTGCGGGCCGAGTGGCGGGATCACGGCGGGGAGATGACCCGCGATCTCCAGGTGACGTTCTCAGCGCTGCAGACGCTCACAGGGGTCGACTTCGTCGACGCGATGCGACTGCGCGCAGGACTTCGCCGGGAAGCGCAGCGGGTCTTCGGGGAGGTGGATCTGCTGGCGTTGCCGACGACCGCCGAAACGGCGATGGCGACGAC
>JBKQKP010000221.1:0-9301 GCA_052147435.1 Polyangiaceae bacterium | reverse complement strand
ACCGAGGCGAGGCGCGAGACCACGAATCATCAGCTCGACGCCGGCGACCAGCGTCGTGGCGACAGCTCCGTTGACTCCGATGATGACGACTCCGACTTTGCTCATAGGGATGCTCTCATGACGGGCTGTGATCTCGGGTGAAGTCCGTGGATGCGAAAGGAGCTTCGCATCGCGGGCGTCGTCGAGGGATGCGCGGGCGGTATTGCACGTTCTGTGCGTGACTGTCCGGGCCCCCCGTTGCCCATTACCGGGCGGGCGCCGCGGGGGCAAGGTATAGCCCCATCACGTCCTTGCGCAACGAACTGGCGACGCCGTACATCCAAATCACGTGAATGTGCTTGAATCTCGGGAGCCGCCGGCGCCTGGGCGGCCTCCCCACTCGCCACTCTTGCCTGCGCCACCCGCCCATGACAGGGACGGCAGGGTCGTGCGTGAGCGCATCGGTAGAATCGTCCTCTTCTGCGGCGGACTCTCGCTCACGGCCTGGTTGATCAATTCGGCCGGGCTCGGCCGGGTGATGGACGCGGTGCGCCAGGCGGGCCCGTGGCTCCCCGCCGTCCTGCTCCTCGAGATCGGAATCGTGGCCTGCGACATGACCGCGGCGCGAGCACTGCTCGGAGACGCGATGAGCAGCGTGGCTCCCGCCACGTGGCTCCGATCGGTCACGCTGGCATACGCTTCCACCGTCGTCCTGCCCGCGGGGCGTGCCGCGGGAGAGGCCGTGCGCGCGACGACGCTCGCACCGGCCATTGGCGTGGGCCGCGCGACGAGCGTGTGCTCGCGGTTGCAAGCGTGCGTCCTTGCCTCGAATGCCCTGATTTCGTTCGTCATCGCTGCCGTCGTGCTGAGCGAGCACGCGAGTGAGGGGCTCCTGCTCGCGCTGCTCGGCAACGCCATCGGATGCACGGTGCTCTCGCTCGTCGTCTTCGTCGCGGCGCGGAGCGAGCGGGTAGCTCGCTGGCTGAAAAAGCGTTTCAAGCGCCTCGCCCGGGCTCCGGAGGTCGTGCCCATGGCCTCGGGGAGAGCGGGTGACGTCAGAGCGACCGCGGTCTGCCTCGTTGGTCGCGTCATCGAAGCGACCCAATACGGCGTCGTCCTGCTGGCGATCGGCGGAAGAGCGACCCCGGCGACCGCACTCACGGCGCAGGGAATACACCTCGTCGGGGCCGCGGCCGGCGACCTCGTTCCCAACCAGATGGGGATCACCGAAGGCGCCTATCGGCTCTTCACTCAAGCGCTCGGTCTCGACGACGCGCGCGCGCTTTCGATCGCGCTGATCGTGCGGATCGTTCAGCTCACGCTGACGGGGACGTGCTTCGTCATTGCGGCAGCAGCCCTTCGCCAGCCTCGCTCCGTCGACGCACGCTGAGCCGCGCCGAGCCCCGTTCGCCGGGGGTAGGCGGGCAAAAATGGTCGGCGGGCGGTCGTCGGTGGGGCGATAAGGCCCATGCGAAATTCCCTGGGCGGCTCCGCCACTTGCGAATGCGCGCGATTCTTGCTCTGCACTCCTGGCGACCTTCCCTATGAGCTTCGAGACGCTTGAAAATCCGTCCGCCCCCTGTGCCTCCAAAGCACACGTGCGCCGATCGCACACTCGCGTGCCACACGCGCACGGCGAGCTCTCGTCGAGTCTGATCGCTCGCGGCGACGAAGGCGCGAAGTACTTTGCCCACTCGTCGAAGGGTGATAAGAATTTCGCCCCCTTTTCTCGCCGGCGCGCATCGAGGAATGCATGAGCATCCTCAGCGACGAGTCTAGGCCCCTACTCGACGTCGGCAGGATCGGAAGCGATCCGAGCATTGGCGCCGCGGCGAAGGAGCAGGCGAGCTATCGCCTTCTCGCAGTCACGTGGGTCGCGTTCGCGACCATCATCCGCTTCGCCTCCGTTGCCCGCCTACCGCTCGCGAACGGCGAGGCCTACTACGCGACCTGGTCCCGCTTCCTCGACTGGAGCTACTACGATCATCCCCCGCTCATGGCGTGGATGGTCCGGGCCACGACGATGCTCGGCGCCTCTTCCGGAGGCATCCGGCTCGGCCCGGTGCTCTGCGCCGGGGCGTTCGGCCTTCTCTTCTACCGACTCGCCGAGCGCTTCTTCGGGCCTCGGGCGGCGTTCTTTTCGCTCATTCTCGTGACGGCGATCCCGGTGTTCCTGATCTCGAGCTTCGTGCTCAACCCCGAGGCGCCACTCGCGCCACTCTGGGTGGGCTACCTCCTCGTGCTCGAGGGAATGCGCGAGCGCGACGAGTCGTACCGGCCCCTCCTCGCCGGCCTGCTTCTCGGCGCCGCGTTCCTCGCGAAGTATACCGCCGTGCTCCTCGTGCCGACGACGTTCATCTACCTCGCGGCGTCGGCACCCTCACGCCGATGGCTCCGGAGGCCGTCGCTCTACGCGGGAGGCGCCATCGCGCTCGCGCTCGCGCTTCCGGTCCTCCTTTGGAACGACGCACATGGCTGGCCGACGTTGCAGCTGCACTTTGTCGAGCGCGGAAGCGTGGGTGTCCCCGTGGCGGGGGAGAACACGATAAACCACCTGATGGAGGACGCCTCCACGCCGGGGACGAGCGCGCTCCAGAACGTCGCACGACTTCTCGTGGGGCAGTTTCTCTCCTACTCGCCGCTACTCGCGCCAATCCTGCTCGTCGCGCTCGTCCGCATCGCGCGCAACGCCCGCCGAGACGACCGCGATCTGTTCCTCGCTTCGTTCAGCTGGCCGGCGCTCCTATTGCTTCTCGCCGCCATGCTGCGCCTGAGAGACGCCGAGCAGCACTGGACGATGGTAGCGTTCATTCCGGCCGCGATCGCAGCCGGACGTTATGCGGACGAGGCGTGGTCGAGCACTCGGCGCGTCTCGCGGCTCGCCGTGAGCGGAGTGGCGTTGAGCTTCTTCGCTTTCGCATTGGGTGTCGTCCACTTTCATTCGAACGCGATCGTCGCGCTCATGCCCGCCCGCTACGACGCGCGCGCTGACATGGCAAACGAGATGACGAGCTGGGAGCCCGTCCGCGCGAGCATCGGGCGAGGGGTTCGCGCGGCAAAGAACGGCAAACGCGACGAGGGCGACAACGCTCCTGTCGTCCTCGCGAGCAACCACTACGCCCTCTGCGGCAAACTTCTCATGGAGATGGACGACGTTCCGAACGTCTATTGTCCGACCTCGCGGCGCTCCGCGTTCGACTTCTTCGAGCGTCGCGATCCCCCCCGCGACGCAACCGTCGTCGTGCTCACCGACGACATCCATACCGAGCTGCCCGCGGGGCTCGAGTCCCGCACCTGCGCGCTCTCCGATGAAGTCGACGTCGATCGCGCCGGACGCCAGGTGGCTCGCTACTTCGTTCACACATGTCGACCGATCGTCAATGGCGCGTCCGCGCCACGCGCGGCGCAGTCCGCACCCCAAGAGCTGGAGAAGCGCGCCTCGCGCGACTAGGAGGCGATGAGGTCCCCCGTCGCGTCCGAGCCCTCGGCGAGCGGTCCCCACACGGACAGCCCGAGGCTCCGTCGCGACGCGCGGATCTGGCTCCTCGGCCTCGTTATCGTCACGCTCTGCTCCTGGGGGCGATGGCTGGCGAGCGGCTCGCTGAAAGTGGACCAGAGCTATCCGTCCGAAATCGAAGGGACCCTCCTGCTCCTCGCGCTCGTCGGCGGCTATGCCCTCGTCGTCCTCGGGTGGAAGGGGCTCCTCGAGCGACCCGTCGAGAACCCACGTCGTCTGGCCTTCGCCGGGCTAGCGGTCACGGCGTTCATGCTCCCCATGCTGAGCAACGACGTCTTCAGCATCTTTGCGTATGGCTCCCTCGCGGCGCGGGGTCAGGACGTCTACACGACGACGAGCGCCCTTCACACGAGCGTCTGGTACCCGTGGATCGGTGCGCATTGGAAGGACGTCGTCTGCGTCTACGGTCCCACGACGCTCGTGAGCATGCTCCCGGTCGCGCTGGCCGGCGACCACCCGTGGCTGGCCCTCCTGCTCCTCCGCGTAACGTGGCTCATCCCGCTCGTCCTGGTGATGGAGCTTTCGTTCCGGCGCATGCGCGACCGCCCATTTTTCCACGCCATGGTGTGGCTGAACCCGCTCTTTCTCCTCGAGGGGCCGGGCCAGCTCCACGCCGATCTGCTGGGCGTCGTTGCCATCACGGCAGGGATCGTTTACCAGCAGCGCGGCCGGCTGGGGACCGCCTGGAGCGCGTTCGCGCTCGCCGTCCTCGGCAAGTATAGCTTCGCGCTCACCGGCTTCTGGTTCTGGCTCGCTGGTACTCGCACGCCGAAGCAGCGTGCGCTGCGCATCCCGGCCATTGCCGCCATCGTGGGGGCCATGGGGGCACTCTTTTTCGCCCCGTTTTGGCGCGGGAGCGCGGCCTTGACCGAGCCCGCCCGAGCCCTCTCCTCCATGAACCCCGGCGGCACTCTAACGGAGGTTGTCGGAACACTGGTCCACCTCGCGCGCGGAGGTGCGGTTCCTTCCCCCGAGCTCCCCGTCGCTCAAGCTCTCGCGATGGACCGCGCGACCCACGGCGTCACGTGGCTCGTCCTGTCTTTGGTTCTTGGCATCGTGGTCCTCGGCGTTGCCCTCCATGTCCTGTCGGCGACGCTTCGGAATCCCGCCGACGACGACATGAAGGCGCTCGGGACTGGTGTGCTCGTCGTCGCGGTTGTCACGATCGCGAGCCGCCGCTTCGAGCCGTGGTACCTCATGGCCGCCCTCCCCTTCTTCGGCATTCAGTGCACCGCCAGCTGGCAGCGTTGGTGGGTCGCGGCCGTCGCCGTCTCAGTCGCTCCGACCTTCGTGAACGTTCTCCCGCGGAACGCGGCGATCCTCCCCGCCTGGGCGGTCACGACGACAGTCGCCGTCATGATCGTCTTCGTGAGCTCCTTCAAGGCCCGCTACCTGAGCCTCGGTGAGAGCAGAGAGACCGCCGACGCTCCGGTGCCGCTCGGCGACGGCTTCGAGCCCGCGATCGACTGACAAGCCTACGCGGCGTCCCTTTCAGGCCCCGGGGCGTCCAGCGTCGCGCCGCGAGGTCGTCTTCGCTCGATGAGGAGCCAGAGCGCCGGCAGCACAGTCATTGCGGCGAGCAGACAGCTCACCTCGCCGACCACGGCGATCGTCCCGAGGCTCCGGATAGCCCGATTGTGGGAGCCGAGGAGAGCGAGGTATCCGAGCATCGTGGTGAGGCTGCACAGAACGACCGCCCCCCCCGTCGTCCGGAGCGTCTCGAGGATGTCGCGGCTGCCGTCCGCCCGGTAGCGCTGCACGACGTTGACCGAGTAGTCGAC
Organism: Polyangiaceae bacterium; assembly: GCA_052147435.1. Classification (GTDB taxonomy): domain Bacteria; phylum Myxococcota_A; class Polyangia; order Polyangiales; family Polyangiaceae; genus JBKQKP01. Next base: position 4,024 of record JBKQKP010000221.1, on the reverse strand, counting down.
CCCAATCCCGAATGTGATCGGGAGGGCGACGAAGTTCAGGTAGTTGAGCTTGACGTCGAGGACGTAGAGGAACGCCGCCTCACCCGCCACGCCCACGAGGAGCGCGAAGAGGACCGTGACGGCGTGCCTCCCCGCCCGACGGAACGTGATGATCACGGCGAGAATGGTAAGGGCCAGTGAAAGCGAAACGGCCTTCGGGATGTCGCGGACGACGGCCGAGAGGATGTCGGCAAAGATCACGACGCGCCCAGAGCCACGCACGATCTTGCCCGAGGCGAGCCGCGTCTCCCGGAACGACGCTGAGTAGCGAATCAAGTACCTCAGGTCGTTGGAGCCCTGTGGCTCGGGTTCGATGACCACGAGCGTCCCCCGAGTCCCGTCCTTCTCGGCGAACGGTCGGGCGATCGACGCGGGGAGGTCGTCGATCCCATACGCACGAAGATCCTTCGGAGGGATGGCATCCTTGATGCGGGCCCAGTCGGCATCGTTGACGAAGCCTCGGGCGCGCGCGCGAAGGAGACGCTCGCCGACCTCGTGCAGGATCGGAAGCTTGGTCTCCTGATCCTCGGGCACCATGTCCCACAGCGAGTGGATCGCCGCGAACGGCTTCGCATCGTCCGGCGCGGCCTTCCAGTCGGCCTGAAGCTTCTTCTCGAGCTCGCGCGCGTCGCTCGCCGTGTCGGCAAGGACGATCATGCCGCCGTGCCCCGCCCCGAGGATCGCGCCGGCCCCGTCCCAGCCGTGCTGAAGCTCGGGGTTCGAATGGGGATCGTTGTCGGTCTTCGATAGGTCGTACTCCATCGGATCGCGTCGTACATACGCGACCCCCGCGACCGTCCCCGCGATGACGAGGAGCACTCCGAACCCGAACAGCGCCGCAGGCGCCTTCGGAACGAGCCAAGCGAAGCCCCGGCCGTACCCCATACCGAACCGCCGAATCCGCCCGATGATCCCAACATCGGTCGTCTCCATCGGCCGGCGCCGCTCGAGAAGCAGCAGGAGCGGCGGGACCATGAGCGTCTTCACGACCCAGCACAGAACCATCCCGCTCGCCGCGATGAACCCGAAGTGCCGAAAGCCGCGAAAATCGGTCACGAGGAGCGAGAGGTACGACGCGGCCGAGGCGAGAGCGGCGATCACGGTCGCCTGCCACGTCGCCCGCACCGAGATACGAAGCGCATCGACGGTAGGCGTCCCGCGGCGCCGCTCTTCGAAGTAGCGCGCCTGATACAGGATGCCGACGTTGATCCCGTTGCCAGCGACGATGCTGAACAGGAACCCCGTCGCCACGTTCAGGTGGCCGATCACCAGCTGCGTCAGGCCGAACGTCCAGACGAGCCCTACGCCGATCGTGATCCCCATGACGAGGAGCGCACGGAGCCGCATGAAGTAGAGGAGGACGACCGCGAGGACCAGCGCAATCCCCGTCGCGCCGACGCTGAGGAGATCGTTGCGGATCGTGTTGTATTCGCTGAAACCTGCCAGCATGTCCCCGGCGTAGCTCACTCGCACGACGGCGAACTCCGGGCGCGAGGCCTTGACCTGCGCGACGGCAGCACGGATTCGATCGAGCGCCGGCCCCGTACGCGCCAGGTCCCCACCGGGAATGGGTGAACGCGCGACGACGACGAGAGCGGTTCCGTCCTTCCGCTCGTAATAGCCGTCGGGGCGATCGTCGCTCCCCGATTCTTTCTCCTGCTTCTGGAAGCGCTTCTCGAGGTCTTCGATCGCGACGGGGGGCCCGTTGTCGTCCAGGAGCGAGCCTGTCTCCTTTGCGACCTCGTAGTCCCATCGGGCGTTTACGTCGTCGCGGATCTTCTCGAGCTCCTTTTGGGTGAGAAAGAGCCCAGCGCGCGGCGCGAGGAACGCTTTGGCCTCCTGGATCCCGTCCTCCGCGCTCGAAATCGTGTCCGGCCCGAGCGCCAAGAGCGCTGGGATGACGGCGTCGCCCATTGCCCGCAAGGGGGCATGGTCGGGTGCCTCGAAGAGGATCAAGACCTGCTGCGCGCCCGCCGTCCGCCCCTCGACGCGGTGAAGCTCCTGCACGCTCGGCTGGCTGTCAGGCAAGAGCGCGTCGTAGCGGGTGCGAAGCTCGAGCTTCGAGGCGAAGTAGCCGAACACGAGCGTGATTGCGGCTACGAGGATCAGCGGCACCCAGGGTCGCCGGATCTGCAGATCGCTGAGACGCTCGATGAGGTCCTTCACCACGTCGGACACGCGCATGAGTCGTCTCCCCATAGCACCTTCACGCCGTGTTCGCGCTACGCTGGCCGGGTCATGCGCGCCGGTCTGCCCCGATCCGCCGTCCGCACGGTGGCCGTGGCCCTTCTTGGCGCGCTCCTCGGCGCGTCGGCCCCCTCTCCCGCTCGCGCCGACGTCAACCCGGACGCGACTCCCCCCGACGCCGACGAAGCCGCCGTCCTGTCCCGCCTCATCGACGGGCGCTCGCTACGTACGACCTACCAGCCAAAGGGGCTGACCCAGCGCTACGGCCGCGCCCAGATCCTCGTCAACGCCCCGCTCGGGGTCGTCCACAAGCTCGTCGTCGACTATGGCCACTACAAGGAGTTCACGGGGGGGAGATTCCACGCTTCCCGCGTCATCGGCAGGGGACCGTGGGGCACGGAGGTCTACTTCCAGCTCCCGGTCCTCGACGGCACGATCACCCTCTGGCAGGTCTTCCGCTTCCAGGAGCTGGAGCCGCTCGCCCCCGGCTGGGCGATCGTCGAAGGGTGGTACCTGAAGGGGAACATCGGCCAGGGGAATGCGGCGTGGACGCTGCACGCGATCGATGACACCCATACCCTCTTGACCTTCGATCTCCTCGTCCTGCCGAACTTCCCGCTGCCGCAGTCCATGATCGACGACGGGCTCCGAAAGGCGGCTGGCAAAGCCGTCGAAGCAATCCGCGACAGAGCCCAAGAAGCCGCCAAGCCCGCGGTGGAAACGACCGCGGTGACGAGCCCGAAGTAGCTCGTGGTGCTCCCCTTCTTTCCTCCTCCCCCGCGTCTTCGTGGTCGCGCCGCAGAGATCGAGACCCTCGCTCGCACGGTCGAAGTGACGGCGCCGGCGCGTCTGGCCCTCGTAGGCTCGGGAGGGAGCGGGAAGTCGCTGCTCGCCGCCGCGCTCGGGCATCGCTTGGCCCAACGCTTCGAGAACCGAGTCCACTGGTTCCGGGTCGGACCGTGGGATGCGCGGACGATGGGGGAGATGCTGGCGCTGCGCTTCGGTACGTCGCGGGCGCGAGCGGAGCTCTTTCCCGAGCTTCGCGCGCTCTTCGCGCACGGAGGCGAGCGCCTCATCGTGCTCGACAACCACGAGGACGATGAGGCGATGGCTCGCTTCCTCGACCTGCTCGCGGGCGTTCCGGTGTCGTTCGTGATCACGGCGCGTCGATGCCTCCTCGCCGGCGTGTTGATCTTCCCCGTGACCGCGCCGCTCGTCACCGCCGGCAGAAGCGCGTTCACGCGCGTCGCGCGCCTCACCCGGCCGCTGCGCTGGAACCCGCTCGCGCTCGACATCGCGGACGCGATCGTCCATTCGGGCGACGCGACGGCCCGGCAGCTGGGCGAGTTCCTACAAGCCAAGGGGGTCACGCGGGTGCGCGTGATCGACCATGAGGACGATCTCCCCGAGGTCGCGCTTCTCGTCGACTGGGCCTGGCCACGCCTCGGCGCCGGGAGCCGCCGGCTGCTCGGCACGCTCTCGCACGTCGAGGGGGACAACGTCGACCGCGACTCGCTCGCGCACCTGTCCCGCATCAAGGATGCGGCGCGTGCCCTCGAGCCCCTCCAGCGATGGCGTCTCGTCCAAGAACCGATGCAGGGGCGCTACACCGTCCACGCCGTCGTTCGCCACGCCGTGAAGCGCCGAACCGAGGGGGACCCGGAGCGCGCGTTCGAGTACTACGTGTCGCTTCTCGAGCGCGAGCCGGATCGCCTGATGCTCGAGCAGACGCACCTCTTCGCGGCGATGGACCACGCTCACCGGCGCAGCGACCTTCCGTCGATGCTGCGCATCGAGC
>JBKQKP010000220.1:0-13621 GCA_052147435.1 Polyangiaceae bacterium | reverse complement strand
ACGCGGCGTCGCTGCGTCAGGCTTTCGCCCATTGCGCAAGATTCCCCACTGCTGCCTCCCGTAGGAGTCTGGACCGTGTCTCAGTTCCAGTGTGGCTGATCATCCTCTCAGACCAGCTACCCGTCTTAGCCTTGGTAGGCCGTTACCCTACCAACTAGCTGATGGGCCGCGGGCCCAGCCTAGAGTGCAAGCTTTCATGAAGAGGCCTGCTTTTACCTCATCCTCTTTCGAGGACGTGGTCTTATGCGGTATTAGCACTCCTTTCGGAATGTTATCCCCCGCTCTAGGGAAGGTTACCCACGTGTTACTCACCCGTGCGCCACTTTACCGGGGCCGAAGCCCTTTCTCGTGCGACTTGCATGTGTTAAGCGCGCCGCTAACGTTCGTTCTGAGCCAGGATCAAACTCTCCAGTTGAATTCTGGTGAGTCCGAACGAGCTAGCCGGGCCGAAGCCCAACGTTGCTCGTGGCTCCAATATTGGAATGTGGAGAGTCGCTTCGGCCGTGCCCACTCGAAACGAGTGGAGCTGGCCTCGCGCTCTCCGGGAGCCCACTCTTTTCGACGCTCAGGCCCGAAGGCATGAGCGTCAGTCAAAGTGAGCGTACGATTCAGTTTTCAAGGACCGAGGGGGCCTGCCCAGTGGCAACTGGCTCCGTTCAACGGGGACGCGAACCTTAGTTGCGCGTCACACGTTGGTCAACTTCTTTTGTCTGCCGCGCTCTCTTTCGTTCGGCTCCGGCCACTCTCCTGAAGCCGCGCGTCACTGGGACGCTACCTCGGAGCGCGTCCGAGGGGACTCGGGAAGGTAGTCAGCCGGACCGGGACGGTCAAGGCGGCGATCCTTTCCTGCTCCTCCTCCTGGTGCTCTTGCTTCCGCTGGATGCCGGACTCGGGCGTCGAGACCGACGCCGACCCCCAAGAATCCCCAGGGTCCGAGCACGGGAGCCAGGAAGCTACGGCGCTTCCGGTTTCCTCGCTCGTGGGACGATCTTTGGGCCAGGAGTGAACGCGAACTTATCCACAGGTTGTCCACATAAAGACGTGGAGTTTCCGGGGGATAACCGGACGGGTGGAACGCCACCTCGTGCCAGGGCGGCGGAACATAGTCGCCCTGCTTGGAGTGTCAACCGACAAAGTGAGAGCACCGGGACGTTTGTAGTCTGCACGAGAGGTGGACGCGCCCGGCACCCTAACGCGAGGCGCCGCGAGGCTTGGCGGAGAACGCGCCGATCGGCTCGTCTGAGTACCAGTGGCCGCCTGGCTCACGCACGAGCGTCAACTCGGCGCCTTGCTCGAGCCGCACGCGCCAGCCCCGCTCCCGCGGCGCCAGTCCCGCGAGGCGTCCCAGGACTTCGACACCGAGCTCGTGTCCCCCCTCGCGGAGGCGCATCGGCCGCCCCGTCCGACCTTCCGCGACGTTGGCCGCAAACCACGTTGGAGAGCGCACCAGGATGCGCCAGCCCGCCTCGACGGCGAGAGAACGCTCGCAGACCGCAAACGCACGTGCGGCGGCCGTAAAGCCGGCGCGGCGACCAAGGAGCAGCACGAGCGCATAGTCGTCGGGGAGGGCGTGCACGATGAAGCTCCGGCGCTCGCCTCGGATGGCGAGCGCTCGGGGAACGCCCAAGCCGGACCGATCTGTGAGCGCGCAGGTCTCTTTGAGGACGATCTGCCAGTGCGCCCCGGAGAGCTTGAGATCGTACGTGTCGACGCGCCCCGCGTAGTCGACGGCTTCCCCATCGCGATCGACGAGTACGGCTCCAATCGCTCCGGGCACGCGACCGATGAAGTCCTGGAGGATCGGCGAGAAGGAGCTCGCGTCGTTGTCGCGGGCGGGAGGCGCGGTCGCACGCGCTCGTGCGCGCGAGCTGCGACGGCGGCGAAGGCTCACGGCGAGGCGCTCGAACTGGCCGCCGCCATCAGCGCGTCCGCGTCGCGCTCGATCTCGACGTGCGTGGCGGAGCGGCGCGCGGACAGGACGTCCTCGAGCTCTCCGTGGGCGCGGCGCGCATAAATCTCCTCCGAGAATCGCGCCCGCCGCTCTTCGAGCGGTACGGACTTCGGCGGTCGCCGCTCTACGAGCCGGATCGCATGCCACCCGGACGATGACTCGATGACTCCACTGGTGTCCCCCGGCTTCTTGAGCCCGAACGCGGCGCGAACGAACGCGGGGTCGAGGAACATCGGGGCCTCCTCGGCAGTGCGCCCATCTTGCACGAAAGCGGGGAGCCGCTCGACGATGATCTCGAAGGTTCCATGCGGGAACGCCTTCGCGCGGGCTTCGAAGTCGTCTTCGCTCTTCGCGCCGGCGAGCGACGACGCGAGCTGGGCGGCGAGCGCGCGCGCGGCAGGGTCCTGAGAGCGATCCTTGGGGTGGACGACGACCGCGTGAATCACTTTCACCTGCTCCGGCAGGTCAACGTCGCGCCAGTAGCTCGCAGTCAGCTCGGCCACCTCTGCGTCCGTTGGAGGGCCCGCCGCGCGCGACGCGCTCTGGATGTGCTCCGTCGTAGAGCGAGCGATGATCGACTCGAGCAGCCGCGCCGTGCTCGGATCGCGGTCCTGGCCGGTCGCGCGTGCCCCCTCCGCGGCGAGCGCATCTGCGATGAGGCGGTCGAGCGCGACGCGCGGGTCGGTGTGCTGCGAGCGGGCGACGCCAGCGACGAGCGAGACCGAGACCACCGAATTTCCCACGAGGGCTGCGGTGCCGTCGTTCAGCCGGGCGTGAACCGTCTCCGCCTTCCCGCTCGGCGCCGCGGCGGAGCCACAGCTCGCCGCGAGGGCAAGAACCGCCAAGCGCCCCACGCGCACCATCAGGCTCCTCGCGGTCGAGCGATCTGGACGGCGCCGCGAACTGCAACGACACCCACGACGAGCCAATAGAGGGCCTTCAGGTCCTCGGCGCGAGCCAGCGACGACGCCCCTACGCCAAATGCGAGGCCCGCGGCGACCAGCATCGTGAGCGCGATCCCGTCAAGGAGATGCATCGACGACGACGATACCAGAGGGGCGTCCCCCCCGGCGCGTGCGACCCCGCTCACTTGCCGAGAACGACGAGGAAGGCGAGCCTGGCGACCGCCAACGTGGAGAGAATCGTCAGCCAGGGGAGCGCCCGACGAAGACGCTCTCGGCGCGAAGGACGAACGCGGCGAACGTGTCGGGCGAGGGCAACGCTGGTCGAGGCGCCCAGGATCGCCAACCCGCATGCGATCGCGACGAGGCGAACCAGGATGGCGCGCTCCGGTGGGCCGCTCCGCCATCCAATGACCTGAAGAACGCAGGCGATGGCGGCACCAAACGTCATGATGGCGACGTCGCCCCTGGCGAGGCGCGTCCGCGGGCGAAGAGGGGGACCCTCGACGATGCGCGCGTCGCTCGCCTCGTCTCGTCGAACCGGGGGAGCCGCGCACGCGAACGCGAACAGCGCCCAGCCGAGCATGCCCGCGAAGCCGCGGGTGACGTCGAGACGAAGCGTGGACATCGCGCCTGGGACGAGGAGCCATGTGAGCGCGCTCGTGAGCGACAAGCCCCAGACCGCCACTGCGCGCGCGCGGGGCGCGTCTTCCGGACGACGATGCTCGAGCCCGAGTGCGATTCCCAGGGATACGAGACCGAGGAGGGCAAACACCTTGGCAAAGAGCGGAGCCCCCTTACTCCAGGCGGCCGGTGCGACGGTCACCGCCCACGCGTAGAGGCCGGGGATGCTTGCCTGCGCCGCGGACCCGAGGTCCGAGAGACGACTCAGGATCCCGAGGGGAGCCGCGCCCCGGCGCTCGTCTCGCGCCTCGTTCGCAGTCTCCGGGCCGGGCGGATCTGTCATGCGACGTTCTCGCCCCGAACGAGACGCGCTGCGGGGACTATGCCGCGATCGTCTGCGGGAGGCAGCTCTCGCGCTGCCTCGAGGCCCAGCTGCGACCAAAGGTCGCGGTCGAGGAGATGACTCGGACGGACGTTTTGAAGCGCAGCGAGCATGCTCGTCTTCAGCCCGGGCTGCCTCGCCTCGAGATCGTCGATCATTCTGCCGACGATCTTTCGCTGTAGGTTGTCCTGCGAACCGCAGAGGTCACAGGGGAGGATGGGGAAGCCTTGCGCAGTCGAGAAAGCCGCGATGTCCTCCTCTGCGCAGTAGACGAGCGGGCGGATCACGACGTGCCCCTCCTGCGCCACGAGCTTCGGCGGCATCGCCGCGAGCTGACCCGCGAAGAACAGATTCAAGAGGAGCGTCTGAAGGATGTCGTCGCGGTGGTGGCCGAGGGCGATCTTCGTACAGCCGAGGTCCGTGGCGACCCGGTAGAGAATCCCGCGGCGTAGGCGGGAGCAGAGGGAGCAGTATGTCTTTCCGGCGGGGATCTTCTCGGTCACGATCGAGTAGGTGTCCTCCTGGATCATCGTGAAGTCGTACTTCTCGGTCGCCATGTAGTCGCGGAGGCGTTCTGCCGGGTAGCCGGGGTGGCCCTGGTCGATGTTGACGACCTTCAGCTCGAAGTCGACCGGGGCCCTCTTCTGGAGTGCGCGCAAGAGATGGAGAAGCGTGTAGCTGTCCTTGCCTCCGCTCACCGCGACCATCACGCGATCGCCGTCGGCGATCATCCCGAAGTCGGTGATGGCGCGGCCGATGGCGCGCGAGAGCTTCTTCTCCAGATCACTCATGGTGCCGCCAGGGGATAGCACGCCCCCAGGCACGTCGCCTTCGCCCCCCGGGTTCGCGGCTACTTGCCGCTCGAGCGCTCGACCAGGGCGAGGAACGTGAGGACGCCGTGCCCCGTCGCCCCTTTCGGGTTCCAACCCGAGACGTGGTCGGCCATCGCCGGACCCGCGATATCCGCGTGGACCCAGTTCTTGGTGTCGCCGATGAACTCCTTGAGAAAGAGTGCCGCCGCGATCGAGCCCCCCCAGCGGTCCCCGGTGTGCTTCAGGTCCGCAACGTCGCTCTTCAGCTGCTCTTTCAGCTCGTCCAAGAGCGGCATCCGCCACATCCGCTCCCCCGACTGCTTGACCGCATCGGCGAACAGACGCGCGGCCTCCTCACTGCTGGCAAACCACCCCGTGCACGTGTTCCCTAGCGCGACGACCATCGCGCCGGTGAGCGTCGCATTGTCGACCAGGAGGTCCGGCTTCAGCTCGCGGGCATAGGCGAGCGCGTCGGCGAGGATGAGGCGCCCTTCGGCGTCGGTGTTGATGATCTCGACGGATTTGCCGTCCAGCGAGCCCCACACGTCGCCGGGCCGGTACGCGCCGCCGTCCGGCATGTTCTCGGCCGCGGCCAGGATGCAGTGCACCTCGCACTTCGGCTTGAGGGCGGCGACCGCCACCATGAGGCCGATCACGTTGGCCGCGCCGGACATGTCGTGCTTCATCTCGCCCATCCCCGCCGCGGGCTTGATCGAGAGACCACCGCTGTCGAACGTGATCCCCTTGCCCACGAAGACGAGGCGCTTCCTCGGCTTCTGCTTCGGGATGTAGGCGAGATGGACGAAGCGCGGCTCGTTGACGCTTCCTTGGCCCACCGCCTGGAGGAGCTGCATCCCGCGGCGCTTGATCTCTTTGAAGTCGAAGACGGTGCACTCGAACCCGTGCATCTTCGCCGCGACCTGCGCCGCCGTCGCGAGTGCGGCCGGCGTGAGGACGTTCGGCGGCTCGTTCGAGAGATCGCGCGACAGGAGAACCCCTGCGGCGACCCGCTGCCCCGTCACGAGGTCCTTCTTGGCCTGAGCGCCTCCCGACTTCGCCCCCGTGAGGAGGTGGACCTCCGCGAGCTCGGCCTTCGGCTTGCGGTCGCCGGTGAGGTACTTCGTGAACCGGTACGCCCCGAGCTCGAGCCCTTCGGCAAGCGCCCTGGCGCGCGTCTCGAGCCCATCGGGGATCGCGATGGCGAGGGTCTTGGCTTTCTCGCCGTTCGCCGCGCGCGCGGCCTTTGCGGCGAAGGATCGCGCTTCCGCGTCGCCGAAGCCGCCGCGAGCGCCGAGACCCATCACCAGAACGCGCGGAGCCGGGAGCTTGCCGAGCGTGGGGATCGAGAGCGTCTGGTCGCGCTTTCCGGTGAACTCCTCCTTCTCGACGAGCGCCGAGATGCCGCCGCCGAGCGCCGCGTCGAGCGACTCGAGAGACTCGGGGAGCGCGGTCTTCCCCTTCTTCTGCTTCGTGTTCTTCTTGTTCGCTTCCTTCGATTCCTTCCCGGCAGATGCCCAGACGCCGAGCACGAGTACGTCGGCGATGGTCTCGAGCGGCTTGGCGGTACGAATCGAGAGCGTGAGCATTGGGAGTCCTTGGGGTCGCCCCCGGGGGGGTGCGGGAAATTCCCGGCCGCGCGTTTATGCCAGACCGCACGTGCGGTTTACAACGCCTGCCCCGAAATTCGGACGCTGCTCAGCCGACCAGCCGCCGCCTGGGCCCCATGCGGAGCGACGTGGCGGCGGTCGCGACGAAGTCGGTCCGCGTGGGGATCCCGTCGACCGCGAGCGCCATCGTGCACGGGGCACCCTGGAACGCCCATGTGACTTCGCACGGCAGTGCGAACTCTACGCCGCTGACCGCGTCGGCGATCCGCACGATGACCTGCGCCCCGACCGACAGCACGCTCGCGGCTGCTACAAGGATGGCCGCGGCAGAGACGTTGCGGATCTCGATCGGCTGAATCGCTCCGTCGCCGATGACCTGACCGGGGATCGCCCCCGACTCGCGAGGAACGGGACCCGCGGACTGCACCTTGCGGTCGACCGTGACGAGCTGCATGAGCGAGAGGAGCTCGAGTTGCTCCTCGGGAGCGAGCGGATCGCCGCAGCTCTCGCTCCGGGCTTTGAGCTCCCAGAAGCGAACGAGGAAATCGAGCTTCTCAATCACGCCGGCGCTCTTCGTCATAACGACCACTGAGGGGGGCTCCTTGTTCCATGGGTAGGAAGTGCAGCGCACGTGCCACGAGCGTCTCAAACCATTGGACGCGCGCGTCCTCGGGAAAGTTCTGAGCGTGCATGACGCATACATCCACGCAGTGCGTGCGCATCGACAGCAACGGCTTGCGGGCCGCGACTCGCACGTCATGCGAATGGCTCGGTGCAGCATTGGGAGCCGCGAGCGAGCGAGCGCGTTTGTCGGCCGGCGTCCGTCCCGGGGGCTAAGCTCGTGCTGGAGGCTCGGGCGAGAAGGCATGATTCACGACGACGTGCTCCGCACCATTGGCCACACGCCGATCGTGCGCCTCCGGCGCGTCGTGCCGGAAGAGTGCGCTGAGGTCGCGGCGAAGCTCGAGTACTTCGGCCCCGGGGGGAGCGTGAAGGATCGCGCGGCGCTCGCGATGATCGACGACGCGGAGAAGCACGGGCGCATCAAACCCGGCGCGACGGTCGTCGAGGCGAGCGCGGGGAACACCGGCGTGGGGCTCGCCGTCGTGTGCGCGGTGCGAGGGTATCGCTGCGTCATCGTGCTCCCGGAGACGACATCGATGGACAAGCGGTCGGTGCTTCGCGCGTTCGGCGCGGAGATCGTTCTCGCGCGGGGCGACGTGGAGCCGTCCGATCCGGAGGGATACATTGGCCGCGCGGAGCGCCTCGCGAAGGAGCTCGGCGCATTCAACCCCGACCAGTTCGTGAACCGCGCCAATCCCGACGCACACTACGAGACGACCGGACCGGAGATCCTCACGCAGTGCGCGGGGAAGCTCGACGCGTTCGTCGCGTGCGTCGGCTCGGGGGGGACGCTCGGCGGGACCGCGCGCTTCCTGCGAGAGAAGGTGCCTGGGATTCGGATCGTCGGAGCCGCGCCGGATCACGCCGGGTGCGCGGGGGAGTTCGGGGGGACTCTCGTCGAAGGAATCGTCGAGGACGTCGCGTCGTGCGCGGGCCAGGGGGCGACGCCCGACGAGGTGGTGCGAGTGCCCGACCGCGATGCGCTGGCGATGACCCTCCGGTTGGCGCGCGAGGAGGCGATCCTGGCGGGGGGCTCGAGCGGCGTGGCCGTGTGCGCGGCGGTCCGGATCGCGCGGGAGCTCGGCCGCGGGAAGCGCGTCGTCACGCTCATCCCCGACACGGGGCGCAATTACCTCTCGACGTACTTCAACGACGAATGGCGGCGCGTGCGCGGGCTCTGATGGGCCCGGATGCAGACGACGAGGGGCGGACGCGGCGGACATTCAGCGCCCCCTGGACTAGGATGCAAGCAGATGCGGCTCGCGGCGGCCATCCTGCTCCCGGCTTCGCTGGTACTCGCGACCGGCGGTTGCGCCGTGGAGCGCGTGTCTCTCTCCGGCGGACCGCGCGAGTACGTCGCGAGCGACTACCCCGAGATCCTGAAGCGGTGGACGCGCGATGAGAGCCTCATCAACGTCACGGAGCTCGAGACCCCGCTCGTCGTCACGGCCACGTTCGAGACGTGGGACTTCCGCTGGGCGTACGTCGTTCGCTACGCGCAGGACTATCGCCTCACCGTGGAGCAGCGGCGCGCGCTCCTCGAGCAAACGCTCAAGGAATCGACGGAGTCGCACCAGTTCTACGTCGCCCTCTACGGCTCGAGCTGGCGGTGGTCGGATCTCACGCGCCCCAACAGCGCCTGGATCGTGCGCCTCATCGACGACCTGGGTGACGAGACGGCGCCCACCGCGATCGAGCACATCGTGAAGCCCGGAGCGCTCGAGCGGACGTACTTCCCGTACACCTCCACCTGGCGTCAGGCCTTCCGCATTCGCTTCCCGCGCGTCGCCCCGGACCGTCGCCCGACGATCGCTCCTAACGCGCACTGGGTGGGGCTTCGCTTCGCGGGCGCGGAGGGGAACGAAGAGCTCCGCTGGGACCTCGACACGGGCACCGCGCAGCGACTGGCGTCGGCTTCGCAGTGACGGCACGTCCGCAGCGGAGCTGCGGCGTGGTCCACACCAGAAGGCGTGGCGGGCGGACGACGCGCGAAGGTCAGATCGTCGCCAGAACTTCGAGGAGCGGCGGGAAGCTCATGAGAAGCTCCTGCGCGACGGCGCGGTCACCGAAGAGGACGACCGCCCCAGCCTCTCCGGCCGCCGCGGTCGCGGGCGCGGGGGCGTGGGCGAGGATCTGCGACGGGAACACGATGTCGCCCGGTCCGAGCGTCTCGCCGCGCTTTCCCTTCGTCGTGAGGACAAGCTCGCCGATACCCACCACCGCGATCGGGGTCGGCTTCCCTTCTGCTACCAGCACCTCGCCGGGGGAAAGGTTGCGCACCGTGAGCTTGCCAATGAGGTGATCTCGCAGCGACTGATCGAAGCGCTCTCCGAGCGGGCCCATCGTGACGCCCGCCTGCGCTTGCACCCGATCGGCCACGGCGCGAAGGTCTTCTTCCACCCACGGGCACGTGCGGAAGGCCACTTCGACGGCCGCGTCGTCCCACGTCGCGACGAGCGCCTTCTCGGAGGCGCAGACCAGGCGAAGACCCACGCCGGGGACGATCGAGCCGCGGCTCCTCAAGATGGAGTTTTTCGCGAGACGGAGAGCAGGGGCGTCGACGATCGTCGCGGACACGTCGATCTCGCCGTCCACGACGAGCGCGAGCGCGAAGCGAGAGACCTCCTCGTTGTTCGCGATCGTGTGGATCGTCGCGGCTTGGCCGAACGCCTCGCGCGCGTCGTCGGGGAGGTCGGTGAGCGCTTCGACGGCGCCGAGATCGAGCAACGTCTTCCCCGCGCGGGGGAGCGTGGGGATACCCGAGGGCTGCGCGCCGAGCGGGATCGAGCTCGGCGGAGGGGCCGTGGGGCGAGCCGAGACCGGAATGGGGGCAGCCTGGCTCGGAGCCGGCCGCGGTGTGGGGGCGACAGAGGGGTGCGGGGCCGACGGTGGGGGAGCCGACGCGGGGCGGGTCGGTTTCTCGGGGACGGGCTCTTCCGTGATGGAGACGGAATCGACCATCTCGAGCAAGTCGAGCGCCGGAGGGTCCGACTTCTTGCGGGGGGGAGGAGCTGGATCAGCGAGCGGGGATGCGGCTCGGCGTGTGGGCGCTTCGGGCTCGCTTGGCGGGGACGGTTTCGCGCGCGAAAGAGGTCCCTTCGGCGGCGCGGGCTTGGGCGCTGCGGGCGCATCGACCTTCGCAGCGACAGGCGGTTGAGGGGCCCGCTCCGCCTCGCCGCGAGACCCGCGCGGGTTGATCTGGCGGTAGGTGGTGGTGTCGACCTCCTCGGGCATCTTCGCAACCGGGGGCCGCGCCTTCGGAGCGGGAAAGCGCGGTGCCTTCGGTGCACGAGGGATCGGCTCGGCGGCAGCGTTCGCGGGGGGACCCTGCAGCGCGTTCCGCTTGGCGCTCGTCACGACCTCCGCGTCGTCGAAGGTGAGCACCTCGGGCTCCTCTCGCGAGAGGCTCGGTCTCTGCGCCTGCTTCTTCGCCTCCGCTTCGGTCCAGGGGTCGAGCATCCCGGCGTGCGCCTGCGCGGCAGAAGGGACGTTCGCTTCGGGGACCGGGGAGCGCGGGTGGCGGATGATGGGCGTGTCCTCGTCCTCGAGAAACTCTTCGTGGTCGTCGTCGATGATCTCGACGTCCGGCGCGCGGAGCGACACCGTGATCACGTCGCCGTCCGCGTGCGACCCGCCGCTCGCCGGCTTCACATCGGGGATCTTCGGGAGGGCGGGGACCTTCGGGGGGACGGGAGGGGCGTGGAACCCAGCTTCGAAATCCTTCGCCGACATGACCTCGACGTCGTTCGTCGAGAGGACGAACACGTCGGAGCCGTCTCGGCTAGAGGCGCCAGCGGCGCCGCCAGGCTCGCCCAGCAAGGCGTCGACCGCCTCGATGGAACCGGCGCTCGGCAGGTGCCCGTCGATCGCTTCCCCGGTGATCGTGTGCGACCCGATCCAATCGCCGAGCTCCGCCGCCAGCCGCGCCAGCGTCGCCGCCCGCTTTGCGTCCTCCCCGTCGCCCGCGGACTGGGCCGCGCGGCGACCCCACACGACCGCGTCGACGCGCTCTCCGCGTTTCCACAGCGCTTCGGCAGTCTCAAGCGCCCAGGCAACGTCTTCTAGGTCACTCGGGAGCGCGGGCGGGGTGCCGTCCATCGGCGTCATGAATTGATAACACGAAGCCCGGGGCTCGTGCGCTCGCGCTCTACGGTCGAGGGTCGAAGCGGTACACGTTGCCGTCGTCGCTGGCGACGACGAGCGCCCCGGTAGAGAGGACCGTCACCGGCGCGTCCACGTCGCCCCCGGTCGTGTAACTCCACTGCCACACTCCGTCGGGGCCGACCGCGTGAACGTCGTCGTCCTGGGCGCCAAAGAAGAGCGCGCCGCTCGGGTCCTCGACCGGCCCCCCGTGCACGCCGAGCTCGCGGGAACCGGTCCCCTGAATGGCGAACGACCCGGTCACGGCCCCGTCTGGTCCGATGCGGACGACGCGCGGCGTCGGTCCGTAGACACCCGCGAGCGTGTCGCCGTTGCGGGCGATCGAGAGGGTCCCGCGAACGTAGCCGCCGACCTGCGCCTTCCAGACCACGTCGCCCGAGGGGCTGAGGCGCACGACCTCACCCGCGTCGGTTCCGACGACGACCGCGCCGTCGTCGGCGATGGCCGGGGCGCCGTCGACATCGGCGCCGAGGTCGACACCCCACGCGAGAACACCGGCGTGCGAGAGAGCGTAGACGTGGTGGTCCTGCGAGCCGAAGAGGATTCTTCCTTTCTCGCCGCTCTCGCCGAGTTCGACCGCGGGCGCAGTGAAGACCTTCTTCTTCGCGTCGAAGCGCCACGCGACGTCGCCACCGGCTCGAACGGCGTACACGCTCGCGCCTGCGGCGAACACGACGACGTCGCCCGCGACGACCGCGCCGGTGTCGGCTTCGCCGGCGGTCTCGAGCTTCCACGCGATGGCCCCTTGCGGCGTCACGGCGTAGAACCGCTTGGCGTCGCTGCCGACGTAGATCGTGCCGTTCGCGCCAACGCACGGCGTGGAGTAAGCGCGATCGCCGAGCGCGACGGTCCAGGACCTCACGCCGCTGGCCGCGTCGAGCGCGGTGAGCGATCCGTCGAGGGCTGCGACGTAGAGGGTCCGCTCGTCCTGCGACGCCACCACCTGCGCCTCGATGGGGGCGCCGATGTGACTCGTCCACGCGAGGTTGGCCCGAGTGGGACCCACGGCGCTCGCCCGGTTGGTGTGGCGAGGGTCGATGTGAATCATGTGAGGAGCGCCCGGTGCGCCGCCGTCGCGCTCAGTAGGTGCAGACCACGCCGCGCTGCGCGCGGACGTGCCGTCGCTCGTGGCTCGTGCGATCGAGGTTGCTCCGCCGTCACGCGGCAAGCTCGTCCTCGCCGCCAGCGTTGACGTGAGACCAGGGCCGCGAAGCGTTCGCGTGCGCTCACACTCACGCGCGCGCACCGCGATCAGCGCAGCGACGACGCAGACGAGCGTCGCGAGCGGGATCGCTTTCGCGCGCTCCCCCACGATCGACCTTTGCGAACTACCGCGCGGCCTTGCGAGCCCGGATACGCCGCTCCGATTCGCGCGCCTCGTCGAGGCCTAGCGCGTGGGCGGATTCGCCGGGCTGACGTCGCGCGAGCCACCCGATGAGGGTGAGGCACGCGGTCCGCGTCTCCTTCGGCGTTGCTGGCTCGCTGAGGAGCCTCGAGATGTCACTGATAAGCCTCGCTCGTTCCCACTCGTCGGACACTACGAACCTCCAAGGCTAGACCGGCGCTCGGTGACCCGCGTCACCCCTCGGCATTCCCGAGGCCGCCCTCGTTCGCTGCATCAGCTCGCGCGAACGCGAGCCTCTCATAGTCGTTCTTCGCGGTCGCGCCACCCCCATAGCGACGCACTTGAGAGCTTGAATTGTACACAGCCTTTGGGTTTCGTCGAATGCGTCGTGAATCTCCCACCTTAGAGCATAACGGCTACCGTGCGTCGCGAGGGGTGCCGACCCGGCCGCGCTCGCCCGCGAGGCTCTACGCTAGCCCTGCTACCTGGATGTATCCCACCGCATACACCCGCGATGCCCGGGCATCGTAGGACGCTAGCCCCCTATCGTACGTCCCTAGCCGGCCAGCGTACGCCCCTAGCCGGCCAGCGTACGTCCCTAGCCGGCCAGCGTACGACGCTAGCCGGCCAACCTACTACCCTGGCCGGGCATCAAACCGGCGCGATCAGCACTTCCCGGTCCTTGGCCCCGTTCGGCGGCCCGACCAGCCCCCTCCGCTCCATCGTTTCCACGATTCGCGCTGCCCGGTTGTAGCCAATCTCGAGCTTGCGCTGCAGCCACGAGGTCGAGCAGCGCCCGGTCTCCGACACCAGGCGCACGGCCTGGTCGTACATCGCGTCGAGCTCGCCATCCTCTTCGGCGGGGGCGTCGGGGTCGTCGTCGCGCGGCTTGAGGATGTTCTCGTCGTAGACGGGCTCCCCCTGCGTACGGAGGAAATCGGTGACAGCCTGGACCTCCTCTTCGCTGAGGAACGGGCACTGCACGCGCTTCGTGTCGTTCGTGCCGTTCATCTTGATGAGCATGTCCCCCTTGCCGAGGAGGTGCTCGGCCCCTTGCTCATCGAGGATCGTGCGGCTGTCGGTCTTCTGCGCGACGCGGAAGGCGATCCGGGTGGGGAAGTTCGCCTTGATCATCCCCGTGATGACGTCGACGCTCGGTCGCTGCGTTGCGAGGATGACGTGCATGCCCGCCGCGCGCGCCTTCTGCGCGAGC
>JBKQKP010000219.1:0-53252 GCA_052147435.1 Polyangiaceae bacterium | reverse complement strand
ACGTCGCTCGCGACGATCCGGGAGGGGGCGACGGCTCCGGCGTGGAGGAGTCCCTTGATGAGCGCGCCGGCCATGTTGCCGGCGCCGAGGAATCCGAGGGTGCGTGTCTTCATCGTGGTGCTCTCTCGTGTAGACGGTACGCGACGAGGCGCCCGGCAGGAAGTTGGCCCTACGGATCGGGTCGTGATGAGCAGGAACGCATGATCCGAGGGGCCATTGCGGCGTTGGTCTTGGGGGCGCTCGTGCTCGCGCTCCTCGCAGCTCCAGCGTGCGTCTTGCCGTCGATCTCGTCGGGTGACGACGCCGGGGCGGCGTCCGGTGTGGACGCCGGGACCGCGGCGACGCCGACGTCGACGCCGACCGTGAAAGGAGCGAGCTGCTCTGCCATCACGTCGACGATCTCCCTCTGCGAGTACATCAGCTCGTGTCCGTCGGTCGTCCTGAACGCGAAGGTGTTCCCGCAGTGCGGCTTCTACATTCACGGCACCGCGATCGATCCGGAGTGCCTCTGCCAGAACGAGTACCTCTGCCCCATCGGCCACCCGACCACCTGCGCGCAGGCCTTGACGGACTCGAGCGGCGACGTCACCTACGACTCGGTGTGCCAGCAGGCCGTCACCGGGGGTTGCGAGGATCTCACCGCGGGAACCGGAGCCGGCTCGACGACGTCGACGGCGTGCCAGACGTGCGTGAGCAACTGCGACAACGTGCCGTCGTGTATCGACGCGTGCGGGTGCTGAGTCGAGCCTCGGTAGCCCTCAAAGCCTCAACGTTACGTTGAACACGATTCGATCGTCCGACGTCCGGAGATCGGGCGTGAACGGGGGTGACGTGATCGTCGGTAGCTCGCCGTTGGGCCCCGTGACCCCACCATGCCCGCTGAAGATCGGTTGATTCGCGATCCGGTGGGCATACTCGAGCCTCGTGACCAGCCACGGGCTCGGCCAAAAGTCGAGCGTCGCGGTCGCGCCGCCGGCGAGGAACGGGTCGGTCCCGCGCCACGGATAGGCTGACCCGACGGGGAACTTCGGAGAGATGGCCTGGGTCTGGTCGTACAAGAAGTCTATGCGCAGGGTGCTCTTCCACTGGTCGGTCCAATCGAAGCGTTGCGCGAGCGACGCGCCGGTCATCGGACCCGAAGGGGCATTTCCGCGATGCTCGTACCCGAGGTCGCCGACGAGCGAGAACGCGAGCGAGCGCAGAAACTTCCCCGGCTTCCCTTTGTAGTAGCGGACCTGAACGTCGTTGTCGGTGTACAGGCGGAGCGAGCCCGGGTCCCCCTCTACCTCTTGGCCCATGTAGCCGGCGTTGACGAGCGAGAGCCACTCCGTCGGGCGCCAGTTCCAGAGGTAGCCGCCGGACTTCGCTTCGTGCCACTCCCCGAAGGTCTGCCAGCCGTTCACCACCCAGAGCTCGATCTTAAGGCGCTCGGTCGGGAAGATCTGCCCGCGTAGCCCGAAGAAGTAATAGGGGGTCGCGTCCGCAACGAACGCATGCGTGTACGACCAATTCTCCTCGGGGAGGTAGCTCTCGAGGCCGATGTACGACGGGAAGATCCCCATCTCCGCGTTGACGCCGTGCCACTGGTGAAAGTGCCAGCCGGCGGCCGCCTGCTCGATGTTCTGGAGAAGGCGGTTCGTCAGGAAGAATCCCCGATCGGTCGTCGTGTCCTGCCCGGCGATGGTCTCGACGATGGACCCGTATTGCAGATAGAAGCGCCCGATCGGCCCATCGAGCCCGGTCAAGTCGAGCCCGATGTGGGCGAGGTTCAGCGAGATCTCATTGTGTCGGGGAGCCACGGTCGTCGGGAAGATCGTGTGGTCGATGGGCTGGTTGAATTGCCACGCATAGTAGGCGTCCACGTAGAGCGAGACGGTGAGGGGGCCGATCTGGAGGAGCGACGGAGGCTGGGGGTTACTGCCGTTCATCCAGGAGAAGTCGAACTCGCCGAACGGGGGCTCGCGCAGGTCGAGCGGCTTCTGCGCCGATGGGGGGGGAGCGGCAGGCGCGGGCGGAGGAGTGAGCGGCGGCAGCAAGGTCTGGCCCGCAGGGGGAGCGGTGACCGGCGGAGCGACGATGGCGGGAGGAGATTCGAGGGCGGTATCCGGCAGCGCGGCGAGCATGGGACCGAAGCTACGCTGTCGGGTCCCCCGCGAGCGGGGCGATCTCTCGGCGACTACACGAGCGAGGCGCGCGCGTTCTTCGCGTGCTCGTCCCGCTCTTTCAGCGACTCGAGGATGATCACCGCGCTCTCCTCGATCGCGCGCCCCGTGACGTCGATGACGGGCCACTGCGGGTGCTCGCGGAAGATCCGGCTCGCGTAGTCGAGCTCTTCGCGCACCTGGTCCTTCAAGCCGTAGGCGCTGTCGACACTCATGCCGAGCTGCTTCAGGCGCGCCTTGCGGATCTCGAGGAGGGGCTCGAGGCCGATCGTGAGGCCGACGATGCGGTCCTGCGGAGCTTCGGCGAGCTCGGGCGGAGGTTGCACGCCGAGCACGATGGGGAGGTTTGCCACCTTGAGCCCGCGTTGGGCGAGAATCGTCGACAGTGGGGTCTTCGACGTGCGGCTCACTCCGACGAGGACGAGGTCCGCCTTCTTGAAGTTGCGCGGCTCCTTGCCGTCGTCGCTCTTCACGGTGAACTCGACGGCCTCGATGCGCCGGAAGTACTCGTCGCTCAGCGGGAGCATCGCGCTCGGCATGTTGATCGGCTGCCGGTCGAGGAACGTGGAGAGCTTGCCGATGAGCGAGCCGATGAGATCGAGCGCCTCGATCTTGAGCTCGTAGCTCGAGACGTGGATGTACTCGCGGAGCTCCGGGCTCACGACGGTGAAGACGACCAGCGACCCTTCTTTCGCCGCCCGCTCGAGGAGAGGTCGCGCGGCCTCCTTCGTCCGGATGCGGGTGTGGACGAAGATCTCGGCGCCCGAGTGGGGGAACTGCAGCATCGCCGCGCGGACGACCTTCTCGGCCGTTTCGCCAGTCGAATCGCTGAGTACGTCAATCCTTTTCATCGTGCGATCTGAAGGCTCTGTGGGACGTTTGCGGTGTGTGCGCGTTCGTTCCCGGGGCTCTCCCCCGGTCCCGGAAGTTGTGATTGCATAGTGAACTCTACCCCCCTCAGGGGAAAAATCGCACGGCGCAACGCAGCATCTCTCACGACCGTTACGTCTGCTTCGCCCGTGCGTCCGCTTTGTTTCGCGTTCGCTCTTTCGTTCTCTTCGAGGATGTTTCGCGCGCCGCTTCCGTAGCGGTGCGCCCCCGAGGTAACAGCCCATGAAGCCCAGTGAGAAGAAGGCGCGAGAGAATCAACGATCGCTAAGCTCCTCCGTGGATCTGGCGTGTCCGTTCTGCGGTCAGGTAGGGTCGATCACGATCGACGAAGGGGGTGGCGAGCATCAGACGTTCGTCGAAGACTGTTCGGAGTGTTGCAAGCCGCGCGTCGTGCACTTCGATTCCTCCCCCGAGGTGAAGCGGCCGCGTGTGTGGCTCGAGCGGGGTGACGGACTGTAGGTAGCGCTCGCGCATCTCGCGCATTGGCTACAGACAGAGCGCACTCTTTCAGGCCACTTCGCGCGAATCGGATCCGGGGCGAGCCAGCCCCCCGGATCCCGCATGTATCGGAGTCCGCGTGCGTGGATGGCTGCTGCGACGGCGGAGCGGGTCGCAGCTGTCCACTCGAAATGGCCGCGAATCTGCGCGCGGCGCGCTCGGGAGGCGCTCGCACGGAAGCTGCACTTCCCGTGCGAAACGATGGGTAGAGATCCACGGCGCTCTCCGGGGCAGATGTCGGACGATCCGGCGAAGCGCGCCACGGCCGGGACGGTCGGGAAGTCGCTCGGCTCCGGCTTTCGCGCGCGGATGCCCGGCGAGTCGCCGGCGTCGGGGGTGCGTTCGGCGAGCGCGGAGGTGTCGGGGCCGGTTCCGACGGGGTGGACGTCGCCGAGGCCGAGGCTCGAGTCCGAGCCGGGCATGACGCAGATCGGTTCACCCCCGGCTTCGCTGCTGGCGCTCGCGCGCGGTGAGGCGGACGAGGCCGCCGCGGGGCGGAAGGCGCCGAAGCCGAGGCGGGTGCTGTGGTTCGTCTTGGGGCTGATGGTCGGCGTCGGGGGCACGTCGGCCGCGAAGGGAGAGTTGTCGGCGGACGTGTATCGGGCGCGCATGTGGATCGCGAGCTCGCTCCGGGCCGTCCGGGCGCACGGGGGGGAGAATCAGGTCGTCGCAACGACGACGGCCGCGGCGCCGACGGGGGCTCCGGTCGCGATCCCGACTGTGGACGTGTCCGAGCTTCCGCGTGTGAAAGAAGAGCCCGCGCAGGCACCGAGCGGTGGGCCGACCTCGGTCGCGTCGCCGCCAGCGCCGGGCGCCCCTGCGCTTCAGCACGCGCCGGGCCCACGGTAGGAGCATTTCTTCCGCCCTTCCTATTCAATCCTCTCGTCCTAGTCCGGAATGAAGTCCCGCCTTGTGTAGAGGGTCACGAGCGGCAGCCCGTCCCCCTCGATCGCTTCACGGCCCCCTTCGAGGCGATCGACGACCGCGGCCACGCCGACGACGACGTACCCTGCTTCGCGGAGCTTTGCGGCGGCCTTCAGCGTCGAGCCGCCGGTGGTCACCACATCCTCGACGATCGCGACGTGCGCCCCCGCAGGGAGCGTCGAGCTCCCCTCGAGGAGGCGCTTCGAGCCGTGGTCCTTGGCGTCCTTGCGGACGTAGACCGCGTCGAGCGGCGCGCCGCGCTGGAAGCTGATGACGGCCACTGCGCTCGCAAGAGGGCACCCTCCGAGCTCGACCCCCGCCACCGCGACGATCTTCTTCGGGAGCTTCGCGAGCGCATCGCAGAGCAGCGCTCCGACGAGCGCATGCCCCTCCGCGGTGAGGACCGTCTGCTTGCAGTCGATGAAGAAGTCGCTCTCGCGCCCCGACGCGAGGACGACCTTGCGGCGGGCGAACGAGCGCTCCCGAAGGAGCTCGAGGAGACGCGCGCGATCGCTCACGCCGCTACGCCTTCTTCTTGAGAGCCCCCTTGGCCCCCTTCTTCAACGCGGGCACCACCGGCGGCGGCGGACCGTGCTTTGGCGACGGCGAGCCGCCCGCGAGCGTCATCGCGCGAGGAGCGGCCCCTTTCGCGCTCGCGCTCGCGATCGGGCGGGAAGCCTGCGCGGGGGGCGCCGCTGGGCGCGCCGCGGGGCTTCCGTTGCTGGCGCGGGCAGGAGCAGACGGTGCAGCGGCTGCCGCCTTCGCGACCGGCGCTGCTTGCTTGACCGCCGCACGAGCGGCCGCCGCGCGCGGTGCACCCGAGGCGTCACCGGCCTGCACGTACCCGCGCACGAGCGCCCCCGCTCCGAACGCGACGCGCGGTGCCCGGATGTCCCCTACGACGCGTGCCCCCTCTTCGAGGAGGATCGACTCTTCCGCGACCAGATCGCCCTTCACGGCGCCCCGCACGACGATCCGCTTCGCGCTCACGTTCGACGCGACCAGGCCCCCTTGCGCGACCTCGACCTCGCCGTCGACCTGCACGTCGCCGTCGACGCGCCCCTGGATCTCGACGTCTCCCGTCCCCGTGAGCTTCCCGCGGACGTGAGCCCCCCGACCGATGATCGTCGCTTCGCGTGCCATCTCACACGTCCATGTCGACGTTGCCCTTGAACTGGGCTCCGTCTGCGATGGTGATGCGCGAGGCCTTCACGTTGCCGACGACCTTCGCCCCTGACTGCAGGTCGACGCGGTCGCTCGAAGTGATGTTGCCGGTGACCTGTCCGGCGACGGAGAACGGCCCGCCGACGATGTCTGCCTCGACGACGGCGCCCGCCTCGACGGTGACTGCCTCGCGCGCGGAGAGCTTGCCGCGGACGGTCCCCTGGACGACGACGTCCTCGTCCGTCGTGACCTCTCCTTCGATCGTGATTCCCGAGCCGATGACGGTGGTTGCCATGTCGATCTCCAGTCTCAGAAACTCAGAAAGCGCGAGAAGCTAGCGGCGCCGGGTCGCCGCCGGAGCCCGGGCGTCACCCAAGCCATCCGGTAGCTCGAAGTCGCAGTCGATCCGACCGGCGAAGGCGGCGCCGTCCTCGAGCGCGATGGAGCTCCCACGCACGTTGCCTCGCACGCGCGCGGTGGCGCCGATGGTGACCGGGCCGCTCGCCGAGACGTCGCCCGACAGTGTGCCGGAGACCGACACCTCGTGCCCCTCGACGTTCGACGTGCAACTCGCGCCGTCGGCGATTGTCACGTCGCCGCGGACGAGGATGTCCCCTTCGACGTGGCCGGCGACGACGACGTTGCCGTCTCCCGTGACGCGGCCCCGAATGCGCGCGCCGGAGCCGATGGTGCTCGATTCGCCCGAAGCCTTGTGGGTGCGTGCCTGCGCCATGATGCGGAGCGGCACGCTAGTACAGGCGGGGTCCCGTGGGGAGACTGAATTGTCTAACGGCTAGGCCGCGTGATGAGTATCACGCCGCACAGGCTCCCGAACGTCGCCTAGTCGCGCTGCCACACGCTCCACTGGTTACCGTGCCAGATCATGTGGAACGTCCCCGGGCGGGGGTGAAATCCGTTCCCCCGTACGAGGGCGTAGTCGAACCAGGGGTAGATCTCTTGCGAGACCTGCTCCGGGATCCACTCCCATCGAGGGCGGGCCGGACCCGGGGGGAGACCCGGCTGCGGGGGGAACATCCCCTCCTTGAAGGTGAACGGCCAGTGCGAGTAGCCCGCGTACGTGAAGTCGATCACTCCCCCCTTTCGCACTTGGTAGTACGAGCCGAAGTGGAGGAACGGGGCCCAGTTCATCACGCCCGAGCCCTTGTCGTAGATGAGCGACGCCACTTTCTTCGCGGGGGGGATGTGGTCGATCGCGTCGTCGAGGTCCCCCACCTCGTCGAGCTGGAACTCGATGAAGTGCTTGCAGACGTTCACCGTCGACCCCACCGCCACGAGGAGCCCCGCCACGGTGATGAACGCGCCGCGGACCCCCGTGGGAAAGCGGAGGATCGGCACGAGCGTCAGGAAGAAGAGCACCGGGAAGCGCTGTGAGATCAGCCACACCGGGCCCCGGTACGAGCCCGTCGTGAAGTAGAGGATGAAGCAGGCGAGCGGCAGGACGACGAGCGCCCGCGCTTGCCATCGCGCCCGGGACTTGTCCCCCTGCGATAGGCCCAGCGAGAGCAGAACGACGAACAGGAACGCGGCGAACCAGAGCTCGTCGCTCGTGTCGCGGAAGACGTTCGTCAGCCAGTCGTAGCCCCCCTTGAACGCCGCATCGAGCGGCTGGGGGAGGTCCTTCCCCTCCGTGGCGCTGCGCGCGATCTTCCCCGACGGCGTGAAGAAGAACCACCACACGATGGCGAGGAGCGTCGGGACCGTCGGGAGCCCGGCGCGGATCCAGTCGCGCGGGCGGGGCCAGGGGAAGAGGGCGATGAAGCCGAGGGCGAAGAGGACGAACGGGAAGATGTGTGAATAGAAGAGAACGAGCGTGAACGCGCCGACGAGGATGGCGTCGCGGCGGAGCACGTCGGGCCGGCGGTCGCCCCCCAGCTCGTCGAAGAACCGGACCGTGGCCGCGAGCGCCCAGAACATGACAGGGATTCCGAAGAGGAACGGGAGGAACCCGTAGATGAACATCACGTTCACGAGCAGCGGCACGATGAAGATCGCGACGCGCTCGTCGCTCCCGACGGCGCGGCAGAGCGAGCGGACGGCGAGCGGAGTCCCTCCGAGGTAGACGCAGATGAGGAGGACGTTCGCCGCCGAGAGGCCGACGAAGAACGAGAGGAGGCCGCCGAGGAGGTAATAGAAGACGTACTGGGTCCGGCCGAGCGTGAGCTCGAAGTACTGCTGGAAGCCGTACGACGGGTCGCCGAAGCTCCGGATGACGCGCATCGCCGCCACGTGGCAGGGCATGTCCTGGAGCGGCGGGTACTTGACGATCCACGCGGGGGCCGACGCGAGGAGCGCGAGCGCAAAGTAGAAGTACGTCGAGGGGCTCGGTCGCGGGAGGCGCATGACGGTTGGCCGGGGCGACCTTACACGAATCGCTTGCTCGATCGAGCGGCCGCGCGCGCGTTGCCCGGTGCCTCTTCTGTTGTAATGTGCCCACGGCTTGGACGAGGAATCGAGCGTCGAAACGGTGGAAAAAGCCGGCGGCAAGCGCGCCCTTCGCGCGTGGGCGTTCGCGCTCGTCCCTCTGCTGGGGCTCTGGGAGCTCGGCGCTCACGTCTACCAGACGCACGACGTCGTCCCGGTGAACGACTGGCACTCGGCGCACGCCGCGGTCGAAGCGGCCTGGAAGCCGGGGGACCTCGTCGTCTTCGCCCCCGACTGGGCCGACCCGCTCGGGCGCGAGTACTTCGGCGACAAGCTCGCCGGCATCCCCGACGAGGCGCGCCCCGACGACACGCGCTTCCCTCGCGCGTTCGAGGTCTCGATTCGCGGTGCCCACGACCCCGAGCTCGCGGGGTGGAAGAAGGTCGCGACCGAGAAGACGGGCGCGGTGACGATCACGACGCTCGAGAACCCGAGCCCCGTGAAGCTCCTCGACGACCTCGTCGCGCACGCCTCCCCCGAAGGGATGCACGTCACGCAGGGGAACGCCGAGTGCCGCTGGGTTCACGGTCCGACCACGGCGGGGAACCTCGGCGCGGGGCCGGCGACGCCCGGCGAGAGGTTCATGTGTCCGTCGGGGGGAATCATCGGCGTATCGCTCATTCACGACCTGGGCGATCGGGCGCGCCGCTGCTTCTTCGCGCCGACGACCGGGGGGCGCGGCGCGCCGATGCAGATCC
Organism: Polyangiaceae bacterium; assembly: GCA_052147435.1. GTDB lineage: Bacteria > Myxococcota_A > Polyangia > Polyangiales > Polyangiaceae > JBKQKP01. The sequence continues at coordinate 44,473 of JBKQKP010000219.1, read as the reverse complement.
GCTTCGAGAACGTCGCCTTCGGCAACGCCCTCCACGGTCACGTCGGGCTCGCCCAGTTCAACGAGCGCGACCGCACGGGTCCACCGGTCACGCTCACCTGGCGCGCGAGCGATCGCATCCTCGGGAAGATCACGCACGTCGACGGCGACGGCTGGAAAGGCTTCGAGCTCCCCACGACCGAGCTCGCGGGCCAGAGAGCGGAGCTCACCGCCGAGATCGCGTCGGCTGCCCCAGGACGCCACTTCTGCTTCGAGGCGGACACGCGGTGAAGCTCTTCCCGCTCCCCGAGAAGGTCGGCTGGCGTGACCACGTCATCGGCGCGCTCCTCGCGAGCGCGTACATCGCTTGGCTCCTCGCGACGGTCCGCTCGCTCGGCTTCGCGCGCGACGAGGGGATGTATTTCCGCGCCGCCTCTACGTACTGGCGCTGGTTCGACGTCCTTTTCACCCATCCCAGCGACGCCTTCAAGCAGCCGCTCATCGACTCCATCTGGAGCGACAACCACGAGCATCCGCCGCTCGTGAAGGATCTGTTCGCCTTCTCGTGGCACTTCCTCCACGAGAAGTGGCACGTCTTCACCGACGCGAGCACGGCGTACCGCTTCCCCGGGATCGTGATGACGGGAGCGACGCTCTGGCTCACCTATCTGTTCGGCGCGCGCGCCTACTCGCGGCAAGCCGGAATCGTCGCCGCGCTCCTCTTCGCGCTCATGCCGCGCGTCTTCTACAACGGCCACCTCGCCTGCTTCGACCTCCCCATCGTCTGCATGTGGACGTGGTCCATCTACGTGTACTGGCGGACGCAGGTGGAAGGGGGGTGGCTCTGGGCCATCGGCGCAGGAGTCGTCTTCGGGCTCACGCTCGCGACGAAGCACAACGCATGGATCCTCCCCGGCGTGTTCGTCCCGCACGCGCTCTTCGTCAACTACCGGACCCCGCTCCGCGGGCTACTGACGGGGAGGCTCTCCGTGCTCTTCGTGATGGCCGTCCTCGGCCCGTCCGTTTGCTATGCGATGTGGCCCTGGCTCTGGCACGACCTGTGGGCGCGGCTCGAATGGTGGGTCGCCTATCATAACGAGCACGTCTACTACAACATGGAGTTCTTCCATGTGACGTACTTCAGCGCGCCGTCGCCGCGGCTCTACATGCCGGTGATGATCCTCGCGACGGTGCCGACGGTGACGATCGCGCTCTTCGTCACGGGGGTCGTGCTGAGGGGGAAGGTTCACTACGAGCGGGTCGTGGCGTGGATTCGCGCGCGCGCACGTGCGGACGCGACGTCGCTACCGGAGTTCCCCGAGAACGGCGAACCCGATCTCCTCTTCCTCCTCGCGTTCGGCGCGGCGATCAGCCCCTGGATTCTCTTCGTCAAGTACCCCATCTTCGGCGGCACCAAGCACTGGTTGCCGGCCTATCCGTTCCTGTGCCTCTTTGCCGGGTACGGATTCGACCGCGTGTGCATCGCAATGAAGCGCACCCTCGCCGAGGTAGCCCGCTTCCGCGATGACCCGCGCCTTCTTCTCGGCGCGCAGGCGGCGCTCTTCGTCACCGTCCTCGCGGCGCCGCTCGCCGTCACGGCGCACTCGCACCCCTTCGGTCTTTCGAGCTACGTCCCCCTCGTCGGCGGCACGGCTGGCGGAGCGGACCTCGGGCTCAATCGACAGTTCTGGGGCTTCACGACGCAGAGCCTCGAGCCGTACTTCGAAGCGAACGCACCGCGCGGAGCCACCGTGTATTTCCACGACACGCTCTGGGACAGCTGGGCGCGCATGATCGACGAGAAGCGTTTGCGCCCCGACTTGCGCGGCGTGGGCTCGATCGCGGAAGCCGAGTTCGCGATGGTGCAGATCGAGCGGCACATGCTCGAGGTCGAGTACAACGAGTGGTCGGTGTTCGGGACCGATATCCCGGACTACGTGCTGACGCACGACGGGGTGCCGATCATCGACGTGTATCGGCGGAGGCGATGAGGGAGCGCTCCGCCTTCAGCTCCCGTCCCGCCTCCGCGCGCGTATCAGCTGGAAGTTTCTCCGCGCGAGCCCCGATGCGGCGGCGGCGCGCGTGATGTTCCCCTTGTGGGCGGCGAGCATCCGCTCGACGTACCGCTGCTCGAACTCGACGAGCAGCCTGCGGCGTGCCCCGCTGTACGAGACGTCTTCTTGCAGCAATTCCTCGACGACCGCCGCGAGCTCTGCGGACTTGTCGATCGTGGGCTCGATCGTCTCGGGGGCGCGGGAGTCGGGATCGCCGGCGGGAACGAGCAGCGTGCTCACGAGCTCGCGCAGGTCGCGCACGTTCCCCGGCCACGTCTGCGTCTCCGCACGGGCGATCGCGTCCGCGGGGAAGGCCCCTTCGTCGCCGCCGCTCCCGATCCAGAAGTGGCGCGCGAGGTACGACACGTCCCCCTGGCGAGCGCGGAGCGGGGGGAGCTCGACTCGCGCCGCCGACATCTGCGCGTACAGGTCGTCGCGGAAGCGGCCGTGCTGGACGAGCCAGTCGAGATCCTTCCGCGTCGCAACCAGGATGCGCACGCTGCCGGCAGCAGCCGTGAGCGCGCGGGCGAGGGCGCGCTGGAGCGGGGCGTCGAGCTCGCCGGGCTCGTCGAGGAGCAGCGTACCGTTTGCCGCTTTCTCGATGAGCTGCTCGAACGCGCCCCCCCGATCGCGCTGACGGCGCGTGAGGTCTTCGGCGCCGAGCGCGCAGTCCACGACGACGAACGGAGCCCCCGCGCGCGGCCCGACTTCGTGGAGCGACTCGGCGAGGAGCTCCTTCCCCGTCCCCGGCTCTCCTTCGATCAGCACCGACTCGGTGCTCGCCGCGAGCCGATCGCACAGCGGATAGAGGCGGCGCATGGCGGCGCTCGTCCCGAGCATGCGCCCGAAGCAGTTTCGCTCCGCGAGCTTGGCGCGCGGAGCCGCGGCGCGAGGCTCGGCGACGAGCGTCGTGTCGCCGAGGCGAAGGGTCTCCCCGCCGACGAGGAGCGCCTCGATGATCGCCACGCCGTTGACGAACGTACCGTTCGTCGACCCGAGGTCGCGCACTCGCACGGGCCACGACGAAGCGTCGATCGCGGCGTGCCGCCGGGAGATCGATCGGTCGCTCAGCCGAAAGTCGCACGTCGCGCTCTGCCCGATGAGCAGGGGCGAAGGGTGCGACGCCGGGAGAAGGCAACGCAGCCCGTCGTCCGGGCCGTTCGTGACCAGCAGCTCGAGCTCGCGCGATGCGTTCGTGAGATCGACGCGCTCCGCGGGCATCGTCGCCGCATCGACGACGACCAGCTTGCGCACCAACCGACCACGCCGGGCGACCGCCTCACCCTTGGGACTATTTTCGCGTTCCACCGGATCCGTCATGCCTGCTCCTCGTCTTCGTCCCCCCCGGGTGAACTGCGTGCCGCTTCGCGTGAGGGTTGGCCGCCTGTGTCAACTCCGCCGGAGCGGGGGCCTCGTGCGGTGCAGCGACATTCGTCGGGGGCGCCGTCTCGACGGGACTCGCGGGGCGCACCTCCTCGCCCCCCGCCGAGAGCCCCGCCGTCGCAGGCGGAGCCATTGCCGGCTGCGTGTCGCGCACACCGCTGCCGGTGCCGGTCGACAGCGCCAGTGCGATCACGAACGCGGGGACGGTCGCGCACGCCGCCACCGTTCCGGCGATCTTCGCTCGTCGTGAGGTCTTCTTTCGCGGCCGGTTCAGCGCCGAGTGGGTCCCCGACTGGAGCAGCGTGAGCTCGCGAGGGATCGCCGGCGTCTTCCCGGTGGCCATGCATCGGCCGATGTCGAAGCGCCGGACGCCGACAGACTCTCCCGCCTGCTCGTCGAGGAACCTTGCAATGTCCCTCGAGGACGCGACGATGCCCATCTCCTCGAGGGCGTCCTCGATCGCCCATCCCACCTGCTCGGCGGTCGGGAAGCGATCTTCCCGTCTCAGCGCGAGGCACCCCGCGAGGACACGCGCAACCGCCGGGTGCACGTACGAAGGGGGGGGGAGCGGCTGCTCCCCCTGGAGAAGGCGACGCAGCCCCTCGGCCCGCTCGCATTGCCCGAACGGCCCGTGCCCCGCGAGCAGGTAGTAGAGGGACGCCCCGACGCTCCAGACGTCGGCGCGGCGATCGAGGACGTCGCAGTGCGCCTGCTCAGGGGCCATGAACGCGAGCCGTCCGCGGAGCTCGCCCAGCGTCGAGTCGGACGCGATGCGGAACCGCGTCTTGGCCACGCCGAAGTCGATGAGCTTGGCCGCCCCCTCGATCGCGACGAGCACGTTCTGCGGCGAGACGTCTCGGTGGACGAGCCCGCACGGCTCCCCTTCGAAGGTCGTCAGCTCGTGCGCCGCGTGGAGCCCGGCGCAGACGTCGGCGAGCACCCGCAGGGCGATCCCCACCGGGACCTGGGAGCCGCGCGCCGCGAGGTGCTCGTGCAGCCACATGAGGGAGACCCCCTCGACCCACTCCATGACGATGTACAGGGACCCCTCGTGCTCGAGGAAGTCGAGGACGTGGGCGATATTACGGTGGACGATCGCCGAGGCGAGCCGGGCCTCGTCGAGGAACATCGCCCGTACCTGGGCGTCGCCCGCGAGCTCCGGGAGGACCGTCTTGATGGCGACGAGCTTCTCGAAACCGTGCGGACCGTGAAGTTTTGCGGCCCAGACGGACCCCATACCCCCCTGGGCCACCGGCCGGAGGAGCTCGTATTTTTCTATGAAATCGCCCGCGCGTTCCTCACCGACCATGGCGAGCTTTCCTGGTCCAAGACGCGTGCCATGACGCAGGTAGCCTCGGTGTCACTCCCGGCCGCCCAGACTCTCGAGTTTTCGTGGGGGCGCACGCCCTCTCACTTGGGAGCACATGGATCGCCAACCTGGGCCATCTGCGTGCGATCTCTTGATCACATGATCGAGTCGATCGCGCGATCTCGCCGACGCGCGATCTCCCCGTTAGGGTCGGCCGCCTCCCCGAGTGCACCCCGCCGGATCCGGGCTGCGGCATGGCGCTCGCGATGAAACGGCCGAAATACCGGGGTTCCGTCAGATCGCTCCTCGGCGCTCGCGAAGGTACGGCGGTTGCGGAGGGGGTCCGTAATGGACACGCAACGCCCCCCGAAGCACGGTCCCGAATCCGTCGACTCACTCGCGCGTCGCTTGTCGCGCGACGTCCGCTCGTCGCCAACGCTGTGGCTCGCGACAGGGGGCGCGATCGCGCTCCTCGCGAGCTGCAGTACAGGTTCGGCGGGTTCGCTGACGAATCAATCCGCTGCACCTTCTTCTGACGGAGGCGGGTCCGTCGCATCGCCGCCGCCGTCGTCGTCCGATGCCGGCGCATCGTCGCCCGCGGGTGACGGCGGCACCGATCCTGACGCGGCCACCCCGCCTGGGTTCGACTACGCGGTGTTCGCGTCGACGATCCAACCGATCCTCGACACGGCCGGCACCACCGGCTGCACGAACACCGCGTGCCACGGAAGCGCGACGGGCCAGGGGGGGCTCATCCTCGCGAGGCTGCCCGCGGCCGGCAGCGCGCAGATGAAGGCGAACTACCAGGCGGTCACCGCGCTGTGCAACCCCGCCATCCCCGATCAGTCGCTCTTCTACATCCAGGCGACGAACAGCCACGGCGGGATCGCCGTCTCGCAGACGCAGGCGAGCACCATCCTCGCTTGGATCCAGCACGCCGCGGGCTCCCCGGTCGCAACGGCGACGGACGCCGGCGCGGGGTGCGTCCCGGCGACCGCCTTCAACCTCGGTGTCTTCGCCTCCGAGATCCAGCCGATCCTCTTCGGCACGCTCGACTACAACGAGGCCCCCGGCCAGGCCGTCGCGAACGACGGCTGCGCACGCTCCGCGTGCCACGGCTCGACGACGAACGCGCTCAGCATCTCGACGACGAACACGCCGATCCAGAACCTCACGAACCTCGGCTGCTTCGTCAACCTGAAGAACCCGAGCGCGTCGGCGATCCTCCAGTGCCCGCTCAACTACCCGGGCTGCCCGAAGAGCCCGCACCCTGGCCAGGACGTCTTCGCGTCGCAGCAGGACCTCAACTACCAGCGGATCGCGTCGTGGCTCTACTCGGCGCAAGGGTCGGCGAACCCGCTCGACTTCGCGTTCTTCGCGCGGCAGGTCGCCCCCATCTTCTCCGACCCCGCCTCTGGCGGGATCGTCAACGGGCAGCGGACGTGCGCCGACACGACCTCGTGCCACGGCGTGAGCGCCGTCGGGCAGATTCCGCCGAACCTATCGAACTTCCCGATCCTCGCGAGCGCGACGACGTCGCAGGGGTTCTGGGCCAACTACTGGTCGGCCGCGGCCTTCACGAACTTCGTGAACCAGGAGTCGGGGGGGACCGGCAGTGAGCTGTTCCTCTATCCGACGAACACGATCGCGGGCACGACCGCCGGGACGTACGAGACCGGGTTCGCCCATCCGGGCGGCGTCGACTTCAGCCCGACGTCCACGCAGGCGCAGGCGATCCTGACCTGGGCGGGAGGGCTGCAAGTAGACACCAACGGCAACCTCCTCGACTGGCTCGTCGCCGGCACGTACGACGCGACGCTGGTCACCGACTCGACCGGCGTGGGCAACGACGCGACGATCGCACCGGCGATCTTCGACGCCGACTTCGCCCAGTTCAACGGCAGCATCTGGGACGAGTTCTCCGCGCCTTCGGGCGGGAACGACTTCGTCAACCTGTCCACGGCGCTCAACATCGCCACCGTCGGCAGCGGGCAGATCGCCTACGCCGTCGCGAACGTCATCAACACGTTCGGCAGCGACCTCTCGGACGTCGTCTTCACCGTCACCTCGCCGAACGCCGTCGAGCTCTTCGTCGGCACGAACTCGAACGTCGGCCAGGCCGCCGGGAACAACACGGTCAGCGTCACGCTCCCCACGCTCGCGGCCTACGCCCCGGGCGCCGGAGCCAGCACGAGGATCCTCGTGAAGGTCCTGAACCGATCGGGCGATGCGCAGTTCGGCTTCACCCTCAATGTCACCCAGAACGACGGCCAGGCGATTCCTGGTGGCGAGCTGATTTTCCGACTCGATCCGAACGGAGGTATCTGAGATGAAACGCAGGAATCTGACGACGCCGCTCGCCGTCCTCGCTCTGGGAGTCGCCGCCGCGTGCGGCACGTACGGTGACGGTGGGGGAAACGGCGGCTCGCCGGCAGGGACGACGCCCACCCCGGCCCCCGCGCCGTCCTCTTCCGCGACGGCGCCCGCAGACGCGGGAGCCTCACCGACCCCCGGGCCCGGAGCCGCGCCTCCGTCGGCGACGCCGCCGCCGACGACCGCGACGTACGTGCGCGGCTCGCTCAATCCGGTCTTCGGGCTCATCCCGCGGTCGGAGTACGGGAACAACGCCCCCCCCGTTCAGGGGCAGTTCGTCGCGCTCCAGGACTCCGACCTCGAGACGACGCAGGTCACGACCTCCGCCTTGCAGAAGGAGGGGGACGTCGGCTCCCTCATCACGAGCGACAACGGGCTCACGACCCCCCTCACGATCATCTCGAGCCCCGACGACCAGCAACGCGCGGCGCTCATGCCGTTCCGAGGAAAGCCGTCGGACGTGGAGTTCGTGACGCTCAACGGATCGACGCAGCTCTTCGTGCCGCTCGGCGGCGACGTGATGACCGTCGGCGACGAGGTCTCGATCCTCACCGTCGCGAACGGGGCGATCACCCCGACCCAGCGGATCACCGTCGGCGAGCGGCCGCAGCGCCTCGCCGTCCACCCGGCCGGGCTTGTGTTCGTGTGCAACCAGTACTCGAACTACATCTCGATCATCGACCCTCGCACCGATCAGCTCCTCCTCAACGGGAGCAAGGCGGTCGAGATTCCGACGGAGTACATGTGCTCCGATCTCGCGTTCGTGCCGGCGCCGGACAACAACCCCGATCACCAGTACCTGTACGTCGCGAACCGCTGGCGTCACAGCGTCCTCAAGTACGAGGCGTACGTCGTGCGCGACGCTTCGAACAACCCGATCAACGTCGTTCAACCGGACAACGTGAACCCGTCGCCGGCGAACAAGCCGATCACCGAGATCCTCGGCGTCGGCGCCAACCCCTGGCGCTTGAACCTGTCCGATCAACAGAACGCGCTCTTCGTCGCGAACAACAAGGGGGGTGAGGTCGCGCGAATCGAGCTCGGCTCCGACACCGTGTCCGCGTTGATCGCCATCAACGCCCCCTCGGCGGACGTCGTCAACATCAGCAACCTGCTCCTCGTCCCGACGACGATGCCCGCGCGCGGTCTCGTCTCGAACCTGATCCAGCAGGTTCCGGCGCAGCTCGCGGGGTCGCCAGTGACCGTGACAGGGCTCGACGGGCAGCCACACGTCGCGAACCCCGGCGCGATCTTCGACAACACGGAGAGCTACAACTTCGAGGACGTGAGGAGCGGGCTGCAGCAGCTCGACTTCCTGTTGAACACGAGCTCGCCGAACGATTTCTATTACACCGACAACATCTCGTCGGAGCCCAACTTCAGCGCGACGCAGAAGGTGCTCCTCGGGTCGCAGGGGACGGCGATCGCTCGCAACACCGCCGGCACGACTGTGTGGATGGCCGACAGCGGGTCGGACCTCATCGAGGAGCTCTCGGTCAACATCGGCGTCACGCCGAACGCGGTCACCTCGACGGGTCGGACGTTCAAGACACAACACCGGCCGTTCGCGATCACGTTCGATCCGGCCATCGGTAGCCAGGGGACCCTCTTCGTCGCCGACTGGGGGAGCGAGCTGGTCGAGCAGGTCGACATCGCGTCGGGCAACTCGATCGCGCAAGCCGACACCGGCTACGCCTCACCGACGTACCCGGCGACGAACGTGGAGAGCGGTGAGTTCAACTTCTACAACGCCGCGTGGTCGAACACCGGTCGCAAGGCGTGCTCGTCGTGCCACTTCGACGAGCTCGACACCGACGGCGTCGGCTACTCGCAGGGTGCGATCGCGCCGACGACGCTCGCCGAGGTGAAGCCGAACCACAACCTCGGCACGACGGGCTCGTACTTCTGGAACGGGTCGTTCAACAACGGCAACTACACGTCGCTCGCGTTCGCGTTCCAGACGCGGGACAACTGCCAGATCGTCGAGTTCGGCTTCACCGAAGGGGCAGGCTCGGATCCGGCGACGCGCGTCGGCGACCCGAACAACCTGTTCGGCGGGGTGCAGGCCGGACAGGACGACACGCAGTGCCGCCCCATCGACGGCACCGCGGGATCGGCGGCGAACGCGGCGCAGATCACGGCGGTAGACCAGGCGGAGCAGAAGTTTGCTCAGGCGCAGATCCAGGCGATCACTGGTTTCCAGTTCGAGAACCTCGCACGAGTCATCGACGCCTACTCGGTGGTCGCGCTCCGGCTCCCCCCGAATCCGCTGCACCAGGAGTATCTGGCGGGACAGGTGACGGGCGCGCCGCAGCAGCTCGACTCTCAGACGGCGTCCGACATCGCGGCGGGTGCAGCGCTGTTCAACGGGAGCGCGGGGTGCGCGACGTGCCACATCCCGACGGACCCCGTTCACCCGTTCACCGATGATCTGAATCACGGCAGCGGGGTGAGCTGGATTCAGAACTTCGTGAACACGTACCAGGACAACCCGATCGTGACCGCGGCGCTCCCCGGTGGGTTCCCCGAGACGATGCTCCAGGCGATTCCGACGAGCGTGACGGACGACCACGAGGTCAACACGTGGACGAGGCTCGACTACTTCATCTTCGCCTGCTTCAGCCTCAACAACTGCATCGAGTTCGACGATCCGCTCGCCGTCATCGGGGACACGACCGAGGAGAACAGGCGGTTGAACCTGCTCCTCTCGATCAACCTGGAGGACGTGGACCGCCAGTTCATTCCGGGTGACGTCGTCGGGCAAGCGTCGGTCAATACGCCTTCGCTACGCGGTGTGTGGCAGGAGTTCAATCTGCTGCACAACGGGTTCGGGCACTCGATTCGCGAGGCGATCCTCGCGCCAGGGCATCCCGCGCTGCAGCCGGGCGAGACCGGGTACGCGATTGACCAGTTCGGGAAAGAGGACGTGCACGGTGTGACGACGACGCTGACGGCCGCGCAGGTGCAGTCGCTGGTGACGTACGTGCTGAATATCGAGTGAGGTGAGTGAGTGAGGAGCGCCACGGGGAGACGGGAAGCGGGAAGAGGAGAACCCCAGGATCCATCTCTGACTTCCCGCCTTCCCGTCTCTCTGTGGCGCTCGCGTGCGTGACGCTCGGCCCCTCGTCGCCCGCCCCGATACCCTCCAATCTCCCGGGGGTTCGCGGGGCGGGGGACGGGGGGTCGGGCGTTTTGTCGGCCGCGGGTTGCGGGTGTCGCGGGTGTCGCGGGTGAGTGGGGGAGAACGATGGAAGCGCGGTGCGTCCAACGATCGCCCGCTGTCCGGTCTCGGTGCTCGGCGGGGGTGGGGCCCCGGGACTGTAGACATCCGGACCATAGACCCCACCCCCGCCTCCGCGCCGAGACCGGACAGCGGGCTTCGCGATGTCGGTTCAGAAGCGCGAGCCCCGAGCCCCGAGCCCCGGCCGCGCTCGCAGCTCTCGCAGCCGCGCACGCGGGTCGCGCGCCGGTACCCAGGCGACCTTCGCGCGAGGTATTGCGTCCCCTCGCCGTGCCAAGACGTCGGTAACGCGGTTGAATGCGACCGACCGACCTACCGACGCGACCGACCGCGGTACTAGGCCGACCGACCGCCCTACCAACGCGACCGACCGCGGTACCAGGGCGACCGACCGACGTACCGACGCGACCGACCGCCATACCGAGGCTCCGGTAAGGCGGTTGAACGCGACCGACCGCGCTACGGACGCGACCGCACGCCGGTCGGTCGCGTCGGTAGCGCGGTCGGAGGCGCCGGTGCGCCGGTCGGTCGCGTCGGTAGTGCGGTTGGAGACGTCGTTTCCGCGGTCCGTTCCCGCGCACTAGGATGAGCCATGCCCTTGCGACCGACCTTCCGCGTCGACGACCTCTCCGGCGCGCCAACACGAGCGCTCATCGCGCGCCACCTCGCCGGCATGCACGAGCACTCGCCGCCGGAGAGCGTCCACGCCCTCGACATCGACAAGCTGCGTGCCCCCGACGTGACGTTCTGGTCGGCGTGGGTCGGCGAGGAGCTCGCCGGATGCGGCGCCTTGAAGCGCCTCGACGACGCGCGCGGCGAGATCAAATCGATGCGCGTCACCGACGCCTTCCTCGGGCGCGGCATGGGGCGCGCGATCCTCGCCTTCATCATCGACGAGGCTCGCAGCCGCGGCATGCGTACCCTCTGGCTCGAAACGGGCTCCGCCGAAGCGTTCGCGCCGGCCCTCCGCCTCTACGAGAGCGCCGGCTTCGCCCGCTGCGGTCCGTTCGACGGCTACGTGGAGGATCCCTTCAGCATCTTCATGACCCGCGAGCTCTAGACCCATCCAGCCGCGTCGCTGCTCACGCTCCCCCCGCCCTGCCTGCGGGGCGGGGCGCCGGGGGGGTGGGGTTCCGCGAAGGGGGCCGGCGGGGGGAGGTGCCGCCCCCTACAACAAACTCTTCACCTCCTTCTCAATCTCCGCCTCTTCCCCATCGTGGTACCCGAGGTGCACGTACCTCACGACGCCCTTCCTATCGACGATGAACGTCGACGGCATGCTCTTCGGCTGCCACTTGCTCGCGATCGCCTTGCCGCTGTCCCACACGAGCGGGAACTTCGCGCCGAACGAGCTCCCGAAGCCGTTGATCCCTTCGTTCTCGTCGTCCTCCGATACCGCGACGATCTCCATCCCGCTCTGCTTGTACCGGACGTAGAGGTCCTCGAGCTTCGGGAACGACTTCTTGCAGGGCTCGCACCACGTCGCCCAGAAGTCGACGATGAGCACCTTCCCGTCGTTCGGTTGCACGGTCGCGCGCCCCTTCCCGTTCGCCGACGGCGCCGCGAAGCTCGGGACGTTGCTCCCGACGAGAGGGTGCTCCCCTTTCTTGGCTGTCGCGTTCGCGGCCGCCGCCCCCTTGCCGGCTGGCGCTGCCCCACCGCAGCCCGCGAGCACGACCGACGAAGAGACGACCAGCGCAGCAACCGAGCAAAGTTCGAGTTTCATCGCTTCCTACCCTTCCTACCCTGACCGCGCGGGGTGAGTTTCGTGATGCAGGCGGCTCCGGCCGCGGCCTTGCCGGAGGCGCCTACGGAAGTTCTTGCCCGCTCAGTGCACTCCGTTCAGCGCGAGCCACCGCTCCGCCTCGAGCGCCGCCATGCACCCCGTCCCCGCCGCGGTGACGGCCTGCCGGTACACGAAGTCCTGCACGTCGCCCGCCGCGAAGACCCCCTCCTTGCTCGTCTGCGTCGATCCGGGCTTCGTCTTGATGTAGCCGTTGTCGTGAAGCTCGATCTGTCCGGCGAAGAGCTCGGTGTTCGGCTTGTGGCCGATCGCGATGAAGACGCCGGTGACGGGGACCACCATCGTCTCCCCCGTTCGCAAGTGGCGGACGCGAGCCCCCTCGACCGCACCCTTGCTGACGTCGAGGATCTCGTCGATCGCGGTGTTGTAGAGCACGCGGACCTTCGGGTTCTTGAAGACACGCTCCTGCATCGTCCGGCTCGCGCGGAACTCCTCGCGCCGGTGGACGAGCGTGACGGAGCTGCAGATGCCGGAGAGGTACATCGCCTCCTCCATCGCCGTGTCGCCGCCGCCGACGACCATCACGTCCTGCTTGCGGAAGAACGCGCCGTCGCACACCGCGCACGCGCTCACGCCGAGCCCCTTCAGCGCCTGCTCGCTCGGGATGTCGAGCCACTTGGCCTGCGCCCCCGTCGCGACGATGAGGCAATCGGCGGTGTGCTCCTCGTCCTCGTCTCCGACCCACAGGCGGAACGGGCGTTTCGAGAGGTCGACGCCGTTCACGTCCTCGGTCTTGATCTCGACCCCTTGATGGACCGCCTGCGCACGGAACGCCGCCATCAGGTCGGGGCCGGCGATCTTCGCCGGGAAGCCCGGGTAGTTCTCGACGTCGTTGGTGATCATGAGCTGGCCGCCGGGGATGCCCCCTCTGACCCTCCCTTCGAACATCAGCGGCGCGAGGTTCGCGCGCGCTGCGTAGATGGCCGCGGTGTGTCCCGCGGGCCCTGAGCCGATGAGGACGACTTTGTGAGGTGTGGGTGAGCTCATCGCGGAGAGCGATTGCAAAATGGTTGCCGCGCCTGAGGCGCGTCCGCCGGGGCCTCTCGACCGAGCACAGGTGCTCGTCGCGCAACGCCGCGCTCCTTACTTGCGAGCGCTCCGCGCGAGCGATCGCGATCGGCCGATCGCACCTCGATCATCTCACTGGCGATCCCCCGATCGCGGCGCGGCGATCCGCCTAATTGCAGTCTGCCGCGATCCAACCTCCGCAGCGCTCACGACGAATCCGCGCAACTTCCGCGCGGTGCGCGTGGCACGGCACGTGGCCCCAACCGTGCAGTGGCAATGCGACAGGGAGAAGAGAAGGGCGCCGATCATGATGCACGCGGAAGCACACCCTTGGGCCGTCATCACTCCACCATGGGTCGTCGTCGCACGCGGCGGACGCTGGACTACGGTCGATCTTCGTAGGCTCTACACTGTGGAGCGCGACGGCGCTCACGTGGTGTGCCTCGCCGACGTGTGGGTCGCGGGTGGCCTGCGCGGCGACCTGTGCGCGCTCGCGTTCGACTTCCTCGACGTGGACGGAAAGTCGGCGTCGCGACGGGGTGAGCCGCGGCTCGACGCGACGCGCTTCGCGAAGGGGTGGCTCGACATCGAGACGCGCGACGTCTCGTTCAACCCCGAGGACCGCGTGCCGAAGCACTGGCACATGCGAGGCGTGACGACGGTCGTGGCGGTGAACCCGGCCAGGCGGTGCGACCCGCGATGGTGAGCGAAGACGAGGAACACTCGGAAGCTTGAACGAACGACGGGAGGACTCCAATGAAGATCAGAGCGTCAATGTCACCTAGAGGCACGGTCCTCAGCGTGCTGGTCGTCCTCACCGCGTGCGCCTACAGCAACCCATCGCCGTCCGGCGGCGGGGGGAGCGGCAATAGCTCCGGCGGCACAGGTAACCCGTCCCAGAGCAGCACCCCCCCGCCGAGCTCCTCCGACGATGGCGGCGCAGCCCCCGTCGCCGTGGACGGCGGACCCGTCACCATCCTGCCGGTGCCGAGCCACGGCTCCGCGATCGTCTTCTCCCCCGACGACTCCCTCGCGGTCGCGACGAACCGCGACGTGGGGAGCGTCACCGTCCTGAAGATGAGCTACCCATCGGGAGCGACCCCCACGGCGTCCGTCGTCGGCGAAGTGCAGGTCGGCAACCAGCCGTGGCAAGCGGTCATCAGCCCCGACAGCTCGACGGCGTACGTCGTCCTGCGGCAGGACCAGCAGGTGGTCGAGATCACCGGTTTGAAGACCACGCCGGCAGTGGGTCGCACCGTCGCCGTCGGTTCGGAGCCGACCGGGATCGCGATGACCCCAACCGGTGCGACCGTGTGGACCGCAAACTGGGTCGATGGAACGTTGAGCGCGATCTCCACGTCCACGATGACCATCAAGACGACGGTCGACCTCAACGCGCCGCTCGTGCAGACCGGCTACCTCGGCACGGTCACCCCGCGCCCCGCGCTCGCGCACCCGCGCAGCCTCATGATCACGAACAACGGAAACGGGATCGACTCGGACGAGTCGATCTACGCGACCGAGTACTTCGCGCAGGTGACGAGCCCCGAGGCGTCCAACGGCTCGAACGCCGACGTGCACAAGACGGGCATCGTGTACCGGGTCCAGCTGTCCAACAAGGCAGTGAACACGATCACGCTCGGCGCGCTCGCGGACATGGGCTTCAAGGACCAGAACGGCGTGACCGCCGGTTGCTATCCGAACCAGCTCCAGGCGATCGCCGAGAGCGGCCACTTCGTCTACGTCGTCTCGGTGTGCGCGTCGCCGCGCGGGCCGACCGGACCGAAGGTGACGACCACGACCTGCAACACCGTCACCGACTGCGCCTCCCTCAACCTCGTTGACCCGGTCTGCGCCCTGCCGTCCGCCGACTCCACGAGCAGCGTCTGCATCGACGTCGCGAGCGTGAAGACGACCACCGCGCCACTCATCTCCGTCATCGACACGACGGCGTCGAGCGGCGCGGGGCTCGAGGTTCCGAACAGCGCGGTGAGCCTCAACGCCGCGTTCCTCGCCTACTTCCAGACGAACAACGTCCCCGACGACGCCACGCGCCGCTTCCCTCTCTTCGCGAGCGACATCGCCTTCGTGAAAGGGTCGTCGGTCGGCTACGTCTCCGCGAACGGCGCCGACGCCGTCTTCCGGATGGTCTTCAGCCCTACCCTCGGCACACTGAGCTCGGTCGGCTCCTCGACCTCGAACTTCATCGACCTGAACCCCGCCGGGATCCCCAGCGCGAACGCCGGTCTCAACCCGGTCGGGTTCGCGACGAGCAACACGGGGCTGAAGGTCGCCCTGGCCTCGAGCGAGGTGACGCGCGTCGCCAACCTCCTCGATCTTAACGCACAGGCCGTCGCCGGCGGCGCGGCGAACCCGAGCGTCGCTCAGCTCACGTCGGTCCCCCCCGCCGGATCGGACGACGCGACGATCCTCAGCGGCAAACGCTTCTTCAACACCGGTACAGGGCGCTGGTCTCTCAAGGGGCAAGCGTGGGGCGCGTGCCAGGCGTGCCATAGCGACGGGCTCACCGACAACGTGACGTGGTACTTCGCGCGCGGCCCGAGGCAATCGACGAGCCTCGACGGGACGTTCAACAAGACGAACGTGAACGACCAGCGCATCCTCAACTGGACTGCAATCAACGACGAGCTCGCCGACTTCGAGATCAACACACGCGCGATCTCGGGTGGCGTCGGGGCGATTGTCTCGGCCGACAGCGTTCCCCCGGCCACGGGCGACCGCATCGACATCGCCACGGCGTGCTCCACGGGCGTCTCGCCGGCGTGCACCAACGGCAACGGCAACGCCGCGCTGAACGGCTCCGCGGCCCAGGCGGCGGATCCGGCGAACCCCCTCGGCCTCACGGCGCCGAGCGTGCTCACCAACTGGGCCAGCCTCACTCGGTACGTACAGACCATCCGCTCGCCGCGCGGCGCGACGGGGCTCGATCCGACGCTGGTGGCAGCGGGCGCGAGCCTCTTCGCCAACGACGGGGCGTGCATCGGCTGCCACGGCGGGCCGAAGTGGACGATCTCGACGGTCTTCTACTCGCCGCTCCCCACGACGAACGCCGGCCTCCTCACGAAGGCGTGGTCCCCCGCGTCGCTCGACGGCTTCCCGTCGGCCCTCCTCCCGGCGACGACGCCGGCAAACCAGGTGATGCGCTTCGGCGGCTCGAACCCGGCGGCCTTCGACCAGATCCTCTGCGTGCTCCGTCCGGTGGGGACGTACGGCGTCGCCGATACGGGAGCCGGGATCGCCGAGCTCCGGATCGACATGCAGACCCCCGCGCAAGGGAACGGCGACCCGGCGTCGAACGGCGACGGCAAGGGGTACAACCCGCCGTCGCTCCTGAACCTCGTCACCGGCGCGCCCTACTTCCACGCCGGCAATGCGCTCACGCTCGAGTCGCTCTTCTCGGCGACAGGCGCCGGCGGAGTGCCGCTCTTCAGCACCCACTACAACGCGCTCGCGCCGAACTTCCTCACGCAGACCAACCCGGCCGACGTGCAGACGGCGATCAGTCAGATGGTCGCGTTCCTGACGTCGATCGACGGCACCACCGTGGCGCTCGACGCGCCGGCCGTCAGCGCTGCGGGAGGGGACTTCTGCGCATTCCCGTGACCTTGCTCACGCTCCCCCCGCCCTGCCAGCGGGGCGGGGGGCCAGGGGGGGTCACCGTATCCCCATCTCCGCCAGCACCTCCCCCGCGCGCGGTATCGAGTAGTACAGCCCCCGCGCGTACAGCCTGAGCCGCGCCTCCTCGTCCAGATCCCCCTCTCGCCCCCGCGTCGCCGACGCGAGCAAGATCGCCGCCGTCACGCTCACGTTGAGGCTCTCGACGAACCCTCGCATCGGCACGCGCACCCGCCGGGAGCATCGCGCCGCGAGATCCTCGGAGATCCCGTCTCGCTCGTTGCCGAGAACGATCGCGACGCGCGGGATCGCCGCGAGCTCCTCGGGCATCAGCTCCCCGTCCGGGTGCGCCGCCACCATCTCCATCCGCGCCCGCTTCACCGCCGCCACCGCCGAGTCGGCCGTCTTGTGGCAGACGACGTCGATCCACTGCTCCGCGCTTCGCGCCACCGACGCTGCGGCCAGGAATCTCTCGACGCGCTCCACCACGTGAAGCGACTGCACGCCGAACGCCTCGCACGATCGAATCACCGCCGCGCCGTTGTGCGGATCGTGCGGCGCATCGAACAGGACCCCCACGCTCGCAAGCCGTCGATCGATGACCCCCTTCACCCGCGCGCGCCTCCGCTCCGTCGTGAGCGGCTCGAGCGCGCGAACGACCTCAGCCGCGCGCTCGGTCTCGGCGCGTACGATCTGCGGGTCGAGGAGCTCGTCCGCGGTGAGGACCCCTGGGGTGCGTCGTCGCATCGGCGGGGCTGTATAGCCCACACTGGGGCAATCGCGACCCCAAACCCCCCGGAAACCACCCGCGAAATGGGCGGTCTCTGGCCCCGGAGGCTAGAGTTGCAACGGGCGTGTGCGTCCACTCGTCAGACGGACGCTCGTCTTCCGTTCGCTAACCCTCTCCGATGCACTCCAGCGCCAGCACAGAGCTCCCGTCTCCCCCCCGCCGGCGGCGAACGACCGACTGGACGCGCGTCTTTGCGCGCCTTTTGTGCGTGATCTTCGCCGTGGTCGGGATCCTCCCCATCGCGGTCACTGTCCTGGCGCGCTCCTCGATGCTCAACGCCTGGGCGGCCAAGGAGTCGGGGCGGCTCCTCGCGCAGCAGGGCCTTCACGCGACGTACACGATCCAGGTCAAGCTCGTCCCGCTCGCCCTCGAGCTTACGGAAGTGACGCTCGACTCGAGCGACGGCAAGGGGCCTGCCCTCACGAGCGATCGCATCAGCGCACGCCCCCGGATCTTCGCGCTCCTCTCCGGCAAGCTCGTCATTGATCAGATCGAGATCGACGAGCCGTCCATCCGCCTCGTCATGAAGGACGGCGAGCTCCAGAACCTTCCCATCAAGCTCCCCAAGTCCGACGGCAAGAAGAAGCAACCCCTCCGCGCGCCCTTCTCGGTCTTCGCCGTCACCGGCGCCGCCGTCGACCTCTGGCTCGACGCGAATCACCTCGTCGCGCATGACATCGACGTCGACCTGACGACCGACGACGTGGGGGCCGAGGGATCGAGCTTCGAGATCTCCACGCGCATCGGCCGGACCGTCCTTTCCCACCCGCGCCCCTTCCGCCCGAACTGGAAGAGCCCGGTGGAGGAGATCGCCTACGACGACGACGCCCTCTGCGCCCTCGACGCGCGCGTCCGCTACGAGCCACGCATGATCCTGGTCCGCCGCCTCAGCGCGGAGGGCTCGGCCGACCTCGACGAGTCGGCGAACAGCGCCCCTCCGTGCGGCCTCCCGGCGAGCGACAAGCGCAAAGTCGAGATCGACCTGAACCATCTTCGTGTCGCCCTCCCCACCGGCGACGGGAACGGGCTACCGCACGTCGAAGGGCACGTCCGCGTCCGCGCCCCCGTCAGGCTCGCCGAGCGCGCGGCGAGCCTCCCGGAGACCGACGGCTGGATCGGAGTCGACACCGACGTTCGCTACGGGAACGACACGACACTCCCGGAGCTCCAAGGGCACCTCGAAGCGCACGACCTCCAGCTTACGCAGTACCACTTCGCCAAAGAGATCCAGGCAGACCTCTCGATCCACAAGAACATCGTCCGCTCGCCGAAGCTCACGGTGAGGATCGCCGACGGGCTCGCCACGGTCACCGATGCGCAGATCGAGCCGCTCGCCAAGGGGATCCCCCTGAAGGCGCAGCTCGACGTCGAGGGGGTCAGCTTCACCCAGCTGATGCGCGACCTCGGCATCTCCCAACATCCTCACGTCACGTGGGACGTCAAGGAGCTTCACTTGCCGCTCTTCCACGGCACGATCGTCCCGCTCCACCTCGACGGCGACATGACGGGGCGGACGGCGAACTTCGTCGTGGCCGACCGCGCGATCGACGACCCGGCGCACGAGCGGCTCCTCGGCTTTCGAGACGCGACGCTGAACGCGCACGTCGCCGTTCGTCCTACGGCGCTCGAGTTCGAGGGGGTGCGCTCGCAGGTCGGCAAGAGCCTCATCGAAGGGGGCCTCTGCTCGATCGGCTTCGACAACCACCTCGTGGTCGACGCCCCCAAGTCGTCGATCGACCTCACCGACATCACGCCGCTCGGAGACATCGCCCTCGCCGGGCAAGCCGAAGCGACCGATCTCCACGTGACGGGCCTCTTCAGCAACCCGCACCTGGAGGCCGAGGCGCAGATCGCGAACTTCAACCTCGGCGACATCCCCTTCGGCAACGTCACCGCCGGGCACGTGACGTACGAGGGGACCACGGTCGACCTGAAGAACGTGAAGGCGGTGAAGGGGAAGAGCGCGTACGACATGCCGCAAGCGCGGCTCGAGTTCGGTGGGAAGGCGAAGATGGAGCTCGATGGCGTGGCCACGACGAGCGCCATGGGGCTGCGTGACTTTCTGTCGATCTGGAAGATGGACGACGACCCGCGATTTGACGACATCGACGCGATGCTCGCCACCCGCGCATCGATCCACCTCGCGATGGGGGGGCCCGAGGACGCGTGCGGCGGCGGGCTCATCGACGTCCGCGCGGGCGTCCATGCGACGGCGCTCAAGCTCTACGGCGAGCAGTTCGACGACGGCGACGCGGACCTCGAGTTCCGGCAGTTCGACCGCGCGGCTTCGATGTTGGGAACTGATCTTTCGGTCCGCGCGCTTACGCTGCACAAGTACCACCCGGCGGGGAAGGAACCGAGCGGGTCGATCCTCGGCTCGGGGAGGATCACGAAGGGGGGGATCCTTCACGCGAGCCTCGTCATGGAGTCGATCCCGCTCTTCCGCGTGCAGTCTCTCGGTGCGCTCCGGTCGGAGACCGAAGGGACGGTCTCCGGGATCGCCGTCTTCGACGGGAACCTCGACACGTTCGCGATCAACTCCGACGTAGACGTGACCCCCGTGCGCATTCGAGGCACGCCGCTCGGCCCGTCCCACCTTCACGTGCACGCGACCCAGGTGAACCCCCCCGCGAAGGCGCAGGGCAAGACCCGCTGCGGAGCCCCCGTCGCCGCCCCCTTCGACAAGGAGGCTTATCTGAACGACACGTCTTCGCATGGCGACGTCGTCGTCGACGGCGACGTCGCGGGCGGCGCGGTTCACCTCGATCACTTCGACGTCACGCGGGCTCCGAAGCCGGTCATCACCGGCAGTGTCCTCCTCAAGGGGCTCGATCTGGGCGCGCTCAACCGCGTTCTCACGCCGCCGGAGCACGAGGCGGCCGAGGATCTCGCCGTCCCCGAGGGGGCGCCGAAGGACGAGATCGAAGGAAACGTCTCCGGAGCGTTGACGCTCGAGCACGTGCAAGTCGGGTCGCTCGAGCACGCCAAGGCGCACTTTGCCCCGACCGCGCTGACGATCGCCCGCGGGATCGAGCGGATCGTCCTCCGACCGACGCCGGAGATCATCTCGCTCGACGAAGACCGCGTATCGATCCCGAACCTCGTCTTCGACCTGGAGGCCGCGCGGGGCCTCAAGGGGGCCGTCACGGTGCACGGATCGGTGACGCACGCGACGAGGGATCCCGAGCTCGCCTTGGGGATGGACCTGTCGCCGATCGACCTCGGCCTCTTCGTGGGGGTCGTGCCGAAGCTCGAGCGCGCGGCCGGGACACTGCAAGGCTCGGTCACTCTCACAGGGAAGATGCGCGCCCCCGCGGTGAACGGCGACGTGCGCGTCGCGGGGGGCGAGCTGCAGGTCAAGGGGCTCCCGAGCGTCGTGTCGGAGTTGAACGTCGATCTGCGAGCGAGCGCCGAAGAGCTCCGGATCGCCAAGGCGGACGCGAAGTTCGCAGGGGGGACGGTCTCGATGCGCGGCGCCGTCCCGTTGAAGCAGCTCTTCGACGGCGTGGGAGACGCGCAGGTGAGCGCGCGGGGGATCCACCTCACCCCGGCAGACGGCGTGACCGCTACGGCCGACGCGGACGTCACCATCTCGCTGAACGCCGCTTCCTCCGAGGGGCCGACCGCGAAGCTGCCGCGGATCAGCGGCGACGTAGTCCTCACGCAGTTCGAGTACGCCCGCCCGATCAACCTGACGACCGATCTCAGCGCGTTCGGGGTCCGCGCCAAGCGCACGGTCATCGAGACGTACGACCCCTCGCTCGACGCGATGGCGTTCGAGATCCGCGTCCGCACCCACGCCCCCCTCAAGATCCGAAACAACCTCATCGAGGCCAACCTCGGCCTCGACTCCGACGCGCTCACCGTCAGCGGGACGAACCAGCGCTTCGGCCTTCGCGGCGATCTGAAGGCCATGCCGGGCGGCCGCTTCCACTTGCGAGGCAACGACTTCGACGTCCGCCAGGCGCTGATCCGGTTCGACGACCCGACCCGGATCGCCCCGAACGTCGACGTCGTCGCCGTGACCGAGTACCGCCGCTACACGGACACGACCGCCGCCTCGGCCGCGGGAGCTTCGTCGACCGGCGCCGGTCTCGCGGCTGGGGGGGGCACGGGGACCGTCTGGCGGATCACGCTCCACGCGTACGGCGACGCCGACAACCTCCGGCTCGATCTCACGAGCGATCCTCCCCTATCCCAGGAGGACATCGTCCTCCTCCTCACGATCGGGATGACCCGCGCCGAGGTCGACCAGCTCCAGGCCGGGTCCCTCGGCGCGAGCGCGGCGCTCGAGGCCCTGGCGAGCGTCAGCGGGGCCGACAAGGCGGTCAAGCAGGCGATACCCATCATCGACGACTTCCGCTTCGGCAGCGCTTACAACCCGCAGACCGGCAAGACCGAGCCCCAGGTCACCGTCGGCAAGCGCCTCACGGACACCGTGCGCGCCAGCGTCTCGAGCGGCCTGACGAGCGACGAGGACCGGGAAATCCGCGCCAACCTCGAGTGGCGATTGAACCACCGCCTGAGCGTCCAGGGCTCCTATGACAACATCAATGACGTATCCTCGACCGTCGGCAACGTAGGCGTCGACCTCCGCTGGCGGCTCGAATTTGAATAAGCGCGCTCCGCAGCTCCTATTCGTCGCCCTCGTCGTGTCCGCGTTCCTGGCGTTCGCAGCGCTTGGCCGTGCGGACGACTACGCGCCCCCCGTCGTCCTCTCCGTCCCCCCGCGGTCCACCCCCCCTCCTGCGAGCCCGAAGCTCGAGCCGCAAGCGGACCTATCGGCCTTCATCGGGCGCCCGATCACGACCATCGAGATCGCGCTCGACGACGACACGTGGACCATCCCGGATCTCCCCAAAGTGACGAGCGTGCGCCCCGGACAGACGATGAACGGCTCCGCTGTTCGCAGAGCGCTCGAGGAGGTGCTCGACACGGGGCGCTTCGCGAGGGGGCGCGTCGCCGCGATCGCCGACGGGGCGGGCGTCCGGATGATCGTGCACGTGGCTCAGCGACGGCTCATCCAGACGCTGCGCCTCGACCTTCACGGCGCGCCGATCGATCGCGACGAGCTGCTGCGCGAGGCGGATCTCTCCCAGGGGGGGGAGGTGCTCGGGGTCGAGATCCCGCTCTACCGCGCGCGCATGGAGCGCTACCTCGCCCGGCGCGGGTTCCCGACGGGGACAGTGACGATTCAGTCGCGCGAGACCGACGACCCCACGCGCGTCCTGATACTGATCGACGTCTCGGCCGGAGGAGCGCGCATTCTCCAGCGTCGCGTCTTTTACGTGGTCGACCCGGACGGCTCCCCGTCCGCCAACAGCCACTCGCTGAGCCCCGTCCTCGACGGTTACAGAGTCCTCGTCGGAGAGCGCGCGGACGAAGAGGCGCTCGACGCGGCGGATGCGGCGATGGTCGTGCGCCTCCGCGCGCTCGGGTACCAGAAGGCGTCGCTCTCGCACGATCTCGTCTTCGTCGACAACCTCGTCACTCTCCGCGTCCGCGCCGAGACCGGCCCGCACTTCGAGCCCCGCTTCGAAGGGAACGAGCACTACGACTCCACCGCGCTCGCCGGTGCCCTCGACCTCGACGAAGAGACCGATCTCGCTCCGGGGCACCTCGTCCAGAAGGTGCGTGACTTCTACGTCCAGCGCGGCTTCCTCGACGCCGAGGTGACGCTCGAGAACCGCGGCACCGAGCGCGATCGGATCCACCTCCTCGTCTTCCACATCGTCGAGAACCCGCGGGTGAAGGTGACGAGCCGCGCGTACCCTTGCCTCAAGCTCGACGAAGTGAAGACCCTCAGCGGCGGCGGCCCCCGCTCGCCCAGCGAGATCGGCGGCGAGATCGACAGCTTCCTCGAAGAGGAGCTCCCCGGCGCGGACCTCGTTCAGGACCCCGACCCGCGCGGTCTCGACGCCACGATCACCGATCCTCCGAGCGTTCGTGAAGGGACCCGAAAGTCGCCGCTCGATCTCGACCCCGACTCCACGTTCTCCCCCGATACGTACGATCGCGCGGCGCTGCACGTGCAAGAGCTCTATCGGAACGAGGGGTACCTCCATGCCGAGGTTGGTCCCGTCCAAGTCCTCCGGCGCGAGTGCGACAGGCGCTCCCCCGCGGGCCGGTGCGTCCCGCTCCCCCTCCCTTCGTCACCGCCCGACGTCTGTACCTACGACGCGACGAACCTCCCGCTCCCCGTCGCGAACCTCGATCCCTCGTTCACGTGCGCCCCCAACCTCCAGCGCGGCGTCGAGTGCGAGAAGCGAGTCTCCCTCCGCATCCCCGTGAAGCTCGGCCCGCGCACAGTGCTCTACGACATGGGCTTCACCGGCGTCCACGCGCTCACCGAGGCCCGTCTCACGCGCGCGACTGAGCTCGTGCTCGGCGAGCCGGCGAACACGCTGAAGCTCGAAGATGCGCGGAGGAAGATCCTAGAGCTCTACAAGGAGGAGGGGTACGCCTACGTCGACGCGAAGTACACGCTCGAGTCGTCGGTCGATCACACGCGCGCGCGCGTTCGGTTCGACATCGTCGAGGGGGACCAGGTCATCGTCCGTGAGATCCTGATCCGCGGGAACACGCGCACGAACGACGGCACGATCCGCCGTCGCATCGCCCTCGAGCTCGGCAAACCTTATCGAACCAGCCTGGTCCGCAAGACGCAGGAGCGCGTCGCCACGCTCAACGTGTTCTCGAACGTCGGCGTTGCGCTCGAGGAGCCGTACATCCCGCAGAAGAACAAGACCGTCATCGTGACGCTCACGGAGCGAAACCCGCAGTCGATCGAAGTGGCGCCTGGCGTCTCGACGGGGGAGGGAATCCGCGGCGAGATCGACTACGCGCACGCGAACATCGGCGGCGACGCGATCGGCTTCGCGGTGCGCGTGCGGCTCTCCTACCTGCCGGACTTCATGATCTTCGACCCGGTCGTGAAGTCGAACTTCGACTCACTCTGCGGCGCAGGCAATACGACCGGGTGCTTCAACGACCAGCGCCTCGCGCGGCGGATCACCGGGACGATCTCGCTCCCCGAGATCGGCTTCGGTCCGCTCGTGCGCGCGACGATCGACGCGGTCGCCGTCCACGACCTCGAGCACGACTTCGTCCTCGACAAGTACGCCGCCATCCCGGGCCTGTATTACCGCCCGATCCGCGAGCTCCAGTTCGCCCTCGCGCAGACGTTCGAGCACAACGAGGCGAACATCTTCGCGTTCCCGACGATCACGGCCTACCTGCAGAACGCCGCCTCGGCGCAGTCCACCACCACCGGGGCCGACTACACCGATCTCTCGGTGCTCCTTCGGTTCCCCGATGTCCCGAGCCACGCCTTCGCGCAGCGCTTCACGATCACGTGGGATCGTCGGGACAACACGTTCAACCCTCACCGCGGCACGTTCCTCGTGAACGGCATCGAGCACACCGATTGGTACGGCGAGGCTGCAGAATGCGCGACCGTCTCCGGGGCGCAGAGCTGCAGCACCCCGTTCGGGCACACCATCCGCTTGACGCAGACGTTTGGCACGTACCTTCCCGTGACCAAGACGATCACCCTCGCCGCGGAGCTACGCACCGGGCTGAACATCCAGCTCCAGAACGGCTCCACCACCTACCCCGACCGCCTCTTCTATCTCGGCGGCGTCCAGTCGGTGCGCGGGTACCTGCAGGACAGCATGGTCACGCAGGAGGACGTCGATCACATCCAGAGAGACTCTACGAAGTCCGCCAGCGACCCCACGAAGTTCACGATCGCCGACGTCGCCATCCGCGGCGGCAACCTGATGATCAACCCGCGGGTCGAGCTCCGGATCCCGGTTCACCCACCGTTCGACACCGTCGTCTTCATGGACGCGGGGAACATCTGGCAGAACGCCAGCTACATCTGGACGAACGGCATCCACCTCACTCTTCGCGAGACGGCGGGCATGGGGATTCGTGTCGAGACGCCGATCGGCCCGCTCGCCTTCGACTACGGCGTGAACCTGTCGTTGCTGTTGTCGGCCTCGAACAACGCGCGACGGTCCTACGAGGACTTCGGCGCGTTTTCGTTCGCCATCGGCCTCTTCTAAGAGAGGCTTCGGAGTGATCAGGGCCCTGCGTCGGGACCGCGTCGGACAGGAGCGTTCGCGGCGGGGAGTAGGGCCGCTTTCAGCCGCTCCCAGTTCGTGCAGCCGACCTTCCAACCGAGCGTGCACGCGCGCGAGTACGCCGAGGACGCCTCCGCGGGGTTCTTCGGCACACCGTTCCCGTACTCGTGCATCTGTCCCGACGAGACGCACCCGGGCGCGTTTCCGAGCGCACACGCGCGGTCATAGTACGTCGCCGCCAGCGGCTCGTTCCGACCCGCGCCGCCCTTGCCGAACTCGTAAGTGACCGCGAGCAGCCGGCACGAGTCGGCTTGCCCCGCGTTGCACTCCTGCGCGCAGAGCGCGACGTCGCTGCACGTTCCGGTCGGGTTGGCCCTCACGGGGACCCCCTCGGATCCCTGGGAGTCGCTGTTCCCTTTGCACGCAATCGGACCCAGGAGGGAGACCAACGCAGCCAGCCCGGCCATCGTCGCTCGCGGAAGAAACGGAAAGGCGATCGCGCGCCGCTTCGCTCGCTGCATCAGAATGCTTTTAGATCGGTGAACAGCCGCTTGGCGATCACGACCCGCTGGATCTGCCCGGTCCCCTCGAAGATGTCGTACACCTTGATGTCGCGAAACCACTTCTCGAGGAGCTGGTGGTCGCGCGCGAGGGTTCCTTCGGCGCCGCAGATCTCGATCGCCTCGATGCACGCTCGGATCGCCGCCTGTCCGGCCATGGCCTTCGCCATGCTCGCCTCTTTTGCGTTCGGGAGCTCCTCGTCGGCCATCCATCCGGCGCGCCACGTGATGAGCCGCGCTGCCTCGAGCTGCCGCCCCACGCGCGCAAGACGATCCGCGATCGCCGCGTACCGGTGCGTTGGGCGCGCGAGGACGTAGTTCGACTTCACGAAGTCGCGCGCGTACTCGTAGGCCGCGCGCCCGATCCCGAGGGCCATCGCAGCCACGAGAGGACGCGTGTTGTCGAAGGTCTTCATGGCCGTCATGAAGCCTTCTTTGGTCACGTAGCGCTCCTCGCCGCCTAGGAGGTTCTCCTCCGGGACGCGGCAGTCCTCGAAGACCAGCTCGGCGGTCTCGCTCGCGCGGAGCCCCATCTTGTCCTCGATCCGCCCGACCGAAAACCCCGGCGTCCCCTTCTCGACGACGAACGCGCGATGCCCGGCTCGCCCCAGCGCCGGATCGATCGTCGCGAAGACGACGTTCCACGACGCGCGCGCGCCGTTCGTGATGTAGCACTTGCGGCCGTTGATGACCCAGTGAGCGCCGTCCTTGCGACAGCTCGTTCGGATCGCCGCCACGTCACTCCCGGCGCCCGGCTCCGTCAGCGCGTACGCCCCCCACTTCAGCTCCGCCGTCATGTCCTTGAAGACGCCGAGGAAGCGCTCCTTCTGCGCAGGCGTCCCGCTGCCGCGCACCGGAGGCCCGCCGAGGCCCGGACCGGGCAGGCACAGGAGAAGCCCCGGATCGCCCCACGCCATCTCTTCCGCGGCGACGATCGACGTGAGGTTGACGCTGCTCTTCTTCTTGTCTCGTGGCGCGCCCGCCTCGCGGTTCTCGGTGTCGCGATCCATCATCGCGAGCGATCCCAGGTTCGACGCGAGCATCGCGAGGTTCCGCAAGAAGTCGTGCGGCACCCCGTGCTCGCGGTCCCACTTGAGGCATTCGGGCCGGATCACGGACACGGCGAGCCCGTGGATCGCCTCTTTTATCTGCTGCTGTCGGCTGGTGAGGGTGAAGTCGATCATTAGACGAACGCGTTCTGCGACTCGGCGCTGGGGAGCACTTCGCCCGGGTCGATGGGGCGGCCGAGCTCGATCGACGCCGCGAGCTGATCCATGTGCTCCGCGGTCATTGCGCAGAGCTGGAGCTGTTTCGCGTCGCGCATCAGCTTCTCGACGGCGTAGTCGCGCATGAAGCCCGCTCCACCATGGAGCTGAACGGCGTCGTCCCCGCACCGCATCGCCGCCTCGTGGGCGAAAGCGACGGCGCGCGCCGTGGCGAGGAGCGCTCGCTTGTCATCCGCGTCGCGTGCGTCCCAAGCGTGCGCAGCCCGCCAGACGAGCGCGCGCGCCGCGTCGACGTCCATCGCCCGATCGGCGAGCGTGAAGGCGACGGCCTGAAAATGCCCGATCGGCTTTCCGAACGCCCTCCGCCCTTCGCAGTAGTCGCGCGTGACGTCGAACGCGGTCCGCGCGAGCCCCACGCCCCGCGCCGCCACGAGCAGCGCGTTCTTCGCGAAGAACCGGACGAGCGCCGCATCGTAAGCGTCGCCTCCCCCCGTGAGCCGATCGCTCTCTTCGACCTCCACGCCGTCGAGCTTGATCCCGCCGAAGCTCGCGGCGTCGAGTCCCAGCGATTTCTCCCTCGCGAGGACGCTCAGCCCCGAAGCACCTTTGCTCACCACGAACGCGCCGGTCCCGCTCCAGCCGCGCCCCTCCGCGACCTGCGCGAACACCACGAAGCTCTCGGCGCGGTCGGCGTTCACGACGTACGCCTTCTCCCCGGTGAGCTCCCACGTGTCGCCGCGCTTCGTCGCCGTCGTCACGAGCCCCGCGCGCTGCGAGCTCGCTTTCTTCTCCCCCCACGCCACGGCTCCGAACCGCTTCCACCCGTCGCTCCCGGCGAACGGCGCGAGCAGTGACTTCGCCTGCGCTTCGTTCGCAAGCTCGGCGACGGCCATTCCGAACGCCCCCGGACCGCCGAAGCCGAACGCCGCTGCGGGATCGCCGTTCGCCACCTCTTCCTCGAGGATCACCGCCGTCGCCATGCCCAGCCCCGCCCCGCCGATCGCTTCGGGGAGCGCCACCATCCCGAGCCCCAGCTCGTGCGCTGCCTTGCGCAGGTCCTCAGGTACCGCGCGCTCGCGCTCGACTTCGCGCATCCGCGCGCGAAGCGTCTTCGCGAGCTGGGCGACGCTGTCGCGCATCAGCTTTTGATCTTCGGACGGTTCGAACGAGATCATTCCAGTCGCCTGCTTGCTCGGACGACCGCGCTCAGCGACGTCGCGCAGCCGGCGTATTGCCCGACGGCGGATTCGGCATGCGCTGCTTGAGGAGCACCGGCTCCTCCGCGCCCGAAGCCGGGGGGCGGTTCGTGGTCCCCTCGTCAGACTGCGAAGTGCTGACGTCGATGTCCTCTTCGACGACGACGATCTGCTCCTGCTCCTCGGCCGGTGGCAGCTTCGACTCGCTGAAGAGCTGGTCGACTTCCGCCGCGGTGGGGGGCGACGAGAGCCCGCGCGGGCGTCCCCCACCCACGGTCGCATTCATGAGCGTGGCTTCGGCGAGATCTGCCGGGTGAGCTGCCGGCACAGGCGTGAGGCGCGTGCTCGGTCGCTCGTCAGTGAACGGGTGCTCGGCGTCGGCCTTCGGCGTCGTCGATAACGCAGGCGCGGACGTCGTCGCTGCGGGCGCGGGCGGGGGAACGACGAGCTGAACCTTCTGCGCGAGCGCATCGAGCACTTTGATGAGCACGTCGTTCGGAGTCTTGCCGATGACGCGGTCCCACCCGATCGCCCCGAGGAGCCCTTTCGGCGACCCGTCGCCGGATGCGTGGATCTTCCTCACCCACTCGGTGAGCTCGGCTTTCGTGAGCCCCTCGCTCACGACGTCCGTTCCCTTGAGCTTGCCGCCCGGCCCCTCGATCGTGTCGAAAAACCATTTCGCGTCGAAGAGCCCGAGCTCGTAGGCCGTATCGAGCGCCTTGTGCAGCGCGAGCTTCGAGAGCTTCCCCGCGCGCCAGAACGTCCACCAGTCGCCTAGCGGCGCCCAACGGATGAGGACGTCGCAGAGGATCGCCTGCTCGAACGCGTCCTGATCGATATCGCCGGCGAGAAGAGCGTCCCAGACGACCGATTGGACCTTCTCGTCCGTGTCCTTGAGCGCGCTCTTCGCGCCGCGGAGCCCCCAGCTCGTCAAGACAGGACCGCGGACCTCGTTCGGAAGGAACTTGAAGAGGCGATCGGTGACCTTGGTCGCGTCGTGTGGAAAGAAGTGCTGCAGGAACTCCTGCGGTGTGCGGACGCGCCCTTCGGTCGTTCTCCGGAACTCCTCGACGGCGAGGCAGAATTTCGGAACAGCTGCGCTGAGATCGTTCGGCGTTCGCTTGTCCACGTGGGCACCTTGGGGGCGAGTATCTTGAGCGGCGTGATCGAGGCGCGGACCCACGATGGTAACGGGCAGTACAGGCCCTGTCTCCACTGAACCCCCGGCCCCGCGCGGCAAGTCGGCTTGACAGAGGGGGGGCTGCCGCGTAGCTTCCCGGCCCCCGCTTCCCCCAGCTGGGATGTTTCCGTGCGCAATCCGCACGTTCGCCGGTATCGGAAAGGCTGTTCAGTCATGTCTCAGGTGGGCACGAACCCGTCAGCTAGTAAGGACTCCGTCGCGAAAACCGCGGCCGGGCCGTCCAAGCGCCTCGTCAACAAGACGTTCGTGGCCACGAAGGCATCCGCCCAGGCCGACAAGGCGTGGTGGGTGGTCGACGCAACGGACAAGCCCCTTGGCCGCCTCGCCAGCGAAATTGCTCGTGTTCTTCGCGGGAAGCACAAGCCGACGTTCACCACGCACGAGGACACAGGTGACTTCGTCATCGTCGTCAACGCTGCGAAGGTCCGCCTTACGGGGAACAAGCTCGACGGGAAGTTCTATTACAGCCACTCGGGGATTCCCGGGGGCTTCGCTGCCGAGAGCTACCGCCATCTGCTCGCGCGCAAGCCCGAGTTTCCGATCGAGAAGGCCGTGAAGGGGATGCTTCCCAAGAACGTCCTCGGCCGCGAAATGCTCACCAAGCTCAAGGTCTACGCGACGCCGGACCACCCGCACGCGGCGCAGAAGCCTCAGCCGCTTCCCCTCAAAGCCAAACTCTAGGAATCACCAGAACCATGGCCACCGCAGACACCCGCACCTACGCCACTGGCAAGCGCAAGACCGCGATCGCGCGCGTCTGGATCAAGGCCGGGACCGGCGCCGTCTCCGTCAACGGAAAGTCCGCCGACGAGTACTTCGAGCGCGAGACCTCGCGCATGATCATGCGCCAGGCGCTCGAGCTCATCGAGGCGGTCGACCAGTTCGACGTGACGGCGACGGTGCAGGGGGGCGGTCACTCTGCCCAGGCCGAGGCAATGCGCCACGGCATCTCGCGCGCCCTCATCGCTCTCGACCCGGAGAAGCGCCCCGTCCTGAAGCGCGCCGGCTTCCTCACGCGCGACGCGCGGAAGAAGGAGCGCAAGAAGTACGGCCAACCGGGCGCCCGCAAGCGCTTCCAGTACTCGAAGCGCTAAGCGTTAGCCCGCGTCGCCACGAAGCGTGGCCTCCCGTTTCGGAGGCATGGTAGAAGCCTTCGCATGCGTCGGCTGAGTGGAAAAGTGGTCGTCGCGGTCTGCGCGCTGGCCGCTGCATTTGGCTGCGCGAAGACCGCAGGCGCGGTGATCGTCGAGCGGGTCGTCGCGGTCGTCGGCGAGCGTCCGATCTTGCTGTCGGACCTCCAGCGACGCGAGCACCCATTCCTCTTCCGGATCCTCGCGGGCGCGCAGAACCCCGCGCAGATCGCGGCGGCGAAGTCGGAGATGGAAAAGGAGCTCCTCAACCGGATGATCGACGATCGTCTGGAGGAGAGCGCGGCGGACAAGGCGCATCTCAGCGTGAGCGCCGAAGAGGTCGACAACGCTATCCGCAACATCGCGTCGAGCGCCCACCTCACGCTCCAGCAGCTCCTCGAGGAGGCCCACCGGCAGGGGCTGTCCGAGATGGACTACCGCGAGGAGCTCCGTCGCCAGGTGCTCGAAGGGAAGCTGATCCAGCTCCGCGTGCGAGGCCGCGTGCGCGTGACCGATCAGGACGCGCACACGGCGTATCAGCGGTACCTGGTGGAGATGGAGAAGCAGCACCCGATCGACCTGCGCATCCTCGCCAAGCGGATTCCCCCGGGCTCGAGCATGGACCAGGTCCAGCAGCTCACACACCTCGCCAACTGGCTCGTGAACGAGGCGCGGAAGCCCGGCGCGGACTTCTGCGCGCTCGTCGAGAAGTACAGCGACGACGTGCAGACGAAGAAGACGTGCGGCTCGCGTGGTCCCCAGCCCGTTGGCGCGCTCGTTCCCGAGCTTCAGGCCGCGATCGCCGGATTGAAGGCGGGCGACGTGACGGAGCCTATCCCGGGGGGCGCCGACGCCGTCCTGATCGCCCAGGTCGGCCCCGATCGCATGCCCACCTTCGACGAGGTCAAGGACGAGATGTGGAACCGCGCGTACGGCGAGGCGATGGAGCACCAGCGAAAGCTGTGGCTCGACGAGCTCCGTCACGGGGTCTACGTCGATCCGCGTCTGTAGCCGAGCCAGACCGAGGCAAGACGCGCTACCGCTTCTTCGTGACGTCCCCCTTCGACAGGTGGCCGATCGCGTCGCCGAGCCCGTCGAGCGTCAGCGGGAACATCGAGAAGACTCTCTGAAGCTGCTCCGCGGTCCCTCCGCGCCAGTAGCTCGGCGGGTCAGGGTTCACCCAGACGGCTCGCCGGAAGAAGTCAGCGAGCAGCATCATCCAGCGGATCCCGGGCATTGCGGCTTCCGGATCTCCCCCGCGCGAGTAGTAGTCCCAGTCCCCCGCGCCGAGGAGCTCGGCGGGGTGCATCGCCGCGTCCCCCACGAGGACGAGCTTCCATTCGTGGCTCACGAGATCGAGCACCTCGCGCACGCGGAGCGGCTCGGTGAAGCGCTCGGTCGCGTAGAGGCGTCCGTAAATGCAGTTATGGAAGTAGAAGGTCTTCAGCTCGCGGATGTTCGACGCGCGCTTCGCCGCCGAGAAGAGCCGCGAGACGAGCTCCGCGTGTGGGTCCATCGAGCCCCCCACGTCCATGAGCAGGAGGACGCGCACATTCGACTTTCGCGGAGCGCGGAGCACGATCTCGAGCTCGCCCGCGTTCTTGGCGGTCGCGTCGATCGTCCCGTCGATGTCGAGCTCGAGCTCCGCCCCCTCGCGGTGGAACGCGCGCAGCTTCCGCAGCGCGACCTCCATCTGCCGCACGTCGAGGACCAGGTCCGACCGATACGGCCGGTATCTGCGCGCGTCGGCCACCGCCATCGCGCTCCGTCCCCCTCCTTGCGAACCCACGCGAACGCCGCTCGGGTGGGCGCCATTCGCGCCGAACGGGCTCGTGCCGCCGGTGCCGATCCAGCGGTTCCCTCCGTCGTGCCGCTCGTTCTGCTCGCGCATTCGCTCCTCGAAGAGGCGGCGCAGCTCGTCCATGTCGATCGACTGGAGCATCGCCCGCTCTTCGTCGGTGAGCTCGCGCCGGTTACGAGGCTCGCTGAGCCACTCCTCGAGCTCCTTCAGCAGGTCGGCGCCGACCCGTTCGATCCCTCGGAAGTGGTGGCTGAACGCCTGATCGAAGGCGTCGAGGTCGCTCTCGCGGTGCACGCAGAGCGCGCGCGCCACGTGGTAGAAGCCGTCGAGCGAGCTGTCGTGAAGCCCCATCGTGAGCGCGCGGGCCAGCGCCATCGCTTCCTGGGCCCCCACCTTCACTTTCTGGGCGCGGAGCTCGAAGAGGAACGGAACGAACGCCGCGCTCACGGCACCGCCCCCCGGCCGCACCGTGTGTCGCCGGACGTGTGCGCGTAAAGGTCGTAGTCGCCGAGCGGGACCGACGACGGGACCACGAGCGACCCGTCGTATTTCCCTTCGCCATCGGTGGCCAGCGACCCGAGCGGAAGGTCGAGCCCTCGCCCGTCGCGCAACCCCAGCTCCACGAGTACGTGCCCGCACGACGCCCCGTCCGCCGCCACCTCGCCATGCACGCGGAGCGATCCGCCGCGACGCGGCGAGGAATCGTCGAGCGAGAGCGCCACGTGGGAAGCGGGACGCTCGTCGGGGGCGCCGTTGGAATCGCGCCCATCGCTCGCGGGGCTCGATGCGTTCGCCGGCGTGGACGTCGTCGCGTTCTTACCGCCGGCTCCGTTGCCGTTCGCGTCTCCGGGCCCGCCGCCAGGCGACGCGGCCGCGTTCCGCGCGCGATCCGCGAGATCGTTCCCGCGTGTCGCGTTGGCAGGCCAAGAGAAGGGATCCGGGGGGGGCTCGTGCTTCACCCCCCCCGCGAGCGAAGCATCCAGCGCGCGCCCCGCACCGCCGAGATCAATCCGTCGCCACAGCGAGGCATCGCTCACCTCGACCCAGGCGTGCGCCTCGTTCGTGATCATCCGCGTCGGCAGGCCTAACCCGAGCGCCGTCACGAGGAACGCGAACGCGCGATGCCGACACACCCCCTTCTTCGAGAGCGCGAGCGCGAGGTACACGTCGTCTCGATCCGTCGGGAACTCGTCCGAGTCGACGAAACTCCGGAAGTAGGCGACGAGCTTTGCCACCACGTCGCGGGGCGACTGGGCGCGCGAGACGCCGATATGAGCCGCGACCTCGGCCGCTGCGCGCGCCACGTTCGGGGGGAGGGGAGCCACCTTCGGGAAGTCGCTCCACGACGGCTCGCCGAACCGCCCGCCGAACGTCGCTCGCGGGACCGCGAGCTCCATCACGAGCCGCACTCGCGTCGCCACATCGCCGACGACGAACCAGTTGTCGGCTTCGTCGTGCAGGAAGCGCACGGCCACGTCCGCGCTCCCGACCCCTGCGTGCGCGCGAATGATCTTCGCCCCCGGCCCTACGCTCGGGACCCGCTGCGGCCGGTCGGGGACGAGATCGACGACCATGTCTCCGAAGAACGAATCGTCCGAGCCGTCGGGTGCAGCCTGCGCCCGTTGCGCGAGCGGAAGGAGTCGGCCGTCGCGCACGGAGAGCGTGTACGTCGAGTCGACCATGTCGAACGCGAGGAGCCGCTTGAAGGGGGCCGTCGACGGCGTGAAGGGATCGTCGTACGGGACGACGTCGGGCCGATGGGTGTCGCGATCGGGATGAAAGTGGGCGTTCGGGGCTGCGTTCGTGATCGCGGGGTCGCCCGCGCCGTTCGGCGAAGGGGCGGAAGGGAGCCTGTGCGGGTCCGGCGCGGGGACGAGCCCGCTCGGCGTGCTCAGTGCCGCCGGGAGATCACCGTCGATGGCCACGCCGAGTCGCGCGTCCTCCGCGGGATCGGAGGGAATGCGCTCGTGGAGAATCGGGCCTGCCGCGTGGGCATCGCGCGCGCTCGAGCTCAAGAGCCCGGCAAGCACCACGACGACGACGCGAGCGAGCCGCATACGATGCAGTATAGACGGCGCCAGCGCCTGTCACCGGATCGCGTTTGCGTTCGCGTTTCCGCGCGGCGGGTTCGGCGAGACGGGCTTCCAGGCTCCCGCCTCGTAGTAGTAGGCCCCGTCCGCGGACAGGTAGCGCGGCGGCGTCCAGGCCGTGCCCGGGGGGGCGTTCTCCCAGTGGCCGGGGATCCACGCGTATTGCATCCCGGTCCAGTGCCAGTACCCCGCGACCCAGACGGCCGCCGGAGACGGCGCGCTCGCCTGCTCCTGTTCGACGATTGGCGCGGGAGGGGGGCCCCGTACGACCACGCCGCGCGCAGGAACCACTACCTCGGTAGCGACGCACCCGCCTAACGTGAGAGCCGACGCGGCGACCAACCCGAGGACAGCGAATGTCCTTCCTCCGCACATCGTCATCTTCGTTCGGCAGAAACCGCCTCTCGCACTTCCTAACGCTTCTCGAGCGTACCATCTTCCCCACGGCGCGCCCGGCACGCACAATCGCGACCATGTCCACCAAGCCCACCGATTCCTCCGGTCAGTCCACCAACCTCCGGAAGGATCTCGCCGCGCTCACCTCGAGTCGCCGCGAAGAGCTCGCAAAGGCTGGTTTCGACGAGGCCCGACTGCTCGCGCTCGCGGCGACGCTCGGAGAAGGAGATGCGGCGACGCGTCGAGATGTCCGCAACCGGATCGCCGGGGAGGTGACGGCTCCGCTCGAAGAGGAGCTCCTCCGTTCGCCGGAACCGGGCTCGACGGAAGAGAAGCGTCTCGCGTCGATTGGCGACGCCGCGCTCCGCAAAGGGGAGCTCGCTTTCTGCGTGATGGCCGGGGGGATGGCGACCCGGATGGGGGGGGTCGTGAAGGCGCTCGTCGAAGCCGTCGCCGGAAAGACCTTCCTCGACCTCCGCCTCGCAGAGAACCGCACGGCGAGCGCGCGCGCAGGGCACCCTGTTCCGCTCTGGCTCATGGTGAGCGACGCCACCGACGAGCCCACGCGCGAAGCACTGAGGAAAGCCGGTGCACCTCCCCACGTGCAAACGTTCCTGCAGGACGTAAGCCTCCGCCTGACGCCCGAGGGGGGCCTGTTCCGCGACGCCAGCGGAGAGGCAAGCATCTATGCGCCCGGTCACGGCGACACGATCGACGCCCTCCGCAGGTCTGGCCTCCTTCGCGCCTTCGTCGACCGCGGCGGCAGGTACGTCTGGATCGCGAACCTCGACAACCTCGGCGCCGCCATCGACCGCGCGCTCCTCGGCCTTTTCATCGAATCAGGGCGCGACGTGATGGTCGAGGTCGCGGAGAAAGAGCCGGGGGACAAGGGGGGCATCCCGGTGCATGCCCCGACGCCGAGCGGCGCGCGCCGCCTCCAGGTGCTCGAGGAGTTTCGCCTTCCAAAAGGCTTCGACGCAAACAGCGTCCGCGTCTTCAACACGAACACGTTCCTCGTCCGGGCCGAGCGCCTCCTCGACGTGAAGGTCGAGTGGAGCTGGTTCGAGGTCGAGAAGAAGGTCGACGGCAAGACGGCGGTGCAGTTCGAGCGGCTCCTACAGGAGATCACCTCTGCGCTCGATGCTGGCTACGTGCGCGTACCGCGTCACGGCGCCGCCGCGCGCTTCCTCCCTGCGAAGGACTTCGACGAGCTCGCGCGCCGGCGGGGGGACATCGAGGCCGTGGCCCGCGCGCGAGGAATGCTCGAGCCCTGACGCGCCGCCCCTCGTTTGCAGTATCCTCCGTCGCCCCCCCCGTGCATTTCGAGATAACCCACGATTTCGAGATTCCCCGCGACGCCGTCGAGCTCGCGGTCCTCTCGCCCGATCTTGCGAAACGGATGACCCCGCGGTTGAGCGGGATCGAGCACGTCGACCAGCGCGAGCACACGCTGAAGAACGGGGTGCTCGAGCGCGTCTGGAGCTACCAGGCGAACGTGAAGCTCCCCCGGTTCGCCGAGCGCTACGTCACGCGCGAGATGTGCGCGTGGGACGAGCGAACGACGTACGAGATCCTCCGGCACGCTTCGTCGTGGACGATCGTCCCGAAGGTCAAGCCCGAGTGGCGCAAGTACTTCGACGCTTCTGGCACCTACGAGCTCATCTCGCTGGGAGAGGCTCGGACGCGGCGGATCGTGCGCGGCGAGCTGGAGCTTCGCGTGTCCTCTCTCGTTCGCAAGGTCGCCGAGCGGATGATCGTCGGCGAAGTGAGGAAGACTTTCGACGCCGAGGCCGCCGTTCTGCGCGACCTCGCCACGCTCCGGTGAGGATGCATGAGGACGAGGACAAGTCGCCTTACGATCGGTGCGCTCGGGCTCCTCGCGCTCGCCGGGTTCGGGGCCAGCGCGCGCGCCGCGGACCCTGAGCCGCCGCGCGCCGACCGCATCTTCTCGCCGGGTCGGAGCATCGTCGGGGAGGACAGCGCGGAAGCGATCGTCCTGAATCCCGCGAACGTCGGCTACCTGCCGGCTCCGGAGCTTCGCTGGACGGGGGTGAACTGCCCCGACACGCAGAAGGTCGCGTGTGGTCACGCTTTCGACCTCGCCTCGCCGCTCATCTGGGGGCTCGGGACGGGCTTCCGCCTCGACTACGTTCAGACGCCGAACGGCACGCCGTTCCCGTTCAGCGGAAGCGACTACTTCTGGCTCACCTGGGCCCTGGGCCTGAAGATCAGCGACACCTTCGCTCTCGGCTTCTCTCTGCAGGGCGCCTACTCGCGAAATCCCGACCTGAACGGGCTCTTCGGCGTGACCGCGGGGGCGACCTTTCGCCCGAACACGCACTTCGCGTTCGCCGCCGTCGCTCAGAACTTCAACGGTCCTGAGCCGCAGCCCCTACCGCCGTCGGGCTACCCGGTCCTCGACGCCAGCTACGTCTTCGGACTCGACTTCCGCCCGACCGGGACGCGCGCGCTCGATGTCGGCCTCGAGGTGAAGTACCTGCAGGGGGACAACATCGTCCTCCCGCGCGCGATCGTCTCGCTCGACATCCCGGGGCTCGGCCGCGCCCGCGGCGACATCGAGGTGATGAACCTCCCGAACGACACGACGCGCGCGGTCGTCGGCACGGCAGGGCTCGAGATCTACCTGAACCACGCCTCGCTCGGAGGCGGCATCCTCGCCGGGAACGGTCTCGGCCCGAACCAGGCTGTGGGCGAGTACTTGACGGCCTCCATCGCCGGCTACGTGAACCCCGGGCTCCCCAAGCTCTCACGCGCGATCTGGATCCGGATCGAGGACACGCCCGGGACGCGCGATCACGTCGCGTTCCTCCGCGCCCTCTGGAAGCTGTCGGAGCAAGAGGACGTCAAGGCGGTCACGCTCGTCATGCGCGCCGAGCCGACGTCGTCGCTCGCCCACGCGGAGGAGCTCTCGGACGCCGTCCGGCTGTTGCGCGCGCGTGGGAAGAAGGTCCTCTGCAGCCTCGAGAGCGGCGGCGTGGACTCCCTCTTCGTCTGCGCGAACGCGAACCGCATCGTTCTCAACCCGGGCGGCACGTTCCGCTACTCGGGGCTCCGCTACCAGTACTTCTACCTGGCCGGGCTCCTCGAGAAGCTCGGGATCAAGGGGGACTTCGTTCGCATCTCGCCGCACAAGAGCGCGCCCGAGATGTACACGAACACGCAGGCGGGTGAGGTGGCGCGCGCCGATCACGAAGATCTCCTCCGCGAGAACGAGACGATCTTCATGAAGGACGTCGCTCAGGGGAGGCACCTGACGCTCGAGCAGGTGCGCGCGGCTGCCGAGCACGGGATGACGCTCCCCGAGGAGGCTCGCGACGCGAAGCTCGTCGACCAGCTCGCCTTCGACGACGAGATCGAGCGCGCGACGCAGGACATGGTCGGCTCGCCGATCTCGTACGAGAGGTACAACCCGGACGTCGTCGCTCCGGCGAAGTTCGGCACGCGCCAGAAGGTCGCCATCCTCTACATCGACGGAGACATCGTCGACGGTCGCTCGCAGCACATCCCGCTCCTCGACATTAGCCTCGTCGGCTCGTACTCCGTCGCGGAGACGGTCAAGGCGCTGCGCGACGACGACGACATCCGGAGCGTCGTCCTCAGGATCGAAAGCCCTGGCGGGGCGACCACCGCCGCGGACGTGATGTGGCGTGAGCTCTCCCTCCTCGCGAAGAAGAAGCCGCTCATCGTGAGCATGGGGACGGTCGCGGCGAGCGGCGGGTACTACATCGCGAGCCCCGGGCGGATGATCTTCGCCGAGCCGCTCACGACGACGGGCTCGATCGGAGTCTTCTACGGCAAGGCCGACGTGAGCGGCCTCCTCGGGAAGATCGGCGTCAACGTGGAGACCTACAAGAGCGCCCCCCACGCGGACGCCGACTCGCTCTTCCGCGGGTTCACCGACGAGGAGCGCGCGCGGGCGCAGCACACGATCGAGCGGATCTACGACACGTTCCTCGACCGCGTCACCCAGGGGCGGCACATGACGAAAGAAGAGGTCGATGCCGTCGCGCGAGGGCGCGTCTGGACCGGGCAGGAAGCGTTCGATCGGCACCTGGTCGATCGGCTCGGCGGTATCCGGGAGGCGCTCGAGGTCGCGCGCACGCTAGGTGGCCTCCCGTCGGATGCACCCATCGAAGAGGTCCCCAAGATCCAGCGAACTCTGTTCGAAGAGCTCCTCAGCCAGGTCGGGATCAATCTCCACGCCACCGCTCTCAACCTCGATGGGCTACCGGTTCAGGTCCGTGACCTGGCGCGCGCGGTCGCGCCGCTCGTCGTCTATCCCGACGAGACGATGCTGGAGCGGATGGAGTGGGTGCCGATCGAGGACACGGTCGGCAAGGACAAGTAGCGACGCGATTGTGACCTACTCGCCTGCGAGCCGCGTTTGTGCGCGCGGGTTCGACGCGCGAAGAGGGGCGATCGGGAGGGCGAGGCGGAAGCGTGTTCCCCCCCCTTCGCGCGGGTCGCATGTCACCGCGCCGCCGTGCGCTTCGACGATCTGACGGGTGATCGCCAGCCCGAGCCCCGTCCCTTCCCCCTTGGTCGAGAAGAACGGATCGAAGACTCGCGCGCGGATGTCCTCGGAAATCCCGCCCCCCCGGTCGGCCACGTCGATGACCACGCTCATCCCCTCGGCGGCGACCGCCACGTCGATCTTCCCCCCACCGGGCATCGCCTCACGCGCGTTTCGCAGCAGGTTCAGGAGCGCCTGCCGAAGCTGCGACTCGTCGAACAGCGCGGGGGGGAGAGACTCGGCGACCCGGACCTCCACGGAGCAGCCGGCGCGCTCGATCTCGGGGCGAGCGAAGGCGACGATGTCGCGTACGGTCGTGGCAACGTCGTCGGCCTCCATCCGCGGCGAGGGGAGCCGGGCGACCCTCAGGTACTCCTCCGAGAGATGCTCGAGGCGCTGAACCTCGCGCTTGATCGCTTCGAGCAGACCGCGCGCCTCGCCGACGGTCTGGTCCGAAGCAGACGTCACGGTCGGCAGGGCCTGCGCCTTTCCGAGCTCTTCTTCGAGTAGCTCGATGTTGAGCCCGATCGACGAGAGCGGGTTCCTGATCTCGTGCGTGACGTGCGCCGCCATCTTGCCGATCGCCGCGAGGCGCTCGTTCGCGACCGCGCGGCTCTGGGCGCGCGCGACGCCGGCGACCATTCGCTCGAACGCGGCGGCGAGCTGGCCGATCTCGTCGTCCGTGGCGACGACCTCGCGCGCCGTGAGATCTCCGCGCGCAACCGCCGTCGCGCGCTCCGTGACCCGTGCGAGCGGCGCAAGCAAGCGTCGTGTGTGGATGGATACGGCGACGCCGACGGAGAGCGTGAGCACCGCCAGCGCGATGAGCGCGAGGATCGCGCGTCTCTCCCGCGCGCGGCTCCGCGCGGAGAGCTCGTCCATCGAGCTCGCGACACGCTCGGAGAGCGCACGGAGGCGCCGGTCGTCGTCGTGCTCGAG
Organism: Polyangiaceae bacterium; assembly: GCA_052147435.1. GTDB lineage: Bacteria > Myxococcota_A > Polyangia > Polyangiales > Polyangiaceae > JBKQKP01. Next base: position 3,737 of record JBKQKP010000219.1, on the reverse strand, counting down.
CGCGCCGAGCGAGACGAGCGTGCGGTTCACGGCGTCCTTGTCCTGGGCGTCGAGCGAGGCGAAGAGCCGCTCGAAGCTGGCGGAGTCGTCGCCGGTGACCTGCTCCGCTGCATCGAGGTCGCCCGTCAGCGCTACGGCCAGCGCGTGCGTCGCGTCGTCGCCGACCCCGCCGAGCCCCTCGGTCATCGCCGCGCGCGTCTCGACGAACTTCGCGCGGCGCACGCTGCTGAGAGTCTCGATCACGAGGCGCGTGGAGAGGGGATTGCGTTCGTCGGGGATCCCATCGACGAGCGTCGCCAGCGTCGCCTGCGTCGCCCGGAGCTGCCCGAGCTTGAGCGCGACCGGCACGTACCCCTTCGCGAGCTCCTCGCTGTCCTGGGCCGTGCGCCGCTGCGCGACCACGCTCCATCCGACCGTGATCGCGAACGCGAGCACCGTGATGCCGAACGAAGCGAGCACCCGGGTCGCGATCGCCGAGCGCGGGACCGGCGTGGGCGCGTGGCTCACGCGGCTCGGCGGGCTCCCGCGATCCGAGCTCACCCGGGCCCCCTCCTCGCGGGGGGGGGAGCGGCGCGCGCGATCCACGTGACGATGTCGTCCACGAGGCCGCCGGCCTTTCGCATCGAGAGCAAGCTCGACGCGCACGCCGTCACGACGCGCCCGCCGCCCGAGCGCGCGTGCTCCGCCAGGCGGGTCTCGGCGATCGTCCGTGACGTCTCGGGCATCGTGACGGGGAGGAGCCCTCCGCCGCCTGAGCAGGTCCCCCTCTCGCGCCGCGTGTCGAACTCGTCCGGTGCACGCCCGAGCGCTCGCGTGAGCACCGCGCGGGGCGCCTCATACACGCCGAGCCCTCGCCCGAGCTGACAGGGGTCATGCCATCGCACCGGCGCATTCGCACGGTCGCTCCCCTTGTCGTTGGCGTCGGCCACTGTTCGAAGCGACGCGAGCTCCTGCGCGGCCAGCTCGACGACGAGCTCCACTTTGGCGTCGAGGCTCACCCCGTGCTCCCGATAGCGGACGCGCAAGGCGAGCGCGCACCCCGCATCGACGACGAGCACGCGTTCAACGCCTTTCAACCTCTGCGCGAACGCCTCGGCCTGCAGCGCGAACCCCTTCGCGTCTCCGGCGAGGAGCATCGGAAGCCCGCAGCACTCGTCGACGAGCGCGACCGGCCCTCGTACCAGCGCCGCCGCCGCGTCGATCGCGTGGCGCGCCTCTGCCGGCGCCCCCCGCACGTAACCGCACCCTACGAGGAGAGCCTCACGCGACCCCGATCGCACCGCAGCATGCGCGCCGAGCTCGCGGATCCCGCGCTTCGTCGCCTCGCGATGGGAATCGAAGCGCGCGACGGTACGGTGCGCCCCCTCCGGCCCGAGCTTGGCGGCGAGGAGCGCCGCGCGCGCGTCGAGCAGCGTCCCCGCGACATCGTTCTCGTGATCGCAGGAAGCGCGGCACGCGAAGCACCCGGTGCACGCCCACGCCGGACGCGCGAACGGCTCCTCGAGCGGCACGTCGCCTCGCGCCGCGAAGTACGCGGTCGACATCTTGCCCCACGGCGTGAGCGTCTCCCGCGGCTCGGCGTTCGACACGGGGCACGCGCTCCGACACAGCTTCGGGCAGAAGACGCACTTCTCGAGCGTGTCCTTGCGCGCGCCGAGGGTCGGCAGCCGGCGGAGGGGACGATCGTCGGGGCGAGGCACTCGCCGCTCAGCGATACGTGAACCGCATCTCGTGATCGCAGATCTTGAACACGTCCCCTTCGGCGATCTGCTTCCGGGCGATCCGCTGGCCGTTGTACTCGACGCCGTTGGTCGAGCCCATGTCGACCATGAAGTAGACCCCGTTCTGGAACTCGATCATCGCGTGCTGGCGCGACACGTTCGGGTCCTTCAGCGTGAGGTCGCTCGACTGCTTCCCGCGGCCGATGACGAAGCGATCCTTCGAGATCGAGACCTTGTCCCCCTGGTAGATCACGCTGAGCGCTGCGCCCGACGTCCCCATCGCGAAGCCGCCGTTCGCACCGACGGGTGCCGGCGGAAGCGGGGTCGCGGTCCGTGGAAGCGGAGGGGGAGCGCTCCGATTCGACGGCGGAGGGATGTTCGAACGATGCGTCGACGCCGGAGGTCCGAGGCCGCCGTGTGTGGCCTGTCCGTGCGCGCCGCGAGGGGGCGGGGCAGGGGGGGCGAGCCCGCCGTGAGGAGCGCGGGGCGGAGGGAGGTTCGCTCCGCCGATGCCGGAGCCGGGGCGAAGCGGCGGCGGCGGGAGGCGCGAAGACGGAGGGGGCGCCGCGAGCGGAGCGTTCGCTCGAATCTGCGGCGGCGGGGGGACGGGGTTCGTCGGCGCCGCGGGGGCGCTGCTCGGGAACGCCGGGGCGTGACTGCTCGGCGGAGGCATCGCCGGCTCACCGGCGCCTCGCATCCCGGGGAAGGGCGTTCGCGAGGCACCGGCTCCGTAGCTCCGTTGCCGGGCGTACTGCTTCATCGCCTCGTTGATGAGGTAATCGACGCTGCACTCGAGCTCGCGAGCCATCTGCTCGAACGTCTCCCAGAGCACGTCCCTGCACTGGAAATTCCGCGAGCTCTTCTTGTTCGGGTCCGCGCTCATCTCGTAGCTACCGTTCCATCAAAACTACATGCATCTCGCCGGAGTGCACAAGCGGAGCGAGGCGGCCTGGCTCGCCAAAAGGGGTCGCCAGGGACAACAAGACAACAAGAGGGGGCTACTTGCCCGTCATCGAAGGCACCACGCAGTACTTGGCGAAGTCCCCCACGGTCACGATCGTCTTCTGTTCGGTGTCCTGCGTCCCCGGTTTCGGGATCTCGCACGTCCAGCCACACTCATCGGTTGCGTCACACTTGGGGACGGCCTGCGTATCGCTCTCATACGGGAGGATCCGGCTCACGTCGGCCTTGTTTCCCCCGTAGTACGCACCGAGCGCGGTGAGCTTCGCGCCCAGATCTTTCACCCCGAGGTACTGGTTTACCAGGTCCTTCGGCTTCGGCGCCCCCGCGGGTGCGTCCATCTTCATGATCAGGCCGCCGTAGGTGATCCCCTCGGTCATCCCCATCTTCGTCGCCGCCGACGTCGGCAGGTGCTTGAGGAAGTCGGGGACGTCCTTGGTGGTCATCGTCTTGAGGATCATCCCGCCGGCTTCCCAGCGCCCCTTCCACTTCTTGGCGTCGAAGAGCGTGTAGAGCCTGTTCACGATGAGCTCCTTCGGGAGCTCGCCCAGGCGGGCGAAGGCCTGATCGCGGACCTCGTCCGGTGCGTTGTCGTCCTTCGCGATGGCGAAGATCTTGTCGATGTCGCCGGCGTTGTTCTTGTCGATCTTGTTCTCGAGCGCCGCGAGGGCCGCCTGACGGCGCTCCTTGGAGGCTTTGTCGTTCGCGGCATAGCCGAGGCAGTAGTCGATGACGGGGCGCAGGCCGATGCGCTTCATCGAGCCGAAGGTCTTCGTGAGCTCCTGATCCTGGAACTCCCTGACGACCTTGGCCAGCGAGTCGGGGGTGAAGGTGGCCTTTTCCTTGGTCCACGTGTCGACCGTCGCGGCCTTCTGCTTGTCGTACCAGGCCTGCGAGTCGATCCTCTTCGCGAGCGCCACGAGCGCGTCGCTCGTCTTCTGCTTCGTGTCAGCGTCGCCCAAATCGGCGACGAGGGAGGCGATCTTGTCGACCTTGGTGGACGTATCGGTGATGAGCGCCGGGAGGGACCTCACGCTCCGCGCGCCGAGCGCCGGG
>JBKQKP010000218.1:0-50680 GCA_052147435.1 Polyangiaceae bacterium | reverse complement strand
AATCGAAGCTCACTTTCTCGCTTCTCGCACGACGGGGACCCGCGTTCTCCTCCCCCCGATTCGGGGGGAGGCCGGGTGGGGGGCTTCTTCGCGCGGGCCGCTGTCGTTCCATCCAAGAGACGTTTTGCTCTAGGGCGCTGTCGCTCAGCACTCAGTGCAGGAACGTCGAGAGATCGACTTCGTAGGTCGGTCCATCGGCGCCGGTGGCGCCGTCGGTCGAGGTGAGGCCCGTGACGAAGAGCTTCCCGTTCGTGAGCGCCACCGGATACCGGTATTGCACGTTCACCGACGTGCCTTCGGGGGGGAGGAGCACGGGCGCGATGACGTTGCTGGTCATGTCGTAGGCGAATACGCCGTCGTCCTCGCCGATGTAGATGACGTAGTTCCCCCAGCGCGCGAAGTCGGTGGAGTAGTTGCTCGCGCCGGGATTGCACGAATCGATCTGGTAGCCGTTGGCGTTGATCTCGTTCGTCAGGTTGGTCAGCGAGCTCGCCGCGTAGCTGTAGAACATGAGCGCGGTGTCCGTCGAAAACATCACGCCGTCCGGCTCGAAGTCGACGACGCTGTCGCTCTCGACCTGGGTCGTGTTGTTGAGTGGCGTGGCCTTGTTCGCGGCGATGTCGAGCGTCCAGATCGCGCCGCTCTCGACGAACACCATCGTGTTGGCGCTCACTCCGAACTCCCAGAACTCGCCCACCTGGGCGCCGGCCGATTCGAGCGTCGTCACGGTCGTCGTCGTCGGGCCCGCAGCAGGTACCCACTTGATGAGCGCGTTGTGCTGGTTCGCGTCGAGCGTCACGAGGTAGACCGTGGTGCCGTCGACGGCGTAGGCCCAGTAGCTCGCGCCCGAGGGCGCCGCGATGCTCATGGTGCCGATCTGCGACGACGCCTGACTCGGATCGTAGGCGGAGTAAGTGACGGTCTCGCCGTCCGACTGCGCAGTGACGATGAGGTTGTTCGATCCTTCCCAGTTGGCGTCGTCGATGCTGTCGCCGACGCTGAACGTGTAGGCCAGGATGGATCCGCCGTCGGTGTACCCGTTCAGCACCGGAGCGAAGTTGGTCGTGTCGTACCAGTAGAGGCGCGTGTTGATGGGGACCAGGTTCTGGACGTTCGGGCCGAGGAACTGCGTCTTGCGCGCGTCGAGTGAAGCCTGGAGGCTCGTGTAGGTGGTGTCGGCGGCGCAATTGCTCACGACCGGGGTTCCGCCGCCTCCTTGCGTTTGACCCGTGGTCACGCTGGGGCCGCACGCCACGAGAGCCGAGAGGGTGGCCGCTGCCGCGGTGAGATTGCGCAGGGTGGTACGAGCCGAGACGTTGAGCATGACCTGAGTAGATACGGGGGATCGGGGGGCGATCTTCCCCCCGCACGAGATCCTCGAGGAGGCGAGCGCGATGCGGTGAGAGACGCGCCGAGGCTTGCTTCTGCGCTCGCATTGCTGTTCCGTTGCGCAGATGGACCGGGTTCGGAGGGCATCGATAATGTCGCTGACGCTGAGAGGGTCGTCGTTGAGGAGCCTCGGCGCGGCATCCACCGTGATCGCGCTTGCGGCGATGGCGGGCGTCGGTTGCGGCGGGGTCAGCGATTCGTCGTTGTTCGTGGGCGATGCGTCCGCGTCCGGGAGCGGATCGGGGAGCGGTTCGAGCAGCTCGGGCAGCGGCTCCGGAAGCAGCTCTGGAAGCAGCAGCGGCAGCAGCTCCGGCGGCTCCGCCAGCAGCAGCGGCAGCAGCTCCGGTGGGTCCGCCAGTAGCAGCGGGAGCTCCTCCGGGGGGAGCTCGGGGAGCAGCAGCGGATCGAGTAGCGGTAGCGGGAGTGGCAGCAGCTCCGGAGCGGACGGCGGGAGCAGCAGCGGCGGCGACGACGCGGGCTCCGTCGCGCCGACGACGTGCGCGGAGGCGGATACGACGGAGGGCTGCTGCGTCGGCAACGCGCTCTATTACTGCGAGACCGGCGGCACGAGCGTGCTCAACGAGACGTGCAGCGGCGGCAAGGTCTGCGGGTGGAGCGCGTCGGAGGGATATTACGACTGCGTCGCAGCACCCGCGGTGCCTGATCCTAGCGGGACGTATCCGCTCGCGTGTGAGTGAGCGCAGGTTCGCTCCAGGCTCAATCGACGAGCGCCCCGTTACGGCCGGCCTTTCGGGCTATGGTGCGGGCTGACTGTCTCCGCTCTTTACGTCCAACAGAAGGAACTCAATGAATCAGTTTGTCGTCAATCGATGGGCTCTCGGCGCGGGTCTCGTTTCGTCGCTGCTTCTCGCCTTTGGCACGGGGTGCGGCGGGGGATCGAGCGGCGCTCCTGCCCCTTCCGCCCCGGCCGCGGCTTCTGCGCCCACGGTCTGTGCGACGTTCTACGCGGATGGACAGCTGAAGGGGGCAACGCTCGTCGCAAAGGCCCCTGTGGACAACAGTCCGGCCGTTCCGGCGGACTTCAACGATGTGATGTCGTCCGTTGCAGTCACGCCGGGATGCACGGCCATGGCGTACGCGGACGGCAACTATGGCGGGCAAGAGGTCACGTTCACGCAGACGACGGAGCTCGTTCCGGCGTCGATCAACGACCAGATGAGCTCCTACAAGTGCTCGTGCGGGAGTGCCGGTAGCGGAGGAAAGTAGCGCCAGCCGGGCGGAGCTCGATCACCCTTGCGCCCGCGGCGTTCGCGGCGTGAGCTGCTTACGTCATGTGCCCGAGCTCCGCGCGTGCCCCCCGAGTCTCGCCCGACGATACCGACGCCGAACGCATCGCTCGTCTCGTCGCCGATAAGGCGCGCGGCGAGCGCGAAGGCCTGTTCGGCCCCGACAGCGTCACGTGGCTCGTCCTTCGCGAGACGGTGCTCCTCTTCGGCGGGCCGCGCGCGCTCCTTCTTCAGCTTGCGCACCCGTCGGTCGACGCGGGGATCGAGCAGCACAGCGCGATCGCGTCGGACCCGCTCGGGCGGAGCGTGCGGACGTTCCGCGCGACGTACACGCTGTGCTTCGGCGATCTGGCGAGCGCGCTCGGCGTCGTGCGCGCCGTGCACCGCCGTCACACGGCCGTCGTGGGTAGCACGTCAACGGGGACGCCGTACCGCGCCCTCGATCCATCGCTCCTTCGCTGGGTGCACGCGACGCTCTTCGACACGGCCGTGCGCATGTTCGAGACGTTCGTGCGCCCGCTGTCTGCAGCCGAGCGCGCGCGCTTCCAGGAGGAGTCGAACCTCGTCGAGGTCGCGTTCGGCGTCGCGCCCGACGAAGTGACCTCCACCTCTGAGGCGTTCGATGCGTACGTCACGTCCGTCCTCGAAGGCGACGCGCTTCGCGTGACGCCGCACGCCGTGGCGCAGTGGGAGACGCTCGTCCGGCAACGCCCCTCGGGCTCGCTCCTCGGTGCGCTCTTTCTCCCGACGACGCGCACGATGAAGGCGATCGTCGACCTCTCGCCTGCGCGCCTCCTCCTCCCGCCGAGCCTGCGCCTGTTCGCCGCGGGAATGCTCCCTCCGCGCGTTCGCGCCGCGTACGGCTTTCGATGGACGAAGACGGACGACGCGACGCTCGCCGCCGTGATCGCGGCGATCCGCGGAGCGCGCGCGCGGCTTCCACCCGCGGTTCGGTTCCACCCCGCGTACAGGCAGGGGATGGCGCGACTCGCGTCGTAGGACCCTCCGCACAAAGCGAGCCGCCGGTCCCGTACCGCTACGCGTGGGCCCAGTTGCAGCGAGGCGGAGGAGCGCTGCAAACGCGAGTAGCGGGCGCGGCGGGTCGGCCGCAATCTACCCGCCATGCCCAACGTCTTCGACGTCTCGCACTCCCGCGCGCGGGCGCTCCTCGCGAGCGGTGCGCCCGTGTTCCTTCCGGTCAACCCGGTCGAGTACCACGGACCGCACCTCAGCTTGCACAACGATGCGCTCGTAAGCCAAGGCCTCGCGCGCGAGATTCACGCAGAGCTCACACGCGGGGGGAAAGACTGGCCGCTCCTCCTCGCGACGGATCTCGAGATCGGGGTCGATCCCACGCCGGGGCTCGGGTCGCGAAGCACGTCGTACCGCGACGCGTGCGGCGCGGTCGTGAACGCCTGCCGCGCGCTGGTCGAGCTGGGCGCGCAGCGCGTCGTTCTCATCACGTTCCACGGGAGCCCGCTCCACAGCCTCGCGATCGACGCGGGGGTGCGCTGGCTCGGGCGACACGGCGTCCCGGCCCTCTCGCCGCTGAACCTTCTTCTGCGGGCGATGCTCGACGTGCGGATTGAGGACTACGCCGACGCCTACGCCACGATCACCGACCCCGGTGACCGCGCCGCGCTCATGCGCGAGGGGCCGTTCGATCTGCACGCGGGCTTTCTAGAGACCTCGCTCGCGCTCCACTACGCGCCCGACTCGGTTGACCCGGTCTACGCGACGCTCCCGCCGTGTCCCGACGTCGTCCCCGACGCGAAGCTCCTTGCGGCGAGCCGGGCCGCGGATCGGATTGGCAAGAGAGTCCTCGCCGCGGAGCTGCGCTTTGCCGCGTTCGGGGTTGGGTGGCACGCGCTCCGGCCCTTCCCGGGCTATACGTCGCGCCCGCGCCATGCGTCGCGCGAGGCGGGCGCCGTCATCGCGCGCCACATGGTGGCCGACTTCGCGGCGACGACCGCGCGCGTCCTCACGAACGGAGAGCCGCCGCCTCGTCCGATCATGCCGTGGATTGGCCCCCTCACGCTCGGCGGCGCGTTCGGACCCGAGGGGATCCCGATCGACGAGATCGCTCGGTTCGACGTCGCAGCTCTCCCGTCGTGAGCGAAACGCCTAGGCCGTCAGCGGGCACCGAAGACGATCTGCTCGCGCCGGTCTTTCAGCCCCTCGCTGATGACGAGTGACCGCGCATAGGGAGGATTCTTCGCCGTCTCGAACACGAACTGGTGAAGGCCGGGATCGAGAGAGATGGGGAGCCCCTGGAGGGTGTCCACGAGAGGCTGGCCGTCCATCGTTACCTTCACCGCGGTCAAGTCGTTCCCTGCGGCGTCTTTGGCCTCGAAGATGATTGTCGGGATTGCCGCGTTCATGTCGGCGACTCGCCGTGCGCACTCGTTTTTCACGTCCGTGGGGCACGTTCCCGCTGCGCACAGCAGGAATTCGGCGCGCGCCTCGCGGAGCCGGTGACTCTGCCGGAAGGCGAGCGCGCGCTCGTTCGCGTTCAGGCAGTCGGCGGTGGTGGGATCGGCGCCGCGCACCCGTTGCGCCGACTCGATTGGGGGCGGGGCGGCAGCAGGTGCCTGGACCGGCGGGGGCGGCGAGCTCGAGACCGCCGAAGGGGGCTGTGCCGACTCGGCGGGGGCACTCTGGTCTCCCATCATGAACGTGAACTTGTGCGCGTAGCGATCGTTGTATGGGGGATTGACGGTCATCTCCTTGATCTCATATCCGGGAGGTCTGGCCGCTAGAGTGTGGCTACTGTGGCTTACCGGGACGTCAAGTGACTTTCCGACACCGACCTTACGGCCGTCGACGAAGAACGCAGTGCTCTCGATATTCGATTCCAAGATGAGGTGGTCGCCACCCGCGGGGCTCACGGCGGGCATGCACGCCGGCGCCGACGCGAACAGCAGCACGAAGCCAAGAAGACGAGAGCGCACGATCAGTTTCGCGGCTTCGGAGCCTTGCAGGCGCCCGATGGGTCACAGATCTGGTCACCAGGACAGTCCGTATCTTGCCGGCACGCGCCAGGCGCCAACGGGGGGGGTGGAGCTGCCTTCGGAGCAGACTTGGAGCCGAACATGGGGCTCAGCTGTTGCAAACCCACCTCCATGTGCGCCGCGGTGCCCCTCACCTTCACGCTGCAAAAGTAGAAGATGTTTACGGGGAACGTGGGGCCGGCGATCATTTCGGTCTCCGCGTATACGTCGATGAGAAGATCCGCTCCCTGAACCTTCGCGATCGCCTCCCGGGATGCTTCCGCAACGTCGTTCGCATCGGGGCTGCTCCACGGGATGATGAACCCACAGAGCTTCGACGTGCTCCCTTCGGTCTCCGTGAGGGGCGTCACGTTGGAGTTCGGGTAGACGAACTTCGACGAAGGGATCATGGTCGCCATCGCGCTGACTTGGCATCCGCTGGCCAGCGCCACGAGAGAAAGCAACGCAACGCCGCGTGCCGGCGCGCGCATCACCGACATCAGAGAAAGCTTTCCCATCGATCGAGAGTCTCCCGAGGGAGATCGACCTGTCAATCGCGAGTCTCGGCATCCACGAGTGCGGGCGACGTATGATACGGTCGATAACTCCCTCATGACGAAGACGGCGCTCGCCTCTCGACTCGGCGCCCCCCCGGTCGCGCTCGCGTGCCTTCCGGAATCGACGTTACGGCGCTCTCACCGCTTTGCTGCGCGTCTCTTCCGCGCCATCGCGCTGTGCGTCTTCGTCGTGCAGAGCGCGTGCATCGTCAACATGGTCGCGAGCTCGGCCGCGAAACATCGAGCCGCGGAGTTCAATGGGCACGATGTCGATACGATCGTGAAGCAGTACTCGCAGGACGCCGCATTCTTCACCGCGGACGGGGTCCGTCTCCAAGGGCGCGACGCCATTCGCGACTACCTCCGCGCGCTATTTGCCGTCGCGCCGGACATCCACGTCGAGCTCATCGACCAAGACACGACTTCGGTCATGGGGGGCTATCGAAGCACGGCGCACGTGGCCTTCACCTCGCAAGGCAAGACCTGGATGCTGGAGGTCGATTCGCTCTCGCGGAAGGAGGCGGGGAAATACGTCACGTATCAGGCGAGCAACAAGATCATGAGCGGCCCGCCAACCGCCTATCCGGGAGGTTGCCCGAAGGGTCAAGAGGGCGCGTGTGTGGTGAACGCGTTCGCCGGCACGGCGGCGAAGGATCGGGCCGCGGTGTTCAATCGCCACGATCCCGACGCCCTCGCGGCGACGTACTCGGAGGACGTCGTCTTCACTACCGAGGACGGGACTCGTCTCGAGGGGCGGGAGGCCGTTCGAGGTTACTACCGGGCGCTCTTTGCCGCCGCGCCGGACATGCACGTCGAGCTGGCTGACCAGAATACGGTGGCCGAGTCCGGAAACTACAAGAGCACAGCGACCCTGACGGTCACCGCGCAGGGGAAGACGTGGAAGCTCGAGTTGGATACGACGTCTCGACAGGAGAACGGGGCGTTCGTCGCGTATGAAGCGACGAGCAAGGTTGTCAGCGGTACGCCCGTCGCGCCGCCAGTGATTTCTCATCCGGCTGCGGCAGGGGAAGCGGGTTGCAGCGACGACAAGGGATGCAAGGGCTCGCGGGTCTGCAGGGGCGGGAAATGTGTTGAGCCGTGACCGCGCAATGACCCTGTCGAAACGAGCCTCTCACCGTTGCGCGGTCGCCATCCACCCCCTCACCCGCGCCGCCCCCTGCGCCATTCCCGCCCCGTCCAGCTCGTCCGCCGCTCGCGTCGCGAGCTCCATCGCGCGTTTGATGTCTCCCCGCGTCGCCTCGATGGCTCGGCTCACGGCAAAGCGCACCTCCGCCCGGATGGGGAGATCGCCCTTCGTCGTATTGGCGACCGCGAGCGCCTTCTCCAGCTCGGCGAGCCCCTCTTGCGGGCGGCCGAGGCGGAGGAGCGCTTCGCCTCGCGCGAGCCGCGGGACCAGGTCGCCCCGCGCGCCGAACAGTCGCTCTTTGGTGCCGAGCGCGACCTCCGCGTCAGCGAGGGCCCCCTTTGCGTCGCCCCGCCGTACCCTGCACAGGGCCCGAACGCCGTAGGCCTCGGCGCGCTCTTCCGGGCGTCCGTCGGATCCTTGCATCCCGGCGAGAGCGCGCGCGGCGTACGCCTCCGCCGCAGTGTCTTCGTCGCGCTGGACGAGCGCGCGCGCCAGGTCGGCCGTGTCGTCGGCGATCTGCTCTTCGTCCATCTTCACCTCACGGAAGATCGCCGTACCCTCTTCGAAGGTGGCGATCCCATCGGCGGTCCGCCCGGCCCCTATCATGGCTTGTCCGAGGAGCATCCGTGCGTACCCGAGGATCGTCACGCGCTCGCTCCCCCCCTGGACGATCGGCTCGAGCGTCGCGACGGCGGCTGCGTATTCGCCGAGCTGCGTCTGCGCCTCGCCGATGTCGCATCGGGTGCGGAGGGTGCTGGGGTTGGTGTCGCCGAAGAGCGTCCGCTCCGTCGCGTACTCGGCCTCGGCGATCTTCGACGACTCTTCGAGCTCGCCTTGATCCCAGAGAGCGTCGGCGACGGCGGCGCGCGCGTTGAGCACGTCCCATGTCTTGCCCGATCGGTCCGCGAACGTCATCGCCTCCCTCGCCAGGCGCAGCGCCTCGGATGCCGAGCCGCGCTTGTAGGCGTCCCACGACTCGTTGATCAGAAGCTCGGCGTGCATGGCGTCGGTCCCGTGCACCCGGTGGATGAACGCCTCGGTGATTCGCGCGTAACGCGCCGCCTCGGCGTGATCGAAGTTCGCGGCCCTCCCCATCGCGCGAGTCCACCCCTCGATCGCCGTCACGTCGTCGCCCACGCTCGTCGCCTCGATGGCGGCGTCCTCGAACGTCCGCGTCGCTTCCGGCTTCTCCATGGCGACCTCGATGATCCCTTGCGCGAGGATCGCTTCGGCGTGGAGGGACGAGCCGTCGAGCTTCTGCGCCTCGTCGACGGCCGGGCGCACGGCTGCATAGGCCTCGGAGAATCGGCCGGCGTTGCTGAGCGCCCGGGCCGAGGCCAACTGTTCGCCAATGAGGTCCGCCGCGCGGCGGCCCGCCTCGTCCTTCTGCCGGGCGAACGGCGCACGGAGCGCGGCGCCGTCCGCGCACGAGTCAACGGGAGTCAGCTTTGCTGCGATGAGCGGCGCGTCGTCGACCAGCTTCGCGTCGGCCTTCGCGAACAGGTCCACCGTCGCCGCGAGCTCCCTCTGGCGCTGCTTGAGGCACGACATGCGGAGATCGAGCGCGTCGTCCGACTGCTCGCCGCGAACGCGCGTCGCCTCACACGCTTCGGTGTGCATGGCGACCCAGGACTCTGCGTAGCGGTCGAGGGCCGGACGCGTGTGCGCGAACGCCTCGGACGCTCGCGGGCTCCCCGACGCGGCGAAGGCGTGCTCGACGGCCCGCGCCTGCTCAGCCCCCCACGTGGTCGCGATCTCTTCGGACGCTCCGCGGCACGGCCGTACTTGGGGAGGCCGCGTCGCCACGACCACCGCGCTCACCGTGGCCAACACGGCGACCACCCCCAGGATCGCGCGCTCCCGCCGCGCGGCGACGGCGCGTTCGAGCGCCACGAGGAGATCGCTCATCGACGGGAAGCGATCCTCCGGTCGTCCGCCGAGCCCGCGCACGAGGTGGCGGCGAACGGCGCGGGAAATGCGCGACGTGGCCGCGGGCGACTTGAAGCGCGCGCCGAAGATGTTGCCGGTGAGCTCGGCGATCGTCGCCCCGCCGAAGGGGCGCTCGCCCGACAGCGCCTCGTAGAGGGCGACGCAGAAGGCGAACTGGTCGGTGCGCGCGTCGGCCTTCAGACCGCTCAGCTGCTCGGGCGCCATGTACGCGGGGGTGCCCATGATCGAGCCGGCGCGCGTGAGCGGGGTCGCGAGCGCGTTGCGATGATTCACCCCGGTGTCCTCGAGCTCGAGGGAGGGGGCGATGTCTCTCGAGCTCACCCCCGAGCTGCTCACGAGGTGCGTCCCGGCGCTGACGGGACTCTCGTCGAGGCGCGCGAGCCCGAAGTCGAGCACGCGCGCGCGCCCGCGGTCGTCGACGAGCACGTTGTCGGGTTTGAAGTCGCGGTGGAGGATCCCTTCGGCGTGCGCGGCTTCGAGGCCGCGACCGGCCTGCACGAACACGCCGACGATCTCCTTCTTGGTGCGCGTCCCCTGTTTCAGCCACTCGCGGAGCGTCGCGCCGTGCACGTACTCCATCGCGATGAAGATGTCGGTCCCGGTGACCACGCCGACGTCGAACACGGCGACGACGTTGGGGTGCGACACCTTCGCCATCGCCTGTGCCTCGCGCAGGAGGCGCGCGCGCGCTTCCGCAGCGGAGACGCTCGCGGTGGCCGCCGGTCGGAGCACTTTGATCGCGACGCGCCGTTCGAGCTCCGTGTCGAACGCGAGATAGACGATGCCCATCCCGCCGCGACCGAGCTTCTTGAGGATGACGTAGCGGCCGAGGGTCGCTCCTTGCGCGAGGTTGCCGGCTTCGGCGGAGGATGGGGGCGGGGTCGACCCCGAGGCGGCGTCGGGAGCGGTCTCCGACGGCTCGGTGTCCTCGTCCCCGTCCCCGTCCCCCTGCAACTGCACGGGGTCGAGAGTAGCCTAGCTCCTACGGATCGCGGTACGAGTCGTCCCCCGACGTTGCCTTCGCGACGAGCCCCGGGACGACGAAGCGCTCTTCGCAGAGCTCCAGCGGGAAGGTGTACGTGCCGACCTTGCAGAGGGGATCCAGACGAGAGTCGGGACCAAAGAGCTCGAGGAAGCCTTCGGGGGTGTACGCGTAAGAGGACTCGGAATTGGCGATGGCGCGGAGCGTGAGGATCGTCGCGAAGGTGGAGAGGGACCAGAGGCGGACGGAACTATCCGCCGAAGCGGAGGCCAGGGTCCGCCCGTCAGGCGCGAAGGCGAGGGAATAGACGTCTGACGTGTGACCCTCGAGCACGCGCGGCGGATCGGATGATCCCATCGGCCATAGTCGTATGGTGTTGTCCGAAGAACCAGAGGCGAGGGTCTTGCCGTCCGGCGCGAAGGCGAGCGAGTCCACCCGCCTCGTGTGCCCCTCGAGCACTCGCGCGGCGTCGTTCGACCCGAGCGGCCAGAGTCGTACGGTATCGTCGGCGGAGGCTGAAGCGAGCGTCCTGCCGTCGGGCGCGAAGGCGACAGCTCGCACGGGGCCGCCGTGGCCCTCGAGGACGCGAGGCTGCTCGCCCGAGCCCACCGGCCAGAGTCGAACTGTCTTGTCGTCCGAGCCGGAGGCGATGCTCTTTCCGTCCGGCGCAAAGGCGACGGACCACACCGCGCCCGCGTGACCCTCGAAGAGGCGGGGTCGAGCGTCCGAGTCAATCGCCCAGAGGCGCACGGTCTTGTCGTCCGCGCCCGACGCGATGGTCTTGCCGTCGGGGGCAAAGGCGACGGAATCCACCGGGTCGGTGTGCCCCTCGAGCACGCGCGGCGGAGCGCTCGAGTCGACCTTCCAGAGGCGCACGGTGTGGTCCCCCGCACCCGAGGCGAGGGCCTGGCCGTCCGGCGCGAAGGCGAGCGACTCGATCGCGTCCGTGTGTCCCCGCAGGACGCGCGGCGCGCCCCCTCCATCCGGCGTCCAGATACGCACGCTCCTGTCCACCGCGCCCAACGCGAGGGACTTTCCGTCAGGCGCGTAGGCGACCGACCAGAGCTCGGAGACGAGCCCCTGGACCACGCGGGAGGGGGCGCCGGAGGCCGGCGTCCAGATGCGGACCGTCTTGTCCTCCGAGCCCGAGGCGAGCGACTTGCCGTCCGGCGAGAATGCGACGGAGTAGACCCAGTTCGTGTGCCCCTCGAGCACGCGCGGCGCGGCGGTCGTCCCGAGAGTCCAGAGGCGCACCGTCTGGTCTTTCGATGCCGAGGCGAGGCTCTTGCCGTCGGGGGAGAATGCGACGGAAAAGACTCGTCCGGTGTGGCCCTTGAGCACGCGGGGAGGCGCGTGCCCGGCGACCGCCCAGAGGCGGACAGTCTTGTCGAACGAGCCCGAGGCGACCATCTTGCCATCGGGCGAGAAGGCGACGGAGCGGATCACGTCGGTGTGCCCATCGAGGACGCGCGCCTTGCCGCCGGGGAGAGCCCAGAGCCGAACGGTCTTGTCCTTCGAGCCCGAGGCGAGCGTCTTGCCGTCGGGCGAGAAGGCGAGCGCCAGGATCCAGTCCGTGTGCCCCTCGAGCACGCGCGGGGGGGCGCTCGCATCGAGCGTCCAGAGACGCACGGTCTTGTCGGAGGATCCGGACGCGAGGGTCTTGCCGTCGGGCGCGAAGGCGACCACGTACACGGAGTCGGTGTGGGCATCGAGCACGCGGGGCGGGGCACTCGAACCCAAGGTCCAGAGGCGCACCGTATGGTCTTGCGAGCCCGAGGCGAGGGTCTTGCCGTCCGGCGAGATCGCGACGGAGTCCACGTGGGCGGTATGGCCGTGCAACTCGTACTTGGGCCGCCACGTATGCGTGTCGAAGACGACGACGTCGTTTCCCTGTCCGGCCGCGAGGAGCTTCCCGTTGGGGGACCACGCGACCGACCACAGGCTCGAGACCGTGGGCGGGTCGAGCTCCACGCCGCTCGCTCCCGTCGCTCGCTTCAGGTCCTCCACGGCCCGATCGAAGAGCCGCTGCGCCTCCGCCCGTTCGTCGTCGGACTTCGCCCCCTCCTTCGCGCTGAGCCCCGCGCCGAACAGCGCCTGCCCATTGGGGCGCCATGCGTCCCAGGCCGCGACGTACGCGGCCTTCGCGCGCATGAGCAAGTCGTGGTCGTTGCCCGCGTCCTGCCCCTGCTGCTCGAGCGCGACCGCCTGCGCGAAGAGCGCGCGCATCGGCCCCTTCGCCTCGTCGCTCGCGTCGAGCTTCACGTCCCGCCTCTCGACGGTAGCGAGCGCCTTCGATGCGCGCGACTTCGTCTCCGCGCCGGCCGCGTCGCTCTTCGCGATCGTTTCGGCCAGCGCTCGCGCTTCCGCGTAACGCCCGATCTCGGCGAGCGTCTCCACTTCCTCCCCCCACGTCTCACGCGCCTCGGCGGCGCAGAGCGCGTTCGCTTTCGCGATGACGCGCAGTGTTCGATCGAGCTTCCCTTGCGCGAGCAGCCCCGGCACTCGCGCGCGCTGCGCCCCCGCCTTCTCGCAGGGGGTCTCGACGTGCGGGGCAATCGCCGCCTGCGCCTGCGCCTGCGCCGCTTGCGGATGTGCCGCGCTTCCGCCGCATGCCAGGAGAACGAGCGCGACGACGGCGGCGAGTAGCCCAAAGTACGCTCGGAGCATTCGGTGACCGTATCGTCACTGCCCCCGTCGACCATCGAATTTTCTTGTCAGGTTCTGAGCGCTATCCCTTCGCGCGCGCGTACGCCTCGGCCCCCATGAAATGCAGCGACACGTACGGCTCGTCGCCGACGACCCGAGACGACCATCCCGACGTGCTCGACCTCGCACATCGCCTGCCCGAGCTTCGCTCCCACGTGGACCGACCAGCGCCAGCCGGGCTCGTAGGTCGCGCGGCCGATCGTCATGCCGCCCAAATGCAGGAGCTCGAATCGCCCCTTGTCGAAGATGCGGGTCTCGTCCGGCGCGTCGAAGCGCTTGAGGACGACGTCGAGGGCGAGGGGGGACGAGGGGAGAGCATCGGCGCCGTTCTAGCAATCGGCGGCGAGCCGATCTAGGGACGCGGCGGTGTCGCGCATGGGGTAGGGATGATGGCGCTCGGTTGGGGCGCTGGCCTTTGTGAGGTCGCGTCGAAGAATGTGAGTGATCTAGAGGCGGAATGCCGCTAGGCGCGATCCGAACCGCTCGATACTCTGTCAGACGGGCCGGAGGGCGCGCCCAGCGGGGAGGCTCGTGGCATCCGTCAGACGCGACTCTTTCGCGCGAGCTTGGCTCGTCGCGCTGATCTCGCTCTTCGCGCTCGTGGGGTGCGGCCGCGAGCCCACGCTGGTCCTCACGTCGTGGGAGCTCGAGGCGCCCGACTCGGCCCACGCGCACGTGACGCTCCCCGTTCACCTCGATCGCGAGCTCCCCGCGCGTCGATCGCGCTACGCCCTGCGCACCTCGGTCACGCTGCCGCCCGATCTACGGGGGAGAGCTCTCACGCTCGCCATCCCCATTCTCAATGCGCCCTGCGCGCTCCTCGTCGATGGGCGCCGGATGGCTCCTCTCGACATCGGCACCGACCGCGCCTACCGGGGCAACGGCCATCCACGGTGGACGATCCCGGAGGACGCCACCTCGAACCCGACGCTCGATCTCGAGCTCGATATCGATCACACCTGGACCCAGAGCGCCTGGCTCGACGCGCCGCCGAGGCTCAGCGCGACGCCCGAGGGGGACGCCACGTACCTCGCGGTCACCGGGGTGACCGATCTGTGCGCCGCGCTCGGCCTGACGGCGATCCTCCTGGGCGTCCCCCTGTACCTCGGCATGTTCCTGCTCGATCGACGACGCGTCGCCTACGCGTGGTGGAGCGTCCAGATGCTCACGGGGTTGCTCTACCCCGCGTTCGTGCTGGGGCTCACCCCGCGCGTCTTCGGTATCTACGACACGCCGATCATGTCGGTCGGACTGTGCGTATCGGTCTGGGCCGGCGTGCACTTCACGCACCTGCACTTCGGCTTGCCGCGACCGCACGTCCTGTGGGCGCTGGGGTCGATCGTGTGCCTCGCGGTCGCGATCCCGGGCGGAGGACCGTTCTGGTCGACGCGCGTTGTGACGCCGATCACGGTGGTCTGCGTCGTCGCGGCCATCGCCTACCAGCTCTATCTACCGCTCCGCCGCTGGCGCAAATCGGAGGGGCGGGTGCAGTCGATGGTCCTCTTCTTCGGCTGGGGGGCGGTCGGCCTTCTGGGAGCGGCCGACTTCATCGCATGGATGGGGCTCGGCGAGGTGTACGGCGGCGCGCGCAGCGCGTGCCTCGGAATGGCGTTCATCGCGATCTTCCAATCGCTCGTGCAGGCCGGCGACCACATCACGTCGCTCCGGCGGGCCGATCGGCTCAACGTCGAGCTCGCGGGCCAGGTGGACGCGCTTCAATCGAAGAACCGCGAGGTCGAGCTGCTCAACGTGGAGCTGAGAAGGCAGATCGGCGCGCGCTCGGAGCACCTCGCGCTGGCGCTCGCGCGCCTCACGGCGGCCGGGAGCGCGCCCGTGCGCTCTCTCAACGTCGGGGACGTCGTCGACGAACGTTATCGCGTCGTGGCGGCGATCGGGCGCGGGGCGATGGGGGTCGTGTACGAGGTGGAGCGCGTGAGCGACGCGCGACGCCTCGCGCTGAAGCTCCTGGCGAACGCCGACGCGGTGCACATGGCTCGCTTCGCGCGCGAGGCGCAAATCGTCTCTCGCCTCGATCATCCGAGCATCGTCTCGATCGTCGACGTCGCGGTCGCGGGCTCCGGGTTCCTGTATCTGGTGATGGAGCACGTCGAAGGGCGGTCGCTCGACGAGCATCGCGCGCGGTACGGAGATCTGGGGTGGGCGCTCGCTGTGCTTCAGCAGGTGGCCGAAGGGCTCGCCGCGATCCACGAGCACGGGGTCGTCCACCGCGATCTGAAGCCCGGAAACTTGCTCGTCGCGTCCGGCGACGCCGCGTCGGTGCCGTGCGTGAAGATCGCCGACTTCGGCATCTCGCGGCTCGAAGCGCGGATCGACGACGGGGGGACGGGAGGAACGCGCGTGGTCCCGCTCGTCCATCCATCGCGGCCGCCTCCCCTCGCCGGGAATGCGGTCCCGCGCGAAGCCAAGGACCCCCGCTCCGATTCGGACGAGAGGAACCTCACCGAGACAGGCATGCTCCTCGGCACTCCGAAGTACATGGCTCCCGAGCTCGTGGGCATGGCGCAGGACGCTCACCCCCCCTCCGACGTCTTCAGCTTCGCCGTCATCGCCTACGAGCTCATCACCGGTGCCCTCCCGTTCCGTGAGCCGGCCGCGATCCTCGCGATGAACAGCGAGGCGATCCCGCCTCCCGCGCCGCTCGTCTCGCAGGTCCCCGGGGAGCTCGCGTCGCTCCTGGAGCAGTGCTTGGTGCGCGAGCCGGTGGAGCGGCCGACGGCCAAGACGCTCGCCGAAGCGCTCGCGCGCGCGAGGGGGACCTTCGCCTCGGCCTGACCTACCGCCCCTCCACCACCGGCAGCACCACGCTCGACGCGCGCTCCCGCGACCGATACACGCGCTGGGTCGCTCTCACGAAGTCCTCGTCCTTGGCCAGGAAGATGTTGTCCACGTACTTCTGCGGGTTCCTGTCGTAGAGCGGAAACCACGTGCTCTGCACCTGCACCATGATGCGGTGGCCCGCGCGGAATGCGTGGGCGCGCGAGTGGAGATCGATCGTGTACGGGACGACCTCGTTCGCCGCGACGGGCTTCGGCGTCGCGAGCCCGTCGCGGAAGCGGCCACGGAGGATCTCGCTCGTGACCATCAGCTCGTAGCCGCGGAGCGGCTCGGGGTCTTCGCCGGCGTCTACACCCGGGGCGCGCGTCTCGGGGAGGACGTCGATCAGCTTCACGACCCAGTCGGCGTCCGTGCCGGACGTTGAAGCGAACAGCTCGGCGTCGATGTCTCCCGCGATGACGACGTCGTGGTCCAGCACGCCCGTCTCCCACGTGAGGACGTCCGGGCGGTGATCGACGAAGCGCTGGTCCTCCGTGAGCCACTCTCTCCACGCGTTGCTCGGGTACGTCGGGCCGATCGGGCGCACGCGGTACGGGACCGGGCTCGCGGGATCGGACACGTACTCGTCGAAGGCGGGAGTCGCGTCGGTCGGTGGGTCGAACGAAGCGGTGCCCCCCTCGTGCAGGTAGAGGCGGCGCCGAACGGTCCCCGTCTTCGGCGGCCACGAGTCGAGCTTTCGCCACTGATTGCTCCCCGTCTCGAAGATCGTCGCCTCGGGGAGATCCAGAGCGGGGCCGTCGTGGAGCCAGTGCGCGTACCAGCGTCGCTGCTCGTGCGCACGGAAGTCCTTCGACACGTCGCTCCCGAAGTCGATCGCCCCCAGCTTGCGACCGGAGTCCTCGCCCCAGCCGCCGTGGTTCCAGGGGCCCACGACGAGGTAGTCGATCTTCGCGTCGTCGGTCTTCTCGAGGCTCGCGTAGATCTCCATCGGGCCGAGGAAGTCTTCCTGGTCGAACCACCCTGCCACGTTGAGGTTCGGCACCGTCGTGTGCGTCAGGTACGTCGTCGGCGCGTGCGCCTCCCAGAAGGCGTCGCGGTTCGGGTGGGCGACGAAGTTCTCCCACGTCGGCATCTTGCCGTGGAAATACCGCTCGTTGACGTGGCGGAGGGCCCCGAGGCGCAGGTACCAGTCGTAGGCGTCGAGGGTGTCGAACTCCCAGGGGGTGTTCTTCTCCTTCGTGGTCTCGAGCCCCGCGGTGTACTCGACGCCGTACGAGAGCCGGAAGGCGCCGTTGTGGTGGAAGTCGTCGTTCAGGAAGAGGTCTCCCATCGCCGCCCGCTCCGAGGCGCACTTCAGCGCGGGGTGCGGATCGAGGAGCGCCATCGCCGTCGTCCAGCCCGGGTACGACGTGCCGGTGATGCACACCTTCCCGTTCGTCTCGGGGACGTTCTTCACGAGCCAATCGGTGGTGTCGTAGGCGTCGGAGCCTTCGTCGGTGGCCTTCGGGTCGCTTCGATCGCGCGGCGCACGCTGCATCAAGAACTCCCCCTCGGACTTGAAGCGGCCGCGGATGTTCTGGAACACGAAGATGTAGCCGTCCTCGCGCAATCCGGGATCGACGTTGTCGCCGTCGAGAGCGCCGTCCTCGAGAGGGACGCCGTAGGGGGTTCGCCTCAGGATGATCGGCAGGAGATCGTGGCGCGCGCGGGGGACGTAGATGGCGGTCTGCAGCTTCACGCCGTCGCGCATCGGGATCATCACTTCGGTGCGGACGTAGTCGTGACGCTTGGCGAGTCGCGGGAGGAGGAGGGCGGCGCAGAGGACGATGAAGGCCATGAAGAGGAAGCCGGCCGCGGCGCGGCGTTCCAGGGGGGAGAGCATGGGGGGAGGGTGCCTGAGAGGCGGGGCGGAGTCGACCCGCGGGCGCCTTGGAATCGCGTCATCAGATCGGGTGATCGTCGTCAGGTTCTCCCCCCGTCCCCGCGCACTCCCAGACAGGAGACCTTCAATGCATCCACCCCCTCCACCCCCTCCGGTCGCGTCGTGGACGGCTCACGCCTGCGTCGCCGCTCTCCCTGAAGTCCTGGAAGGGGGGATGTTCGTCGTCATGATGCGCGGAGACGATCCGCTGGCGCGCACCATCGCGGCGAACGTCGCGCGCGCCGCGGGAGACTCGCCGGAGGGGGAGACGCCGGGGATGCGCACGTCGCTCGATGCGCGGCCTGCGCCGAGGGCGCTCGTCCTCGAGATGCGGGCGATCCTCGGCGATGCGCTTACGGGGCGTCTCGAGGCGCCGCTTGCCGCGAGGCATGTGCGCGTCCTGTGGCTGACGCGGGAGGAGCATACGGTGATCGACATACCAATCGAGACGAGCCACGTGCGTCGCGGCCGTGGATGCGGGGGCTCGGAAGGTCCGGGCGTGACCGGCGGGCTATAGGGTGTTCAGCGTGCCGGTAGAGCGCCCCGGTGGGGAGTTCGCCGGAGAGAGCTGCGTCCACGTCGCTCCGTTCCATTGCCACGTGTCGCCGATGAAGCCGGTGGAGTTGTCCCCCCCGAACAGAACCATCGTGCCGTCGATCGTCCCGGCGGATGGGCCCTCGCGCGGGGGAGGGGATGTCGCGGGAGAGAACTGCGTCCAGTTCGTCCCGTCCCACTCCCAAGTGTCGTTCAAGAAAGCACTCGGCCCGGCGTTGCCGTTGGAGCCGCCGAACAGCACGACGTTGCCGTTGAGCGTCGCAGCGGCCGCGTATTGGCGCGGGGGGGGGGATGTTGCGGGAAAGAGCTGCGTCCAGTTCGTCCCGTCGAACTGCCACGTGTCGTTGAAGAAGACGTCGGAGCTGTTGACGCCTCCGAACATCACGACGACGTTGTCGAGCGTTGCCGTGGCCGAGAATTCGCGCGGGGGGGGGGATGTTGCGGGAAAGAGCTGCGTCCAGTTCGTCCCGTCAAACTGCCAGGTGTCGGTCAGGCCGCCGCTCCCCCCGAACAACACCATATTGCCGTTGAGCGTCGCCGTGGCCGCCCCTTCGCGCGGGGGAGGGGATGTTGCGGGAAAGAGCTGCGTCCAGTTCGTCCCGTCAAACTGCCACGTGTCATTTTGGGTCGCGTAGTCGGGGAACGTGCCTCCAAAGACCACGACGTTGCCGTTGACCGTCGCACCGGAGGCGCCATACCGCTCGGGAGGCGATGTCGCGGGAAAGGATTCCGTCCAGTTCGCCCCATTCCACTCCCAGGTGTCGTCGATGAAGGTGCTCCAGCCGTAGCCCGAAAACAGCACGAGAGGCGCCGGCGCGCACGTCCCGCTCGCTCCTGGGTTCTGACAGTAGTCGCCGCTCGCGCAGTCGCTGCCCGATGCGCAGCTCGTCTCGCAGCTTCCAGAGGCGCAGGCGAAGTTGCCTGGGCATACCGCCACGGACGTCCACTCCCCGTTGGCCACGCACGTCTGAACGCCGTTCCCCACGCACTGTGCTTCGCCGGGAATGCAAACGCCCACGCACGCTCCGGCGACACACGCCTGATTCAGCTGCGTGCACGACGGACCGATGTTCGCCCAGCCCGCGTCGTCCCCGCACTGCTGCGGCTGTTGCCCGTCGCATTGCAGAGCGGCGGTCACGCACGCTCCGGCGCCGGCATCCTCGCTGGCGTCCGTGCCGTTGCACACGTAGGCCGTTTGCAGGACCTCGCCCGACTGGATGACTTGGATCTCCTCGCCGCCGTTCGGGCATTGGGGAGAACCAAAGGGGAGCGTGATGACGTTGATCGTCGTCGCAGGGCCGGTCGCACCCGTCGGTCCCGTTGCACCGGTCGCTCCCGTTGCACCTGTCGCACCGGTCGCTCCAGTTGCGCCGGTCGCTCCAGTTGCGCCGGTCGCCCCGGCATTGCCTTGCGACCCTTGGGGACCTGTCGCGCCCGCGCTGCCCGCCGGTCCCGTCGCTCCTGTTGCGCCTGCGGCGCCCGTGGTTCCCGTCGCGCCGGTCGCTCCCGTCGCTCCCGTCGCGCCCGCGCTGCCATTGGCTCCCTGCGGGCCAGTCGGTCCCGTGGCGCCCTTCGTTCCGGTGGCGCCCTTTGCTCCGGCTGGTCCCGTCGGGCCCGTGGGGCCGGTCGGAATCGTGATCGGGGTCCACTTTCCGCTGACGCACGCGTAGAGCGTGCTGTTCGAGGACACGTACGCGACCTGCCCCTGGTTTCCGCTGTTGCACGCGGGGAGACTGGCGGGCGTGGTCACCGTCAGCTCTTGAAGCGTGTACGAGGTGCCGGTCGGCGCGCTCTCCGAAGGCGTCGAGGAGCATCCCACGCCCGTTGTCCCGAACACTCCACACAGCACACTTACGGAAACGAATGTTCGTGTCCCCATCGCGGTAATCCCTCTCCTCAGCGTGAGCGCCCTCCGGGCTCACACTCCTCGTGGTGATCTGCTGCGGTCTATTCCGCGGGTGATTCTCTCGGGGGCATCCCGACCGCGGTGGGAGCGGCAATGCAGGGATGACGCCACCCTTCGCCGAAATTCTCGGCGACTCTCGCGCGACGTCGCGTTCGGCACTTACGGTCGCGTCGGCTGGAAGGAGGGCGTGAAGGGGATGGATCAACGGATCCATCGGGAGCGTTGGCGACGCGCTCTTGGGGACCCGATGCGAGCGACGAAGAACGGTCTCCCTAACGTAGACACCTAGCTTGAATCGGCGGACGGGGTATTTCTCAGGGCACGATGCGCACCGAGACCGTGTATGCCCCCGTCTCGGAAGACGCCGTGCTGTTCGGGTCTCCGGCGACGACGAAGTACATCGTCGTCGTGGCGGGGGACGCTGCTTGCGTGAACGTCTCGGTATCGACGAACGCTCCGCTGCCGCAGGAAGCCGTAGTGTCCGTTCCCCCCGCCTCGGAGGCCGAGCTGAGGACGAGGCCTGTCTGGTCCGCCGGAACTCCCGCGTAGGCGCCCGCCGTCCCTTCGAGGGAGAACTCGAAGACTGCGTTCGCCGGGAGAGTGACCGAGTAGGCGTCGATCTCGCCGCTGGCCGAGATTGACCCGGTCACGATCGCGGGAAGCGTGAGCGCCTGCGCGGTGGCAGGAGTGCTGTGCGCCGTGGCCTTTTCGGCGGTCACGGCACTGACCGGAGTGTTGGTCACCGAGACGTTGTACGAGTAGCCGGAGCCTCCGCCGAGCGACTGGTCGAAGAGCACGAGTGAAGTCGTAAAGCTCGTCGCCGCCGTGTTCGGAATGCTGGCGATCAGGTGATACGGGGGCGGCGCCGGGCCGAACAAGCTCGTGGGGGGGGCGAGCACCCCGACGACGTCAGCGACCAGGCCGCTCGGGGGGAAGATGATCCCTTCGGGGAGGAAGGGGGAGCTCGGGTCGGTGACGTCGATCGTGTAGTTGAGAATGCCGATCCCGGGCGACGTGGCCGCCTCGTAGACCGAGTCGCCGGCGGCCGCGATCGACGCCCCGGTCTGCGTGAACGGGAGCGTGAGCGCGGTCGGCGCCTGCGCGGTGACGGCGACCGCGTCCGGTGCGCTCAGCCAGGAGAGCGTTTGCGAGGGGTCGTTCTGCACGGTGATCTGGACGTTGCCTGGCGTCGCCGCCGGCGGGACGAGGAGGATTGCCGTCACGTCGTTCGGCGTGATGTTGCTGTTGCCGAGGGAGTAGAGGCCCGGGGCGGACACGGTGAAGTTCGCGGCGTTCGCGTCGAAGAAGTTGTCCGGGTCGATGCTGTGAAGGTCGGCGCTGACGACGCTCCCCTGTTTCGCCGAGCCGGTGAGCGTGACGGTGATCGGCGGAGAAACCGTGAACGCGCCGGTCCCTATCAGCACCGTGGCTCCGTCGGTGATCGTGACGTCGTGGGCGCCGAGCGTCGCGGCAGGAGCGATCGTGAGGTGTGCGTAGATCGTCGTCGGGCTCACGAGCTGGAGCGCGGAGACGGCGACCTTTGCGTCGCCGAAGTCCAGCGTTGTGCTCGAGTCCAGCGACGCCGAGGCGACGGTGACGGCGACGTCGAGCTGGCGTCCGATGAGGCCAACGCGCGGCTCGATGAGCGTGAACGTGCCGGCTCCCCCCTCGGGAGACGGCGCGGCAGGTCCCGTGGCCCCTTGCGGCCCCGTGGCCCCTTGTGCCCCCGCGTCGCCCGCCGGACCCGCGCTCCCCGCGGCCCCGCTGCCGCACGCGCTCACCAGGAGCGCCGCGATGCCAACACAGCCCGCAACTGTCGTCTTCGCCATTCCGATCACCCTCTCCCTAAACGTTCGCGGAGGGATGAACGACGATGTGAGGGAATGCAAGTGTGAAAGAAAAAGGCGGATCGGGTGATCCACCATCGGAGTCGATCGACTCGGGCTCAGTCATCACCCCAGGCGAGCTTCACCACCTGCGTCGTGACGTCGCAGTCGACGAGAGTCGCCCGCGCCGATGGGCCCACACAGAGCCGCAGTACGGCGCGCAGGATGGGCGGCGTCGCCAGTCGATATTGCGGATGGTCGGCGAACGGGTGGTCGGTGAAACGCAACGTCGCGTCGTGCTCGTGGATCTCCATGTCGAGCTTGACCGGGCCGCGCCGCATCTGGCGCAGCGCCGCGGGGTAGAGGCGAAGGAGGAAGTGCGGCGTCGAGACGGACACGAGCATCCGAAAAAACCAGTGCGTGCCCATCGTGGCGCCCTTGTCCATCGCCTGAACGAAGCGCGCGTCACTCCCATCGCAGACGCCGTTGAAGCAGGCCTCGAGTGCGTCGTGCATTACTTCCTCGGGGTACCAGGCCGAGGTGAGCGGATCGCGGATTGACGAGCGAGTCTCGCTTGGAGCGCACGCGACGTAGCGATCGAACGCTTCCTGCCCCTGCTCCTCGAGGATGTACCGCCTCAGGGTGACGAGCATCAGGCCTTTGACCTCGCTGAGCATCGACGGGACGGATGGTACCGCGCTTCCGTTTCCGTTTCTCGGTCTCGGACAACACATCCCTGACACAGCGGCGGGGATGAAGTATGCGGTGATCTCGAAGGTAGGACGGCGAGCGACCTAAGGCACCCGTAGCGGGATCATGAAGCAATCGAGCCCGATCGACATCGTCGAAGCGGCCTACCACGTGGGGCAGGCTTCCGATCCGTGGCTCCGCGGCGTGCTCGACGCGACCGCGCCGCTCATGGAGCCGTGCATCGGCGTCGCGGCCTATTTCCTCGATTCGGCGTCACCGACCGTCGACGGCGTGATCACGGCCGGGGCCCCCTGGTATCGCAGCGAGGAGGTCGCGGGGATCCTGATGACGATGCCACGCGCCCCCTCTCGCCGGTTTCATTTCGGAGTCGCGCGAATGGCCACGACGATGAGCGAGGTCATGGGGCATGGAGAGGTGCTGCGCCACGACTACGATGACCTCTTCCGCCGGATCGAGGCGATGAGACAAGCGGTCCCTCGCCCAGGTCACGCGGCGCCGATCCGCGAGTTCCTCGGGCTGCTGGCGATGGATGCGGAGGGGCGAGGGGTCGTGATCAGCGGAGCCTACGGTCGTCCGTTCGCGCTCGACCGCGCGAGCCGCCGACGCTGGACGCTCGTCGCCGTGCACATCGCGACGGCCGCTCGCCTTCGACGCGCCCTCGAGGCGTCGCAAGGGGCGCTCGCGCCGACGGAAGCCGTGCTGAGCTCCAACGGCCGCGTGGAGCACGCCGAAGGGGATGCGAAGCCGCGCGCGGCGCTCGAGTCGATTCGAGCGCGCGCCGTCGCCATCGACCGAGCTCGAAGTCGAAAGGGGCGCTCCGATCCCGATGCCGCGCTCGAGGCGTGGCGCGGCCTCGTCTCGGGTCGATGGTCGCTCGTCGATCGCTTCGAGTCGGATGGACGGCGCTACGTCGTCGCGCACCGAAACGAGCCCCGGACCGCTCGCGTGCTCGCCCTCACGCCGCGCGAGCGGCAGGTCGTGAGCCATCTGCTCCTCGGTCACACGTCGAAGGTGACGGCTTACACGCTCGGCATCTCTCCGTCGGCGGTCTCGGCGGCGTTGAAGTCGGCGATGCAGAAGCTCCGTGCGCGGAGCTCGGCGCAGCTTCTCCACCGGCTCAGCGGAATCACCGGCGGACGGTAACGTATGCCGCAGAAGAAACGATCGCGCCTCCAGCGCATGCCCCGGTCCATCGAAGACGCCGTCGTCCCGCAGGCGCCACGCCTCTCCACGTTCACGCACGAAGGGGAGAGCTTCCTCGTCTTCAGCTCGCCGATGGTGCCGGCCGATATCGACACGCTCACTCCGAGCGAGAAGCAGGTGCTCGCGGACGTCGCGCGCGGCATGTCGAACGCGGCCATCGCGCGCGCGCGGCAGACGTCGACCCGCACCGTCGCGAATCAGGTCGCGAGCCTCTTTCGGAAGACGGGCGCCGGTTCGCGCGCGGAGCTCGCAAGCTTCGCCTCGCGCTGCGCGCAGACGGAGCGGCGCTGAGCGGTTTCCGGCGGTCCCCTTGCCCGGCGTTAACTAATGACCATGGCTGGCGCCGATGTCTTGGAGTACGGGGGGGACCGAGGGGAATTGTACCTACCATGCGACAAGTCCATGTCTCCGCACTCGCGCTCGCGTCGCTGGCCGCTGCCAGCTCGCTCGGTTGCAACTCGATCAACTCGCTCCTCTCGGACGCCGGCACGTCCAACGAATGCACGACGACGCCCCCGTATAGCGGGCCGGATGCGGCGGCGACGTGCACGCCGGTCGCCACCTCCGTCGTTACCCAGTTCCCGATCACGGCCACGATCAGCAGCGGGCCGGACGGCATCGTCCTCGGCCCGGACGGCAACCTCTGGTACGGGCTGGAGTTTGCCTACGGCACCGGCAACCAGGGGACGGGGAACGCGATCGGGCGAATGAGCCCGGACGGCTCGACACAGACGGCGTTCGCGATCCCGACGCCCGAGTCGGGCCCGCTGGACGTCGCCGTCGGCCCGGACGGGAAGATCTGGTTCATCGAGTTTTTGACGGGGAAGATTGGCTGCATCAACACCGACGGGACGGGGGTGACGGAGTTCACGGTTCCGGGCTCCAACAGTCAGCCCAACGGAATCACGGCGGGCCCCGACGGCAACATCTGGTTCACGGACCTGGGCGAGAAGGCCATCGGCTGGATGGCGCCGGCCGGGGGCCCGATCACGATGATCAAGATTCCCGGCGGCGACGTCCCCTCCGGGATCGTTGCGGGTCCGGACGGGAACATCTGGTTTGCCGCGTCGAACAAGATCTCCAAGATCGCGACGACGCCGGGCGCGGTCCCCACCGAATACGCGATCCCGACGATCGAGGACCCCCACGGCATCGCCGTCGGTCCCGATGGCAATATCTGGTTCACCGCGGGGAGCGGGCACGACATCGGGCGAATCTCGCTCTGCGGTGACATCACGCTCTTCCCCGTCGGCGCGACGTCGTGGAGAATCGCCGCGGGCCCCGACGGCGCCATGTGGTTCGCCGAGAACGAAGCGGAGAACGAGATCGGCCGGATCACGATGAGCGGCGCGGTCACGACGTTCCCGGTGGGGAGCGGGGGCAATACGAACACGAGCGGCGTCGCGCTCGGTCCCAATGGGACCGTCTGGTACACCGAGACGGGCAACAGCATGGTCGGTCAGATCACGGTCTGCACCGGGAGCGGCGCGACGGATGGTGGCACGGACGCCGGCGCCGGCGGGGGGGACGCGGGGGACGGGGGTTGAGGAAACGGGAGGCGTGACATTCCCCTCGGGGACCGTGACAACGCCTGGACCGACTGTGACCGCGCGCGATTCACCGTCCAAATTCGCGCGCTTGGCGCTTGGCGCGCGCCTTGCTCTACCGGCGATGAACGGCGGCTCCGATGAGAGAGCCCCGCTTAACGGAAGGGGAACGAGATGAAACTGGTACCCGGATTCGCTTGCGCGGTCGTCGTGGGGCTGTTGGTGGCGTGCGGCAGCAACGGGGGCGCGCCCGCCTGCGGGGACACGGCGAGTGACCCGAACAACTGCGGAAGCTGCGGCAATGTCTGCCCGGCGAGCTCGGTCTGCCAGGCGGGCGCCTGCGAGAACGTCGCCGAGAGCCTGACGGGCTTGCGCTGGGAGCTCCCGTGCACGAACTCGGGCAACCCCTGCACCACGACGGCGAGCGGCGCTTCGGCGTCGGAGGTCTTGACGGCCAACGTCGCGGGGACCGCGGGCACCACGTACAACGTGACGCTGCATTTTCGCGGCGTCGTGGAGCCGCGAACGTATCTGAATCTGCAGCCCGGCGGCGCCGAGGGGGACGAGGCTGACGGAGGGGCGAATCCCCAGTACTTCGTCGAGAGCGCGACCACGCCTTCCCTGGACGACCCGGAGAACATCTACGCGCTCACGATCGCCGATCCGCCCCAGACTTATTACGTGAACAGCGGAGATTCGAGCACGCACTACGTGACTCCCATCGACTTCGTCGCGACCGTGCCGATGACGTCCGGCACACTGGTCACACTCACGGCGAACCCCGTCGATGGTCTCGAGTGGTCGAACGAGGACGTGAATGGGAACCCGGTCATCGTCTCGGGCGTGCCTCCGTACCCGACTGCGTACGATGGGCAGTTCGTTCAAATGGACGTCACTGAGGTCGCCGCCGCGAAGTGATTCGTCCTACCCCTTGTCGCGCTTTGCTTCGCTACTACCTCGGTAGTATACATTGTGAATGCCTCGAGGAGCGCCTGCGCTGAAGCTCGCCATCACGGTAGACCGCGACGTGCACGCGAAGGTCGTGCGCGCTGCCAAGGCCGAGCATACGAGCGTCTCCGCTTGGATGACGACGGCCGCGAGGCGCGCTCTTCTGCTGCGAGACGGGCTTGCAGCAATCGCCGAATGGGAGGCCGAACACGGCGCCTTTTCTCAGGGGGAGCTCGACCGCGCGCGTGCGCGCATCTTTCCCGCGAAGTCGCGCCGCCGAGCGAAGCGGTAAGCCCGCGTGAAGGGGACCGTATACGACACGGGGATCTTGATCGCAGCGGACAGAAACGATCGGTCTGCCTGGGCAGAGCATCGAGTCCGCCTCTCTGCCGGCATCATTCCTCTGGTGCCAGCCAACGTCGTGGCACAGGTGAGTCGATCGCCCGAGCAAGCGCAGCTTCGCCGCTTTCTTCGAGGCTGTGAGGTCGTGAGCTTCGATGAGAGCAGCGCGCATCGCTCGGGTGCATTGCTCGGGAAGGCACGGACATCCGACGTCGTCGATGCCTCCGTCGTCGAGCTTGCGTTCGCCCGAGATGCTGAGATTCTGACGACCGATCCGAGGGACATCGCGCGACTGGTGACGGCAACCGGCAAGCGCGTTCCGGTTGCCGCAAGGTGAAGGCACAGGCAGCTCAGGGGCAGCTGCTCGTGCCGAGGAGCGGGACGGCGGCCGGTACGCGGCTCGTCGCGGGGAAGCCGCCCCAGCAGTCGACGCCGCCGCAGGTCACCACCGCGCATGCAGACCCGGCACCCGCGGACAGCGCGGTCACGCCGCTCGTGAGGCCCGTGACCTGCTCGGGAACCTGACTCTGCGAGGTGCCACCGTCCGAGTTCCCAAGCTCGCCGTCCTCGTCGTAGCCCCAGCAGAAGACGCCGCCTCCTGTCGTCAATGCGCAGGTGCTGTACTCCCCGACCGAGACTGACGCGACGCCGCTCGTGAGGCCCGAGACGGCGACGGGAGTCGGGGCCTCCGTCGTCGAGTTGTTCCCGAGCTGACCGTAGGTGTTGTCGCCCCAGCAGAGGGCGCCGCCGCTCACCACGGCACAGGCCGAGTTGCCCGCCCCGATCGAGACGGAGGTCGCGCCGCTCGTGAGCCCGGTGACCTGCGACGGGACGAGGCTGGACGTCCCGCCGTTCCCGAGCTGGTCGATGCTCCCATCGCCCCAGCACATGACGTCGCCGCCCGACGTCACCGCGCAGGCGTTGTTGCTTCCCATCCTCACGGAGACGAACCCGCTGGTGAGCCCTGTCACCTGGACGGGCGTCGGACTGTTCCCCACGCCGCCGGTCCCGAGCTGGCCGTATCCGTTGTCGCCCCAGCACATGACGGCGCCGGCCGAGGTCACCGCGCATGCGGCCTCGTAGCCCATCGACACGGAGATGACCCCGCTGGTGAGCCCCGTCACCTGCACAGGGGTCGAGATGTACGTCGCGCTGGATCCGTTCCCCAGCTGGCCGAGGTTGTTGTAGCCCCAGCACCAGGCCCCGCCGTTTTGGAGAGCGCAAGCGGCGTAGGTTCCGACGGACACGGAGGTCACGCCGCTCGTGAGACCCGTGACCTGCACCGGGGAGGCGCTCGGCGTGTTGTACGCGCCGTTCCCGAGGTCGCCCTGCACGTTGTCGCCCCAGCAGACCGCCGCGCCGCTCGCGGTCACGGCGCACGCGGACGACATGTCATATCCGACCGACACGCTCACGGCCGCCCCGTATCCGGGTGCGGGGCAAGAGCTGGCGCCCAGCAACTCGACCGGAAGAGGGACGGCGCTGCCGACGCTGGCGTCGTCGTCGTTCCCGAGCCAGCCGTCGCCCCAGCATTCGACACCGCAGCCGACGACGACGCACGAGGAGAGGAAGCCCACCGAGAGGGAGGTCGCGCCGCTGGTGAGGCCAGTGACTTGCACGGGAACCGAGCTGCCGGAGCCGGCGTAAGGATTGCCCCAGCACATGACGTCGCCCCCCGTGGTCGTGGCGCAGGCAGTCTCGTTCCCCATCGACACCGACGTCGCGCCGCCGGTGAGGCCCGTGACCTGCACCGGGACCAGGCTGTTTGTCATGGTGCCATTCCCGAGCTCGCCGTCCGCGTTGTAGCCCCAGCACATGACGCCCCCACCCGCGGTGACGGCGCACGAAGAGTATTCACCGACCGACACGGAGGTCGCGCCGCTCGTGAGGCCGGTGACCTGCACGGGGACCAGGGAGTTCGTCGTCGAGCCATTCCCGAGGTTGCCGGTTGCGTTGTCGCCCCAGCAGACGACGCTTCCGCCCGCGGTCACCGCGCAGGCCGAGGAGATTCCTACCGACAAGGAGGTCACGCCGCTGGTGAGGCCGGTGACCTGCACCGGGACGAGGCTGGCCGCCCCTAGGCCATTGCCCAGCTCTCCGTACCCGCCGGCGCCCCAGCACACGACGCCGCCGCCCGACGTGATCGCGCAGGCGGAGTCGCCGCCCTGCGACACCATCCGCACGCCGCTCGTGAGACCGACGACCTGCACTGGAACCAGGCTGTTCGTCTGCGTGTTGTTCCCGAGCTGACCGGTCCCCCCGTTACCCCAGCACATGACGCCACCGCCCGTGGTGACGGCGCAGGCGGTGCCGTTTCCCATGGACACAGACGCGACGCCGGACGTGAGGCCGGTGACCGGTGTTGGTATGAGACTGGTCGTCGTCGTGCCGTTTCCGAGCTGGCCGGACGGGTTGGAGCCCCAGCACACGACACCGCCAGTCGCGGTCACCGCGCAGGAGGTCGCATTGCCCACGGACACTTGGACGGCGGCGCCGAAGCCAGGGACGCTTGCGTCTTCGCCGGAGTCGCCGGCATCGGTGGGGACGCCGCTGTCGGTCACGGTGGCGTCCGGGACGCTGGCGTCCGCGGCGTCGGTGACGCTGGCGTCCGTCGGCCCGGCATCGGTAGCGACCGGCGCCGCGTCGGCGTCCGCGGAAGCGTCGGAGACGGAGCCCGCGGCATCCTGAGCTCCGGCGTCTGGCGTGCACGATCCGGGGACCGTCACGGTGCAGTCGCCCCCGCAACTACCGCTCCCGCACGAGGCGAGTGCAATCACGTCGTTGATGCAGGCGTTGGACACCGCGGGTCCGCATGCCTCGACGCAGCAGGTGTCTCCGAGGTTGCACGCGCAGTAGCACGAGATGACCGCCGCGCAGTCAGACTCGGCGGCGGCCGACTGGCTCGAGCAGGAGGTGCTCAAACAGCTCGAGCACGTTTCGGAAACGGGGGGTTGGCAGATGCCGCCGTCGCTCGTGGTTGGGGGAGTGTTGCCCGTGCACGCGAACGGGATTGCCGCGACGAAGCCCAGTGCCAACAAGAAACGCTTCATGAGATCCCCCTGCCGTCCGGTTCGAAGCTACCCGCGCGCGCCGGGTGTCCGCTTACTCCTGCGGGGCCGGGGGAGCCATGGTCATTAGTTGGTACGGGACCCGGCAAGTGGCTGCGTGAGTGCAGTGGTCGGGTCGGTCGGCTTAACCATCGAGTCTCCCCTGATGGATGGACGAGCGCCGGTGCGCGATGTGAAGGCGATCCCCACGAAAGTCGCCTTCCTCGCGGCCGCGCCCTGAATGCACGAATTCGGCCGATGTCGTAAGCTTCGCGCGCGTGTGAGGCCGGGGCGGCGATGCAGGCGAAGGACAAGCGCGAGGACGCTTCCGGAAGCGTCGAGGTGGACTCGTTCCTTCGCGACGTCGCGCGGGCGCCGCGGCTCCACCCGCCGGCCGGGGCTTCCGCGGAGCCGGACCTCGTGGGGCGAACGCTCCTCCACTTTCACGTCGTCGAACGGCTCGGCGCCGGAGGGATGGGGGTCGTCTACAAGGCGCTCGACGAGAAGCTGCGACGGCCGGTCGCGCTCAAGGTGTTGTCGGCGCGGCTGCTCGCGGACGGGCGCCACCGCGAGACGCTGCTCCGCGAGGCGCGCAGCGCGGCCGCGGTAAACCACCCGAACATCGCCGCCATCCACGAGGTCCACGAGGGACCCGACGGCGCCTTCTTCGTGATGGAGCTCGTGGAGGGGGAGACGCTCCGAGCGCGACTGGCCCGCACGGGGCCGCTGGCCCCAGCCGAGGTGCTGCGCATCGGCCTCGACATCGCGCGCGGTCTGGCGCG
This sequence comes from Polyangiaceae bacterium, assembly GCA_052147435.1. Taxonomy (GTDB): domain Bacteria; phylum Myxococcota_A; class Polyangia; order Polyangiales; family Polyangiaceae; genus JBKQKP01. The sequence continues at coordinate 20,128 of JBKQKP010000218.1, read as the reverse complement.
CGCGCACGCGTCGAGCGTCGTTCACCGCGATCTGAAGTGCGAGAACGTGATGATCACCCGCGACGGGCACGTCAAGCTGCTCGACTTCGGCCTCGCGACGGTGCGCGGCGACGACGAGGACGCGAGCAGCGACTCCCCTTCGGATGATCGTGGCGCGGAGCCGCGCGCGGCCCTCGGTCTCGCGCCGACGATGCCCGCAACCCCCACGCCGACCACGGGAGGCCGCGTCGCGGGGACGCCCACGTCGATGTCGCCCGAGCAAGCGCGGGGCGAGGCGGTCGACCCGCGCATCGACGTCTATGCGTTCGGGGTCGTGCTCTACGAGATGCTCGCTGGCGAGGTCCCCTTCGCGCATCGCAGCGGCTCGCCCTGGGAGTGGGGCGACGAGAGGGCACCGGCGTGGAGACCGCGGCGGCCGTTGCGCCAGCTCGCGCCGAGGGTTTCGCGCGAGCTCGAGCAGCTCGTCACGCGCTGCCTCTCCTATGCAAAGGAGAAACGGCCGGCGGACGGCGCCGCGCTCGTCGAGGAGGTCGAAGCGCGCGCGCCGCGACGCGGCCGGGGAGTCGTGATCCTCCTCTCGGTCGTGATCGCCGCGCTCTGCGCGGCCACGATCGCTCTCGTCGTGGGCGGAGCGCGCGGAGCGAGGGCACCGAACGCGCCGGCTCCCTCTTCCGTCGGCTCGGTGGCGCCTTCCTCGGCCGCTCCCGCCGCGCCCACCCTGCGAGCGGTGACCGCGGAATCCGCCGAGGCCTTCTTGCAGGGGGTCTCTCCCATGAGCCTCTCCGACGACGCGGAGCGCATGACGTACCGAGGTCGCGACAGCAAGACCTTCCGCGTGCACAACCTCCGCACGGAAGCCGACGAGTGGATCCGCTCGCCCGACGGCCAGGCAATTCTCGACGCCGAGTTCGAGGGCGAAGGGGCCGGCGAGCGAATCGTCGTCTGGACCCAGGAGGGCTCGTGGAGCATCGAGCCCGACACGAAGCGAGCCATGAAGATCATGGACTCGATCTGGAACCCCCCGACGATGCCGTCGGACGGTCGCTTCTTCGAGTGGTTCCGCGAAAAGGACGGGCGGGACACGTTCGGCAGGACGGACGCCTTGACGGGCACGACGAGGGACATCGTCGAGACTAAGGACGAGTCGTACTCGTTCCGGCTCTCTCCCGATGGCTCGACGCTCGCGCTCGTCCACGGCTGGGACCCGCCGCAGCTCACCGTCGCCCGCCCCGACGCGCCTCTGCAGGGGCACGTGGTCCTCGCCGATCCGCACATGAAGCTCAGCTTCAACATGTCCGCCTTCGACTGGATCGACGACGAGCGGCTCGTCGTGTCGATGCAGGAAGACGACGCGGACGAGACCAACCTGTGGGAGATCCACATCGACCCCGCGACGCTCGAAAGGATCGGCGCGCCCGTCCGACTGACGCACTGGCATGGCGTGTCCGCGACGCATCTGAAGGTCCACCGGGCCCTTCGCGCGATGAGCTTCATGCGAACCCAGAGCCAGTCAGACGTCAGCGTCGGGAAGCTGGAAGCGGGAACCCACCGCCTCACCAACGTGGAACGTCTGACGCTCGCCGAGAGCGACGAGCGCCCCGGAGCATGGACGAAGGACGGCCAGACGCTCGTCTACCAGTCGAACCGCTCGGGCCACTGGGGGATCTATGCGCGCGCCCTCACCGACGACACCTCCGATCGACCCGTGGTCACCGGGGACTTGACCAGCAGCTGGCCGCAGCTCGTGCTCGACGACGCGGCGATCCTCTACTGGAGCGTCCCCAAGGACGGGCCGCCGTCGCTCCTGCGCGCGCCGTTCGGTCCGGCCAATGCCCCCGCCGAGGTGCTCTTCGTTTCTCCCGATCGGGATCGACGGGTGAACGGCGCGCCGCTTCCGGCCCTCTCTCGCGTCGCGTGCGCGGCTCGAGGAACGGTCTGCGTGCTGCTCTCCTACGACTCGTCGGCGTCGGCGTGGACCTGGTATCGGCTCGACCCCAGCGACGGGTCGCGCGCCCCGATCGAGGGGCTCGTCGACCCGGATCCGAGAGGCCCGAGATTCGAGATGGCGCCTGACGCCAGCCGGGTGGCTGTGATCGACAAGGGGGCCGTTCTTCACGTCTTTACCCTGAGCGGTACCCGGGCGCGGGAGACTCGCCACATCGAGGACGTGGCCGGTCTCGCGTTCGATACCGACGGGCGCGGGATGATCATCGGCTGGTTCCAGACCGGCACCACCAAGCCGCCGACGGTGTCTTACCTCTGGGAGGACGGGCGCCGGGCAGACATCGCGCACTCTTCCATGGGCGCCCTGATGGTGGCGCCGGACGGGAAGCACCTCGCGTTTCACACGCGGCCGACGACGTACAACACGTGGATCGCCGAGGACGTGTTCACGGCACGGCGCTGATCCCGGTCGCGCAGGAGGTGACCCGGAGGCGTGCGCCTGGACCTTGCTGCCGGGCGCAGGCTCGTGTGAAGAAGGGGCGGCGATGCAGGGGAAGGACAAGCTGGAGGACGCTTCCGGGAGCGTCGAGGTGGACTCTTTCCTTCGCGACGTCGCACGGGCGCCGCGGCTCCACCCGTCGGCCGGGGCTCCCGCGGAGCCCGACCTCGTGGGGCGAACGTTCCTCCACTTTCACGTCGTCGAGCGGCTCGGCGCCGGAGGGAGGGGGGTCGTCTACAAGGCGATCGACGAGAAGCTACGACGCCCGGTCGCGCTGAAGGTGCTGTCGGCGCGGTTGCTGTCCGATTCGCGCCATCGCGAGACGCTGCTCCGCGAGGCGCGCAGCGCGGCGGCCGTGAACCACCCCAACATCGCGTCGATCTACGAGGTGCACGAAGGGTCCGAGGGGGCTTTCTTCGTCATGGAGCTCGTCGAGGGAGAGACGCTACGCACCCGCCTCGCCCGCACGGGCCCGCTCCCCGTGACCGAAGCGTTGCGCGTCGCGCTCGAGATCGCGCGCGGCCTCGCGCGAGCGCACGGCTCCAGCGTCGTGCACCGCGACCTGAAGTGCGAGAACGTGATGTTGACGCGCGACGGGCACGTGAAGCTGCTCGACTTCGGCCTCGCGACGGTAGAGGGCGAGCCCGAGCCCGACGGGGGCGACGCGCCCAGCGGGGGGAGCAGCGAGCCGCGTCCCGCGCTCGGGCTCGCGCCGACGATGCCGGCGACGCCCACGCCGACGACGGGAGGACGCATCGCTGGAACGCCGGCGTCGATGGCGCCGGAGCAAGCGCGCGGTGACGCCGTGGACGCGCGGGCCGATGTGTACGGTTTCGGCGTGGTGCTCTACGAGATGCTCTCCGGGCAGGCCCCATTCGCGCACCGCGGAGGGAAGCCGTGGGAATGGGGTGATGGGTCGTCTCCCGCGTGGGCTCCAAGACGCCGGCTTCGCGAGGTGGCGCCGAAGGTCCCCCGAGACATCGAAGACCTCGTGCGCCGATGCACCTCGTACGCGAAAGAACAGCGGCCCCTTGACGGCGCCGCGCTCGTCCCGCTGCTCGAAGCGTGCGCCCGCCCACGGCCGCGTCGGTGGCCCTTCGTGGCCGTCGGAATCACAGTGGCGGCGCTTGCGTCGTCGATCGCGTGGGCGGAGTGGCGACGACGCGAGCACGGTGAGCACCCCGCGGCCGGCGCTCCCCTCGCGTCGACCCTTCCCGTCGCACCGAAGCCGACGCTCCGGCGCGTTGCCTACGACGAGGGCGTCGGGGCAGGGTCGCTGTCGTCCGACGGCACGAAGATGGCCTACACCACCTTCTTCGATGCGGCGCGGCCCCGGCCGAAGACATTCCGCGTACGCAATCTCGAGACGCGCGCCGACGAGTGGTTCCCAGTACCGGGAGACGCGGGCGTGGCGTGGGCATCCTTCGCCGGCGAAGGGAGCGCTGAACGGCTTCTCGTCGAGACTGCGGGCCCGGAACGGGCGCTCTATGTCATTCGTCCCGACACCAAGGAGGCCACTCGAGTCGCCCCCTCCCTCGTCCCTCCTTCCGGGGCAACCATGTCGGCCGACGGGCGCTTCGTACTGTGGCTGCGGTACGACGCCGAGCAGAAGACCGGGCAGTACATGCTGCGGGAGATGGCCACAGGCGTCACGCGCGAGCTCGGCGCGGTCACCGAGCTCACGACCGAGTTCGAGATCTCCCCCACGGGCGCGCTCGTCGGCTGGCTCGACCATCAAGGGGCTGCCGCCCGCCTCCGTGTCGCGCACCGCGACGCGCCGTCGCAAGCAAAGTCGATCGTGCTCGACCCGTCGCTCGAGTACCACGCCTTCACGTGGATCGACGACGATCGGCTCGCCCTCCTTACGAAGGACAGCCTCGTGTCGCTGCGCCTCGACTCCTCCACGCTGGAGCGCAGGGGGAGTCTGGAGCCGATCGTCCGCCTCTCCGGGCTGGAGGTCTATGGGCTGAAGGTGCACCGGGCGCTACGGGCGATCAGCTTGGCGACGAACGAGACGCGCTCTCGCGTCATGGTCGGGCGCCTCGAGCCGTCCCGCCGCGTCGTGGACGTGCATCCGCTCTCCTCGTCGGACAGCGACGACGCGCCCGCGACGTGGGCGTCGGACGGCCGCACGTTGCTCTTCACTTCGGACCGATCAGGCGAGGGGGAGATCTACGCGCAGGACGTCGCCGGCGAGTCCCCCGAGCGACTGCTGACTCTCGGCCCAGCCGGAAACGGAGCCCCCCAGCTCGCGCCGGGTCGAGACGCCGTCCTCTACTGGAGGGTGGCCGGCGACGGCCCCGCGTCGCTCTTGCGTGCGCCTTTCGACGGCAAGACCTTCGGCGCCGCGAGCGTCCTCTTCGCGGCGCCCGACCTCGCCCTTCCGCTGGCCTCGAACATGCGGATGCGGTGCCCCGCGAACGGGCCGGCGTGCGTCGTGCTCTGGCACGCATCCACGGAAGACGCCGCGTGGTATCGCCTCGACCCACGAGACGGAACGCGCGCGCCGATTGAGGGCCTGCCCGTAGCCCTGAGCAAGACAAGGGTCACGTCGCGCATCTGGGACGTGTCGCCGGACGGGCGTGAAATCGCGATCCCCACCTACCGATCCATCGACTTCTTCGGCTTGGACGGCACGGCCAGGAAGCTCCGCTCGGTCCCGATCACGATCGACGCGCCGGACGGCCTTCAACGCGGGAATTCCCTCTGGGCGCTCGCCTACGACGCCGATGGCAAGGGAGTCTTTCTGGGCAACGGACCAGGGCGCGTGGACTACGTGTGGGCGGACGGCAGGCAGACGACCGTCTTCAAGGGCGGCGCCGAAGAGGCGGTGGGAAACCAGGACTTCATGGTCTCCGCGGACGGGACGCGCGCCGCGTTCCGCGAATTGCGCGGGAGAAATCCCGTCTGGATCGTCGACAACGCGTTATGAGAAGGTTCGTACGGCCGCGTCACCTGCGACCGCGCCTCTTCCCCCACGCATCGATGCAGGCGGGGTGCAGCCCGCCCTCGGCGTCCGACCAGAAGACCTCCGAGCCCGCACGGTAACGCTTGCCGCAGACTACGCAGTCGCCGCCGAGCGGGCTCGTGATGCGCGTGGGGACCTCCCTCACGGCATGCACGCCCCCCTTGGAGGAGTGGCTCTTGCGCTTGGGGGGCGGCGTCTTCACGCGCGTCGGCTCGGGCGTCGCCTTGCGCCCTGACGGCGTGGGCCGTCGCGCGCCGCCCGCGGGCTCGCGCAGCTCGAGGCGGTGCTCGCGAATCAGCTTCGCGGCGAGGTAGGCCGCGTTGCGCGCCTCGTTCGCGTTCGGCGACGCGGCGAGCGCGAGGAGCTTGTGGACGCGATCGAGGATCGAGGGCATCGGAGAAGGATAACGCTTGGACGGAAGCCTCCTTCGCAAGTGTCATCCGGACGCAAGATGTCATCCGGATTCCTCCGCTCGACCGCGCGCGTGCGCGCATCTTTCCCGCGAAGTCGCGCCGCCGAGCGAAGCGGTGGGCCCGCGTGACGGGCACCGCCTCGTGCGACGGCCACCAACTTCCCCGCGCGGCTAGCTCACTTCAGCCCAAAGAGCTCGCAGATCAACGGCGGCCATTCGCACTCCACGGCAGCGCTGGCGCTCTTGGCGCTGGCGCTGCTCGCGTCGGCGCTGCTGGCGCTGACGACGACGCCAAGCACACCGATCAGGGCGAGGGCGGTCCGGAGTCCACTTCGTTTCCCGTGCTTGAGCATGATTCATCCTTCTGCGCGGAGCTGCGCGGTCTCTTGCTCGCGGCCGCGGGCGTCGAGCACCACGCTCGGACGCTTCGGGCCGTGTCTTCGGAGAAGAGGTAGAGCAACCGCCGCGCCAGTCCCCGGACGGCCGAAATCGCAGGGCGATTGGTGTGCTGTCACACCTTTTCCAATCCGTGTCCCGGACCTGTGGGAGCGGTGTCACGCGGTGTCCGCTTCGCGGGGGGCGCTTGGTGAGCCCCTACGCCGCGTGCCTCTTGAGGTACTCGAGGCTCCCAGGCACGTCGCGCAACAAGCGGAGCAGCACGTCCATCGCCGCGGTCTGCACGTTTCGACCGGACTCCCAGCGCGAGACCGTGTTCTGCCCGAGGTGGAGCAGTCTCGCGAGCTCCCCTTGCGTGAGGGTGAAGTGATCGCGGATCGCGCGGATGTCGGCCGCGGAGAGGAGGCCGTGCTTACGGCGATAGAGGGCGATCGCATCCTCGCCGAGGCGACGCGCGTCCTCGAGGCGGAGCACCGTCTCCTTGCACTTCGGGCAGCGGAGGTGCGCGGAGTGCGGGACGGGAATCTCTTCGCCGTTGACGGGGAGGCGCAGGGTGCCGTGGGCCTGCTTCATCGGGGTGGCGCATCGGGGGCACGCGTCGGGGGGGAGTGTGGCGGCGCGCGAACGGGCGGACTTACGGGGTGTCGTCATGGTCTTCCGTCGCGCGGGCCTCGATCACCGTATGGTGAATGTCGCAGGTGGTGAATGGGGGCGCAAGGGCGCGGCAGAGATCGCGGAGGGTGCGAAGTGCGTGCCAGGGCCGAAGGCGGGGAAAACACACGGGTGCCGGCAGAAGGCGAGGTGGCCGTGCCGGCCAGCGGGGTGGCACGGACCGGTGACGCCAGATCCGACGCGCGTGCTAGCGCGCGCCTAGGCTCGGCCATCGGGTCTATCGTGAGATGATGCCCATGTCCGAGCGACCGCGGAGATACTCCGAGAGATTGATGGGCTCGTGGGGGGCTGGTGCGCCCGACGATGCCTGGCTGCATTGCGACGGATTCTCCAGGGGTGGCCGCTCACGTCGGGGATGACGGACGAGTGGGGCGCGCTGCTGGACGCGCTTGAGAAGGTTCGCGCGTTCGCCAAGTCGGAGCTGACGGAAGACGAGCGGACGCGTCTTGATGCGGTGATATCCGACATAGATCAGGTTCGCGTACCAGTCGCCGAGGCGCGTGCTGGTCTCGCGTCGTGTCGGTGAAGGCGACTCGCGTGCGCTTGAGGAGTCGTCCGGTGCAGCGGAGCGTGAACACGGCGAGCCTTACGATGTCTTGGTCGCAGCGCCGGTCGCGAGGCTTCGCAGCTCGTCGGCGACCCGAGCCGGCGCGCCGACGACGAAGAGATGCTCACCCCCGTCGCGGGTCGTGACCTTCAACCTCGTCCGCATGCCGCCGTTGAACGGGTGGAACGTAGGCGCGCGCGTTCCAAGGCTCTCGATCTGATCGAGCGGCGCCGCCCAGGCTCTCCCCCCCATCCGACCCCTCCGGTTCCCGCATGTAGTCGAGGGCGAAGCGAGGGAGAAGATGGTGCTGCCGCTGAATTTTCCGGGACCGCGAGAAGCTATCGGTGGCACGCCCACTTTCGACGATGCCCCAGCAGAACTTCTTTGCCGCGATCTACGCCCGCGCTACACCGCCGCGCATGTCGCCCCCCAATCCCTCCTCTTCTTCTCCCTCTTCCTCCTCTTCCTCCTCTTCCTCCTCTCCCTCCCCCCCTCCCAAACACTCCTGGATCACCCGCATCCGCGTCACCGGCGGCTACCTCCACGGCATCGACGTCCGCTTCGCCCCTGGCGGCAACGTCGTCTTCGGCGATCCGGGCTCCGGCAAGTCCACGCTCCTCACCATCCTCCGCTACGTCCTGTGCCTCCCCGTCCCGCCGGTGAAGAAAGACGAGCAGGAGAAAGTGCTCGGGGCGAACCTCGGCTCCGGACGCGCGTTCGTCACCATAGCTTCTGCCTACGGCGCCGAGTACGAGCTGTCGCGCGCCGGAGGGGAGGCGGGGCCGCGCGTGGAGTCGGCTGCGGGCTCGATGCCGAGCGTGAAGGCGATCCTCGACATGCTCCCCGTCCACTTCGCCGGGCACGGAGAGCTCGAGCTGATGGCGACCGACGGCAATGCGCGCCTGGAGCTCCTCACGAGCTTCGCGCAGGGGGAGGTCGAGCGGGTGCGCGAGGAGCTCGCGAAGGTTCGGCGCGAGCTCGACGACAGCGCGCCGGCGCTGTTCCGCCTCGATCGCGAGATCGCCGAGCTGGCCAAGAAGCACAAGGCGCTCCCGGCCGAGCGCGCGCGTCTCGACGAGCTGAAGAAGGCGGCGGGGGGTGACTCGGTCGATCTCGAGCAGGCCAATCGGACCAAAGCGTGGCGCGAGCGAGAGCGGCTCCTCCTCGACGCCGCGGAGCGCGAAATCGCGTGGCTGCGGGGCGAGGCGGGGGTGTTCGCCGCGACGGCGCAACGGCGGCTCGGGCAGGTGCTCGATCCGGAGGCAGAGCGCGGCCCGAACGCGCCCCTCGTCGCCGAGGTGACGCGCGAGCTCGCGCGGATCGCCGGCGAGCTCGAGGCAGCCGCCACGCGAACCGCAGCCCAATGCGACCAAGCGACGACGCTCTTCGCCAAGAACAAGCGCGCCCTCGCCGAGCGCCACGCCCCCGACGACGACGCCTACCGCGCGCTCCTCGCCAAGCACGAGAGCGACGCCGGGCGCGCCTTCGAGCGACTGAAGCTCGAGAAGACCGTGGCCGAGCTCGAGAAGGCGCGCGACGAGCACACCGCTCGCCTCCACGAGCGGAGCCGCGTCGTCGCCCAGCGCGATCGCCTCCGCGCCCGCCTGCGCGCGGTCGAGACGGAGCTCGGCGACGTGCTCGACGGCGCGGCGAAAAAGGTCACCGACGCGCTCCAGAAGCGCGTTCAGGTCACCGTCACGCCGGAGGCCGAGCGCAGCGCTTACCGGGCCCTGCTCGACGAGCTCACCTACAAGAAGCGCTTCGAGAAGAAGGATCTCGACGTCGTCGCGGCGAGCTTCAGTCCCGAGGACCTCTTCGCGCAGGTGATGCGCGGCGACGCGTCTCGCCTCGAGGACAAGCTGGACAGCAAGGCCACGGCGCTGCGCCTGATCTCGGTGCTGCTCGAGAACCCGCTCGTCTACAAGCTCGAGACCGTTGACGTGCCCCCCATCGCCGTCGTGTCGCTCCTCGTCGGCGACCAGCTGAAGCCGAGCGAGGACCTCTCTTCGGGGCAGCGCAAGCTCGCGTTCTTCTCGATCATCCTGCTCCAGCGCGGATCTCTCGTCGTGGACCAGCCCGAGGACGACCTCGCGAACCGTCACCTCGCGGCGACCCTCTGCACGATGTTCGCGGAGGTGCAGGAGGAGATGCAGTTCATCTTCGTCTCGCACAACGGGAACATTCCGATCCTGGGCAAGGCGCAGCGCGTGTTCGAGCTCGGGAGCGACGGCAAGCGGGGGTGGATCGAGGCCGAGGGGGCGCCCGAGAAGGTGCGCGAGCCGATGGAGACCACGTTCGAAGGGGGGCGGACCGCGTTCGTGACGCGCAAGGATTTTTATGGAGTCCGCTGAGGAGGCGCTGGGAACGCTGGCGACGCTGGCGTCGCTGGCGGCGCTCACTCACCATGATCCGTTGGCGGTCGCCGGCGCCGTGCGCCGGTGCGGCGACCGTCTGCGCGACGGCGTGCTGGACTCCGAGGTGCTACGAGCGCTCGTCGATCGCATCGCGCTTCTCTCGAAGGACGCGAGCCCGCGCGTGCGGCAGAGCGTGGCAGAGGCGGCCGCGTACCTGCCGGAGCCGGCGTTCCAGGAGATCGTCCCGTCGCTCGCGAAGGACCGCAGCCCGTACGTTCGCGAGGCGGCGGAGCAGGCGGCGCGCCGGCGGGCGACGTTGCGCCGCGTCGCCGCGGCGGACGAGGAGCACGACGCGCGCGTCGAGGGGTGGTACCGCGAGATCGACCGGCGCGGGGCGCGCGCCGCGGCGCGCCGGATCGCCGCGCACGAGACGGAGTACTTCGTCCGGCGCATGGTCCACGAGACGGGCGCGACGTTCATGGACTTCAAGATGGCGGCGACGCACCTGCGCGAGGCCGTCGACGCGCCGGAGATCGATCGCGCGCGGGTCCGCGCTCTGGCAGACCGGCTCCAGGAGCGCTTCGCGTTCTTCCAGCGCGTGCTCGAGACGGGGCGGATGCACTCGCGCCCGGTCGAGCCGGATCTGCGGCGCGAGGACGTCGCCGCGCTGGTCGCCGACGAGGCGTCGCTCCTCGGCGGGCGGTTCCCCGATCGCGCCGGGAGGATCGACGTGGACCTCTCGGGGCTCGAGCGGCCGCTCGTGATCGACGGCGACGCGAGCTTTCTGCGCCAGGCGTTCGGCAACATCTTGAAGAACGCCGTCGAGGCGTACGACGGGGGCGCCGAGAGTCACGAGCGTGCGATCCGCATCGTCGTGACCGGGCGGGCCAGCGCGATCGACGTGACGGTGACCGTCCGCGACTTCGGCGCCGGGATGCACGAGCGCGACGTCGCGCGCGCGTTCGTTCCGTTCGGGAGCTCGAAGCCGGGGGGGACGGGCTTCGGTCTCTACATCGCGCGCCGGGTCGCGCGGGCGGTGCACGGGGGGGACCTCACGCTCGCGAGCACGCTAGGGGAGGGGACGACCGTGACGATGACGCTGCCGCTGAGGCAGGAGAGTGGGGCGCGGCGGGGCGCGACGAAGAGGAAGCGGGCGTGAAGGTACGTCGATTCCGAGCGTCCCTTCCCCGTCGTCGCGTGCGAAAAGAGAGCCCCCCACCCGGCCTCCCCCCGAGTCGGGGGGAGGAGAAAGCGGAGCATGCTTCTTTGCTAGCGGACCGTTGCGTGTGGTGAGTTCGTCCTCTCGATCGCGCCAAGTGTTCTCCTCCCCCCGATTCGGGGGGAGGCCGGGTGGGGGGCTCCCTTCGCGCGGCTCGCTGGAAAGCGCGGTCTGAACCGAGACCAATCGTGAGGAGATCGTGGGGAGGCTGGGTGGGGGACAGACAAGAGGCGGACGGCGTGTCCGACAAGCCGTACGCGACGATCCGACGCAGTAGCGCTAGGCTCCCCCTCCATGTTCGCCGCGCTCGCCTTCGCCGCCACCGTCGCAGCCCAAGATCCCACCATTCCGTTCGAGAAATACACGCTCCCGAACGGCCTCACCGTCATCCTCAGCGAGGACCACCGGCTCCCGCAGGTCGCGGTCGACATCTGGTACCACGTCGCCGCCGCCAACCAGGTCCCCGGCAAGAGCGGCTTCGCCCACCTGTTCGAGCACATGCTCCTCTTCGCGGGGACGAAGCACCTCGGCCTCGAGCCCTTCAAGATCCTCGAGTCGGCGGGGGCCTCCGCCGGGCGAATGGCCAACGGCACGACGAGCGAAGATCGCACCAACTACTTCGAGATCCTCCCCTCGTCCGAGCTCCCCACGGCGCTCTGGGTCGAGAGCGATCGCATGGGGTTCCTCCTCGACACCCTCGACGAGAAAAAGCTCAACGTGCAGCGCGACGTCGTCTCGAACGAGCGGCGCCAGTCGTACGAGAACCGCGCCTACGGCACCGCCGAGCTGCGCACGTGCGACGTCTTCTACCCGAAGCCGCACCCGTATTACGACTGCGTGATCGGGACCATCGCCGAGATCCAGAGCGCGTCGCTCGACGACCTGCGCGGTTTCTTCCGCCAGTTCTACGGTCCGAACAACGCGTCGATCGCCATCGTCGGCAACTTCGATCCGGCGACCGCCAAGGCGCTCGTCGCGCAGTACTTCGGTCCCATCCCGCGCGGGCCCGACGTCGTCCGTCCCGACATCCCGCAGCCCCAGCTCCCCGGGGTCGTGAAGGAGACGCTGAACGATCAGGTCGCCAAGATCCCCCAGCTGCGGCTCGCGTGGGTCGGTGTGAAGATGTTCGATCCCGACGAGCCCGCGGGGGACGTGCTCGTGCGCATTCTCGCCGGGGGGAAGGCGTCGCGCCTGTACCAGGAGCTCGTCCAGAAGCGGCAGATCGCGGCCGACGTCGACGCGGACAACGAGACCCAGGGGCTCGGCGGCGTCTTCGTCGTCCAGGCGACGGTCAAAGAAGGGCACCAGACCGCGGAGCTCGCCCCGGTGATCGAGCAGATCCTCGACGACGTGCGCCAGAACGGCGTCACGCGCGACGAGGTCGAGCGGGCGCAGCGCGTGATCCTCGCCGGCAAGCTGCGCGCGCTCGAGCGCATCGGCGGCTTCGGCGGGAAGGCTGACGTGCTGAACAACTACCAGACGTTCCTCGGCGATCCTGGCTACCTCCCGAAGGACCTCGCCCGCTACCGCGCCGTGACGCCCGAGGCCGTGAAGGCGTTCGCGAACAAGTATCTGTTGAAGGATCACAGACTCATTCTCGACATCCAGCCTGCCGGCTCGGGCGGTCCCTCCTCGAACAGCGCGGGGGCCAAGTAGCCATGCGCACCACCCTCGTTGGCCTCCTCGCCTTCCTCGCCACCGCGTGCGGCGCGTCCGAGGTTCCCCCCCCGGCCGCGCCTCCCGCCGCTCCCCCCGCCGCAACGCCGCCCGCGGCGCCTCCGCCTGCCCCGGTCGCGGTAACCCCCGACGAACCGTTCCGCGCGAGCAAGCCGGCGCCGCTGCCGACCGAGCCGTCGTTCACGGCGCCGGTTCCGGTCGAGCGCCGGCTCAAGAACGGCGCGCAGGTGCTCGTCGTCGAGAACCACGCGCTCCCGCTCGTCGCCGTCGAGATCGACCTGCAGAGCGGCGTCGACCAGGAGCCGCTGAACCGTCGCGGCCTGTCGGGCTTCGTGGCCACGATGCTCCTCGAAGGGACCACCACGCATTCGGCGGCGGAGCTCGAGATCGCCCGCCAGCGCCTCGGCGCGCTGCTCTCGACCGACAACGGCTTCGAGACGAGCACGCTGCACTTGAACGCGCTCAAAGAGACGCTCCCCGACGCCCTCGCTTTGCTGGCCGACGTGCTCCTTCACCCCGCCTTCAAGTCTGACGACGTCGAGCGGGTGCGGGGCTTGATCCTCACGGCGCTGGCGGCGAAAAAAGGGAGGCCAGGTTCGCTCGCGAGCGACAGCTACAACCGCCTCCTCTGGGGCGACAAGAACCCGTGGGGGCTCCCCGGAGGGGGCACCCCCGAAACAGTGAAAGCGATCACCGTCAAGGATCTCGAGCGCTACCACGGAACCTTCTACGTCCCGAACAACGCCGTCATCTCGGTCTCGGGCGACCTCACTCCCGACGAAGCCGTCGCGGCCCTCGAGAGCGCGCTCGGGACATGGAAGAAAGGGAAGCTCCCCCCGCGAAAGCCGGTGAGCTTTCCCGCTGCCGGGGCACGCTCGATCGTCTTCACCGATCTGCCGACCGGATCGCAGTCCCAGGTCTGGGCGGGGTGGCGCGTCCCGAAGCCGAGCGACCCTGCGATCCTCCCCTTGATGATCGCCAACACCGCGCTGGGGGGGCTCTTCAGCAGCCGGCTCAACTGGAACATTCGCGAGCAGAAGGGCTACAGCTACGGCGTCAATTCGGGCGTCGAGCGCTATCGCGACGTGTCGGTGCTCACGGCACGGGGAGGCATCGTCGCGGAGCACACGGCGGACGCGGTGACCGAGTACGAGAAAGAGCTCGCCCGGATGAGCACCGATCCGATCACCGACGCGGAGCTCGCGATGGCCAAGGAGGCGATCATCCGCGCCCTCCCTTCGCAGCTCGAGACCAACGACGCTGTGGCCTCATCGATCGCGCGACTCGTCGAGCTCGGCCTTCCGCTCGACTACTTCGCGACGCTGACGGCGCGGGTGCGCGCGGTGCAGAAAGCCGACGTCATGGCGGCGGTGCAGAAGATCATCCAGCCCGATCACTGGCCGGTCGTGGTCGTCGGCCCGAAGAGCCAGAGCTTCGAGAAGCTGAAGGCGCTCGGGATCGGTGCCGTCAAGGAGGTCACTCCCTGACGGCGCGCCGCTCGATCCGCGCGAGCCACAGTGCCGCAGGGACGAAGCACGCCACGAGCGCCGCGGTCCCCACGTAGGGCGTCGACACGTTCCCCGCGAAGAGCGCCGTGCCGACGAGCGGTCCGAGCATCCCCCCGACGTCTCCGCAGAACTGCAGCAGGCCGGCCCCTGTCCCCTGGCGCTCACGCGGAACGATCGCCCCCATGATGACGAGGAGCGAAGGCCCGAGCCCCGCCGTCCCGAGGCCGATGATCGCGATCCCCACTCCAATCCCCAATGCACCCTTCGAGAGCCCCACGGTTAGGAGGCCCGGGACGAGCGTAGCCAGCGACACCGTCGCCACGCGCGCGTGCGCGTGCCACCGGTCCCCGAGGCGACCGGCGAACGGTGTGACGGCGGTGTCGACGATGGTCATGAGGCCCATGAGCATCCCCGCCGTCCCCTGCTCGTTGCGCGCGAAGACCGAGACGTGACGGCTGTGGACGAGGAGCGCCAGCGTCGTCAGGACCATACCGCCGGCCGCGAAACTCATGACGAAGTTCAGACCGCCGACGGCGAGGAGGCGTCGATCGCTCATCGCGCGCAGCGTCTCGCCGAGAGGGGCGCGGCGCGCGATCGGGGCGCGCAGGTCGGGGACGCGTGCCCAGGCTGCCACGAGCGCGAGGACGACGCCGACGGCGGCGATCTCGAAGGCCGCGGCGTCGCCGAAGCGATCCGAGAGGAGCCCCCCCACCGTGAGCCCCACCGGGATCCCGAGCACCATCGCCGCGCGCACCAAGCCTGCGGTCCCTCCGCCGTGCTCCCTTCCGCCGGCGCGAAGGGCGAGCGCCTGCGCGGAGACGAAGACGCACGCGGAGCCGAGCCCGTGGACCAGTCGACCCGCCAGGAAGAGCGGGCCCACGTGTCCCGTCACGATGCCGAGCGCGTAGAGCCCCATCACGACGATCGTGAGCGTGAGCCCCACGAGCATCGTCCGCCGCCCGCCGAAGCGGTCCGCGAGCGCGCCGACGACGGGGCTCGACACGACGCGCACCGCGCGGTTCGCCGCGAGGATGAGCCCGATGAACGGAAGCGACAGCCCCTCCCGCACGCCGACGATCGGGAGAATCGGGAACGCGATCCCCCCCGCGACCCCCGCGAGCAACGTCCCCGGGACGAGCGCGAGCGCGAGCGAGAGGGGCGAGTGCGTGCGTTCCGGCGGGGAGGAGGGGGGCGTAACTGGGGCCATTCGAGCTCAGCCCGGCAGCTCGACCCGCTCGATCAGGAGCTTGGCCACGTGCTCCGATTCGGGACGAACGCCGGTCTCGTACGCGGCGAACTGCACCGCGGTCACGCGATAGAAACCGCGGTCCCCGTCGGCGCGTGAGACGAAGAGCTCGTCCCCGACACGCGGGACCGCCTGCATCTCGGTCTCGATCCGCGAGCCGCCGGCGCCATCGATCAGGAGAAGCTTCATCGCGCTGCCGTCCCCAGGATGGCCGTGATCGCGGACGCCACCTTCTGCGCCTCCGTCGCGCCGGGATAAGGGAAACGGAGCGTGACGAGACGATTCTCCGGATCCCCCGGCCGAGCCTGGGTAGGAACGAGCTCGACGCGCCCCGTGAGCTGCGCGTCCTTTCCCGTGGTCGCCATGAGCGCCGTGCGGGCCGCGACGTGGCGAATCTCTTTGAGGTTCACGCCGAACGCTCCGCTCGTCCCCGGCGTGTCCCCCTGGACGAGCAACTGCGCCACGGCCTCGACGAGGTTCGTCATCCGCTCGGCGTCGCTCGGCAGGACGTCGTCGACGATCAGATCGGGGAGGCCGAACTTCACCATGCCGACGGTGACGGCGCGGTGCGGCTCGGCCTGGCCTTGGTAGTGGATCAGGATGTGCTGACGGATATCGGGGATGTTCCCTTCCCAGCCGTCGAGCCGCATTCTTTTCCACGCGAGGACGCCGAAGAGCTGGCCGGTGGTCTCGTCCCAGATGGTGCCGCCGGTCTTCTGCGCGACCTCGAGCGCGAGCCGCTGCGCGTCGCGAAGGCGATCGAGCGTGGGATCCGCGTCGAGCTTCCAGCCGAGAATGAGGACCCCCTTCGACGCCGCCGCCGCGTGTCGCTGCGCGGCGTCGAGCCCCCGCCCGAAGTAAGCGATCTGCTGCTCCGTCGGAGGGGCGAACGACCCGATGTCGGGGGCGAAGATCAACGCCTGGGGGAGCGGAGCGTCCATCGGCATCAACAGGACGTTGACCCCCGGGAACCGCTGCCGCGCGGTCTCCTGGGTGTCCTTGACCACCACCGGGTCGATCGGCTGGGGCGCGTAGATCGCGAGGCCGATCGAGCGGGTAGGGACGGCGATGGAGCCCTGAAGCGCGGGGGGGCCGTCGCTCGGGACGTGAGCAGCGACGAGCGACGGGCCGGAGGGGGCGGGCGCAGCGGCCGGCCGCGACGACGAAGGGGCGGGCTGCGGCGCATCGCCCTTTCCGTTGGCTCCGCCATGGCAACCGGCGGACGCGACGGCCACGATCGCGGCAAATGCGACAGACACGGTAGGCGCGACAAGGAGAAGTCGAAAAGGGGCCCCGAACGGCATGGACGGGCCTTACAACAGGCGCTGCGACTTCGCGACGTTGGATGCGCGTTTCGGCGGAACCACCACGTCCGCGCGATCGGGTAGGATGTCGTCCTACAAATGCGATCACGTGTGTGACCCCTCGGACGAAAACTCCCTCACAATATGCTCGGCGCAGTCCCGCCGGCCTTTTTCGGAGAACCTGATGAGCGACGAATCCCGGTCCCCGCATGATGGGGACGCCCCGGAAAAAGAGGACGACGAGGACGCGGAGAGCGGGGCACAGGAGGCAGCGTCGAAGGCTCGCCCGCGAAAGTCGCTGCGCGCGCGATCGAAGTCGGAGACGCCGGAGCCGAACGGCGTCGTGGTGAAAAGCGAGACACCACCGCCGGTTGCCTCGAAATCGATCTCCCCCAAGTCCGTCGCCCCGAGGCGTTCCGTGACGCCGAAGCCGCCGGGGGTGAGCGCGAAGGAGACGCCGAAGCCGCCCGAGGCTGTGAGCCCCAAGAGCCTGAGCCCGAAGAGCCTGACGCCGAAGCCGCCCCCCAGCGTGAGGGGCGAGACGCCGAAGCCCCCGGGTGTGAAGTCTGCCGGCGCGCGCTCGCGACGGCCCCCGGCCGTGAAGGAGAAGACGCCGGCGCCGGAGCCGGTCCAGGCGAAGGGCGATGCTGGGGGGAAGGGGAAGGGGGCGCGCTCGCGGAAGAAGGGGGGCGATCACATCGACGGCCACGCCGCGAAGTTCTTCGAAGAGGGGGAGGCGATCGAGCGCTCGACTCTTCATAGCGACGTTCGCGAGAGCGATGCGAGCGCGCTGGGGCTGGAGCTCCATCCGCATCGGCGCGGCGCGTTCATGCGGTACGTCTGGATCACCGTCGCGGTCTGCGCGGTCGTGTGCCTGGTGGCGTTCGCGCGCGCACTCGCGCACGGCAACAAGTCCGCCGAGCCCGCCCCGGTCGCCACGACGGCCGCGGCCCCTGCGCCGGAGCCCGTCGTCTCGGCGGCACCGCCCCCGCCTGCGGCGCCGACCGCGGTGGCGACGGCGACGGCGTCGGCCTCCGCCGCGCCCGCCGAATCGGCTTCGGCTGCGCCCGACGTTCCGCTGAAGTCGGCCCTCGAAGAGAAAGCAGACGCGCAGCACGCCCTCGATCACAACAAGATCAACGACGCCATCATGTCGGCGCTGCGCTCGACGGCGCTCGATCCGACCGATGCCGACGCGTGGCTTCTCCTCGGCGCGGCCTATCAGATGGCAGGGAAATCCGCCGACGCGCGCGCGGCGTTCTCGACGTGCACGAAGGAAGCGAAGAAGGGTGAAGTCCGCGAGTGCCAGCTGATGCTCCGCTGAGACCAGGGCCACCAAACCCGGGGGACACCACTTCGTCTCCGCCGCGGGGCGCGACGCCTGCGCCTGCGCCAGTCAAACCCAAATCGCTCCCGGCCCCCACGGCGGGCGTCGCCCGGCCGGCGATGGCGATCCCGACGATCACCTGGTCGAGCGCTCCGCCGCCGATCCCCCCGCGCTCCTTCTCGACTCCTCCCCCCCCTCCGCCTCCGTCGTCCCCGACGCTCGTCACGGAGCCACCGCCTCCAGGGTCCGCCCGCGGCGGCGAAGACCCGGAGGAGGAAGAGCCGACGCGCGTCCAGCCCGATGACCTCCGGCGCGCGCTCGAAGTTCGTGACGAGGCGCGCGTTCTTCTCCAGCAAGTGCTCGAGGAGGCGCTCGCGCCGCTTCACTACGCCGTAAACGATCTCGGACGTCGGCTCGAGGCCATCGAGCGAATGTTCCCGGGGTCAATGGCGCCCCCCGCGCCCCAAGCACCCCCTGCGCCCATCCAATTCGTAGCGCCTGTTGCCGCGCCTCCCCCGCCTCAGCGCGCGATCCCCCCGCCCGCGGTGGCGTCGGTCGTCGTGCAGCAGGCCCCGGGCGATCCGTTCGGCACGGTCGTCGTGACGCCGCAGGTTCCGGGTCTCCCCGTCCCCACTGCCCCGCGCGCCCCTTCGTTCGACCTGGAAGTCCCGTTCGACGGCGCGCGCCGGCGGCGCCGGATCGGCCTTCTCTTCGGGATCGTGTTCGCCATCGTCTTCGGCGCGCTGATGGTGGCGCTCATCTCGAGCCGGGTTGGCTGAGTCGGCGATTCGGAGCCGCGCGGGCCGTCAGTTCTGGCCGGCCGCGTCGATGGGCGTGTGTGACGCGTCGTCCGGCACTTCGGCGTCATCCGGTGTCCCCGGCACGCGCGCGTCGAAGCTCGAGATGGGGTTCCCGACGGGGGCCGCGTCGACCGGGGAGGGGGTCCCCGCGTCAACGGGCTCCACGACCCCTGCGTCCGCGGGGGCGAAGCAGCCGCTCGCATTCCACGTCCAGCTGAAGGCCGCAGCGCCCGCGCACTCGTTCGGATCGCTCGCGCACATTCCCTGGTTCACGCCGGTCGTGCACCAGCCGCAGCCCATGACGGGGGTGCAGGTCCCGCACGAGGCGTACTGGCCGCACGGGTCTCCCCGCCAGCCGCCGTACTCGTAGCCCGAGACACTCCCGTTGCACGCCGACGCCAGCGACACGATCCCGCAGACCGTGAACGCGAGCGAGACGAGCGCTCGAAGCGATTTCGTCATGACGGGAGAAAATCTAGCGCAGGACGTGGTGAAGTGCATGGCTAGCGAGCGTGCTTCCGCCGTGCTCGCGATTATGCTGCGGGGCAGGCGAACATGAGGCAAATCGCAGCGATCCTCCCGCTCGCGGCCGCTGTGCTCCTGGGGTGCACCGGCACGACGAGCACGACCGTGCCGGCGGTCGATTCGGGGAACGCCCCCGCAAGCGCGTACGCCGAGTGCGGCGCGTCGGGCGCGTCTGGCACGCCCGACGCGGCTTCGTTCGCGTACACCGCGACCTGCGCGCTCGCGCTCGACAATGGCCGTCCCCAGGCCGGGGGCGCAGGGCCGGCGACGTGCGAGGAGTGGTCGGAGAGCGAGGACGGCGACTGGACGCCGTTCATCGCGAGCTGTCTCGATGCAGGGGGATCGATCACGAGCGCCCCCTGCCCGGACGCCGGATTGTTGGGAGCCTGCGTGCTTGCTCCGACGTGCACGGACCAGACGACGGTCTTCTATGGGACAAAGATAAGGTTGTCATCATCTCCGATCACTACACCCCCGCGGCGACCGCGAAACAGGCCGGAATCGTCAAGTTTACCCGCGACTGGGCGCGCGAGCACGGCATTGCGAACTACTATGAATTGGAGGGACCGTGCCACCAGGTGATGGTCGAGCGCGGGCATGTTCTTCCCGGCCAGGTCGTGCTCGGCACCGACTCGCATACCTGCATGGGCGGGGCCCTGGGCGCATTTGCCAGTGGAGTCGGCTCCACGGAAATGCTGGGCATCCTGTTGACGGGCATGACCTGGCTCAA
>JBKQKP010000217.1:0-62950 GCA_052147435.1 Polyangiaceae bacterium | reverse complement strand
CGCACCCGCGCTCGCCGCCGCGCACGCCCACGCGGGACGCGCGCGGGTGACGCGCGCCACCCGCGAGAGCTGGCTACGCGCCGAAGCCCGCTAGGCGCGTGAGCATCGCTGCGAGGCGATCGAGCTCGGAGAGGAGGGCGTTGGATTCGTCTTCGGCGATGAGCCCGAGCGCGAAGGCAGCTTCGACCGCGGCTGCCGCTTCGTTGCACTCGGCGCGCGCGCACCGGAAGCGCTGGCGGCGATCGTTGCCGTCGCGTGCCGCCGCCTCGGTGAGATTGAGGTACGCGCCGAGCAGCGCGCGCCGCATCTGGTCTCCGAGCGTGCCGTACCCACGCGGGAGCTTGCGAACGAGTGCGTCTCCCGCGACGAGTGCACCTCGGGCGACGTGGAATGCATCGAGACGATGATGAGCGAAACGAGTCGTGTGCATGGGGAAGCCTCCTCGCCCGGAGCCCCGGGCCTCGGACGTAGGAGCGCAGGCGACGTGACAACGCCGCAGGGAGTGCAGTGCGCGCGAAGTGAGGAGGCGTTGGCGCGGCGCGTGCGCGGTAGGACGGGGCCCGGGGCGTAGGGTGAGGAGGCGGGGAGCGCGGGGAGAATCGCGGGGGGCGTTGGCGTGCGCGTGCGCGGCTGCGAGCGCGGCTGCGGGTCGGGGCTCGGGGAGTGGGGCTCGGGGCTCGTGGACTAGGGCGTGGCTTGAGGATCGCCGCCGCGGGCCCCTCTCCCCCGTGCCTCCTGCCTCGGGCCGCAGCCGCGCTCGCAGCCGCGCACGCGGGTCGCGCGCCGAGGAAGAGCGCTCCCCCGAGAGCACCCCAACCGTCCGTTTAAGTGAACATCTAGCCCCCTTTTCCGTCGACATCGAACATCGCGCGTCCAGCCGCCGATCTTTCACTCCCGCACTCCGCGCCCGTTCGGTTCCCCCTTGACGGCCAGTCGTTTGAGGAGAACTAGTGTCCGCAATAATGAACACGCGCCCCCTAGCCATCTTCTACGAACACCCTGACTGGTTCCGCCCTCTCTTCTCCGAGCTCGCTCGCCGGGACGTGCCCTTCGTCACGCTCGACGCTGCCCGCCACGCGTACGACCCCTCCGAGCACGCGCCCCCCTACTCGCTCGTCTTCAACCGCGCGAGCCCGTCAGCCTACTTGCGCGGCAAACGGCAGACGACGTTTCACACGCTCTCGTGGCTCCGTCATCTCGAACGGCTCGGCGTGCCGGTCGTCAACGGGTCGACTGCGTACACGATGGAGATCTCGAAAGCCCACCAGCTCGAGGTGCTCGCCGAGCTCGGCATTGCCTATCCGGCGACGCGCGTGATCAACGATGGCGCGCGCGCCCTCGATGCAGCGCGCGACCTCCGCTACCCCGTCTTCGTGAAGGCCAACGTTGGGGGGAGCGGCGCCGGAATCGAGCGCTTCGCCAGCGCGGAGGCGCTCGCGGCGGGGGTGGCGCGCGGGCTCGACCTCGGAATCGACGGCTCGGCGCTCGTGCAGGAAGCGGCCCCACTTCGCGGCGGAAGCATCATGCGCGTCGAGGTGCTCGGCGGCGAGATTCTCTACGGCATCAGGGTTTATCCTGAGGAAGGGTCTTTGAACCTCTGCCCCGCCGACGCCTGCCAGGGACCCGGCGGACGGGAGCTCGTGCGCGGCGCGTGCGCGGTCGACGCGGCGAAGAACAGGCTCCGGGTGGAGGCTTTCACTCCGTCGCGCGAGACGTGCGAGTGGGTCCTGCGGATCGCGCGCCGCGTGAAGCTCGACGTGGGGGGCATCGAGTTGCTCATCGATGACCGCGATGGGGCGCCGTACGTCTACGACATCAACGCGCTCTCGAACTTCGTCGCCGATGGCCCGAACGTCGTCGGCTTCGATCCGTTCGCTCGCTTGGTCGATTACCTCGTCGCGCGAGCGCGCACGAGCGCTGGAGGAGGGTGACATGCGATTCGGATACTGGCTTCCGGTCTTCGGCGGTTGGCTGCGCAACGTGGACGACGAAGGGATGGAGGCGTCGTTTTCCTACGTGAAGAGGCTCGCGCAGCGGACCGAGCGCATCGGGTGGGACCTGACGCTCGTCGCCGAGCTGTTCCTGAACGACATCAAGGGCGTCGGGGCGCCCACGCTCGACGCCTGGACGACCGCAGCCGCGCTCGCCGCCGTGACCGAGACCGTGGAGCTGATGGTCGCCGTGCGGCCGACGTTCCATGCGCCGGCGATCTTCGCCAAGCAGGCGGCCAACATCGACAACATCTCCGGCGGTAGGCTTTCGCTCAACGTGGTGTCGTCGTGGTGGTCGGACGAGGCGCGCCGCTACGGCGTGCACTTCGAGCAGCACGACGACCGTTACGCCCACACAGCCGAGTGGCTGGACGTTGTCACGCGGGGATGGCGCGAGCCCGTGACGACCCACCACGGCGATCGCTACAAGGTCGACGACCTGGTCCTTGAGCCGAAGCCCGTGCGCCGCCCCCGCCCCACGATCTACGCCGGCGGCGAGTCGGAGGCGGCCAAGTCGCTCATCGCTTCGAAGTGCGACGCCTACGTGATGCATGGCGACGAGCCCACGCGTGTAAAGGCCAAGGTGGAGGACATGAGCGCGCGCCGCCGTGCGCTGGAGCTCCAGCCGATGCAGTACGGCGTGGCTGCTTACTCCATCGTGCGCGACGGCGAGGCTGAGGTGCAGCGTGAAGTCGAGCGCATTACGAACGTGTCGGTCGGGTCGCGCGGGTACGGTAACTACCAGGACTGGATTACGAACACGCAGCTCGAGCAGCGCGTGAGCCTCGAGGACTACTCGGTGTCCAATCGCGGGCTCCGCGCCGGGCTCTCGGGGACGCCGTGGCAAGTGCAAGATCGCGTGCTCGCGTTCGAGAAGGCAGGGGTCGATCTGCTCCTCATTCAGTGCAGCCCGCAGCTCGAGGAGATGGAGCGCTTCGCGGAGCAGGTCATTGCGCCGCTTCGTGGCGAGCGCCGCGGAAAGGCCGAGGTGAGCGCTCTCGGCGCGGAATGAGGGGCACGCGGAGGAAAGCGCTTGAAGAGAGACGCGCCCGTCCGTCAGGTACAATGCCGATAGATGGCCTTCGACGACTCTCGGCTCGAGGCCGACTTTCGCGCCGGGTTCGCCGTCGTCGCGCAGAGGCGCCATCTTTCGAAGTGGGGCCTCGCCGCACTGATGAATGTCCTGCTCGGTCTGAGCGATGTCCTGGTTGTTCCGCCGGATCGGTTGCGTAGCTGCCTGCTGGTCCGGTACGGAGCGATGGTCCCGTTCAGCCTCCTCGTGGGCCTGTTCGCCCGCGTCCCTCCGTCGGTTTATGCGCGCTGGGGGGAGCGCGTGGTCTCCTTCGGGCGAATGGGCGTCTTTGCGCTCTGCGCGGCGTTCGCTCTGGCTGCTTCACCGCTCCGATGGCCGACGACGCAGTATCTCGTGATGCAGGCGACGCTGCTGGTGGTCATCCAGCACTCCAATGGCCTGGCACGCATAGGCTGGAGCGTCGCCGCGACGGCGATCGGGACCGGTCTCGTGCTGGTGGCGCTGCTCCTCGGCGGCGCATCCACACCCGAGCTCGCATACGCAGCGTTCTTTGTCTTGGTCGCCAACGGCGCGGGTTGGTCGATCAGCCGGACGCTCGAGGGCCACCGCCGTCGCGAGTTCACCCAGCAACGCACCATCGCCGAGGAACGGGCCAAGTCGGAACGGCTACTCGCCAACATGCTTCCCGAGCCGATCGCCGAGCGGCTCAAGCGAAAGCCGCAGGCGATCGCCGATGGATTCGACGCGGTTTCGGTGCTGTTCGCCGACATCGTCGGATTCACGCCGCTGTCGGCCACGATGCAGCCGCACGCACTCGTCGAGCTGCTCAACCGCGTGTTCTCGTGCTTCGACGAGCTGGCGCGTGCTCACGGCCTCGAGAAGATCAAGACCATCGGCGACGCCTACATGGCCGTGGCCGGGTTGCCCTCCCCGCGGGAGGACCACGCGAGCGCCGCCGCCGAGATGGCGCTCGCGATGCGTGACGAGATCGGCCGCGTTTCCGACGGGCGACTGGTCCTGCGCATCGGCGTGCATGCGGGACCGGTCGTCGCCGGCGTGATCGGCGTCTCGAAGTACAGCTACGATCTGTGGGGCGACACGGTCAACACGGCGAGCCGGATGGAGTCACACGGCGCGCCGGGGGCGATCCACGCGAGCGCCGAGTTTCGAGCCTCCGCCGGCGATGGCTTCGTCTGGGAGGAGCGCGGCACCGTCGACATCAAAGGCAAGGGGCCGATGCGCACGTTTTGGCTCGCGCGGCGGGCGTGAGAAGGCGGTGAACGCACAGCTCTCTCGCGAGCTGTGCGACGACTTGCCTACTGGCAGTTCTTCACGACGAGCGGAACGATTCCTTCGGTCGTGTTCATCTGCCCCGTCGCGATGCCGTCGGCGTTGAAGGTCGAGAGCGTAAGGATGCCGCCTGGAACGTTCTCGAAATTCCCTATTCCGGCGAAAACGAAGGGCTCCGGTTCGTAGCAGGGCGTTGGCCCCGTGGACGTCTGCGAGCAAGCCGGGAAGGTGCCCGACGGTCCGGCATCCGCCGGCTGGAACGCTACGGCGTAGGACTCCCCGTACGGTGGGACGACGCCGCAGTTGGGTGCGGAGTAGAGCGGGAGAAAGATTGCAGCGTTCAACGGATAGAGCGCGCCCGAGACGACCCAGATGGCGTTGTACCCCTGATCCCCCACTGGTGGCGGAAGGGGTGCGTAGCCGTCCGGCACACCACCGTCGTCGAAGTTGAACGTGCCACCCTCCGGGCAGTCGCATGGACCGTACCCGTTCCCGCTCTCGTCGCAGACCTGGAACGACGCGCACCCGTACGCTCCGCCGCAGGCGATCGACTGGCCGGGGATACACAGGAGTGTCGCCCCTCCGTCGCCCGCACACGCGCACGCGCCGTAGGCTGTGCCCGAGTCGTTGCAAACCTGGCTGGAGATGCAGCCCCCGGCGCCCGCGCAGGCGATCGATTGCCCAGGAACGCAGAGGGTCGTGCTCGCATCGGTCGGAGGTGGACAGTCGCAAGGCCCGTAGCCGCTTCCGTCGGCGTTGCAGACTTGGTTCGTCGAGCACCCACCTAGGCCGACGCACGCGATCGATTCGCCTGGAGTACACGCGAGCGCGCCCGAATCGCTCGAGGTGCCGCAGCTGCACGATCCGTAGCCATTGCCGTCGCCGTTGCAGACCTGATTTGTCGAGCATCCGCCAGGACCGACGCACGCGACGGATTGTCCTGGGATGCACGCCGGGGTCACGGTCGCATCCGGTGTCGCACCGGCGTCACCGTTCCCGGCGACATTGATGCTGCTGCCTCCGCAGCCGGCGGCGATCAGCCCCACGCAGGGGACGATCGCGAGACAGATGCCACGTCCGCGCATCTTGCCAGAGTAGCTGGTCCACGACGCCTCGTCCGCCCCGCGCTAGTCGCCCACCCGCATCGCGAGCAGCATCCGTCGCCCCGTCTCTCACCCCCCGTCCACCGGCGTTCCAGCGTCTGTCGCGCAGTGCGCCGGCGAGACCGAGCACTGCGCACATTCCGTCGCGCACGACCCGAGCGTGCAAGTGCCGAGCGCCGTCTCCAGCGTGTTGCCACCGCCCGTCGGCGAGCCACCGCACTCGAGATAGCAAACTTCAAACGATGCCCCCACGCTGGCAAGACACTCGAACACGCAATCGAAGATCCCATTGCACGCGCAGTCCTCATTGCACGCGCTCACCTGGCTCCCGCAGCTCGTCTTGAGGCACCCTAGGCACGTGCCGACCGAGGCCCCTGCGTCGTCCAGAGCCGCATCCACAGGCGCGACCGTAACGAGGCTCGCATCGGGCCTGCACACCGCCGCGTCGTCCGCGTCCGGATCGCCTGCGCCGTCGGCGACCGACGAGTCCGCGACCGTCTGCGCGTCGACGTCCGGCGTACCCGAGTCCTGCGGCTGGATCGTGGCGTCCGGCGTGCCAGAGTCCCCCGAGTCGGTGCCGCTGTCTGGCAGGCCCGACGCAGCGTCGGCATCGGATACGCACGCGCAATTAGGGATGCTGAACTGACTCCCGCTCGGGCATGTGGGCTCGGGAATCTGGCAGTCGCCGAGAGCCATTGGGCTGCTGCACGCCGAAAGGCACGAAACCACCACGGGAAGAGCGAAGCAGAGAAGGGAGTTGGTCAAGACGCGCCACATGGTGGTGAGGGAAGCCTGGATGACGCGGTGCTTCGGCGCAAGAACAGCAGGGAGGCAAGCGCCCCAACGGTCGACCGTTCGGCTTCGAAATCCGATAAATGTGTCCCCATGCACAAGTTCATTTCGATCGCCGTCGTCGCCGTGGGCGTGAGCGTGTCTGCCGGCGGCGCCGACGCTGCTCCGAGCTGTACGTTCGACGGCACGTGGACTGCGTCGAACCCCGGCGGCAGGACGACCTTCACCAGCAAGCTCGCCACGGCGACACACTCGATGACGGTGGATCGCACCGGCGGCGGACTACCCAACGCCCATATCGAAGGCGTGTACACCTACGACAGCACCTCCGGGCAGATCACACTCACGAACAAATCCGTCAGCACCGCGGACATGGCGTTCTTCGCGTGCGTCGACGTGCCCGGGACCTACAAGGTCAACTTCACCGACTGCTCGCACATCACGCTCGCCCTCGTCAGCGACAACTGCGTGCCACGCACGATGGGTCCCGGGCGCGCGACGTTCACGAAGCAGTGAACGTTGCACTGCGTGCGCAACGAGCTGTGCATCGGCTGCACGCTCGAAGTGCATCGTCTTCTCCAGAGAAGTCGGGCGCACCGGAAAATCGGCCCGTTCGTCGCGGGGCACGTGGCTTGCGATAGGTGCTTCCCGAACCCCACTCGGAGGAGGAAGCCAATGAAGAACGATTCGATGATTCAGAGCGAGACGACCCCGCGGCGCGCGAAGTTGAGCCTCCGGAAAGAGGCGGTCCGTCACCTCGGCGTGCGAACAGCGATTCGTACCGGGGCCGTGTGCGAGGGCAACAGCCAGATCGGCGGCAGCTGCACTCAATCCTGCACCCAGCAGACCTGCGGCGGAAGCTGCGGAGTGTCGAGACCTGGCTGAGAGTTGGGGCGCGACTTGATCACGGCGGGCAGCAAATCATCTGCGTGCACCCCCAGTGCTGCGCCTCCGAGTCGTACACGCAGCTCGGCGCGCTCGCGCAAGCAGCGCCGCCCGCGTCCCCCGGTGCGCAGTCCGAGTCGTTGATGCACGTGTCTGCGGCCGTATGGCAATAGTAGGCGGCCGGCCCTTCGCACCCATTGGAGGGGGAGCAGTAACCCCCTTCGCCACAGTCCGAGTCGAGCACGCAGTTGCCACCGGCGACGCAGATGTTCGGGCTCGAGTCGGAGGCCGAGCTCCGGCACAGGCAGGACGCCCCCGAAGGACAATCCGAATCGGTCAGGCATTGGTCGTACGAACATCCGCCCGGCCCGACCAGTCCTTCGAAGGGGAAGCAACGACCGTCAACGCCGCTCGTGCACTGCGAGTCCGACGTGCAGCCCGCCGCCTGGCCGGTGCCGTAAGGTTGGCCCGACGGCGAAGGGCCGCGCTCCGTGGGGCAGCAAGCAGGCTCGGCCCGATGGTAAATCGGGATCTCCGCACCGCCGGCCGTACCGGGTCCCGGCTCGACGAAGGTCGGCTGGCAGGACGAGGCGTCCCCCGTCCCGGTCGCTCCTGAGCTCGAGCCCGAATCGGCGCCCGAATCGAGGCTGCCCGTGACCGAATCGACCGTCGCGTCCTGGTTCGCCCGGCCTCCGCAGCCGAGGGCGAGCAGGGGTGACAGGAGAAGGAGAACGAAGAAAGGAGAGCAAGAAGGGTGGCGCATGGACCGATTACCTGCGCAAGCGACGTTCCATTCGAGGAGAGTCGCGAGGAACGCGCATCTTCCTTCCGGGCCCGTCATCGTGCCCGGACAGTTGGGTCGCGCTGCGGCGCAGTGTGACACCGGCATGAGCGCATGCTCCCTCAGGGACCTGGAGGGGGTGGCGAGCAGGTGGGTCCGACACTCCAGCCTCCGTCGGAACAAACCGCCACCGCGCACCCCGGGTACGAGCACGGGAGCAGTGTGTCGCACGGCGCGCCGGGCGCCGGGATCGAAGAGGGGCATGTCCCCGCGTCGAACCCGGGTGGCATGCAGCACGCGGCGCTCCACCCACAGGCCAGATCGACGATCTCCCCGTTGCAGGGAATCAGCTCGAGGCACGTTCCGCCCGCCGCGCCGCACGGACTCGCGCTGGCGTCGATTGGCATGAGGGGAGGCGGTGGAACCGGGGACGCGTCGGGCACAGGGAGCGTGGGGACTGGCGCAGCGGCGTCGGGGAGAGAAGGCGCGGGGTTGATCGGCGCGGCGACGTCGGAACCGGCGTCGGAGCTCGGCGTCTCGTCCGGAGACGCGAGGAGGCCGCCACACGCGAAGAAGGGGGCGACGAAGATGAAGGGGGCGAGCCTGGCTGCGCTGCGCATTTCATCGTGTGTCCCCGCGGAGAGAGGGAACTGTTGCGGATTCGGGGACCGGAGCCGCGGGCCAATGGTGGGAACGATCACGCGCTCATTGCGTGCATCCACCGGTGTTGGACGGGACGCATGCGGGATCCGGCCCACCAGGGAGAGTCGAGCAGCACTGGGTGCTGCACTCGGACGAGTGCCGGCAGATCTGGTCGCACTCTCCAGTCCCTTGATCGCAATAGCCGTTGCATGCCTGACCATTGCACATGGTCTGAACGAACGAGACTGGGACGCAGAGGCTGGATCCGACGTCGCACACGAGCGATGACCCCGGATCCGCCGCGTCACAGTCCTTGTACGTCGCGCACGCCACGGCGCAGACGCAGTCGGAGAGGTTTGCGTTGCAGACCTGGCTCTGTCCGCTCGGGCACCCGCTTCCGCATGCCGGCGCAACCACGAGCGCGATGAGCGCGAAGAATCCCGAGAGGACGAAGAGACGCATTGTGTTTCCCTCCTCTCAGAACCAGCTAAAGGATGCGGTGAGCCCGAGCGGGTTTCCCGCCACCCCGGGCTTGACGCTGAAGCCCGCGGTGGGCGGGGCCGAGTCGCGAGTGTGGTCCGTGGCGCCCATGACGACGCCGGTGCCGAGGAGCAGTGCGCCGCCGATCTGCAGTACGGAGTCGATGACGCCGAACGCGACCATGCCGCCCGCGCCCGAGCCGCAGTTCTCGTACTTGCCTTTTGTACCGATGACGATCGCGTTCGGATAGCTGCCCGTCGTGATCGCCGGCCCGACGATCGGCACGAACATCCAGCCGTTGTTCGGGACGCAGCTCGTGCCGGTGTTGCTGTTCTGGTAGCCGTCGACCGCGGCGGCCACGCCACCGCCGATGACCGCGAGGATGTACCCGACACCGAGCGTGACGAGGCCGGCAACGATGAGGCCGTGACCGCGCCGCGCCTCATGCGCGTGTGGCCTCGTCCACGGGGCTGGCGCGTAGTTACCCGCGGCGGCCGGCGTTGCCGTGCCCGTGGGGGCGGGGGCAGTCGGGGGCGGGGCCTCGCCGGATGTCGCCGCCGGAGCAGCAGTGGCGCTAGAGGGCTGTTGTGCTGCGGGCGCGATTGGGGCGGCAGCGGGAGGCGCTGCCTTGGAGCAATCGCACGGACCCAAGCCGGCGCCGTCCGGCGTGCAGACCTGAACGCTCGACGTTCCTCCGGGGCACGCGCAGGCTACCTGGGCACCGGGGACACACGCGCCCGCGTGGGCTCGCGCCGAAGTGAGGAGCAGCGCGAGAGCGATGGGCACTGCGTAGCGCGAGAACTTTCCTCGTTGACTCTTCACTATGGACCCCTTCCGCGGCGAGCGCGTTCGCGAGAGTGATGCGGCGAGAGAAAAAAAGCCTCTCATGATCATCCCAGCGCGGGCTTCCGATCAACGACGAACGATGGCGCGCTGGATCGGAGATCCGGGAGGACCCCGAGTCACTTGGGAAACAGGCGAAATCTCAACGGGTTGGCATGCGACCTGCCGCGCACGCTGACGCGGGCTGCCAAGAGCGGGCTCGTGGTCCCCCTCGCGCGGTCACTTCTGATCCGAGCTCCGCGACGCTTCCGACGCGAACGCGACCTTCCACGCCTCCAGCGACATGTCCACGGGGGGCTCGACGGCGGACCGGGCGACCACTCCGTCCATGAATTCCAGGAACCGTCCGCCAAAGTTGGACCGCGCGATCCTCCACGCGGCTCGCACGCCGGGGCTTCTCGCGAGGAGCCGGGCGCCGGCAACGACGGTCTCGAACGCGGCGTCGTTCAACAGGCCTTCCTCACGTTGGTAGAACGAGTCTTCGAAATGAAAGAAGTGCGCGCGGCAGAGGTGCGTGAACTGGCTCAGCTCCGTCTGCGTGAGCTCCTGAGGGCTCCCCGAACCGTGGAGCCATGCATCCGCCACGGCGGGATCCGCGAGCGCCACATGAAGTTCAACCGTGCGCGAGACGCGGCTGTGCCTGATCGAGATTTGCTGATTGCGCTCTGTCTGCCGGACTTGAAGTGCGAGGTAGATGAGCGAGGCCAGTACGGCAAAGCCGCTGACGAAGCTTCCCAGAGCCGCGAGATCGGAAAGTGACATCAGCGACGCCTCCTCGCGCTAGCTCCGCTCCTTCAACAAGGCCACCAGCTCGTCCAACTTTCGCTCGATCCCCCGGAGCGCAGCGAGCTGCTCGGCCGCGATCGAGCCGTCCGCCGCCGGAGCAGCCGGCAGCGCGCGCGACTGGTGCTTCAGCGCGTCGCGTCTCTCGAGGATCTTGTCGCGTAGCTGGTGCGCATCGATGATGCCGGTGAGATGCATGGCGTTCGCCTGGCCCGCGCTGCTCCCGCCGGTCTCGAACTTGAGCGTGCTCAGCTGGAAGCGCCGAAGGATCGGCCCTTCGACGAAGGTCACGTCCTGGATGTTCTCGAGCGGAATCGTCTTCTCGACCGTGACTAGGATGCCCTTCTGGTAGCGGAGCTTGCGCTCGTCGAGGTGGCAATCGAGCTTGTCGAAGTAGTGTCGCGCCCACCACTGGCCCACGCCCAAGAACCAGATCAGGGCAAGGGGAAGGCCGACGATGCTCATCGCCAGCAGCCCCCCGATCTGCAGGACCAGAGAGGGGCGGATGAGCGGGTTGAACTTTGCGCGCAACGCGCCCCCCTCGGGTGTGACCGGCGCGATTGCCGGAGTGGGCGCGAGGGCTGCGGAGGGGGGCGTGGGGGCGGTCATCGGGGGCCTCTGGAAGCGCGCATGGAACCGAAGGCCCAAACTAAATTAGGCGAGAGTCCGGTTTCCTGTCGAGTCAACGCGCGCGAGGCGCGGGGCGGGCACTCGCTACGCTCGCAGAGTGCGCCAGTGCGCCCATCCCGAGGACGCGAACCGCGACGCATCGCCTCATCGTGGGCCCGCAAGTCCGCAGAATCCGCTTGGGTCCACGCGTTGCACCGCGCGAGAGGGATGCGCTTCGTGTGGCTCTCGCTCCTTCTCGTAGCGCCTTCGCTCGCGTCCGCGTGCAGCCGGACGGGGCTCGACGCAGAGCTCTCGTCCGGCTCCTCGAGCGGCGGCGCCCTCGTCCCGATCGACGACACGCCCGACGCGGGCACCGCCGCTGACGCCGAGTCGAGCGACGGGACGACGCCCTCTTCCTGCATCGCCCCCACGGCTCCCATCCTGACGAGCGAGGGACCCAGCACGTGCACGCCGTTCCCGCTCGGGACGTGCATCGGCGACGGAATCCCGCCGAGCTCTGCACCCGCTCTTTGCTGCCCGGCCGACCAGTTCCCCCTTCTGTGCTTGCCTGCCGCGCCGCTCGAGGACGGCGGACCCGGCCAGCCTGTGCCTCCCCCTTTCGACTTGTCCCAATGCTCGGGATGCACCGCCAACATCTTCGGCGAGAACGTCAGCAGCTCGTGTTGCTGCCCGTGTGCCGTCGTGGAGTGACGGGCGCCCAGCCCGACCTAGTCTCTCATGCGTAGCTCAGCGCCATCGCGCTCAGCATCCCCCCGACGACGAGGAGCACGGCAAACCCCACCGCCATCGCGAGCCTCTTCCGTCGCCGATCTCCATCCATGGCGCGGAGCTCGTGGTCGATCGAGACGTTCGACTCCGGAACCCAAGACTCGAGCGGAACCACGGCGGCCGGCGGAGCGATGGCGGGCGGCGGGATCGTCGCAAACGGTTCGGCGAACGGCGGCGCCGCGAGATACGGCGCCGGAGCGATCTGGGCGTCGAGCAGCGGCGCCGGGGGGAGCGAGGTCGCGCGGAGCGGAGGAGCGGCCGGGGCCGGGATCGCAGGCGCCGCGGCGAGCTTCGCCTCGAGCTCTTCGACGCGAGCCTGAGCGGCCTCGATCGCGCGACGGAGAGGGGCGACGGCGTCTGCGATCGCCGCTTTCACGAAGAGCCGCATCTCCTCCTGCAGGATGTCGGCGGTTGACGTGGCGACGGGGGTCGGGAGCGGCGGCCGCTTGGGGGGGAGCGGGGGGGCTTTGGCGATCCGCGCGGGCGCGACGGGCCTCTTCACCGAGGCAGGCGGGGGGACGGACGAGCTTCTCTGCGGGGCGGGGCGAGGACTCAGCGCGCTGCTCATGGATCCGCACGTAGCAAGCGTGAGGCCAAGTCTCCCTCTCGGCGACGACGTGGGGAACGTGTGCATCTTCGGCCGTTGAAGGTGGTCCGGGCGTGCATTTCCGCCGGCCACCGGGAGAGAGTGGGAAATCGCGCAACCGGGTGGCGCGCGGATGAACCACCCCCGTCGCCGGGTACGCAGGGCGTCAACGGGTCAGGGGCGCTCTCGCTCGGGGAGAGAGGCTCGGGGAGCGTGACGTCACGCCCGCACCCCGTGGCCTGCACCGTCAAAAGAAAAGCCCGCCCCGACCTCGTCAGGCCGGAGCGGGCTTGCATCCCGGGCGTCGCGTCCCTCACGTAGAAGGCGAGCGCACCGTCGGACATGCGTCCGCCGATCAGTCCCGCGCGGGGTTGCCCGCGCAGGTTGGGTACTACCTAGATTGTCGTGTCTACAGCTTCATCGATTCTCCATCGGAGTCGCCCACGCGGGCGCTCCGTCCTCCTCTCTGCCTCGGCTCACCGGACCATCCGGTGACTTGCTCCGACCGAGGCGCACTGCGGGTACTGCGGCTCATGGGCTACCGGCTCGCTCCCGACCGATCAGGTCAGGAGTGGGCCGCGCCGTTCGGGGTCGTCGCAGGGGTCGCTGCCGGAGCGGCAGCCGGGGCCGCGGGCGCTTGCGCGCTCGTGGCCTGGCTTTCCGCCGGAGCCGTCTCGGTGCCCTTCGGCTCCTTGACGCCCTTGCGATGTCCCCGCTTCTCCTCATCTGCTTTCACGACAGCAGGCGACTTCTGCGCGAAGAACTCGGTGACGGGGGCGAGCGCGGTTGCGAGATCGCCGTCCGTCCGAGCGAGGCGCTTGAGCACCGAATAGTGCACAGTCGCCCCTTCCCAGCCCTTCGATTGCGCGCTGAAGATGGCATCCGAGACTTGTTTCGTCGCGGTGACCAGCTGCTTGTGAACGGCCACCAGGCTGTTGGCCTGGGTGACGTTCGCCGTGATCGCAGACGCAGGATAAGAGGGCACGCTGAGACCGAACTGCTCGCTCAGCGCCGTGATGGTCGGGATGACCTTCTCGCCGCCTTTGCGAAGCCGAACGGCTCGCCGACGGTCCTTCGCGGTGAGCGCCAGCGCGGGGCCGGCGATCGCCGTGACTGACGCGAGGAGACTTTTGATCCCGTTCGCGTCGACCGTGCTCGTGCTGCTCTTGCTCGCTTTGCCATGATGGCTCGGCTCGCTCGGGCTGCTCGTGCTCTCTTCACTCTTCGTACTGTGAACAGTTGTGCGGGACATGACGTTCTTGATTTCCTTTCTGCCCCCGGCTCACCGGCCATCCGGTGAATTCGTTGCTGCCAGGGACTCGAGGAATGTCGTCGAAAACGTCGCGCCCGTCCGTACGCGTAGCGTACGCGTTTGGCGGTTTCCGGCGGGCTCCCGGAGGGCCCGAACGCGTACGCAACGCGTACGATGCGTCAAAACCCCGGCGAATTCGCACAGGCCGTCGACGCGGTAGGTTCAGTCCCGGCGGATCGCGGTGCGATGGCGCAGGCCTCGCTCTTCGCGAAGTAGGCCTGGGCCTTCGTCAACCAGTCCCTCGTCTTCGTGAAGCAGTCCTCGGTCTCCTTGAACTAGTCCCCGGTCTTCGTGAAATAGTGGTTCGTCTTCTTGAGCTAGTCCCCGGTCCTCTTGAACTAGTCCGCGGTCTTCCCGAACCAGTGCCCGGTCTTCGCGAAGCAGTGCTCGGTCTTCGCGAAGCAGTGCTCGGTCTTCGTGAAGTAGGGCTCGCGCCGCCCCTCAGACCACCCGCACGCTCACCCCGAACCGATACCCCAGCCGGCCGTCGACCACGATCATCCTATCCACGATGCTCGCGTCTTCCCCCTGCGCCTCGAGCTCCCGCCGCACCTGCCGATCGACCTGACGCTTCATCCGCCGCGCGACCACGTCCGGGTAGCTCGACTTCGAGATCGCCGCGCCGATGTCCTTCGTCGCCGCGACAGCCCCCCCCTTGCGCGCCAGGAGGCTCACGAACCTCCACCGGTGCTCGTTGAATCGGATCGACACCCCCTTCACCCAGACCCGGTCCGTCCTGCTATCGACGAGCACGTCCGCGTCGGAGACGCGCCACGGATCGACTTCCTTCTCGATCCCGAGCGCCTCCGCGATCCTCCCGAGCACCCGCCCGACGCTCCGCCCCCCGAGCTGCTCTGCCACGTCGATCTCGATCTCCAGCATCCCCCGCGCGTCCCCCGCGTGGCCTCTCGGCACCAGCACCACCGGCGTCACCCCCACGCCCGACGCGCGCCTCACCGTCTCGACCCAGCCCGCCGCCGGCTCCGCCATCGCGTACACGACGCGCAGCTTCCCGCTCGCGAGCGTCACGACGCCTAGGTCGAGCACCCCCGCGATCGCCAGCGGCTGCGGCGCGGCGCGCGCGCCGAGGTCCTTCGTCATCGCCGCGGCGAGCGCGCGCGTGTCGAGGCGCCACGCCACGCGGTCCTTCGGTCCGACGAGGCGCGCGCCGAGGCTCCTGTCCTCGGCGAGCGCGTATTGCACGTCGCGCTCGCCGTCCACGTCGCGCACCACGTACGCCGCGCCGTGCATGCGGTGCTCGTGCGTCGAGACGTGCGCCGACTGCGTGCGCACCAGGCGCCCCGTCTTGCGGAGCCGCTCGAAGAGCGCATCGCCGAGCACCGCGCGCCACCGCCACTCGCCGTGCTCGTAGGGGGCAAGCGATCGCGCGTCGTCGGGGAGCGCGCCCGGCGCGAAGAGGCCGAGCGCCGAGAGCGCGGCGCGCACGGGCGCCTCGAAGGCGCGATCGGAGATCTCCACGCGATGGGGGAGGTGCAGGAACGCATCGACCGCGCCCGCTCCCCCCTCGAGCACGAAGCGCAGCGTGACGCGGTCGATGTACCCGGTGCGTGGTCCGGCGTGCCACGACGCGAGCGCGTCGGGCGCGCGTACCTCGACGCGCTCGCCGTCGGGACGGCGGTAGCGAATCGCGATGACGTCGATGCGCGACACCCCGCGCGTGGCGCGCGCGACGCGGGCGAGCTCTTCGTGCGTGAGCTCGGACAGAGGGCGCAGCGTGAACGACGGGGCGAGCGAGAGGGAGAGCGCGGAGGAATAGACCGGGAGCAGCTCGGGCATGGCGGTGGTGATGGCGACACGCGCGCGCGAATCGGCGGATGCGGTGGGGGAGGGGGAGACGCGCACGAGGTCGACCGCGATGGGGACGTCGCGCCGCTGCACGACGCGCTGGGCGTCCTCGTCGTAGACGAGGCGGTTCTCCGTGGGCTGCTTGAGGAAGAGGGCGAAGCGCTGCGTGCCGTCGGGGTCGGTGGCGGACCAGGCGTCGACGAGGCGGGGGCCGAGGGCGCGCTCGAGGAGCTTCAGCGTCGCGGGGGCCGCGAGAGCAGAAGAAGAGGAGGACTCCGCGACGAGCTCGTAGGTGGGGCGCTCGGGGAGATCGCGCTCGACGCGGTGAGCGGCGAGGGCGAAGAGGCGGCGAAGGGCGCGACGCTTGGGGGCTTTGGTTTCGTTCTCGAGCTGGATGGCGAGGAGGGCTGCGACGTCGGCGCACGGCTCCGCGAGCCAGGGCTCGGCGCGGGGGTCGCTCGAGGCGCGCGCGGCTTCGACGAGGGCGAGACGGCCGGGGCGGGGGGAGAAGCGGGAGACGCGGGTGGAGAGGACCGAGAGCAGCTTCTTGCTGGCGCCGTGGGTGAAGAGGTCGCGGACGAGGGCGGGCGGCGCGAGGGGCGGCTTTTTCGCGGCGGGCGAGATGGTGGACGCGAACGCGGACAGAAGCGCGCGGAGGACCGCGGGGGAGAGAGAGAGGAGGACCTCGGGGGAGGCGGGCATGCGGAGCCGGGTAGCACGTAATCGGCCGGCCCCCGACGTGATTCGCGCTCACGTCGGCATCGACCTTTCCCTGCCGGGAGGCGGGGCACATCCTCTCGCCACCGCGCTCTCGTCCCGGAGCATAATCGCAAACCCATGTCCGCCACCTATCGCGCAGTCATGCTCACGGCCAAAGGGGGTCCGAAGGCGCTCGACGTCCTGCGCGTCGTCGACCTCCCCCTGGAAGAGCCCGGACCCGGACAGCTCCGGGTTCGCGTCCGCGCCGCGGGGGTCGGCTCGACCGATCTCCTCGTCGCCGGCGGCAACTACCTCTTCGCCCCCAAGATCCCGTTCGTGCCCGGCTACGAGATCGCCGGCGAAGTCGACGCGATCGGTTCGGGCGTCGAGGGGTTCCGCGTCGGCCAGCGGGTCGCGTCGCTGACCGTGTACGGGGGCTTCGGCGAGATGCTCGTGCGCGACGCCGTCCACTTCCTGCCGATCCCCGACGGGGTCTCGGATCGCGACGCCGCCGCCGTGGTCTTGAACTTCGTGACGGCCTACCAAGCCATCCACCGCGTCGGCAAGGCCAAGGCCGGCCAGACTGCGCTCGTCACCGGCGCGGCAGGTGGCGTGGGGACAGCCGCGCTCCAGCTCCTCCGGCTCGCGGGTGTGAAGACCTACGGCGCCGCTTCCGCCCGCAAACACGCCACCGTCCGCGCGCTCGGTGCGGTCCCGATCGACCATGGCGCCGGTCCGCTCGATCGCCTGATCCGCGCCCTCGAGCCAGGCGGCGTGGATCTCGTGCTCGACGGGGTCGGCGGTCCCCTCATCACTCCGTGCATCGGAGCGCTGCGTTCGGGGGGACGCCTCGTCGCGTACGGATTCATGGCCGCGGCCCCCGGCGCGCTCTCCACCGCTGCGATGTTCACGAACATCTTCCTCGGCTCGCGGCTGCGCGGGCGCTCGGGGAGCTTCTACGGGATCACAGCGCTTTATCGAAAGGACACTGCGCCGTTTCGCGAGGACCTGCCGAGGATCTTCTCCCTGCTCGCGGAAAAGAAGGTGGACCCGGTGGTCACGAAGACGTTTCCGCTCTTGGAGGCGCGCAAGGCGCTCGAGCTCCTCGCTACGGGAGGGGTCGAGGGGAAGATCGTGCTCGAAAATCCGGCCGCTGGCATGACGCGGTCACACGGAGCCGGCTAGCACGAAGAGCGAAGGCCCAAGGACTGGCCAACCTTCGACCGAAACAACCCTCACCTACCCCCACAGCTTCGCCATCGGAATCTCGAGCCCCTCGAAGCTCTCCGGCCGGAACGTCTCGTCCCCCTCGCACGACGCGGCGATGACGTAGCCCTCGTCACGGAGCACGAGGCGCTCGAACGTGCGCCCCTCCGGATCCACGATCCAGTATTCGGCCACGCCGCGCTGCGCGTACCAGCGGAGCTTCGTGACGCGGTCGTAGCGGCGACTCGACCCAGATACGATCTCGACGACGAGATCCGGCTGACCTGTGACGAGGCCTTGCTGCTGCTCCACCGCAGACTCATTCCCCTGCCGGTAGTACTGGAGGTCAGGCATCACGCCGCGGCGATCCGAGATGCGGACTTTGTAACCCGATGCGAGGACGCGCCCTCCGTGACCCTTCTCGACCCAAGCCCGGAGGAAGTAGCCGAGTGCGATGACGATCTCTTCATGCGTAGCCGTGGGCACCTCGACCTCCACGAGCTCCCCGTCGATGAGCTCCCGCGGGTCGTCTTCGTCCAGCGCGATGAAGTCGTCCCACGTGTAGGGGGCGCCCGCGCTGGTCGCGGAGTGCGATGCCATGCTCGAAGGGTAGCCCACGGCGCGCGATCGTGCAGTCGGCGCGCCAGTACCGACGTCGTGGGGATTCGCGAGGTTGCGACGACGTCGCGGTGGCACGGCCGGGAAGTGCGGTGGCATGGCGAGTGCGGGATAGAGGGCCGACATGCCTCGCGCGCAACGCGAGGAACCGCGTCCGCATCTATCGGTCCGCACGGTGTACTGGAGGTTGTCATGACGACCATCGCCCCCCCCGAATGGTTCACCACCGCGCTCGAGGCTCTACGCGAGGGCGACGTCGACGGCTTCGTTCGGATGTATGACGACGACGCGATCCACGAGTTCCCGTTCGCCCCCGAGGGACGGCCGGAGCGGCTGGAGGGCAAGGCCGCCATCGCCGACTACATGAAGAACCTCCCCGCGCTGGTGCAGCTCGATTCCTTCGATGGCGTGCGGGTTCGCGAGGCGGGCGACGAGCTGATCGTCGAGGCCAACGGCCACGGCAGGCGCAAGATGTGGGACGAGCAGATGCGCCTTCAGGACCCCCAGTATGAAGCTGCCTCGCGACTTCAGAGAGCTGTTGGAGGAGTTCGCCCGCGAAGGCGTTGAGCACGTAGAGCTGCGCAGCACTCCCACAGAGGCATCGGCGGCGCTGTCACCGCGATCTCTCTCGTCTCGTCAGACGGGACAGGGCTCGTTCACTTGGTTCCAGATCCCGTTTTCGCACTGGACTGCGGCGCCGCCGGTGCACGCGCCGTAGTCGCACGAGAGCCCGGACTGGGTTTGGGTGCACGGCGAGCCGATGCGCGGGCGCGGCTCGGGGCAGCCGGCGGCCGGCGTCGAGCACTGCCACACGGGGGTCGGCGTGGCGATGGGGGTGTTCGAGCAGTTGCACTCCCCTTGCGCGTACGGGCAGTCGAGCCCTGCGGGCGAGCACGACTTGCCCTGAGAGACGTCGGCGTAGGTCGCGGGACAGGTGCCGGCCGGGCACGTTTGGCCGATGGAAGGGAGGTCCCAGCCGCTCGACTCGCAGTCGACGATCTCGTTGCAGGACGGGTTGGCGCTGTCGCCGTACTCGCACTCGAGCCCGATGCGCGGGCAGGCTGCCCCCTCCGACGGGGGACTGGACGGGCACTGCGCAGTCCCGCCGTCGCTCCCACCTCCGCTGCTCGAGCTACTCGAGCCGCCGGAGCTGCTCCCGGAACTGCCTCCAGAGCTGCTCCCCGAGCTCCCTCCGGAGCTGCTGCCGGAGCTCCCTCCCGAGCTGCTGCCCGAGCCTCCGTCGCCCTCCAAGCTCCCCTGGAACGTCGCGCCGCCGCACGCCCACACTCCGCATGCCCACACTGCGGCGACCACGATGCCGAGCCTGTTTCTCGAACGCATGACCGACCTCTTCTCTCGCAGCAATAAAGCAATGGGGGTACCAGACGAGAGCCCAAGGAAACGAGGGTTTACGCAGGGCACGATTGCGCGGTTTGTGCCCGTCCATGACTGGCGTGCCGTGGCCGGACAAGCGCTCGTCCCGGTTGGCAGCGCGAGGCGCGCGCTACAGGCTGTTCGCGTTCCACGCCGACGCCGAGCCGGTGAAGAGCCGACCTACGAACGGTCGAGCATCTGCTGCACTCGCTGCTTCGAGACCCCAAGGAGCTCCCCCGTATCCGCCAGGCTCACGCCGACATCCCTCGTGAGCGACCGCGCGAGGCGCCGCACAGTTGCCTGGACGCGGGCCACAGCGGCGTCCACTCGCCTCTTCTCCGCGAGGGCGCTGCGCAGCTCCGCCGCGAGGGTCTTGGGGAGGCGCACGTCGTCGACCAAAACCGCTCGGTCGGCCTGCTCGTCGAAGAGCGACAGCGCGTCACGGATCCGTTCTCGCGCTTGCGCGATGGTACGCCCCTGCGTGTGGCACCCATCGAGGCTCGCTATCCGAGCGAACCACATCGAACCATCGTGCTCGTAGATGACCTTGTAGTCTTTCACAGCCATCGTTCTCCTAGGCAAGGTTCGAGCTGTCTCTCGATCGCACGGAGAATTCCCTTCCCCAGGTCCTCGTTGTGCAACGGGACGACGGTCTGGCACCTGCCGCACCGGACGATGGCGTGGGACCCTCTCTGCCGTACCTGCACGCAGCCGAGCTTCTCGAGCTTTGAGATGAGTTGTCTGCCCGTCATGATTGTAAGGTCGCGCGATGAATCGTCAAGTGCTGTTGACGAATCGCCCGGCGAGCCAGGATTCTGGACGTGAGAGCGAGGGGCGTGCCTGCTCGCGTGAGGCCAATTTCACGACGTCACCCGCGCGCCACCGGTGGCCGTGCCGGTCTTGGCGGTGGCACGGCCGGTACCGTCCTCCGTCACATCGCGTCCGGCCCTCCGTCTACCTCTCATGGGGCGGGATCGTCCGGGCCTGAACGCGCGGTTTGTCACCCGAATTGGTGAGCGGCGGAATCGATCCGCGGCCCCCTCGTCGAACGGTGAAACGACTCAGTCGGGGAGGTTCTCTTGAGAGCTTTGAATGGCTTCGTTTTGTCGACCGCCGCGTTGCTCGTTGCCGTCACGGGCGTCACCGGCTGCGGGCCGGGCCCGAGCCCGAGCCCGAGCGCCGCGACGGACGCGGGCCCCGAGTCGCCGAGCTGTGCGGTGGGCGGGCCCGGAATGACGAACTGCGGTCCGGGGGGGAGCGGGACCGAGAGCTGCTGCGCGAGCATCGAGGTGCCGGGCGGAACGTTCGATCGAACGTACGACCCCGAAGAGGCTGACGGCGGGGGGCTCGACGTAGGAGCGGACGGCGGCGCGCTCGGCCTCGCCGACCCAACGACCGTGAGCGGCTTCCGACTCGACAAGTACCTCGTGACGGTGGGGCGCTTCCGTCAGTTCGTGGCGGCCTGGAACGGCGGGTATTACCCGGCCGCGGGGTCCGGCAAGCACACGCACTTGAACGGCGGCCAGGGGCTCCAGAACGGCGGAGCCCCCGGGACGTACGAGACGGGCTGGGACGCGAGCTGGGACAACACGACCGACATCGACCCGACGGACGCGAACATGGCGCAGTGCGAGGCCACCTCGGGACAGGGGGTCACGTGGACGTCGTCGGTGGGGAGCAACGAGAACCTCCCGATCAACTGCACGACGTGGTGGGAGGCGTACGCGTTCTGCATCTGGGACGGCGGCTTCCTGCCGAGCGAAGCCGAATGGGAGTACGCCGCCGCCGGAGGCGGTCTACAACTCGAGTACCCGTGGGGCTCGACCGATCCCGGGACCGCGAACGAGTACGCCATCTTCAATCTCCAATACACGGGGAGCTCGACGGGACTCGCGCCCGTGGGGACCGCGGCGTTGGGAGCCGGCCATTGGGGACACTTCGATCTGGCCGGAGAGGTCTTCGAGTGGGCGGCCGATTGGTACGACCCGCTGTACGCCGAGTGCAACGACTGCGCGTACCTGACTCCCACGCTCGAGCGCTCCGCGCGAGGCGGCGAGTTCGGCGAAGAGGAGGGGGTGAACTTCCTCGTCCCCTCGTACCGCGCGGGCTACGACCCGACCTTCCGGCTCTCGACCAAAGGTGGGATTCGATGCGCGCGGACGCCGTAGCGACCGACCGACACCTTGCTAGGAGAATGCAAATGAAACGGGCGTATCGACTCGGCTGGATGATCGTGCTCGGCGCCCTCGTCGGATGCACCCACGGAGTCGCCACGGGGATTCCGGGCGGTGGTAGCTCGAGCTCGGGGTCGAGCAGCGGCGGATCGTCCGACAGCACCAGCGCGAACGGGACCATCACCGGCTACGACGTCACGGGTGCGGCCTTCAGCATCACCATCACGAACGCGCTCCTGTCGTACGAACCAAACGGGTCCTACTACCAGTTTGCCGGCGGTGCAGAAGAGACCTCCAAGGACGGCAAGAACGTGCTCACGCTGACCGGCGCCAGCGCCCTCACGAACTGCGTGTTCAGCATCGACTTCGCGCTCACGCAAACCACGGGCACCTTCACCTTGACCACGCCCCCCTTGGCCGCCGGAGCGGGGCTCGGGCTGCTTTGCGGCGACGGGGCGGGTACGGACATCGACTTTCTGGCGAACGTGGGGCAGGGCGACGCGGGCCCGCTGGCCGGTACGGCGATCACCCTCGACATCACGTCGGCCCCGAGCCCCGACAGCTTCGGGACCGACCTCCAGCCAACCGGCACGTTGACCGCGACGCTCCTCGCAGCGAGCTGCTCGGACTTGGGCACCAGTTGCGGACCTTTCCCGGCGGGGACAGCGACCGTATCGCTC
The DNA here is from genome assembly GCA_052147435.1 of Polyangiaceae bacterium. Classification (GTDB taxonomy): domain Bacteria; phylum Myxococcota_A; class Polyangia; order Polyangiales; family Polyangiaceae; genus JBKQKP01. The sequence continues at coordinate 40,474 of JBKQKP010000217.1, read as the reverse complement.
ACGTTCTAGCCAACTCGCAGCCGCGCTCTCGGAGAACAGCGGATCCGCAGCGATTGAATGAGACACGCCCCGTTCACGTCAATAGAGTGCCGCGTTCGAGCCAAGGAAGAGGGAACCAACATGACCACTCGCTTAGCATTCCTCGCAGTCGCCACGACGAGCGCCGTCCTCTACGCGTGCAGCACGGGCAATACCGGCGTCGGTGGCACGGGCGACGGCGGGAGTCACTCCGGCGGTGACTCCGGCGTCATCTTGGCGAGCGGCGACGGCGGTGCGACCTTCGCTGCGAACCAGGGGAACCCGTTTGGCATCGCCCTCGACTCCACCAACGTCTACTGGTCGGACGTCGGCAAGTTCACGAACGCCCCCCTGTCCGAGCCGAACTACACGATCGGAAGCGGCACGCTCATGAAGGCGCCACTCGCAGGCGGGGCTCCGACCACGCTCCTCTCGGGGCTCAACTGGCCGTCGAGCATCGCGGTCGACTCCACGAACATCTACTGGCTCACGAGCTCGACCACAGCCGCAGCCGGCACCGACGGCGCCGTCATGCAGATGCCTCTCGCAGGGGGCACTCCGATCACGCTCGCGGTGGGGTACTCCACGCTGGCGTCGGAGCTCACCAGCGCGAACAGCATCGCGGTCGACAGCGCCAACGTCTACTTCGTGCACAGCGGGACAGAAGCAAGCTGCGGGACCTGCAACAGCTTCGAGAACGGCGCGCTTCTGAGCGTGCCCATCGGCGGTGGCACGGTCACGACGCTCGCCTCGGGGCAGTACGCCCCCGTGGGGGTCGTCGTGGACTCCACGAACGTCTACTGGACGAACAGCAACAACCTGGGGTCCATGGGCAGCGTGATGCAGGTCCCCAAGAGCGGGGGCACGCCCGTCATTCTGGCGTCGGGGCAGGAGGGGCCGTGGGCGATCGCGGTGGATGCCACGAGCGTCTACTGGACGAGCTACGAATCCGTCGGCTCAGCGCTGTACAAAGTGCCGATCGGCGGCGGAACGATCGTGCCGCTCATGCCCCTCAGCTTGACGCAGGCCCTCTTCGCCGGGGTCGCCATCGACGGGACGAACGCCTACGTCACCAACATGGGGACGCCCTGCTTCTTCAGCGACAACGCGGCTTGCGGCGACGTCAGCGGCGCCCTGTTGGAGGTACCCCTCGCGGGCGGGCCGATCACGATTCTCGGAACCAGCATGCCGAGTCCGTCCAGCATCGCCGTGAACGCGACGAACATCTTCTGGACCAACCCGGCCGCAGTGTTCACGATGCCGAAGTAGACGGTCTGAACGCCGCCGTTTCGCGCGAAGTGACCGCGTCTCGGCGGCATACCTGCCCGCCACTTCCAGTGAGGGCTAACAGTGGACCGTCGATCTTGTCTCGCGCTCGTGCTTTCGGTCGGTCTTCTCTCTGCATCGTTCGCAACGGCGGGTTGCCATCCGCGCGACGGGGCCGCTCCGCCGACGTCCTCGACGGCCGTCGCCACGCTTCCTCATGAGGAGGATCCGGTGACGGCGCGCTGGGTGGAGTGGATCGACACATCCCACGCGAACGACGTTGCCGTGCCCGGCGGGCGGTTGGTCCTCCTCGGAGGTCACCGGGCCATCGTCAAAGACGACGGCTCCGTCGCGACCGAAAATGCTCCGGCGCCCGAGTTCTTGACTGCCCTTCTCGCGGTGCCGACCCACGCCGGCACGAGGATCGTCGCGCACGGGGTGCGCGGCGTCTACCGCTTCGACGACCCGCTCGGCGCGCCCGTGACGCTCGCGACGCCCCCCGGCGGGATCACCGCGGTCGGCGCTGGTCCTGGGCTCGTGTCCGTCACCCCGCACGGAAAATCCGTGGCGATGCTCTTGGACGTCGAGACGGGCGCCGAGGTCAAGCCTCCGGCCGCTTGGCCTCCACTGCCGGTCTTGGGGCTCGCGTTTCGAAACCTCCAGGAAGGCCTCGTGAGCTTCGCCGCGTTGGGACCCGCCGTGACGAGCGACGGAGGGGCGTCCCTTCGCCCTGTCAGCATCGCGGATCCGTCCTCGCCATGGCCAAACGTCGGAGTGAGGACGGAAGGAAATGATCTCATCGTCTTCTCGCTGTTTACGCAGAGCGCCACCGTCGACCCCGCGACGGGCTTCGCGACGCCGCGCCCGCGCTCCGCGGAGCGGCCGGTCGCCACGCGGCTGCTCGGTGCGCTCCCCCCTGACTACGTCCGCGATGGGCTGCGAGCCGACGACGACAGACGCTTTGCCTATGTGACCGGGCTCGGCTCCGCCGCCGTCTCGCGGATCGATCTCGAGAGCGGGAAGGTCGTCGCGAACGCACCCTTTCCTCCGGGCGCCTCGACGAGCGGCCCCTGCGCGCTCGTGCGCCGGTCGGGGCGGGGGCTGCTCGTGTGCTCGGACGCCGTCGCGCTCGCGTTTCCGCTGAAAGGGCCGCTCTCGATCGAAGCCGTCGCCGAGAGCCACGCGCCAAAGTTCGTCGCGTACCGCACAGGGCAGACGGGGGGGCTGCTCGTCCACGATTTCACGGGCGGCGACGATCCGGTCTTGGCCTTGCAACCGAGCGGACGCTTTGAAGCGGTGAAGCTTCCGTCCGAGGTGAAGGCGAACGCGAACGAGATCGGTCCGCTCGCCGACGGACGTGTCGCCTACCTCGCGAGCAGTCCCAAGACTCATTTTGTCGTCGCTGCGCCCGGGGGCGCATCGACCGATCTGCCCGAGCTGGACGTCGTCTGTGGCGCCACGCTCCGCACTCAGTGCGAGCAGTGGGTCGACGGAAGCACGGCCCACGTGCAGTGCGATCCCGGGGCTTCCGGATTGAGGTGCGAGGTGTCCATCGACGAAGGGGCAGACGGCGCCTTGCATGCCCTGGTCCACGCGGAGGGGACGGAGGGGGTTGACTCGGTGCGCCAGCCGCTTGGAGCCGACGGCGCCACGATCACGCACGTGCCCGCGACGCGCGCGAAGCTCGGGGGAGGTCACGGCGTCGCGCTAGGACCGAACGGCGTCCTCGTTTCCCACGACATGGGAGAGACCTGGAGCGAGCTTCCGGGCACCCGAGATCTTCCGAGCGCGGCGCCGTTGAGCGTTGCGGTCGGCGAAAACGGGCTCAGAGTCGGGGATTGGTACCGGCTCGGCTGGGGTGGGTCCGCGCGACGTCCGTCGCCTCTCACCAGCGCCAGCGCCCCCCCCGCGCTCCTCGCGAACCGGTCCGAGCCGCGTCCGGGGCCCGCGCTCACGTGCACCAGCGCCGGAGACGGCACGTTGCTCGACCTTGTAGACCGGCGCGCCGCCCCGATCAGCGGGGCTCGCGGGCGTCACAAGGTTCCGTCAGCGACGTTCTCCCTCTATGACGGCGAAGCCTCGTCGATCGAGGCGTTCGCGAAGCGGGAGGACGCTACCGCCGCCGATCAGTGGATCGTGCGCTGGAGAGAGCCGATGGACCCAACCGGGAAGACGCGACAATGGTCCGGGCCTCCACCCGCGGGGGTGGGTTGGGACCTCCCCGGGTCACCACCCCAATTCGTCGCCGAGGGACCTGGCGGACGTGCGTTCTTCACGACGAGGCTGGAACGCGACGCCAAAGGTGAATACGAGGTCTTCGACCTCGAGCCGCACCGCCCTGCGCGCGCCGCGACGGTTGTCGACAATATGCAAGTCGACAAGACAGCCGTCCGCATTGGGGCGGAGGGCGCCCCCATCGTTTGGAACGACGGCTTCTCGCTTTTCGTGTGGCCGCAGGACTCGGACCCGCGCGTCTTCGCGAGGCATTCGCCCTGGACCGTCAGTCTCGGAACCCCGCAGGCGAAGTCGGTACCCGTCCTCGTCTTGACCGACACCGGCGCGGCCGAGCGGGACGTTCCTTTCGACCTGAAAGACGGTGCGCTGCCGATGACGGGATGGCGAGCCATCGACGTCGCGAGCGACGCGCTCTCGTCGCTCCCTGCCTGCAGCTCTTCGTCGCGCGGAACGGACTATCGCGTAGGGACGCAATCTTGGCTCGCTCCGGCGCCTCCCAAGGTATCCGTCGACGGGCAAGCCATCGGCGCGCGCCGTGGCTTCTACGACGTGCGCATCGATGCAAAGGGGGCCTGCCTCGTGGGTCTCGAAGTCGCGATCGCCGTGAAGCCCGAGAATGCCAAGGACCCGCGCGAGCTCGAGCTCGTGGCGGTGCGCCTGTCGCCGCCCGAGGCGCACGGCATCGAGCTCGACCCGTCCAGCCAGCTCGTCAAGACTGCAAAGGGGTTCGAGCGTCGACCCGGGCCCCCCGCACACGTTCGGCCTTTGCATTGTGCTCTGCGGTGACACGCCGCACGACGTTGCGGATCGCGCGCGGAGCGTCTCGTAGGTCCCCTCGACGTCATCGGCCCAGAGCGACAGCGGGACGAACGTGCCCACACGGTCTTCGTGCCCCTGGCGTTTCAGCGGCTGGAGGAGCGGGGCCTCGTCGAGGTGAAGCGCGCGAGCGCGACGGCGGCGCCCGTCGTGACGCTGCGCTGCCAGTGGCGCCGCTAGCCAGCGAGCTTCGCGTCCCGCCACGCGAAGACGAGCCCCGCGAGGAGCGCTGCGCCGGAGCTCAGCGAGAATGCCCGCATCGCCTGGTCAGGGGCCGCAGCGCCGACGACGGCCGCGACCAGCATGAGCAGCGCAGCCCACGCGAGCCACCGGAACAAGAACGTCGCGCACGCAAAGCCCACCGTGGCCGCCAGGAGCGAGTCGTGAACGAGGATCTCGGCGGGGCTCGCGCCGCTGACGAGCCCGAGTGCCCGGTCCACCGTGACCCCAGCCACGACGCAGAGCACGGCGATCACGGCGCGCCGATTGAGCGCCGTACCGAGGAGCTGCCGGCGAAGGGCCGCGACGGCGAGCGCGATGAGCGCGAGCGGTGCGAGCGATTGGAGGAAGAGCGTTCGCGGAGTGTCCTCGGCCTGCGCGTCGAGGACGCCCCTCACCGAGAGTCCGACGCCCAAGATCACGAGGGCGGCGTACCCGATGGCGCGCTGGCGGCTGGAGATGCTCGGGTCGAGGTCGCGGGCGAGCCTCTCCAGCTCGGCCGCGCGCGATCGTCGCCCGGCGAGCACCGCGTCGAGGTCGACGCGGGCCTGCCTGGCGACGGGATTCTCGGGCCACTGGCTCAGCGCCTGCTGCAACGCGAACTCGGCCTCCGCGCCGAGGATGTCGGCGTCGCGCTGCGTGCCCTCTCGGCCGCGCGCGTCGGCGTCGCTCGTCAGCTCGCGCAGCTTCGCGACGCGCTCGGCGGCCGAGTGACCGAGCGCGATGGACGCCTTGTGCTTCAAGTAGTCCGCGACCATCTCGCGGAGCTCGGCCGCGCTCGCGGGACGCTCCTCCGTGGCGACCGAGGTGGCGCGGTTCGCGATCGCCGCGAGCTCCGCGGGCACGTTCGGCTCGTATTGGAAGGGGGGCGATTTCGCCGCCAAGAGGAGCGTCGAATCCATCGTGCTCGCCACGTGACGCGGCTCTCCCGTGAGGATCTGGTGGAGCGTCGCGCCGAGGAGGTAAACGTCGGTGCGCGCGTCCACCACGCCGCCGAGCGCCATCTCGGGAGCCATGTACGCCGGTGTTCCGCAGAGCGGCCGCGGGCCCGGCTCGCGTTCGGGGCGGATGGCGAGCCCCCAGTCGCCGAGATAGACCTCGCCGTAGCGGCCGATGAAGACGTTCTGCGGCTTGATGTCGCGATGAACGATGCCGCGACTGTGCGCGAAGTGCACGGCGTTGCAGACGTGCATGAAGATCTCGAGGTGGTCGTCGAGCCTGTTCGCGTTCGATCCGCCGTGACCTTGCCACACCGGATGATCGGGGTCCGCGAGGAGCTCTCCCCACTCGACCCCTTCGACGCGCTTCATGACGAGCACCGGTCGCCGTTCGTCGTCGACGCCGAGCGCGTGCACCGGGATGACCGAGGGGTGCTCGAGGTGGCCGGTGATCGCGCCTTCGGAGAGGAGCGCGACCCGCTCGCTCACCGACGCGCTGTCGCGGACGGTCTTGATGGCGACCTCGCGGTCGAGCGAGTGCTGGCGCGCCAGGAAGACACGCCCCATGCCCCCTTCGCCGAGCGTCGCGAGGACCTCGAGGTCGTGCTGACCCGCATCGGCGCGATCGACCCCCGCGCGGGCCGGGGTCGGCAGTGTCCCTCGGAGCTCGACGGAGATCTTCGGTAGCTCCCGCGAAGCGGTCGGCGAAGGGTCGCTCGGGTGCAGGGCGACGGTGCTCTCGTGCGACGTCGGCCGTCTCGGCCGGATGGAGAGTCGGGGAGTGCTCGGCGCGGTCTCGTCGAACGCGGCGGCTCGAAGGCGACTTCTCACGGTGCCCAGGAGGTCCAAGGGAGCCCGATGGTAGCGCGGCTGCGACCGCGGAGGAGCCGCGAGCATCTCTCTTGCTTCTTCGCACGCGCACGAGCAAAGGAGGGCGCATGTCCCCTTCGCCGCACCGCCTCGCCCTGGCCGCCGTCGGGCTCTTCGCGTCGGCTTCGCTCGCCGCGTGCCATTCGAAGAACGCGCCGGCGCCCGCCCCGTCCGCAAGCGCGGCGAGCTCCTCACGCGCGGACCTGTTCGCCAACCAGGACGACATCGACCTCTCTCGCGTCTTCACGGAAGACTCGGGCGCCCCCGGCGCCGCTGGAGGCGACGGCCCCGCCGATGACCCGGGCCACGGGCTCGAGATCGTGCTCAAGGACGCGGGGACCGCGCCGCGGACGCCTCTCACCTACGACTTGGCGGTCGGCAAGCCGCAGATCGCGGTCCTGACGGTGAAGGAGGAGGGGGAGAGCGGTGGGGCCGGTGACATGCCCCCGCTTCGCTTGACCCTCTCCGTGGTCGCCGGCGAGAAGCCGGGCCCCGATCGGACGCTCTTCCAGGCGCACGTGACGAAAGTGGAGATCGCCCCGGGCGCGAAGGGGGTCCCGCCGGGGGTCGCGGCCCAGATGAGCGAGCTGTCGAACGCGCTCGGGGCGGTCGGCGTGACGTTCGCGGTATCGAAGCGAGGAGTCATCGGGGACGCAACGCTCTCCGGCGATCCGGAGACGCGCGCCGCCGCGTCGGGCCTCGTGTCCTTGATTGAGGACGCCCTCGAGCTCTTCTTCGCGCCGATGCCTGACGAAGCGGTGGGCGTGGGCGCACGCTGGACGGTGGCAAGCCCGGCCGCGCCCGGAACGCCGCGCGGAGCCATCGAGAAGACGTACCTGCTGAAGGCCCGCACGCCGACGTCGGCGACCCTTCAGGAGGAACAGCGCGAAGAGACACCCGAGCAGCCGATCGGAGATCCGCAGGCTCCCCCGGGGGCGACGATCGCCGTGGTGAGAAAAGAGGCGGCCACGCTCGACGTCCGCCTGACGGGCGTGGCGTCGAAGGCCACGAGCGACGAGGACACCGCCATGACCACGCACGATCCGACGAGCTCGCCGCCGAAGGTCGCCGTCATGCGGATGAAGCGGAGCCTGCGGCTCGAAGCACGGTAGTACAGGACTGAGGCGAGCCCGCGTCCGACTCGGCCTCACGACGGCGCGACGGATTTCGCGCGCGGACCGCAGAGCGGGCGGAGCGCCTCGCGCTCGGCGGGCGACACGATCGTTACCGCGCGGTTTGGTGCGCGGGTGGCGCGATCGAAGTACGGGTGCGGCCAGGCAGCGCCTCCGAGCTTCCAGCCGAGGAGGTGCCGGACCACGCTGGCGAGGAGCCGGAGGTTTGGCTTCGTCGAGCCTTCGGGCGGCTCGCCGACGGCGTACTTGCCGAGAATCCTGCCGAGGGGTGCCCCGAAGTCCTCGTCGGGGCGATCGAAGGCCTGGGCGACGATCCCGACGAAGGGGAGCGACGGCCCCAGCGTGTTGCCGAGCGGCGTCTTGCAGCGCGCGCGCAGCGTCTCGTAGGTCCCCTCGACGTCATCGGCCCAGAGCGACATCGGGACGAACGTGCCCACACGGTCTTCGTGCCCCTGCGGCGTGAAGAGGGTCACGCGCGTCTCCGCGCCGGGGATCTTGAGCCTCGTCGAGGTGAAGCGCGCGAGCGCGACGGCGGCGCCCGTCGTGACGCTGCGCTGCCAGTGGCGCCGCTAGCCAGGACCTCCGACGCACTTCGATCGGGAAGAAGTGGCCCCCGGCCGCCGTACCCTTTCCCCATGAAGACCATGAAGACCCCGATCGCTTCTCTCCTGTTCGTCGCGGCCGCCGCGGTCACCGTCGTCGACGAGCAGAAGCCGGCGTTCAAGCTCGAGAGCGGGAAGAGCTACGTCATCAAGGGGGGGCACGTCTCGGCGAAGTAGCCACTCCTATCGCGCGGCGCGGAGTCGTCCGGGGTTATGCGCGATACATTCGCGATCATGACCAGCCATAGGGACCTCATCGCCGCCATCGCGAGCGGCTTCGTCGGCGCGCTCGCCCTATCGGCGTCCCTCTACAATGTGTACCTCCAGCGGCAACAGGTCCGCGCGGCGGTCTGGCCGAGCCTCGAGCTTCTCCCCATCGAGAGCGAGAAGGGGCTCCGGTTCGGCGTGGGGAACCGCGGGAGCGGCCCCGCGATCATCAAGTCGTTCGTCGTTTCGGTCGACGGGAAGAAGATGCGCTCGTGGCCCGAGACGTTCTACACGCTCGTCCACAGCGACTCGGATCTCGAGGAGATGAGCGACCTTCTTCGCACAGTGAGCCCGGGCGGAGAGCTCACGGCGGTAGTGGTCGCAGACCGCTATGTGGCGCTCCACACGGCGAAGGAGCGCCGCCGCCTCGAGATGGACGTCTGCTACTGCTCGACGCTCGACGATTGCTGGCGCCTACACGTCGCCTCCGCCCGCATCTCGACGACGACGGCGGTTCCGGAGTGCCCCGTGGAGAAGGAACCGTTCGTGGCGGTCGACGACAAGGGGCTCGACTACTGGATCAGCACCCAGCTCGACGACGCCGGAACGCCGCACGACGATTGAGGGCGAGCGGCAACGACTACCGATTCGCCGAGATGATCGAAGCGCTTGTCAGGTTCTCCCGGTTCCCCTCGTAGGCCCTGAGTAGCCGCCCCGCACCGGGCACGAGCCGCCGACCGGGATCCTCTCGGGCGGTCGCCGCTTGGCTGCGTCGGGAAACGACCATCCACCGAACGGAGACATGTCATGCGCACTCATCATCGCACCACGCTTCTAGGCCTTCGTGTTCTCCTTGCCGGAGCCGCCGCCGGAGCGATCGGAATCGCGTGCGGCGGTTCCGGGGATGGCCCTCTGGCCACGACGAACCAGGCGCTCGGCTCGTGCGGGCCGGGCCAGATGCCGGGCTTCGACAACGAAGGGTGTGTGGCGTGCAGCACCGCCTCGCCCGGAAGCGCGACCGACTACTACCTGGACAGCCTGTTCAAGGAGCTGAACCTCGCGACGACCTTCAACCAGACGACGAACGCCCCCGAGTACTCGTATTACGGGATCACCAACGGGGTCGGGAGCTTCGTCCCTCCGCAGCCCTCGGTATTCCTCCCCTTCACAATCCCGACGCCGCCGTCGCAGAGCATCTCGCTCCCCGGCTACTCGGGGAGCGACTACCAGATCGTCGTCACGAGCATCCCGAGCATCACGGTGACGTGGGGCGCGTGGACCGTGGGAACGACCGGCGTCACCCTCCAGGCGACGATGAACGGCGCCATCGACGCCCACGTGACCTACGACACGCCCCCGCTGGGCGTCCCGCAGATCGGGGCGGACGTGACCGTCAACGTGAGCCAGCTGCCGATCGCCATCACCTTCAACACCGACTCGACCGGCGACGCCACGCTGTCCTCTTCGGGCGTCCAGATCAGCAACTTCACCAGCTACGTGTCCATCAGCGGTTGCAGCGTCCTCGGCATCGACTGCGACCCCATCGCCGACGGGTTCGTGGGCAACGCGGAGCCTACCCTGCAGTCCTTCATCGCCTCGGAGCTCTCCACGGCCCTCAACGGGCAGAACGACGCGACGCCGTTCTGGAAGACGCTCATGACGGACCTGGCGAACGCGGGCGAGCTGCTCGACGCCAACAACACGAGCTACACGCTTCCGGCTCAAGGCACCTCGTCGCCGGCTGGCACGGTCAGCGGGTGGGTGCTCCAGAGCATGGACACCATCACGAGCAGCTCGGTCACGGGCAACTTCAGCTCGGGCGGCATCTGCTACGTGGGATGCACGTCCCTGACCGTGGCACAGGCATGCGCCTCGCAGCCGTGCGGCTCCACGAGCGACGGTTGCGGGAACACCATCCAGTGCCCCGACACGTGCACGTCGGGGCAGTACTGCAGCACCACCGACAACGTGAACGCGTGCGAGGCCTTGCCGCTGTGCCCCATCCCCTGCGCGTCGGGCTACATCTGCGAGGCCCCCAACGGCTACCCGGGGACGTGCGTGGTCAACCACCGTTGCCCGGTGCTCGAGAAGTACTGCAACGGCGCGTGCATCAACGAGGGGGCCTACTGCCCCTGAGCTGGCGTGAGGACCGCAGAGGATCGCGGTGACCCTCGAGAGGTCACCGTGAACCTCTGACGATTCGCCACGGTGCCCGAGCAACCCCTCACGAGTAAGTGGGACCCTGTCATCGGAGCCACTGTTCAATCTCTGATACCTAGTTGCAGGTGCTGCCGTTGCAGGTGCCGCCCCCCCCGCCCCCTCCCTGGATGCAGCTGTTCCCGGGGCAACACGCAGCGCCGCTGAGGCCACAGCCGTCGGAGCAAGGGCTCGTGCCCCCGTTGACGACGGCGCGGCAGGCGAACCCGCCGTCCGTCGCGGCGCCGGCGCAGCAGGCAACCCCATATCCTTCGTCGGGGAACGTCGCGCAGTTCGAGTCGGGGCATGGCCCGGCGGCGGCCGCGTCGGTGCCGGCGTCCTGGCCGGCGTCGCCGACGCCAGCGTCGATGACGACGACGCTCGTCGCGCCCCACGCCACAGGCACGGGCGTCAGGGCCTGGATCACCGTGCCGTTGCCAAGTTGCCCGGCCTCGTTGTCCCCCCAGCACCAGATCTCACCGTGAGAGATGGCGCAGGTGTGACCGAGCTCCGGCCCGACGTATGGAACGCCGGTCGTTCCGTTGGGTGCGCCGCCCGGTCCGCCGCTGGACACGGCCGTGACTTGCGCGAGACCGTCGACCAAGACCGGTGTCGACGAGCTGGTAGTCGTGCCATTCCCGAGCTGCCCATTGCCGTTATCTCCCCAGCACGCAAGCGCGCCGCCCGGCGCCACGACTGCGCAGCTGGTCTCCGTGCCGGCCGCAAGCAGGCTCGCGTTTGGCAGGCCCCCAACCGGAGTCCCAAAGTTGTTCTCGGTTTCGGCAGCCGTGCTGCCGATGCCCAGCGCGCCCTGCGAGTTATCGCCGAAGCACATCACGCTGTCGCAGAGATTGTCGTAGCAACCCTGGTTTGGCGCGAGCGTCACACAAACATGCTCACCGGCAGCGACGATTGACGTGAAGTTCACGCCCATGAGCTCGACGGCAAACTGCTCCATGGAACTGCTTCCCCAACAAACGACGTTGCCCCCATGTAGTTCTTGCGGCCAGAGCACGCAGGTGAACTGGTCCCCCGCGACCACGGCTGTCGCCCCTTCCCCTTGCTCCGATTCGACCGGGACCGGCGAATTCGTTGCCGTTCCGTTCTGCAGCTGTCCGTTCTCGTTTCCCCCCCAGCACCACACCGAAGTGTCTGCGAGCAGCGCGCACGCGTGGTCGTAGCCCACCGTGATCGCCGTCGCCGGATTCGAGGCCGGGAGTTGAACCTGCACCGGGTTCGCGGATTGGCCTCCCATCGCGACGGCGGTCGTGCCGAGCTCGCCGAACGAGTTGTCCCCCCAGCACCAGACCGTACCATTGGACAGGAGGGCGCAACTTGACCCGTACTCTCCCGCGGCGATGGCCGTCGCAGGACTCGGGAGAGGGACGGCGACGGGCGTCAAGGAGCATGTCTCGAAGATGAGGCAACTGCCGCTTCCACCCCCGTTGGGGCCGAGCTCGTCGAAGAGGTCGTCGCCCCAACACCACACGGAACCATCAGAGAGGAGCGCGCACGTGTGGATCGCGCCTGCCGCCACGGCGACGGGTTGCGGCCCGCCCGCGTCGGTCTTCGGCGGCGGAGCCGCGTCGGGAATCGCTGGAGCACCATTGCAGACGTAGGAAGTCGTGGTGCCGACCGTGACCTCATAGCCCCCCGCCGGACACTGCGTGCCGGCGTCTATCGGCGTCACGGTGACGGTCGGCGCGACGCCGCCGTCGCTCGATACGCCGTTGCAGACGTAATTCGTCGTCACGCCGCCATCATTGGATTCCGTCTGAACTTCGAAGCCACCCGCGGCGCACTCCGTTCCTGAAGGCACCGGCGTCACGTTGGCGTAGGACGACTCGCCCGGCGAGCCCGTTGCCCCGGTCGCTCCGGTGCTTCCGCAATGGACCGCGGCCGCAGAGATCCCGGCGCCGATGAGGAGGAAGAGGGCGTGTCGTGGGCCTCTTCTGTCGTTTCTCCACCGCCGCACGCGACGGCGGATTGGGGAACCGTGGTCATTCGCTGAAGACGAGTACCGGCGCATCCTTCGTCCCTTTCGGTGCAAGCAGCGTTCTTGGGCCCCTCGCTGGGTGATGGACGGAGGGCGGTGGCGGGTGTGAAGGCGGAAGAAGGGGGAACCGTGCTGCGGCGGGGAGGATCCGCCCTTCCCCCCGAAGTCGGGGGGAGGCGGGCCAGGCACGACAGCGGCTACTTCACGCGGCAGGTGTTCGGCGTGTACGCGTAGGACTCGCAGGGTACGCCGACGCTCAACGCGCCCGCGCGCACGTCCGTCTTCAGCTTGAGGTCTTTCACCGTCTCTTTCGTGAGCTTGAGCGACTTCGATTCCTTCTTCATCAGATTCTCCTTCGAGCTTGGAAAAGCAATTGCGCCGGGCGACACGGAGCGCGCCCATAGGTGGACGATCGTCCCCGTGCAGTGTGAAGGAGGTGTCGTAAGCTTCTGCGATGACCGCCGCGTCCCCCGATCCCGCCAGCGCGGCCGTACGCGCCGCGTGCGCGTCGGGCGACTACGGGAAGGCGACGACCGAGGCGCTGCGCGAATACGGCGCGGAGCTCTTCGGATTCCTCGTGGGCATGCACGGCGACTACGACGCCGCGAGCGAAGCGTTCGCCGTCTTCAGCGAGCGGCTCTGGCAGTCGATGCGCCGGTTCGAGTGGGAGTGCTCGCTGCGCACGTGGTGCTACCGCCTCGCGCGCAACGCCGCGATCGACGTTCAGCGCGCCGCGCGCGGAAAACGCCACGTGGGGCTGTCGAGCGCCCCCGAGGTCCTCGAGATGGCCGCGCGGCTGCGCACGACGACGATGTCCGCGCTGCGCAGCGCGAACCGCACGGCGCTCGAGCGCCTGCGCGACGAGCTGTCGGAAGAGGATCGCTCGCTCCTCGTCCTGCGCGTGGACCGGAAGCTCGAGTGGCGCGAGGTAGCCGTCGTGCTCGGGGGCAACCGAGACGGCGAGGACGGCTTCGACGAGCCGGCGCTCAAGCGCGAGGCCGCGCGCCTGCGCAAGCGCTTCCAGATCGTCGTCGCCCGCCTGCGCGCGCTTGCCGCCGAGCGCAAGCTCGTGTGAAGAGCCGAGCGACGACGGAATCCTCCGCCGCCCCCTTCACAACGCCCGCCCCGCTACGTCAGTCCACAAAGGCGGCAGGGGTGTTGCTTGCGGGACCGCAGACCTTCTGGAAAACTCGCGGCCGCGATGGGGGACGCGCAGAGCGAAGAGCCGTTTATCGACAGCTTCCTCCGGGAAGTCGCGCGCACCCCCGCCATCTCCCCGCACGATCCGGTCGGCGAGACGTTCGGGCGTTACTATGTTGTCACCCTCCTCGGCCGCGGGGGAATGGGCCGGGTCTACGAGGCGCGAGACACGGAGCTCGACCGTACGGTCGCGATCAAGTTCCTCCCCGCGGCGTTCGCCGAGCACGCCGACCGCGTCGCGCGCTTCGTGCGCGAGCGCGTGCTCACCGCGGACCTCGAGCATCCGGCGATCATCCCCATCTACGACAGCGGCGTTTGGCCGAGCGGGGAGCCGTTCTTCGTCATGCGTCACGCGCAGGGGCTCCCCCTCGACAAGCGCCTCGCGTCGGTGCGTGCGCTCGACGAGCGCCTCGCGCTCCTCATGCCGGTAATCACTGCCGTCGACGCCGTCGCCTTCGCGCATAGCCGCGGCGTCGTGCACCGCGACTTGAAGCCGGGCAATCTCCTCGTCGGCAACTTCGGCGAAATCTTCGTCGCCGACTGGGGGCTCGCGAAGCGCGTGCACGACGCCGAGACGCCCGCGAAAGAGGGGGGGCCGGTTCCGCGATCCAGCCGTGAGACGCGCGACGGCGCGGTCCTCGGGACGCCCGCCTACATGGCGCCCGAGCAGCTCGCAGGTCTCACGGTGAACGAACGCGCCGACGTCTACGCGCTGGGGACGATTCTCCATGAGGTGTTGTCGGGTCGGCTGCCCCAAGCCGGGAGGCCGGCGCTCGAGGGTCTTCCCCCGGCGCTCGGCGATCTCGTGGCCATCGTCACCAAATGCCTCTCGCACGATCCCGCGGATCGCTACGCGAGCGCGGCCGAGCTCGGGGTGGAGCTGCATCGCTTCCAAGCGGGTCAGCGCGTCGCGGCTCGGAAATACACAGCCGCCGAGCTCGCGGCGCGCTGGATGGGGCGGCACCGGGCGGTCGTCACCGTCGCGGCCGCGATGACCCTCGTCGTGCTGCTCGTGGTCGTCGTGAGCCTCGCGCGCGTCGTCCACGAGCGTGACGTCGCGCAGAGCGAGCGCACCAAGTCGGAGACGACGGGCCGCCGGCTGGTCGAACGCAACGCCCTGCTCACGCTCTCCGAGGCGCGCGCGGAGCTGACGCACGACGCGACGGCGTCGCTCGCGTGGCTGAAGCGCTATCCGCTGGATCAAGGCCAAGCGTCCGAGGTGGAGGCGATCGCCGCCGACGCGGTGTCGCGCGGAGTGGCGAAGCACGTATGGAAGCTCGGCGCGCCGCTCGGCTCGGTCGCGTTCTCTGCCGACGGAAAGACGATCGCCGCGGGCGGCACCGACGGGACCCTGATCCTCCTCGACGCCGCGACGGGAAAACGGCGACAGCTGCGCGCCGAGGACGGCGTGGGGGCGCGAGCGATCTTCTCCCCCGACGGCGCGCAGATCGCCACGAGCGACGGGCTCGAGGCCGTGCGTCTCTGGAGCGTGCAGGCGGGAACGTCGATTCGTCTGCCGGGCGAGCATACGGGCGGCGCGCACCTCGCGTTCGCGAGCGACGGGTCGATGCTCCTCGCCCACCGCCCCGCGGCGCTCGATCGGATCTGGCGCGTTCCATCGGGCACCCCCTTGACGCTGCCGGAAGGGGCGATCCTCGCATCGTTCGGAGGGACGCCGACGACGCTCTTCGTCGCCACACCCGGTGAGCTCCGGCGCGTGGACGTGCGCACGGGCGCGGTGACTGCGCGCACGCGGATCGACGGGCCGGCGATGGCGCTACAAGCCTCGCCCGACGGCCGGTGGGTGGCGGCGTCCATCGAGAAGGCCGTCGTGCTCTGGAGCCCTGACGCCGGCGCGTTGCGGCGAGTCCCGACGGAGCGGAACGCGCACGTGCTCGTCGCCTCGCCCGACGACCGCCACTTCGTGACGTGCGGCAT
The DNA here is from genome assembly GCA_052147435.1 of Polyangiaceae bacterium. Taxonomy (GTDB): domain Bacteria; phylum Myxococcota_A; class Polyangia; order Polyangiales; family Polyangiaceae; genus JBKQKP01. Next base: position 24,840 of record JBKQKP010000217.1, on the reverse strand, counting down.
CGTCGGCGGAGAGTGGCTGCTCGATACCGGCGGCGATCCGCCAACGATTCTTGCGAGCGACGAGCAGTGCTCGCCTCGCGGTTTCACGTTCGCACCCGACGGCTCGCGCTTCCTGGCGACGGGCTATGCCGGCGAGATCCGCCTGCACGACGGCAAGGAGGTGCGCACACTGCTCGGTCACCGCACCGCGGTCTCCGATGCCGCGTTCTCCTCCGACGGACGCTGGCTCGCTTCGGTCGGCTCCGACGGCTCCCTGAGGCTATGGGCCCTGGACCGCGGCGACGTGCTGCGCGATCGCGCACAGATGCCCCTCGACCGCGTCTCGCCGAGCGGCCAGTCGCTCATGGTCGAAGGGGACGGCTCCGCTGCGCTCGTCGACGTCGCGACCGGCGCCGTCCACTCGCTCGTCGGAGCTCGCCCGCGGAAGTGGCTGTCCCAAGGGTCGCTCTCTGCCAACGGCGCGATCGCCGCCGTCCCCGATCCGTCGGGCGCGCTCATGGTCGCCGATCTGGCGCATGACACGCGGCGCGCTTTCGGTCCTTTCGAGGACGGCGCTACCGCGGAGACGACCGACGCACTGTCCCCGAGCGGCGCGTTACTCGGGCAGGCCGACGAGCGCGCCCGCTTGCGCGTGATCGACACCGCCACGGGCGCGTCGCGGAGGCTCGGTCAGCTCGACGCGCTCGCCTTCGCGCTCGCCTTCTCGGCCGACGGACGACAGCTCGCCGTGGGCGGCACGGATGGGAAGGTGTCAGTCTGGGACAGCACGACGGCCGCGAGCCGCGTCGCGCTCCGCCTTCCGTCCGGCGTGTGGGACCTGTCCGTTTCGCCCGACGGCCGGACGCTCGCCGTCGCGGCGGACGACGGCGGCGTGTACGTCGCCGACCTCGCCAGTGGCCAATCACGGCGCTTCGCCGGACACCTCGGGACGGTCGCGGCCGTCGACTTCCTCCCCGACGGCAAGCGTCTGCTCAGCGTAGGCGCCGACTCGACCGTGCGCCTCTGGGACCTCGCGAGCGGGACAGGCGTGATCGCGAGGCGTGAGCCGGGAACGCGCCGCCTGCGCTGCTCGTCCGACGGGCGCTTCGTCACGCTGTGGGTCGACCTCGGCGGGGTCATCTTCAAGAGCGACGCGCTCCCTCCGTCGCCGTCGGACGTGGGCGCTCTCCTGGCGTGGGCGCGCGAAGAGACCGACGCCGACGTCGAGGAGGGGACCGGGCAGGTCACCTCGCCGCTCCCCCCGTGAAGCGCGCGAGTGGAGTGTGCCGGACTACCTGGCTATCTCGTGTGGCCGCGAGCGGTACCCAGGCTTCGCGCTCCCGTGACCCCTTCGCTCGCCAGCTCCCATCCGAATCAACGGATCTCGGTGCCTGGGATCTCGAAACGCGTCCGCGGCGACCAGCCCGTCCACAGCGGGTAGCTCGGGTCGCCCCCCTCGAACTGCACCCAGACCAAGGCCCCCACGGGGGGGAGCGCGACGGTGCCCGTCGGGTACGGAATGGACGGCATCGCCCATTCTCCCGACGCGGCCGGCACGGCCGGGACATCCACCTGGAGGCGGTAACGCTGCTCCGGATCGGCGTTCGAGATGACCGTCGCACGGTACACGCCGAAGTATTGCGTCGCCTGGGCGTGACTCGAGCCACGCAAGGCGAGGACGAGGAGAGTGGCGAGAGGGAGCGCGAAGAAGAGTCTCTTCATGGGGCTCACCTTAGTCTGTGCGCGCTTACTGTCATGTCGCTCGAAGGGATGACGCACGCGCACGAAGTCGCTTTTGGGTTTTGCTCTCTTTGGCGGTATTCCACGCCGCATGACCACGCGCACCGATGTTCGCAATTTCCTTCGTCGGCATCGTGTCTGCGTTCAATCGTCGATGTCGTCGGCGGGGGGGCCGCAAGCCGCCGCGGTCGCCTACGCGGTCACCGACGATCTCGAGATCGTCTTCGAGGCGGTCGTGGGCTCGCGCAAGATGCGGAACCTCCGCCGCGACCCGCGCATCGCTATCGTCGTGTCGGACGCGGACGAGATGGTGCAGATCGAGGGGATCGCAGACGAGCCTGCGGGTGACGAGCTCGAGCGGCTCAAGAGCGTCTACAGCCGTGGTGCCGACCGCGACACCCGGTGGAAGCAGAGCCGCCCCGGTGACGACGCCAAGGACCGCACCTTCACGTGGGTCCGCGTGAAGCCGACGTGGGTGCGCTACAGCGATTTTCGCGAAGGCGGCGTGGTCGCCGAGGTGATCAGGCGAGTCATCGACCCGGTCGTCTTGGGCGATCTCTGCGACGACCTCGTTCCGCTCGTGGAGCGGGAGCTTGCCGCGGGCAACACCGTCGCGGAGACCTACCGGGGCTACCCCGCCCCCGGCGTGAACGTGTGGCTCGGACTGCCGTTTCGCGCGCAGCACGTGGACCTTCCGGCGCACGTCGTTTTCAACAACGTGAACGATCCGCACTACTGGCTGGCCGAGTACGCCTGCACCAAGCACAACAACGTCCTCGCGTGCCCGTTCCCGCGGAGCCCCGAAGGCAACATGATTCCCGTCAAGCTTGAACGGTGATTCCGCCGTGATTGGGGGTGCGGTCTGCGCATCGGCCAGCGGAACATGCCACTAGAGGCGGGGCGCGCGAGGAGGATCGCGTGGGCGGACGAGCCGTCGCCGCCTCACGCCCGCAAGCGCCGCCACCCCCAACGCGATCCCGAAGAGTCCCCGACTCGCCCCGTCTCTTCGCCCTGCCGCCGTGCACCCGCACCCTCCGCTGCTCCCGACCGAGCCGTTCGTCCCCGCGCTCGCGTCACCGACCCCCGCGTCTACCGCGATGGTTCCGACGCTCCCTCCGTCCGCGCCGCTGCTCGCCACGCCTCCGCCGTCTTCCGACCTCGCCCTCCCACCATCCTCATTCGCCGGCGTCCCATACTCGAACGCGCCGAGATCGTTGTCCGCCAATCGCACCACGCTCCCCAGCGGCTGCACGTACTCGAACACGGGCGTCAGCGAGAACGTCCCCGCCGAGCCGGGCGGCACCGCCTTACCGATGGCGGGCGATCCCGCGAGGAGGTGGTAGTCGTAGTCGGCCGCATTCACGAACGTCGGCGTCGCCGTGCTCAGGTTGTCGGCCGAGAGCGCCCCAGTGCTCGAGAGCGTCCCCGGGCCCACGAAGAGATTGTCGTGCGCCGTCGTGAGCTTCCCGCCGCTCGCAACCTCGATGAAGACGGGGCTCGACGCCGTCGTGTCGTCGTTCACGAACGTGTTGCTGACCACGTAGAGCGTATTCGTTCCGGTGCCGTACCCCTCCTCGCCGTAGTCGAGGAGGATCTCGTTGTCCGGGTCGGACCCCTTCTCGATCACGTTTCCGACGACGATCCCGAGTCCCCCGTTGGGAAGATCGATCTCGTAGCTATCGTGCCCGGTCTCGCCCGTGATCCGGTTGTAGAGGATGTCGCTCTCCAGCGCGCGCGACTTGAGCAAGTGCCCCTTGTCCGCGGTGTCGGTCGCGAGCGCGTGGTCCCAGTTGTACTGGAAGATCAGCTTCCCATAGTCCCCTCCCGCTCCCGTGCCGATGTACACGTTGTGCACGCAGGAAACCGCGTCGCAGGCGTCGCCTAGTCCGTTGTTCTCGAGCTCCGTGTTCTGGATCGTGATCGTCCCTCCCCCCGTCGTGGCCGTTGCGAGGATGCCGTCCTGGTTGCCGTGGATGTAGCAACCGGTGACGGTGACGCCGTTGCTCTGGATCCGCAAGCCGGCGCCATTCCCCCCTTCGGCGTCGGAGATCGCCGCGCCGGTGAGCTCGAGATTCTCGATCGTGACGTTGTCACCGTTGACGACATAGATCCCCTTCTCGTCGGCGGGAGTGACCCCGGTGACGTTGATCGTCGGCTGACCGCCAACCCCTTTGAGGAGCAAGCCCGCCGCGTTGATCTCGCATGTGTCGGTGTACGTCCCCGCGGAGACGTCGATCTCATCGCCCGGCGCCGCCGCGGCGATGGCGGCGCACGGCGTCGCGTACGTCTGGCCGGGCCCTACCTGAATCGTCGCGGCCTCGGCCGTCGCAGTGGCGAAGAGCGCGGCCGCTGCAGCCGCTCCGAGAAGGCGAATCGTGGCCATGGTGTCCTCCGTGCTCCCTGATGAGAGGCTACGCCTCCCCGGTACCAGGGATCGGAGCAGCGACAGGTCGCGTCAGCTCCTCTCGGCCGCGAGCGCCGCCACGACCGCCGGCCGCTGTCCGACGCGCTCCACGAACGCCTTCAGCGCAGGCCACTTGGCGAGATCGATCCCCGTGAAGGCCGTCCAGCTGAGCATGTTGAAGAGGTAAGCGTCCGCGACCGTGAACGTGTCGCCCGTAAGGTAATGCTTCGAGCCGAGGCTCTTCTCGACGTAGTCGAAGCGCCCTCCGAGCTTCGTGCGCGCAGCCTCCTTTGCCACGTCGTCCTTTCCGAAGAGCGGGCCGAACGCCTTGTGGATTTCCGACGAGATGAAGTTCAGCCACTCCTGAACGTGGTACCGCTCCATTCCCCCGCGCGGAATCAGCTTCTTCTCCGGTTTCAGGTCGGCGACGTACTGGTCGATGACGGCGCCTTCGGTGAGGAGCGTTCCGTCGTCGAGGCGCAGCGCGGGGACGTACCCCTTCGGGTTCACCGCGTAGTAGTCGCTCCCGTCGCTGAGCTTGTGGGAGGCCAGGTTGACCCGCTCGAGCTCGAGCGGGACGTCAGCCTCGCGAAGCGTGATGTGGGGGTGGAGGGAGCAGGCACCGGGGCTGTAATAGAGCTTCATGTCCGGTTCCGATGCCCGGTAGCGGGGCGCGGTTCCGCTGATCAGTCGGGCACCCGACGGGCTAGGTGGTCCGAGAAGGACGCCCTCCAGCGCTCTTAGGCTCGGCTTAGGAAGGTGCGTGCGTGCCTACGCTCGCGGAGGAGACTACTCTCGGCTCATGTCGGATCGCCCAGGTGACCCGGCTTCGTTGCCCGTCGAGACTCCCGACGCGATCGCGACGCGACCGAGACCCCCGTCTTCGCCTGCCCCGGAGATCGCGTCGCCGACGCCCGCAGTCGGGCACCCGCCGGGGACGCTCATCGATCGCTACGTGGTCGTGAAGCCGATCGCACGAGGCGGGATGGGCGCGGTGATGCTCGCGTACGACACGGCGCTCGCTCGCAGCGTCGCGCTGAAGGTAGTTCTCACGTCGGTCGCATCACCAGAAACGCGTGAGCGCATGCTGCGCGAGGCGCAGGCGATGGCCCGCTTGTCGCACCCCAACGTGGTCGGCATCTACGACGTCGGCGTTCACGACGGGGACGTGTTCCTGGCGATGGAGTACATCGACGGCGTCACGCTGCGCGACTGGCTGAAACAGCCCCGCTCGCGTAGGGAGGTGCTCGCCGTCATGAAGCAGGCCGGGCGCGGTCTGGCAGCCGCGCACAAGGCCGGGATCGTCCACCGCGACTTCAAACCGATGAACGTGATCGTCGCGCGGGACGGAAGGGTGTGCGTGCTCGACTTCGGGATCGCGCGCGGATTGGGGCAGGGGGAGCCGTCGCCGAGCGCCGGGACGATACCGGTGCAACCCCCGGGGCAGCAGCCGCTCCTCGACCACACGATCACGCTGGAGGGCTCCCTCATGGGGACGCCCGGCTACGCCGCGCCGGAGGTCCTTCTTGGGCTGGAGGTCGACCCGCGCGCCGATGTCTTCAGCTTCAGCGTGACGCTGTGGCGGGCGCTCTACGGCACGCTCCCTTTTCCCAGCGGGCTCGAGGAGTACCTGAGCGCGGTTTGTGGCACAGCGCCCGTGCGCACGCCGGTGTCGAACGTGCCGCATTGGCTGCGTGACGTCGTGATGCGCGGGCTCGAGCGCGAGAAGGGGGCTCGCTTCGAGTCAATGGCGGAGATGCTCGCGGCGCTCGACGCGAACCCGTGGAAGAAGCGGATCGCCGCCGCCACCTCCGCGTTGGTGATCGCCGCGGCGGCGAGCGCTGTGCTGGCGAAGATTCATCACGACGGGGCGGTGCGCGCGGAGTGCCGCGCGGAGGGCGACGCGGTTGCGGCGTCGTGGGGCCCCGTGTCCCGCGAATCGACGCGGCGGGCGCTGGTCGCCGAGACCGATGCGTTCGCTGCGGAGCGCAGCGAGCGCACGCTGGAGCGCCTCGACGACTATGCGCGCGCCTGGGCCGCCGAGCAGACCGGGTCGTGCATGGCGTCGCGCGTCGCAAAGACGCAGCCGGAGGCCGTGCACGAGAAGCGGACGCAGTGCCTGCTCGAACGACGGACGCAGCTCGAGATCGTGGCGGAGCTCCTGGCGAGCGACGACCACAACGCGCATCGGCAGTCCCTCGGAGCCGTGAACTCCCTCCCCGCGCCGCGCCTCTGCACCGCGGCCGCCGCAGAGCGGATGTCTCTCGCGCTCCCGGCGGAGCCCGCGGCCCGTGCGAAGATGCTCGCGGCGCGACGAGAGATCCTCCGGGCGGAGGTGTTGCGCATGAGCGGCGATCTCGCAGAGGCGCAGCGCTTAGCAGAGCACGTGGTCACGGTGGCACGCGACGCCGGCGACGGGCAGCTCGAGGCCAGGGGAGAGGACATCCTCGGCAGGGTCCTCGGTAGGCGGTACGAGATCGAAGGGGCGTTGCAGCATGAGCGGCGAGCCGTCTCGCGGGCGGAGTCGGTCGGCGCGGATCACATCGGGGGTATGGCCGCTGCGGCGGCGGCGTTCCTACTCGTCAACCGCATGGACCGCGAGGAGGAGGCCCGCGCGTGGCTGGATCTCGCGCACGGCAAGCTCGCGCGTCTCGGCAGCGACGAGACGCTGGAGCTCGAGGTTGTCCTCAACGAGGTCGCCATGGACGAGGAAAAACATCCACGCCGCGCACTAGAGACGAACGCGCGCGCGATCGACCTGACCAGGAAAATCGACGGTGAGCTGCACACGACCTACTGCGACCAGCTCGCCAATCGCGCGATCATCTTCGATGCGCTCGGCGACGCGACGAGCGCCGAGAATTGGTATCGGCAGGGGATCGACTGCCAGATCCAGGCCACTGGTCCTCACGATCCGCTGCTCAGCGTCGGCTACGGCAACGTCGCCGCGGACGAGATCGCGCTAGGGCATTGGGACGACGCACTCGCCTTTGCGCGCCGCGCAACCGAGCTCCGCGCTGCCCTGGATCCGAAGAACCCGATGCTCGTGTGGCTCTTCGCCACCGAGGCGCTCGCGCTCGATGGTGCGCACCGGTACGCGGAGGCGGAGCGTGAGGCGCAGCGGGCGATGGACCTTGCGAGCGGAAACCCGGGCGACCTTGCCCTCGCGCTCTTCGCGTTCGGGCTCGCGCGCGCGGGCCAGGGAGACGCGCGCGGGGCGAAGGCCGCGTGCGAACGGGCCCTCGAACCGGATAGTCCAGACGATCCAGCAAAGGCGTATTACGAAGACGTCCTCACGTGTCTCGGCGACGCCGAGCTGGCCGTGGGCGACGTGGGGGCGGCCAGGGGGCACCTCGCGCGGAGCGTGGCGCTGCCGCAGCGTCTCTCCCCCGGGGAGCTCGCCATCGCGCGCTTCGCGCTTGCACGTGCGTTGGCCGCGAAGGGGCCGCACGGGCGTCCTGCGCCGGACGTCGCGCGCGCTCGGTCGCTCGCGATACAAGCTCGCGACGACCTGCGCGGCGTCGTAGAAACCCATCCTTTCCGACAGCCATGGCTCGACGAGATCGAGCACTGGCTCGCGGCGCACTAAGAAGGCGCGCGCCGCGATGTCCCCCGCCTCCCTCGCAATCATTCGACGGGCGTACGAGGCAGGGCTCCCACTACTGTGCGCGATCTCTGCTTTCCGCTCGTGGAGAGCACGCGGCGCGCGGGTGACGGCTCGCGAGATCCTGTTCGGCTTCGCGCTCTCCCAGTCCGTGGAGCTGCTCGCCGTCGCGCAGGGGCGTTACCGATATCCCGATTGGGTCGCCTACTTCCCACCGTCGCCGAAGTGGGTTCCGCTCGGAATCGGGCTCGGGTGGGCGGCCCTCGTGCCGGTCGTGATGCGTATCTCCGAAGCCTTGTTGGGGCCATCCAGTCGGTCGCGCCTCGCGCTGTGCGACGGTGCGCTAGCGGTCGGCTTGGATCTGATGCTCGACCCGGCCGTGTCCGGAGAGCCAATCCATATGTGGGTCTGGCGCGGCGAGGGAATGACTCCCTACAGGCTCTGGGTGCTCGACGTCCCCGTCTTCAACTTCGTCGGATGGTTCCTCCTCATCGGCGCTTGCGGGTTTCAACTGCGTGCGTCAGAGGCGAAAGGGTTCGGAAGCGCACCGTGGAAGTGGCTCGGCGCCTACCTCGCGATGGACCTGCTGGTGGCGTATCTCGTCATGAGGCTGCCGTGGTGAGGCGAGCGAAGGATCTGCTCACCGTGCACTTCGAAGCGTTCTTGTACGCCTCGTTCTGGATCAGCGCGTCCCTCCTCGCGACGATGGCGGGGAGACCGTGGATCGGGGCGATCGGCTTCGTCACGGTCGTACCTGTCCTCGCGCTCTACGTCGCACGCGCGAGACGAGCGCGTGGTCGCTCGCCCTGATCAACGAGCAGCGGGGACGCTCGGTTCTCTCACTCCGGAACCGGTCCGAACCCCCCCTTCTCGAGATCCACGAACGCCTGCTCGATCTCCCGCACCGTGTTCATCACGAAAGGCCCGTACTGCACGACCGGCTCGCCGATGGGCTCGCCGGCGAGGATGATCACGTGGCTCTCCTCTTCCGCGGTGAGCGCGAGCGACGCGCCGTCCTTCGCGAAGACCACGAGCTCGCCGGTCCCCGCTGATCGCCCGCCGACGGTCACGCGCCCGCGGGCGACGACGGCGAGAGCGTTGTACGTCGAGGGGAGCGGAGTCTCGAGGCGCTCGCCGGCGGGGAGCCGCGCGTCGAGCATCGTGATCGGCGTGAACGTGCGCGCCGGCCCTCGAGAGCCGCGGTAGTCGCCCGCGATAACGCGGACCTTGCCCCCCTTCTCGAGCGCCACGTCGGGGATCGAGAGGGACTCGATCGGCTGGTAGCCAGGCTTCGCTGCCTTGTCCTTCGCGGGGAGGTTCACCCAGAGCTGCATCATGTGCATCCGGCCACCGGCGCGAGCGAACCGGTCCTCGTGGTACTCCTCGTGGAAGATCCCCGCCCCCGCCGTCATCCACTGTACGTCACCCGGCCCGATGACCCCCGCGTGCCCCGCGTTGTCGCGATGGGCGACGGCCCCCTCCCAGGCGAGCGTGACCGTCTCGAACCCGCGGTGAGGGTGCCAGCCGACGCCGCGCTTGCCGTGGGCGAGCGGGCCGAACTCCTTCGCGGGGCCGTAGTCCATGAGGACGAACGGGCTCGTCTTGGTGAAGTCGAGCTGGTCGCTCGGGAAGTACGTGGACACGTGGAAGCCGTTGCCGACCCAGTGAAACGTCGTGCTCCGGTGGACGCTCTCGACCGAGCGCGCCGTGGTGGCCGTGTCAGACGTCTTCGTGGAGCCCGAGGGGTTGGTCGTCGTGTGCATGACGTCCAAGGTAACGACGGCGCGGGCCTGGCGCACCTCCACAAAATGCGAAGTCATCTATCTCCGCGAGCGATGAGTCTCCAGCGCCCGCGCTGGCGGGGAAGACCGTGACAGGCGACGTGAGCCGCGCGCCGGCGCATTGAGGTACGCTCCCTTCCTTGCTCCTCCGCCCCGGCGACACGGCCCCCGATTTCGACGTGCTCGATCACTCCGGGCGCCGCGTGAAGCTGTCCGACTTCCACGGGCGGATGGCCGTCGTCCTCTACTTTTATCCGAAGGACTTCACGAGCATCTGCACGGCCGAGTCGTGTGGGTTCCGCGACATGTACCGTGGCCTCGCGAGCGCGAACGTCGAGGTCGTGGGCGTCTCGCTCGACTCGGCAGATTCGCACCGGCGCTTCGCCACCCGCTACGATCTCCCCTTCTCCCTGATCTCCGACTCCACGAAGGACCTCACGAAGCGTTACGGCGCACTTTCCACGGTTCGGAGCCTCCTGGGCCTCGCCAAGCGGCTCACGTACGTCATCGATCGCGACGGGAAGGTCGCCGGCGTGTTCGAGGGAGAGCTCAGCGCGACGCCGCACCTGCAAGGGGTGAAGGACCTGGTCGCCAGGCTGGCGTGAGGAGGTCCTCGTCCATGACGACCAAGCATGACGCGGTAATCGCCGGAGGAGGCCCGACGGGACTGATGCTGGCGGCCGAGCTGGCGCTGGCGCAGGTCGACGTCGCCATCGTCGAGCGTCGCGCCACACAGGACCTCGCCGGCTCGCGCGCAGGCGGTCTGCAATCACGCACGATCGAGATCCTCGATCAGCGTGGAATCCTTGATCGCTTCCTCTCGCAAGGCCAGGCCGTTCAGGTCCAGCACTTCGCGATGATCCCTCTCGACATCAGCGACTTCCCGACGCGCCACAACTACGGGCTCGCGTTGTGGCAGAACCACTTCGAGCGCATCCTCGCCTCCTGGGTCGACGAGCTCGCGGTCCCCATCTATCGCGGGCGTGAGGTGACGGGCTTTGCCCAGGACGACGCCGGCGTCGAGATCGCGCTGTCTCCCTCCGGGGACGACGGCGGTTCGCTCCGAGCGCAGTACCTCGTCGGGTGCGATGGTGGTCGTAGCCTGGTCCGCAAGAAAGCCGGCATCGACTTCCCGGGGTGGGATCCGTCTACGAGCTACTTGATTGCCGAGGCGGCGATGACGGGCGAGCCGGCGTGGGGCATTCGCCGTGGTGACAAGGGGGTCAATGGCCTCGGCAAGCTCGAGGACGGCAGACGCGTCCGGGTGGTGCTGGTCGAGCCGGACGTGAGGCAAGGCGAGGAGCCGACGCTGGCCGACCTCCGCGATGCGCTCATCGCCGTCTACGGGACCGACTACGGCGTTCACGACGTCACGTGGCTCGACACCTACCAGGCCGAGCGATACCCGATCGGTGCGCGCGTGCTCAAGAGCAGCATGGCGGCGACGGCGCTGAACCGTGGCGACGAACGGACGAACGCGTTGCGCGAGACCATGGCCGACCTGTTGAAGATGGCCGAACCTCGCAAGCGATACGCCGCGATGATGTCGGGTCTCGACATTCGCTACGACCTCGGTGAAGGGCACCCGCTCCTCGGGCGCCGCATGCCCGATCTCGATGTGGTCACCGGCGTCACGCGACTTGCTTGAGTGCAAAATTCCCGATAGCGCGAGCTCGCCGCGATCGCTAGCGCCCACCCGCCCACGGACGGAAACAGTCGCAGCGGCGGATGGCAACGACACCGTCACCGCCCGCGGACGTGTGCCTATTCGCTTGTCGAGTCGTCGACGCCGGCTAGCGTCACAGGCATGCACTCCGCACAGAAGCTGCTCGCGATCGTAATTGGCGGCGTTGCGCTCGGCGCGTGTGGTTCCTCGAATTCGTCGGGGCCGGGGAGCCCCGGCGAGGGGGATGGAGGCTCGTATCCTTCGGGCTCGGACGCCGCGACGGGTGGGAGCAGTGGCTCGTCGAGCGGCGGTTCGTCGAGTGGCTCGTCGAACGGCGGTTCCTCGAGCGGCGGTTCGTCGAGCAGTGGCTCGTCGAGCGGTTCGTCGTCGAGCAGTGGCTCGTCGAGCGGCGGGAGCGACGGCGGTTCGTCGAGCGGCGGGAGCGACGGCGGTTCGTCGAGCAGTGGCTCGTCGAGCGGTTCGAGCGGGTACGCGATTCCGCTGGGCGCTCCCGTGGGCGCCGACGAAGAGTACACGGCGCAGGTGACCGTCGGCGGTCAGACCTTCGCGATGCAGATCGACACCGGGAGCACGACCGCCGCCGTCGCGGGGACGGGTTGCTCCGGTTGCACGGCGGTAACCCCTCTCTACACGCCGTCTTCGAGCGCTACGGCGACCGGCCAGAACGCGTCGTCGAAGTACGAAGACGGCTCGGGGTGGTCGGGCCCGATCTACGCGGACAAAGTCGGCCTCGGCAACGGATCGCCGTCCGTCTCCATCGACCTCGCGGACATCACGAGCGCGACCGGCGGCTTCTTCTCCGGCCAGAACGATTACCAGGGCATCCTCGGCCTAGGGCCGTCGGGGAACGCGGTCTCCGGGACCACCGGGTACATGCCGGCGGTGATGGGCGCGGGCGTCACCAACATCTTCGCCTTCCAGCTCTGCGACAACACCGGCAGCAACGCCGGCACGATGTGGCTCGGCGGCGACGGTTCGCCCGGGTCGCCGCTGGTGTACACCCCGCTCGTCGCGATCTCCGACAACAACCCCTACTACGCGATCAACGTCGACGGCATGAGCCTCGGGGCTACCAGCATCGTCACGAGCGCTTCGAGCACCTTCGCGCAGCCCGTGCTCGACACGGGAACATCACTCTTCTACGTGCCGACCTCAGTGTTCAACGCGTTCCAGACGGCGCTCGAGGCGTCGAGCAGCTTCAAAACGCTCTTCGGGAGCAACACGTTCGCGTCGAGCGGCACGAACGCGGGCTGTCTGACCGACGCGAGCGTGACCGACGCGCAGGTCGAGTCGTCGCTTCCGCCCATGACGCTCTCGCTCCCCAACGCCACCAGCGGCCAGCCCGACGTGACGATCCAAGCTTCGGCGCTCGACACGTACCTGTACGACGGCGGCAGCGGGCAGTTCTGCCTCGCGATCCAGGATGGCGGAACGCAGGACCCGTCGACGTTCGGCGACGCGTTCCTGCAGGCGTTCGTCACGATCGTCGACGTCCAGGGGGGCCGCGTCGGCTTCTCCCCGACAGGCTGCGTGGCGCCGCAGGTCCGTCGCGTCCGACACCCCGCGAAGAACGGACCGCACCGCGGCCCGCGGCCCGTCCAGCCTTGAGCTCCCACTCGAGCGCACCTCAGTAGTCGTGCACGAGCGGCTGTACCTGGCTGCACGGTCGACAGATCGCGTTCGGAAGCCCCGAGTTCCGGCGAGTCCTCCCCGCCACTGACTTGAAGATCGGACCGCTCTCGACCTCGTCGCACTCGATGCAGGGGCTGAGCGCGCCGTCGGGCAGATTGTAGGGATCGCTGAGCGAGGCGAGGCAAGTGCCAAGGCACACCGACCGGGTGTTGTCGGTGTCGTAGGCCCACGCCTGCGCGCACGGAAGATCGAAGCCGAGCTGCTCAAGGCAAGCGACGTCCGCGCTGTCTCCGCCGTCGCCCCCCGACGCGAGGCCGCACGCGCGAACCGGCGCGGTGAGATCGTTCTCTCTCATGTAGACGGCGAGGTTCGCGAGCGTCGAGCAGACGCCGCAGTGCCCGAAGTGGGTCACGTGCGCTCCGGCCTCGGACGCAGCTTGCTCGGAAGCGTACGTGGCGAGCGTGTATGCCTGCGGCGCATGGGCGGCCGTGCCTTGCGGGAGGACGGCGCACACCATCTCCGGCGGATCGTCCGGCGGCGTCGAGGCATCGTCGTACGGATCCGAAGTCAGGGGAGCGTACGGCGTCGCGATCTCCCAGTCGTCGAGCAGCGACTGAATGAACGCGGCGCTGTACGTCGGCGGGACGAAGACGTCGGCGCCGCACGCGCACTCCGGCTGACACTGCGCCGCGGTGAGGCCCGTCTGTGCGTTCGGATTTCCGAAGAGGGTGCCGCACGACGCGCCCGGAGCGCCTGCGTCGTTCGAGCCGTCCGTCGACGAACCGGCCGCGCTCTCGTGATTGCAGTCGGTCGCAGCGAGCGAAAGGAGCAGCGAGCAAACGAGAGGGGCCGAGATAGCGAAGAGGACCACGGGGCGCGCGCGCATCGAGGCCGCCCACGCACGCCGGCACTCCCGCCTCACGTCCCCGTGTCCCAGATCGCCGTCCCGCTGGCGTCATAGATGACCATGTTCCCGTCGGTCTGCACCGCGAGATACGTCCCGCATCCCGCCCCCTCCGTCGCGCTGTTCCATACCGCGGTCGTGCCCGCATAGACGACGAAGTTCCCGTCGTCCTGCATCGTCGCCACCGTCGCCCCCGAGCCGACCGTCTCCGAGGCCCACAGCGCTTTCGCCCCTTCGTAGAGCACGAGGTTGCCGTCGGTCTGGAGCGTGAGGTCGTAGGTGCCATCGCACGAGTAGAGCTTCTCTCCCGGCGTGAGCTGCATCTGCTGAAGCAACGAGCCGCAGGTGCACTGCGGGCTCACGTTGGACCGACAGGTGCTCGCGATCGCGCTGATGCACGAGAGCGCCGTCCCCGAGCAGGCATCGCTCGCGCAGCAGTACTGGCTGCTGGCGCCGCACGCGGTGCACGTCCCGAGCTCGCACACGAGGTTCGTGCCGCACGAGGTGCCGTTCGGAAGATCCTCGCTCGTCACGCTGCAAACCGGGGCCCCCGTGGAGCACACGGTCGTTCCCACGTGGCACACGTCGCTCGGTGTGCACGGGGCGCCCGCCTCGCACGCGCTCGCGTCCGAAGCATCCACGCCGCTCGCGCTGTCGATCTCTCCGGCGCCGTCCGATGCGTCGGCCCCGCCTGCGTCGTCGGACCCACTGGACCCGTCGGTCCCGGTGGAGCCGTCGCCCGCGCTCGAGGCGTCGCCCGCGCCGTCGCTCGTTGCCGCGCCATCGCCGGAGCCGGCGTCCACTTTCACTCCCCCCGCGTCCGTGGCCCCATCGACGCCGCTCGCAGTCGGAGCGTCGCTCGTCGAGGCATCGCCTGCGTCGGGTGCCCCCCCTTGGTCTGCGTCGAAGGATCCGGTGGCACAGGCGGCCGCGAGCCCCGTCGCCAGGAGAAGCGAGCCGATCGCGGCGAGAGCTCGATGCCGCATGACGTGGAGTGTACTTGAACCTCGATTCGAGGCGAGTGCCGCGTCGCCCTCTAGTTCGACCGCTCCCGCTTCGACCCGACCCAGTTGCCGTGAAACCCGAACGGCACGACATGCGGCAACCGCACCGTCGCCACGGGGGGCGCGCCGATGTCCCCGCCGTCGAGCACGCGGAGCTCGGTCGTCTGCGCCGCGCCGTCGAGGACCAGCGTGAGGAGCCACACGTCGTCCTCCGACGTCGAGTCCGCGCGCTTCGCGACCGGGACGCACTCTCCCGCGAACTCCGAGGGGCCGAACGACGCGAAGCGCGCCTTGCCGGTTCGCGTGTCGATGACCGCGGGCCGCGCGACGAAGTCCTCGCCCTCCATCCAGCTCACGCCGTAGACCTTCGTCCGCTCCGCTTCCGGCTTGCGCCCCGCGACCCGCGGAAACTCGAGCGCCGTGCTCGAGAGGCGCGTTCGGACGACCTCTCCCGCGCGTCCGATCCGCAGTCGCTCGACGTACGCGCGCGCAGGGGTCGGCGTGGCGCCAACCATCACGTCCCGGATCGTCCGCATCATGCTGGCGTCGGGGTACGCGCACAGATCGACCACGACGTCGTCCCCTTCGTCCCACGCGCTCGAGGTATGGAACATCATGAAGGCGTCGGTGTGGACCCATCGCGCTTCGCCGCTCACTCGATCGACGATAGCGATCTGTACTCCGAGCTCCGGCCGGTAGCGGAGCGAATCGGCGAAGCTCCGCTGCCCGAGGAGCAGCCCCACCGGGAGGCGCGGGAGCACGATCGGCGCGATGATGAAGATCGCCTTCGTCGCCGTCAGCGCGAAGTCGTGGACCATCGCCGCCGCGGGGAGCACCAGCGTCGTCACGCGCGTCGTGAGCCCCTCTTTCGTGGTCCGGAAGAGATTCAGCTTCGCGTCCTTTCCGTACTCCATGCCGAAGTTCCACATCTCGCCGCTCGCGCGGTCGAGCTTCGGGTGCGCCGAGTACAGCGCCCCCTCGGCGAGCGCGCCGCTCATGTCGTCCTCGCCGAGCGTTGCGAGCGTCTCCGGGTCGAGCCGGTAGGGGCGCCCCCCTTCGCACAAGGCGAGGAGCTTGCCGCCATGGACGAGCACGTTCGTGTTCGCCGGGTTCTTCCGATCGTTTCGGTGAAGTAGGCGCCTGATGGCTCCCCCCGGCCCCGGTGTGGCGAAGCCGCCGTAGAGGCGCTTCTTCGCGCCGTCCTCCCTGAGCTTTCCCGGAGTCGCGACGAAGCGGTTCTTGTACGTCACCCGGCCGTCCTCGATCGCGAGGGCGTGCACCATGCCGTCGCCGTCGAACCACGAGGCGAGCCGCTCCCCGTACGTGTCGAGGCGCCCCGGGCCGATCCGGTAGAGAGCCCCCGAGAGCTCCCGCGGGATCGTCCCCCGAACGGGGAGCTCGCGCGCCTCGACGATCTCGCTCTCCAGCGACCGGAAGCCGAGCTTCCAGGGGTGCTCCACGCGGACTTTGCTCGGGATCGCCTTCGCTTCGCTTGCAACCGTCGTCATCGTAGATACCCTCCTCTTTGACAGGCCTAAGTGGACTGTCAGCTCACTCCACTTTGACCATCCAATTTAGAATGTCAAGCTCGCCCCCGCCGTTGAACCCGACCGCCGCGTCTCTCCTCGGTTTCCTCCACGACGGCCCCAAGACAGGGTGGGACCTGGTGCAGGCGATCGAGGCGTCCGTAGGCTACTTCTGGAACGTCACGCGCAGCCAGGTGTACCGCGAGCTGAAGACGCTCGCGGTCGAGGGGTACGTCGCCGAGAAACGTGCAGGGGCGCGCGACAAGGTGCCTTACGCGATCACCGCCGCGGGGAGGGGGGCGTTCGCCGATTGGATCGCCAAGGAGCCCGGGCCGGACATCCTCAGACTCCCGCTGGTGCTGACGGTCTTTTTCGGAAAGGAGGTCCCCCCCGAGATCCTGCGCCGCCACCTCGAGAAGGCTCGCCTCGAGCACGCCGCCCGCCTCGACGAGTACCGCGGGATCAAGGCGAACGCCGAGATCACCGACCCGTACCAGCTCTCGGCACTGGAGCTCGGGATCGCCTACGAGAAGACGGTCCTCGCCTGGATCGAGAGCCTCCCCTGGCTCCGCACGAAGGCGAAGAGCCCGTCGCCCAAGCGCGCCTGAGTCGACTACGGCTTCGACACCAGAAACTCCTGCACCTTCCCGTCCGGGCTCCGGTAGAGAAGCCCGTCGAGCTTCGTGCTTCCGAACGAGAAGTGCAGCGTGCTCACTTCCATTCCTCCTCGCTCGCGCGGCCCCTCGACCTCGGTGCTCGTCGGCTCGCCGAGCGGCTGCAGGCGGCGCGACGCCTCCTTCACGCGCGTCTCGTTCATGAAGAGGCTGAACTCGGCGCCGAGCTTCGCGCGATCGAGCTTCCCGCTCTGGAGCCCGCGCAGCATCTCGAGCCCCGCTTCCCGGATCGACGGCCCGTTCACCTTCGGTGGCTTCGCGGCACCGATCCCGTCGTTCACGGTGAGGTTGAGGATCGTCCGGAAGATACCGCCGGGATCCCCGAACTGACTATTCGTGAGCAGAACGACCGCGGACCGCGTGCGCGGGACCATGCCGTTCTCCGCCAGGAAGCCGTTCACCTCGCCGCCGTGGGTCAGCACCGTCTCACCTCGCTGCTGCGCGATCGAGAGGCCGCACCCGTAGCCGGCGCTTCGCTTGTCGGCGAGGAGGCGCGGCGTGGTCATCTCCTTGTAGGCCTCGGCTTTGAGCACCTTGCCGTCGATGAGCGCGAGGTCCCACTTCGCCAGATCGGTCGCCGACGCGAAGAGAGCACCCGCGGTGAACATCCACGCCTCCGGCTCGCGCGGAGCGGGCTGGGGCTCGCCGAGGGCGAACGACTCGTACCCCGTTGCGATCCCAGGCGCGCCGGCGGGGGGGGCGAACGACGCGTGCTCCATCCCCACCGGCTTCAAGATCCGCTCGCCGAGGAACTTCGCGAAGGGCTCGCCGCTCACCTTCTCGACGACGCGCCCGAGAATGATGAACCCCGTGTTGCTGTACGACCATCGCGTCCCCGGCGCGAAGTCGAGCGGCTCGGCCGCGTACTTGTGGATCAGGTCGTCCGCCGCGATCCCGTGCTCCATCCGGCTGTCGAAGAAGTCGAGCGGGTAGAAGTCCGGATAGCCGGAGACGTGTGCGCCCAGGTCGGCGAGCGTGATCTGCTTTGCGCGCGGGAGCTCCGGGTAATACTTCGAGAGCTTGTCCTGGAGCGAGAGCTTGCCCGCCTCCTGAAGGAGCAGCGCGGAGGCGCAGGTGAACTGCTTCGTGATCGAGCCGACCCCGAACGCAGTGCTCGGCTCGACGGGGGTGCTCTTCTCGCGCGAGGCCTGACCGTATCCCTTGGCGAGGACGATCTTCCCGTCGCGCATGATCGCGAGCGACAGCCCGACGAGCGACTGATCGTGGACCTTCCTCGTCACCCAGGCGTCGATCGCGGCGACGTCGAAGCTCTCCGGAGGCCGGGAAGCGTCGGCGTGCGCCGAGGGGCGCGCGGCCGCCTTCTCGGCAGGGGCGGAGGTCTCGGGAGGGGGGGCAGGGATCGAGGCCGCCGGTGGGATCGCGACGGCGGGCGTCGAGCAAGCGACGAGGAGCGCGAGGGCCGGAGCCGCCGCGAAGGGGAGGGGACGAAGGGGCATCGAGCGAGGCTTATACCAGAGCGACCTGCACCGGTCGTCGCCGCGCCCCCGCCCTGGCCGCGCTCGTGCGCGTGGCGCGCGCGGCGTGTCGCTCCTCGCCCGGACGCTGCGCCGCTGCGATGCCGTCGATGTCCACCGGCGCGACCCACGCGTACCGCGTCGCCCCCGCCGCATTCGCCTGGAAGAACACGACGCGGAGCGCGCGCCCCTCGTCGTCGGTCTCCACGGCCATCAGCCACGCCCATCGCTCTCCGGGCGCGGGCGCCTCGTGACCGAAGGGGAGCGCGAGCTGGCGCGGATCCACCGCCTCGCGATGCGACTCCGCCTGCGCCGCGTACACGTGACGCGCGTGCGGCCGGTCAGCCGCGCCGTGGTACGCGCGCACCGCGACCCCCTCGATGAACGACACGAACGACAGCCCGTCCCGATGCACGCGCAGCCAGCTCCGCTCGGTCGAGTCGGCGAGCTTGGCGACGGCGTGGGCGAACCGCTCGTGCGCCTTGCAGCCGATCCCCCAGTTCGTGTCCCCCGCCTCGCGATCGGCCTCGGCGAGCGCCTGCGCGCGCGTCTCCACCGCGAGCCTCGCGAGCAGGAGCAAGCGCTTCGGCTTCAGGGGTGAATCGACGTCCCACGGGCACACTTCCGTCGCGGCAGCGCTCATGGAATTTCACGATACACGAGCCGATCTCCGCAACAATCGCATTCGCGAGGCGCCGCGGTTGCGCTCTTCGCGTGCGAGCCGGTATAGGGGTCGGACCGTGTCCCCCGCGCGCACCGCTCGCACCGTCCTCATCACCGGCGCATCGAGCGGCCTCGGGGAGGCGCTCGCGGTCGAATACGGCTCGCGCGGCGCGCACGTCGCCCTCTTGGCGCGACGCGAGGACGAGCTCGCGCGGGTCGCCGCGCGGGTGCAGGAGCGTGGGGGGAGAGCCACGACGATCCCCGTGGACGTGTGCGATCCCGACGCGGTGTTCGCGGCCGTCAAGCGCGCGGAGGCGGAGCTCGGTGGGCTCGACGTGGTCATCGCCAACGCGGGGGTCGGCTCGAGCGGGCACGCGTCGCGGCTTCAGTGGGCCGACGTCGCGCGGACGGTCGACGTCAACGTGCGCGGGGCGATGGCGACGTTGGTCGCCGCGATTCCGATCATGCTCGCGCAGCAGCACGGCCATCTGGTCGGCGTGACGAGCCTCGCAGGGAAACGCGCGCTCCCGGAGTCGGGGGCGTACTCGGCGAGCAAGGCGGCGCTCTCCACGTTCCTCGAGACACTGCGGCTCGATCTCGGCCCCGCCGGGATCCAGGTCACCGACGTGCAGCCGGGGTTCGTGGCGACCCCGATCAACGAGCACTCGAAGCATCCGAAGCCGTTTCTCTGGCAGGTGGACAAGGCGGCGCGGGTGATCGCGAATCGGTTGGAGAAGGCGCCGGCGGTGGTGTCGTTTCCGTGGCCGCTCGTCATGCTCACGTCGCTGTTTCGGGGGGCGCCAGCATGGCTGTATGACCGGTTGGTCAGGGCGTCGCGGGGGTAGGGTTCCGAGACCGTCAGCAGCGCAGGAGCCCCTTCAGCGGCTCCGCACCAAGCAGCGTGTCGTCGAAGGTCCCCCCCTCCGACTCGAACCGCCCCCTCCCGACGGCGACGACCTCCCTACGCGCCCGCTCCCACGTCCGCTCGTCCACCCCTATCGCCTCGCGGTTCACCCACGCCCACACGAGCGCCGCCGCGTCGCATTGAACCTCCGTCCACGCCCGCTGGTGCGGCTCGAAAGCGCCGTGGTTGTGGAAATGCGCCCAGTCGTGGAGCCCCCAGAAGAGCCCCGCGAGCGATCCCGTCGCCAGCCATAGGAGCTCGCCCGGGGGGACGCGGTGCTCGTAGAGGAGGTCCGTCGCGTCGTCGATTCCCCACGGGGCCAGCGCCCACTCGCCGGTGAAGCCCATCCCCTTCACGTGCAAGCCCGCGAGCTCACGGGGAAGGAACGCCGCGGCGGGCCCCTCCTGCAACACGAACACCATCCCTGGAGGGTTCGCCGACGTGACGGGGGTCTCCAGGTCGAACGGGCCCTCCGTCCGGCCCCATTCGAGCCGATCGCTCTCGCACCACCCGAAAGCATCGAAGACACCGTCCGGAACGATCCGGGGGACGGGTGGGGTGGACAGGAAGACTCTGGGGACGGGTTTCATTGGGCTTGTTTTTTCGGAGGGCTTGCCTCCTCTGCCTCCGTTCAGCTTTGCTCGCCCGAGCGCATCGCGCTAAGGCTTGGAGCCCAGATCCATGTCACACCCGCTGCCGCCGAAGAAGGAGGTCGCGCTCGCTCTTCTCGAGCGATCGAGAGTCCACGTGCACCTCGATCCCCGCAAGGAGGGGGTCATCGTTCCGCCGGGCTTCCGGAAGCAACCGCAGCTCGTGCTCGAGGTCGGGCTGAACATGCCGGTCCCCATCCCGGATCTTCTCCTGAACGAAGAAGGAATGTTCTGCACGTTGAGCTTCAGCCGGCAGCCCTTCTTCTGCGCGGTCCCCTGGCAGAGCGTCTTCGCGATGGTCGGCGAGGACGGGCGCGGGATGGTGTGGCCCGACGACGTCCCCCCCGAGATCGCGGCGCAGGCGACCGTCCGCCCCGCGGAGCAACCCGCTCCACGCGCCCGCCCCGTCGCGGCGAAGCGCGCGCTCGAGCCTGTGCGGTCCGAGCCAGGTGCAGGAGGGACCGAGGAAGAGAAGCCGAAGGCGAAGAAAGGCTCCCGGTCGAAGAAGCCCCGGATCGTCGCGGTCGAGAACACCCCCGAGCGTCCGGTCCTCGTCGCCCTCCCGCCGCCCCCGGAGCCACGCGGCCCGCGCGCCGTGCCGAGCGAGAAGAAGCGCGCGCCGCAGCCGCGTCCCCGCCCGGGCGCGTCGAGCGCGAACAAGGGGAAGCGCGAGCTTCCGCCGTACCTTCGCGTCGTCAAGTAGCCGGTGGTCACCCGATTCTTCACCGCTTCCGTGGTGATCCTGGCGTGCGCCTCCGCGGCGTGCGTCGGAGACGACACGGTCACGTCGAGCGCGACGCAAGGGACCCAGGGGGGGAGCGGGCCCCCCCCGTCCTCGTACGACGACGCGACGGCCGACTCGCCCGCCGTTGAGGACGCGGCCGAGGACGCGACGCTCGACGCGAGCCCCGACGCCACGCTCACCGACGCCACCACGCCGGGCGACGCGAGCCATCCGACCGACAGCGGGGACGCCGCGGTCTCCGCCGACGCGGCCGACGCGAGCGTCGCACCGGACGCGGACGCGGGCGGGGCCGACGACGCCGGCGAGGGATGAAGCCGCGTTCGATCGCCCTGGTCGGCGCTGCGCTCGCCGTCCTCGCGCTCACCGAATTCGGCTGGGACATGGTTCTCCCCGATAGCGCCCTGCGGCAGCTCGTCCTCCTCGCGTGCTGCAACGTCGTCGTCGCGGTCTCGCTCAACATCATCAACGGAATGGCGGGCCAGTTCTCGCTCGGGCACGCCGGCTTCCTCGCGCTCGGCGCCTATTCGGCCGCCATCGTCGCGAGCCACTTGCACGGCGCGCTCGGCGGCGGCGACCCGACGTTCGCGCGCTCGTTCGTCGTCGTCCCCGCGGCGCTCGTCGCGGCGGCGGTGGTCGCGGGGCTCTTCGGGTTTCTCGTCGGACTGCCGAGCCTCCGCCTCCAGGGGGACTACCTGGCGATCGTGACCCTCGGGTTCGCGGAGATCGTCCGCCTCGTCATCGCGACGGCGCAGATCGGCGGGGCTCCGGAGACGCTCGCGCAAGCGTGGTCGCACGTCGGAGAGCACGCGGGCTACGTTCGCCCCTTCTTCCACGCGCTCTCGATCGCGATCGCGCAGCTCGGCGGCGTGAACGGCTACGCCGGACCGGGCGACGCGGGGGTGCCGCTCTACGCAGGCCCGTTCTGGATCGTCGGGATGACCGCGCTCGTCTTCGTCGCCGCATGGCGCCTGAAGCTCAGCGGGTGGGGGCGGGCATTGCGCGCCTTGCGCGAGGACGCGATCGCCGCCGCGGCCGTCGGCGTCGATCCGACGAGGTACAAGGTGACCTCGTTCGTCCTCAGCGCCGTCGGCGGCGGGCTCGCGGGGGGGATGATCGCGCTCATGAGAGACGGCTCGCCGATCGTACAGCCGGACAGCTTCGGCTTCGCCGCGTCGTTCGACGCGATCACGATGGTCATCCTCGGCGGCTCCGGGAGCGTCACGGGGGCGGCGCTCGGCGCGATCGTCGTGACGCTCACGGTGAAGGCGATCGAGCTCGTCCAGCACGCCGCGGCCGCCAACGCGCACTTCGGATCGCTCGATCTGAACGCGCTCCGGATGATGGTCTACGCCGCGGTCATCATCGCGCTCATGATCCGGCGCCCCGAGGGGCTCCTCGGCGAACGTGAGCCGTGGGGCGCCGCGAAGAGCCGCGCTACCGGCGGCGCGGGCGAGACGAGGCCCTGATGGATCTCGTCCTCGACGGCGTCGCCAAGTCGTTCGGAGGGCTCCGCGCCGTGAGCGACGTGAGCCTCGCCGTGCGCGCGCGCTCGATCTTCGGCCTGATCGGCCCGAACGGCGCGGGGAAGACGACGCTCTTCAACCTGATCACCGGCGTCTACCCGTCGGACGCGGGGACGATCCGCTTCGGCGACGCTCAGCTCGCGCACCTCGCTCCGGCGGCGATCGCCGCGGCCGGCGTGGCGCGTACGTTCCAGAACATCCGCCTCTTCGCGCAGCTCTCGGCGATCGAGAACCTCCTCGTCGCGTGCGAGCTCCACAAGCGCGCCGGGCTCGTTTCCGCGGTCTTCCGGACGCGGGCGCACTTCGCGGACGAAGAGGCGATGCGGCGCCGAGCTCTCGAGCTGCTCCGAGTCTTCAAGCTCGACGCCGTGGCCGACGCCCCCGCGGCGTCGCTCTCGTACGGCGATCAGCGCCGCCTCGAGATCGCGCGCGCGATGATGATCGAGCCGAAGCTCCTGCTCCTCGACGAGCCCGCGGCGGGGATGAACACGCGCGAGGCGGAGGGGCTGATGGAGCAGGTCCGCTGGCTCCGCGAGACGTTCGGCGTGTCCGTGCTGCTCGTCGAGCACAACATGCAGGTCGTGATGGGGGTGTGCGAAGAGATCCACGTGCTCGATCACGGAGAGACGATCGCCCACGGCTCCCCGAGCGAGATCCGGACCAACCCGGCCGTGCTCGCGGCGTACCTCGGCGAAGAGGAAGGGGCGCGCGCGTGACCTCGATCCGCGTGAAGCACCCCACGCGGCCGCCGCTCGCGCTCGAGGAGGGGGCCCCCGTGCTCGCGCTCGAGGGGGTCGAGGTGAGCTACGGCGCGATCAAGGCGGTGAAGGGGATCTCGCTTCGCGTGGGGCGCGGGGAGATCGTCGCGCTCCTGGGGGCGAACGGCGCGGGGAAGACCACGACGCTGAAGTGCATCGTGAACCTGGTTCACGCCGCGAAGGGGCGGGTGATGTATTGCGGGCGCGACGTCTCGTCGCTGCCGACCGAAGAGATCGTGCGCGCGGGGGTGTCGCTCGTCCCCGAGGGGCGCGCGATCTTCGCGGGGCTCTCGGTCCGGGAGAACCTCGAGCTCGGCGCGTATCCTCACCGCGACCGCGCGGCGATGGGCGAGACGCTCGACGACGCCGTGGCGCTCTTCCCGCGGCTCGGCGAGCGAATGCACCAGAACGCCGCCACGCTCTCCGGCGGGGAGCAGCAGATGCTCGCGATCGCGCGCGCGCTGATGGCGAGGCCCGCGCTCCTGCTCCTCGACGAGCCGTCGCTCGGGCTCGCGCCGAAGCTGGTGCAGCAGATCTTCGAGGCGATCGCCGCCATCGCCGCGAGCGGCGTCTCGATTCTCCTCGTGGAGCAGAGCACGCGGCTCGCTCTCGCGACGAGCCAGCGAGCGTACGTGCTGCGGACGGGGGAGGTCGCGATCGAAGGGGGGAGCGCGGAGCTGGCGAAGGCGCCGGAGATTCAGGCGGCCTACCTCGGGGGGTAGCGGACAAAAAAGAAGCCCGCCCCGACATTTCGTCGAGGCGGGCTCCCCAGGCGGGACATGCATCCTGTCCGTAGTCCGGCGTGAGATCCCCACGCCGGTAGTCACTGCTTCAATTGTCGTGTCGCTGCGCCGTCAGGACTTCGACGGCGCGGCAGCGGCCTGCGCAGGCGCCGCGGTCGCGGGAGCGTCAACCGACGCTCTCGCAGCCTCGTGCGCTTTGCGGGTGGCCTGGGCCTCGGCCACGGCTTGCGCCGTCGCCTTCGCCGTCCTCTTCCCGATCGGCTTCGGCACGGGCATGCCGAAGTTCTCGAGCATCTGGACGGCGTCCGCCCCGTAGTTGCTCAAGACGTACGTCTTGAGCACCTTCCGGATGGCGCTCCCGTTCGAGCGCGCCACGCTGGCGGCAACCACCAGCTGCCTGTTCTGCGCTCGGCCGTCGTCGGCGGTGTTGTTCGCGTCGATTTA
>JBKQKP010000216.1:0-61849 GCA_052147435.1 Polyangiaceae bacterium | reverse complement strand
GGTCGTGTTCACGACGGCGCCGCTCTCGAAGAGCGCGCCGCAGTTGCAAGCGGCGGCGCCCGTGGGGACCCCTTTCGGCAGCGGCGTGAGCGGGACGGCGGGGACGTAGACCGCGACGTTGTAGAGCGGGTTCTTTCCGGCGGGGTCGTAGACCTTGCCGGTCACCGACGTAGTGCCCCCTCCCGAGCAGACGACGTTGCACGTGAGCCCGGTAGGACAGACGTTCGTCGTCGTGGAGCCGTCGCTGTTGCCGACGGAGCCGTCGAACGTGGGGACGAGGGTGATCGTGCCGCCGTCGGGCTCGGTGTCGGTCCCTCCGCCGTCGGCGGTCGGGTGGAAGCTCTGGGGCTGCGAGCTCCCGCACGCAGGGATCGCGACGGCGGCCAGGAAGAGGCCGGCTCCCAGGAGGACCGCGAGGCGAAACGAGCGAAGCGAAGAAATGCGCATGAGAGCTCCAAGGGGCGAGCGTCGCCCGGGTAATGACGAGAGAGATCTCACACGGTTGGCACGCGCGCCGCTTCCGCCTGCGGGCGAGACCCTCTAGAGGCAGAGGAGAAGGTCACCGGACGGAGCGATAGCCCCCGCGCAGCGTTTGCAGCTACGCCGCAGGAGCTTCGCGCTGGTTCTCGCCGTGCGTCGAGAATGCGGCAGGGAAATCGCCGTCTTGCGGCGGGGCACGACCGCTGCACGGGCAGGCTCGATCAACGCGCGCGCGAAGCGCGCCGTCCCAAGGAGAGAACCTCGATGATGCCTGCACTCATCGGCGGCGGAGCGGCCTTCGGCTTCCTGTCCCTGCTCGCCATCCTGTTTTATTTCACTGTCGTTGTTCCGGACCAGGAGCGCGCGCACTCGAAGTAGCCGAACGGAATATCCTGCGGGGCGATGACCCCGAAGGAGCAGCTCGACGTCTTCCTCGACCGCTTCACCCCGGACGTGGCGAAGCTCGCGCGGGGGGCCCTCGCGCGCATGCGCAAGCTCACGCCCGGCGCGCTGGAGCTCGTCTACGACAACTACAATGCCCTCGCGATCGGCTTCAGCCCGACGCAGAGGGCGTCCGACGGGATCTTCTCGATCGCCGTCTTCCCGCGCCACCCGAGCCTCTTCTTTCTCCAGGGGGCGAAGCTGCCGGACCCGGCGAAGAGGCTGCGGGGGAGCGGGAACGTCGTGAGGCACATCGTGATCGAGGGGCTCGAGCTGTTCGATGAGCCGGCGGTGTGCAAGCTCATCGAAGTGGCGCTCGCGCGCGCAAAGGTGCGGCTGCCTCCCGTCGCCAAGAAGCAGCCGCGCCAGGTGATCATCAAGAGCGTGTCGGCGAAGCAGAGGCCGCGTAGGCCGGTGAAGGCCTAGGAGCCTGTCCCCGAAACTTCGTTTCGGCGACGGGCTCCGTCGTGACGGGTCATGCGGGACCTGCCGGTCCCCTCGTTCGCTTCGCTCACGAGCCTTCCCCGATCGCCTTCGGCGAATCGTGCTTCGCACGACGGGGAGGAGACGCACCCGCCCCCTTCGCTACCCGCAGCGGGCAGCGAGCTTCAATAGGTTGTGGACCGTGCAGAGCAGGCTCCACTCGCCGCGGACCTTCGCCTTGCCGCGCAGCGAGAAGCGACGGAAGCCGCGGGCCTCTTTGATGTGCCCATTCACTGGCTCGACGATCTGCTTTCGCAGTCGATAGCGGCTCCGGTGCCCGCCTCGTCGTACACGGGCAGCCATCTCCCGCGCCAGCGCCGTTCTCGGCACGCTCTTCTTCTTCGACCGTTTTGTATTGCCGTGACTGGTGCGCCCCGGAGCGACGTAGCCGCGCACGCGACGCTTCTTCAGCTCGCGCAGATTCGCCTCGCTGAAGTAGCCGTTGCCCGCCGACAGCTCGATGGCCTGACGTCCCGCATGCACTCGAATCCGCGCGAGCATTTCGGGCAACCGCGGAGCGTCGTTCTGCTCGGCCACCACGTCGTGCGCTACGATCACCTGCTGCTCGCTGCAGACGGCCAGTTGCGCGTTGTACCCCTGCACGAAGCCATCGCTCGTCTTCAGGATCCGCCTCTCCGGGTCGGTGAAGTTGCGCTGCGTCCTGTCGTGCGAAGCACGATTCGCCGAAGGCGATTCGGGGGAGGCTCAAGCCCGGAGGGCTTGAGGGGACCGGCAGGTCCCACGAGACCCGTCACGACGGAGCCCGTTCCCGAAACGAATGTTTCGGGGACAGGCTCCGAGCGCGATGCACGTAGGTGAATCGGCTATTCTCGGCGGGTGTCGTTCAAGCGGGGAGATCGCATCGGCCGATTCGTCGTCGAAGCGTTCCTCGGCAGCGGCGGGATGGGGCGCGTCTATCGCGCGTACGACGACGTCCTCGAGCGTCGCGTCGCGCTCAAGATCCTCGAGAAGGAAGAGTCCGCGGAGGCCTCGGCGCGGATCCTCCAGGAGGCGCGGGCGGCCGCGGCTCTCGATCACCCCAACGTCGTCAGCATCTACGAGGTAGGCGAAGCGGGCGGTCTGCCGTATCTCGCGATGGAGTACGTCTCGGGGAGCTCGCTCAGGCAGTGGATCGGCACGCCGATCGCGTTCGGCGCACGGATGCGCATCCTGCTCGACGTCGCGCGCGCGCTCGCCTCCGCGCACGAAGCGCGCCTCGTTCACCGGGACGTGAAGCCCGAGAACGTGATGATCCGGTCGGACGGCGTCGTGAAGGTGCTCGATTTCGGGATCGCGCGGAAAAACGTCCGTGTCGACCCGCTCGGCGCGACGGCGCACGCGACGGCGCCGCACCCCGTCGCCGGAACGATCGCGTACATGGCCCCCGAGCAGATGCGCGGGGAGAACGTCGACGCGCGCGCCGACCAGTTCTCCTGGAGCGTCCTCGCGTTCGAGCTCCTCGTCGGGATTCGGCCCTGGGCGGGGGAGGGGATCGAGCTCATCGCCGCGATGCTGTCCGTCGATCCGGAGCACGTAGGGCAGCGCGATCCGACGATCCCCGCGCCGCTCGACGCGTTGATCGCGCGCGGCATGTCGCGCGCGCGCGACGCCCGGTTCGGGAGCATGGACGAGATCGTGGCCCTGCTCGAGCCGATGGTGAGCACGTCGTCGGCGGATGTCGCGCAGCTCGCGTCCCGGACTCTCGACTCGGACGCCGCGCGAGCGAGCGCCACGCGAACACCGACGATGGCGTCGGGTCCGATCCGTCGCTCGTGGCGCTCCTGGGCGTTCGGGGCGGGGGTGGTCGCGATCGGGGGGGGCCTCCTCGCCGCGACCATCGCTCTCCACGGTCGAGCGGGGGTGCCGCCGTCCCCCACCGCCCCTCCGCCCCAGCTCGACGCCGCCGTCGCGCTCGCCGACGTTCCGCCGCCGAAGACGACGTCCGCCGAGGCGGCAAATGCGTACGCAGCGGCGATCGAAGGGACCCATCGAGGCGCCCTCATCGCGTCGACCGTTCCGCTGTTCCGGGCGGCGGTTCGCGCGGACCCGACGCTGGGCGCCGCGCACCTTCGCCTCGCCATCCAGACCGCCGAGCACGGCGATACGGCCGACGCGCGCGCGGAGCTCGTCGCGGCGGGGAAGGCGCGCCTGAGCCCCCGCGATCTCGAGATCCTCGACGCCTACGCGCCGTGCATCCTCGCGGACCCGATCGACCCGATCCGCTGCGTCGATAGCATGGCCCCCCTCGTCAGAGCGCACCCCCAGGACGCCGAGATCCTCTTCTTGGCCGGGCTCTCCGCCATCTACGCGGGCGATCTGTCCGGGGCGATCGCCCTTTTCGACCGCGCGCTCGCGATCGACCCCACGTACGGCGCCGCGCTGTATCTCCGCGCCGAGAGCATCGCGTACGAGGGGGACTTCGCGAACGCGCGCCGCTCCTTCGCCGAGTGCATCGCGCGCGCGCCCCTCGCGGAGTCGTGCCTGCGCTGGCAGCCGCTCCTGGACGACCAAGAGGGGGATCTCGCGGCGTGCGAGCGTGATGCGCGTGCCTTGCGCGCGCTGGGCCCCGGGACCGTGACCACGCAGCGCATTTACGCGGAGGCGCTGCTCGCGCGCGGAGACACGATCGAGTCGGTGCTCGAGGTGCTCGCGAAGGAGTGGAGCGTGACCCCCGAGGCCGAGCGCGCGCTCCGCGAGCAGCGCGATCGCGCGGCGCTCGACGCGTACCAGGGGCACCTCGACGACGCGATCAAGCGGCTCGATCGGAACCTCGACGCGATCATCGCCTCCTCGGATCCATGGCGATGGCGGCAAGACGTGGCCCTCTATCTTTCGCTGCTCGAGGAGACCGGTCGGGCGAAGGAGGGGGGAGCGCGCGCGGCGAAGGTACGGAGGCGTCTCCCGGCGCTCGACGCGAACGCCCACGGCGACGACTGGTCGATCGCGCAGGACGCGCTCCCGATCCTGGTCGACGCGGAGTTTGCCGGCGGCGTGCTCACGCGCGCCGAGCGCGGCGCCCTCCGCGAGGGATGGATCCGCTCGTGGAACGGGCGGGTCTTCGGAGCGTGGCGTGCGTACCCGTGGGTCTACGGGTGGGCCGAGCTCACCCGCACGCCGGAGGACGCTGCGGAAGCGCTGAGCGCTCGGGCGCTCGATGCACCGCCGTTCCGCCCGCTCACCGCGACGAGCTTCGCGCTCGGACGGACGTACCTCTTGGCCGGCGACCGCACCCGCGCGATTCCGCTCCTGCGGAGCGCCGCGAGCTCGTGCATCGCCCTGTCGTACCCGGTTCAAGCCGTCCGAGCGCGCGTCCTGCTTGCCGACGCGATCGCTGTCGACGATCACGCTCTAGCCTGCGCGGCGTACGCGCAAGCGATCGCGCAGTGGGGTGCGGCGAAGAGATCGATCACGGTGGAGCGCGCGCGCGAAGGGGCGAAGCGGGCCGGGTGTCAGTGACCCGCCTTGCCCCCTCCACCCCCATGAGGCATGACCTATGCGCGCATGTCCCTCGCGAGCTCTCCGCCCCCTCCGCCACCGGAGACCTCGTGGCTCGACTCACTCGATCGCCCACTCCTGCGCCGCCTCGTCAGCCGCCGAGCGCTCGAGATCGCCTTCGCCAGCCGCCTCCGCTACGTCCGCCCCCCCACGCGCGGCGACGGCATCGACGCCGCCGTCTACGCCACGCTCGGCGACGAGATCGCCGACGACCGCGCCGCGGTGGGCCCCGACGTCTTCCGCGTCGAGCTTCGGATCGCCGACGGGAACAGCTCCCTCCTCGGAGAATGCTCCCGCTGCGCGCAGACCTTCGGTCCGTGCCCACACGTCGCCGTGCTCGCGGTCGATCTCGCGTGCTCGTCCGAGCTCCGAAGCGCGCTCGCCTCTGGAGCGAGCACGACGGGAGCGGCGGAGCGCGCCCCCGACGTTCGGTTCGCGGTAGACGCCGAGCTGCGCTTCGACGGCGCCCTCGGCGCGTGGCTCGCTTCGACGACGGAAGGAACGCGCGTCGAGATCTCCGCGAGCCCGTTCGCGGAGGTCGACCCCTACGTCGGTCGCGCGTACGGCGACCGCCTCGATCCGGCGAGCACGCGCGTCCTATCCGTCGTGGTCCGTCGCGTCGGTGAGCGGAAGCTCCTCTCCTCGCGCGAGATCGTCCCGCAGTCGCGCGAGCGCATCCTGTTCGGCGCGCGCGACCGTCACGTCCTCGAGTACACGCGCGACCGCGCCTCCGGGAAGAAAGCGGTCTACGCGATCGGAGTCGAGGCCTCCCTCACCATCGAGGCGATGCGCGTTCACGGCGGCGTCTTCGCCGACGGATACAAGGGGCTCCTCAACTTTCGCACGGCCGTCGTGAGGCCGACGATCGCGCTCCTCCCGTCGGGCGCCCCCGGGTCCAAGGCTCCGTTCGACGCGCTCTCGGCCCAGTGGGTCGCCGACGAATGGGCGACGACGATCCCGTTCGCCGACTCGGTCTTCTTCCCGGGGCCGTTCCCGTTCGTCTGGACGAAGAGCGGCTCGATCTACCGCGTCGCGCGCGACGTCGACCTCGACCTCGCGTGCCAGCTCGAGCGCGCCTCCGTCCTCGTCGTCCCGCAGGGGAAGCTCCGCGACGCCGGGGCACGCCTCCTGCGCGCGGCGCGCGGACGCGGGATCGCGCTCCCGGCGCACGAGACGTTCGGCCTGCCGTCGATCGAGACTCCGCAGATCGTGCTCCGCCTCGCGGGCGAGCCGCTCGACGTCACCGGCGAGCTCGTCGCCGTCTACCGCGCGCGCGAGGTCTCCCTCTTCCCGGCCGATGGGGTCGGCTCCGAGGACGGCCGCGATCTCGAATACGAGGCGCGCGCCCGAGCGAAGGTCGAAGCGGCCGGGATCGTCTCCGTGGGCCCGGACGAGGACGCCGGCGTCGACGACACGCGCATCGCGGCTTCGGACGAAGGGGCGATCGCCTTCTGGCAGGAAGGGCTCCTCGGGCTCCGCGCGGCGACCGATCCGTCGATCGACGTGCAGCTCTCGCAGCGGCTCGCGAAGGTTCGCGTCGGTGCGCCGCTCACGGGGCGCGTCCATGTCGTTCTCGAGGGGAACTGGTTGAATACCAAGCTCGAGTTCCGATCGAGCGATCTCCCGGTCGAGATGGACGCGATCCGCACGGCGCTCCTGCGGAAGAAGCGGTGGGTCGCGCTCAGCGACGGGACGCTCTCGCGGATCTCGTCGTCGCTCGAGGCGCTCACGGAGGAAGCCGTCGAGGTGATGGACGGGAGCGAAGGGCGCCTCCCCGCGCACCAGCTCGGCCGCCTGGATCGCTGGGTCGAAGAGAACGACGGCCGGATCGACGCCGCCGTCGATGCCCTGCGAAGCCGCCTCCGCGCCCTGGCCGTCGCCGCCGAGCCCGACATGCCGGTCGGCCTCGAAGGGACGCTCCGTCCGTACCAGCGGCTCGGCCTCGCGTGGCTCCAGTTTCTGCAGGCGCTCGGCGCGGGGGGGATCCTCGCCGACGACATGGGGCTCGGAAAGACGATCACGACGCTCGCGTTCCTCCTCCGCCGCAAAGAGGTCGAGGGGCCGGCGCCGTCGCTCGTCGTGTGCCCGACGTCGGTCGCGACGAACTGGGTGCGCGAGGCCGCGCGCTTCACCCCCGGCCTCCGCGTGCTCCTCTACCACGGATCGAAGCGCGACCGCGCGGCGACGCCGATCGCCGAAGCCGACATCGTCGTGACCACGTACGCCCTGCTCCGCCGCGACCTCGACACCCTCTCGGCGATTCCCTTCCGCTGCGCCGTCCTCGACGAGGCGCAGAACATCAAGAACTCCGACAGCGCCACCACGCGCGCCGCCGGAAAGCTCGACGCGTCGATGCGCCTCGCTCTGTCCGGGACCCCCATCGAGAACCGCCTCCGCGAGCTCTGGTCGCTCGCGTCGTTCGCGAACCCCGGGATCCTCGGCACCGCTCGCGCGTTCGAGACACGCTTCGAGCGCCCCATCTCTACGGATCGTGGGAGCGCGGTCGCCGCCGAGCTCCGCGCCGTCGTGCGCCCGTTCCTTCTCCGACGCACAAAGGACGACGTCCTTCGCGAGCTCCCGCCGAAGACCGAGATCGATCGGATGGTCACGCTGAAGGGGGCCGACAAGCGGATGTACGACGCGCTCGCCCACGCCCTGCGCGCCAGCGTGGCCAAGGACATCGAGAAGCGCGGCGGCCTCGGCTCGCTCAGCGTGTTCACGGCGCTCACGCGCCTGCGGCAAATGGCGTGCGACCCTCGCCTCGTTGACGCGCGGCTCGAGCACGAAGGGGCCGAGAGCGCGAAGCGGGAAGCGTTCCTCGAGCTGGTGCGCGAGCTCGTGGCCGAGGGGAGGCGGGCGCTCGTGTTCTCGCAGTTCGTGCAGCTCCTCACGCTGTGGCGGCGGGATCTCGACCAGGAGAAGATCGCGTACGAATACCTCGACGGCAGAACCACGAAGCGTGACGAGGTCGTCGCACGCTTCCAGGAGGGGACGGCGCCGCTCTTCCTCATCTCGCTGAAGGCCGGCGGCGCCGGGCTGAATCTCACCGGCGCCGACACCGTCATTCACTGCGATCCGTGGTGGAACCCGGCGGTCGAAGACCAGGCGACGGATCGCGCGTACCGGATCGGGCAGGGCAAGCCGGTGACGGTCGTACGCCTCATCGCCCGCGGGACGATCGAGGAGAAGATGCTCTCTTTGAAGGCGAAGAAGCGCGAGCTGACGCAGGTCGTCATCGGCGACGACGCGCGCGCGCTCGAGGGGCTCACCGAGGAGGACGTGCGGGCGCTGCTCGGGAGCGCCGAGGTCGATCAAGAGGTCGACGACGAGGACGACGAGAACGACGGCGCGCCGAAGCGCTTGCCGACCGACGTGCTCGCGACGGCGACGAGGGTGAACGACCCGGACTTCGACGCGCTCGTCGTCGAAGTGCAGTGGTGGCTCGCGTCGACGGGGAGCTTCGCGAACGAGCTCGCGTCGATCGCCGACATCCCGTTGCCGATCGCGAAGTCGCTGGCGAACGGCGAGCCGTTCCCCTGCTCACGGGGGGCGGCCGAGAAGATCCGGGCGCGCCTTAGGGCGTGGTGACCCGCTTCAGAAGCTGCCGCCGATCCGGATCCCGCGCCTTCCGATGCCGACGCTCACGCTCTGTCCGTCGTGCGTAGCCTTCATGAGGTCGATCCCGAAGTCGCTGCGCGTTCGACCGGGGAGCCCGGCGTGGGACGGGACGCTGTAGACGCCGGCGCCCGCGACGAGCCAAATCGAGGGTTTGATCTGAACCGAGTAGGTGATTCCGCCGCCGATGGCGCTGTCGACCGGGCACCCGGCGCTCGAGAAGCCATGGAGCGTGAGGTTCGGCGTGAGCTGGAGGAACGTGTAGCGCTGGACCGGGAACCCCTGGAGTGAGTTGCCGCTCGGGTCCTCGTTCTGCGCGCAGTTGGGGAACATCCCGCTCATCGACAGCGGGAAGATCGCGCTCTGCAGCGACAGACGCATCGGCGTCGAGGCGACCCAGGGCGAGAGCGGGGGCGTACCGGTCGGCTCGCCCAGCGTGAGGAGGGGCTGCGGAGGGAGCTGCGGGTTCGGCGCGAGCGGGGAAGAGGGGGGATAAACCAGCGTCGGCTCTTGCGCGAACGCGCTCGACGTCGCGAGCGCGGCGAGCGCGAGCGTGCACGACAGGACGAGTCGCTTCATCTGCAATCTCCCTTCCGCCGTTGGTTACCTCTGCCGACAAAGCATGGATCCGTGACGCTCCAACGTCGAGCGTCATTCCGAGGCCGTCGGGGAAAGCCCGCGTCACGCGGATCCCGCTTCGCTCCTCGGGATGACCGTGGTGGTGGGCTCACGCGAGCCGCCAGCCGTGCGCGGTGCCGTCCCAGGTGACTTCGTCCCCAGCGATTCGGCGCAGTGCCCTGAGGACGTTCGAGCCGACGCTGAGCTCGCCGCCTGGCTTCTCCCGGACGAAGGGGCCGTCGAAGAGCCGGAAAATCTCGAGCGCGGCGGTCTTCTCCGAGAGGAAGCCTCGCTTCTTCACCTCCGCGATCATCCACCGGGCGACGCGCGCCGGGGTGGGCGGGGGCACTGGGAGGTCATCGCGGCGCCGAGCCATCGTTCAGTGAACCCGGGGCTCCGCGATCTGGAAGTAGTGCTTGATGTACGCGACGAGCTGCGCGTCCGTGGGGTGGTCGACCGTCTCGATCCCGACGATGTGCGGCTCGATCGCCGGCGCGTGCTTGTGCGCGTACTTCAAGAACTGGAGCTTCGCCGTCGACGGCCCCACGACGAGGATCTTCTCGGCCCCTTCGAGGGCGCGCGCCACCTCGGCGAAGAAGTGATGCAGGTCGTCCGGGTGGTTGTGCTCGGCAGTCGGGCCCTTGGGGTGGCGGTTGGTCAGATGGTGCTTCGGCGCTTTCACCGTGGACTCGTCGAAGGCCCCTTCGGCGACGTGGTAGACGCGCGCTTCGTGGTGATCGATCCAGACTGCGGCACCGAAATGAAAGCTCATCGTACGTTCTCCCGTGCGCTCCGGGGCGCACTCAGACGGCGCGCACTATAGCCCCAGTGCGCCCCTCCGCGTCGTTCTCTTCGCGCACCGTGCGAGGCTTCGAACCGGCGCAAGCCCGCATCCCGTGCGCGTGCGCGCAAGCTGAGCGGTTCGCGCAGCTCAAGTCGAGTGGCATGGAAGGCTCACGGGCCGGCATCGCGTATGCACCTTTCATCATCAGGTGATCGCCATGACGAACTGGAAGACCGTTCTCCTCGCGTCGGGTTGTTCCGTTCTCACCGCCGGTTGCATGGCCGAGAGCGCTGGCCCCCCCCCGCAGCTCACGAGCGCGAGGATGACGACCGCGACTCAGAACACAGAAGCCGAGCGCGACCTCAGCTCGGGAGAGGTCGCGAAGGCGGTCGCTGCGGCGGAGCGCGAAGAATCGCTCGCGCCGCGCGATCCGTGGGCCCACTACGATCGCGCCGTCACCCTGGAGCAGATGGGGCGCGTGGACGACGCCGTAAAGGAGTTCCAGGCCGCCGAAGATCGCTTCACCGGGGCGGGTGGAAAGGGGGAGGCGATCAGCCTCTACGGTCGAGCGCACGCGCTCGCCTCGGTGGGGCGATGCCGCGAGGCGAAGACGGCCTACGAGGAGTACGCCTCGTTCGTTCGAAGCGACTCTCCCGCGAAGGCGGAGATGGCGCTTCGCTACGCCGGCGACTGCATCGAGATGCTGGTGTCCGACCCGATGACGGAGGCCGTCGCCGTCGCCGTCGTCGCCGGCGACTACGCACGCGCCGTCTCTCTCTCCCCCGAAGGGGGGAATGCGTGGCTCGACTACGACCGCGCCGTCGCGTTCGCGGCGCTCCGCAGGACCGACGACGCGGTCGCCTCCTTCCGCAGCGCCGAGCGCGAGTTCGGCGATCTGCAGGAGCGATCGATCGCCGTGTACGGTAGAGCCCGCGCCCTAAACGACGCCCTCCGCTGCACCGAGGCGAGGCAGGCCTACGACGAGTACGCCGCCCTCGTCGGCGCGACGAATCCTCGGGACGCAGAGATGGCCCAGACCTACGCCCGCGACTGCCGCGGCCCGTATCATTGGTAGGGGTCACTCTCTATCTGCTGCGTCGAGCACCTCCGCCATGAAGTGCACGAGCGCATATTTCTCTCGCCAGCTCGGCTCCTCCTCGAGCTCGACGTGGACGAGAGCTGGGCTCACGAGGACGTCGCGCAGGAGGCCCTTCGCTTCGTCGCGCACGTCGCGCGCGAGCCACAGTGTCTCGGTCGCGGGGATCACGGCGTCGCCCGCGCCGTGGAGGAGGAAGACGGGGGCGCGGAGGCCGGCGAGCTGGCCGTGTGGCGACGCGGCGCGCAGGGCGCTCGCGTGGGCGTCGATCTCCGCGAGGAGCTGCGGCGCGATCGAGGCGATGTCCCCGTCGAAGAGGGCGCCCAGCTTCGCGCTCGTGTCCGCGGGGAGAGCGGCGAGACGCGCGCGGGCGGCGTCCTTGTCTTCCCAGAGCCACAAGCGAAGCGCGTCCGTGCTCGCGGCGAGGTCCGCGGTGGGGAGGAAGTCCTCGACGTGATCGTAGACGAGGACGAGCGGTCCGTACGGGTGGGCCGTCATGTGCGCGATCGATCCGTCGGGACGGGCGATCGCGTTCGTCGCGAAGAAGCGCGCGACGCGGGCGAGGTCGTCGTGCGCGCCGACGGCGACGACGAACGCGACGTCGGGGACGAAGCGCGGGTCACTGGCCGCGATGAGCGCGAGACCCCCCGCGAAGCTCATCCCCATGATGCCGACAGGAGTGCCGACGCGCTGACGAAGGGCGTGAGCGGCCTCGCCGATCTCACCCGCCGATGCCCCCTCGATCCGGTAGTCGACGAGCGCGCCGATCTCGGGGGTCAGCACGATGACGCCGCTCGCGCAGACGGCGCGCGCGAATCGAATGAGGCGCGGCTCGTCGATTCCCAGATGATGGACCCCCGGGACGAGGACGATCGCGCCGCGCGACGGCCGACGCGGCGTGTAAATCCGGCCGCGGATGACGCCTCCACTCGCGTCCGTGCGCGGGATCGGGAAGAGCGCTTCGCTAAGCTCGGCGGGCGCGCGTTCGCTCGCATCACTCACCGCGCTGAAGCGTTCGAGGAGGGACAAGGCGCGGAGGTGCTCTGCCACCGGTCGCCAGAGGGCGAAAACCAGGAGAATCGCCGCGATCGCGAGCATTCCGATCCGCCGGCGCACCATCCCTGCGAAGAGCATCGGTTACCGTGATGCTACAAGGCATCGCTGGCACCAAAAGGGGTGCCTGGCGAAAACGGGAGCAGGACGGGCCATCGATCTGCCGCGAGAGTGGTTTCCCCGGGCCTCATGCGCGTCTCCGCGCGCGCCGCACTTGGCGCCGTGTCCGCCCCCACGTAACTCGTACGACGCCGCAAGGGGCGGGTGGGACGGGATGGTCATGAGCCGACAGAACGATAGGACCGAGCGCGACGGATTCGAGGCGAGGACGCGCGTCACGGGGACCGAGCTCGAGCCAACGGGGACACCGTCCGCGGCGCCATCGAAGCGCCCGGCGAGCACCAAGTCGCGTCCGCCGCATGCGAAGGCGAAGTCCGCCAAAGCGGACGGCACGCCCGCTCCTCGATCACGCCGCGCGCCGGCGCTGGCGAAAAAAACAGGAGGACCCCCTTCGAAGCGATCGACGGTGCCGCGCTCCAAGCGCGGGACGCGTGACGAAGCGAGCATTCCTCCCACCTGGTCCGATCTCGACGAGCACGGCGAGCCGGTCGTCACGGCCGACGCGACCCCGTTTGCATCGGTCATAACCGCTCTATCCCCGCCCCCCTCCCTGGTGAGCGCGCCCTCCGCTGACACCGCGTCGGAGCCCGTCCCGGTTCTTGTGCCGCGGCCGCTCTTTTCTCCCTACCTCAAGGCGGTCGCGGGGCTCGCGGCCGCGGTCTGCATGGTGGTGCTCGGCGGACGGGTGTTGCGGCACCCGCGCCCGATCGCGGCCAACCCGAGCTTCGGCGCGGCGGCCGCTGCGGTCGCCGTCCAACCGGCAGCGGTCGATCCGATCCCGGACACTGCGCCCGTCGCTGCGGACCCGCCGGCCGACACGGCGAGCACCGAGTCCGCGGACGACGCCAAGCGCGCGTCCCTCACGGCACTCGAGCTAGGAAAGCTCGACGAGGCGATCGTTGCTGGCCAGCGCGCCACCGAGCTCGACCCCACCGACGCCGACGCGTGGCGCGTCCTCGGCGCGGCGTACCAGAATCAAGGGGACGTCACCGCGGCGCGCCGCTGCTACCGCGAGTGCACCAAATCGGCGAAGCGCGGCGACGTCCGCGAGTGCACGTTCCTCTTGCAGTGAGCTGGCTGAAGCGCCGGGCGTGATCGAAGATCACGAGTGGAGGCGCCACCAGTCGTCGATCTCATCGTAGAAGCCATCGCCCCCGGCGAGGACCCTCCAGACGGTTGCGGGCGCTGCAGGCGCGACGATGGAGCTGCCAGGGAAGCAGCCGACGTGGGGAGCGACCTGAGCGAGCTCGGTAGTGACGCTCTAGGACTCGGAATAGAAGCGTGCGGACTTTGTCCTCGAGCTTGCGGAGCGGACGCCGACGCGGTCGCGGTGCTTCTAGCCTAGGAAGAAGCCCCGCTTCGCAGCGCGCGCATCCGGCCGATGACCCTTCTCCCGATCCAAAGGACGAGCCCCGGGCTCATTCGCTGGAGCCAGGCGAGCACTTTGGCGTGCCCCGTCACGATGATCGTCGCGCGGTTCTTCTCGACTCCGCGGAGAATGGTCTCGGCGCACTCCTCCGGAGCCATGGGCGTTGGGGCGAGCGCCATCATCCGCGCGCGGTCCGTTGCGTACCGAATCGGCGAGACGGTCAGGATTGGCGTGTCGATGAACCCCGGGCACACGACGCTGACCTTCACCCCTAGTGCGGCCCCTTCGACCCGCAGCGTGTAGGAAAGCCCCACGACGCCGAACTTCGCCGCCGCGTACGACGCCTCGCCCGGCGCGGGGACGAGCCCGGCGAGCGACGCGGTGTTCACGATGTGCCCCGCCCCCTGTTTCACCATGATCGGGTACGCCGCACGCACGCCGTGCACGACGCCGTACAGATCGACGTCGAGCACGCGTCGCCAGTCGTCGAGGCTGACGTCCCGCTCCTCGCCGAGGATGGCGATGCCCGCGTTGTTGAACAAATAGTCGAGCCTCCCGTGAGCGGCGGCCGTGTCGTCGACGAGCTTCTTCACCGCCTCCGCGTCGCGCACGTCGAGCGCCTTCGCTTCCGCGCGCCCGCCGCGCTCGACGATTCCCCGGGCGACGGCGGCAGCCCCCTCCGCGGCGAGATCGGCCACGACGACCACGGCCCCTCTCGCGCCGAGCGCTTCGCACACCGCGCGGCCGATGCCCGAAGCGCCCCCCGTGACGATCGCAATCTTCCCGCCAAATGCGCTCATGGGTCCTCGCAGCGCGCGAGGGTAGCGCGCCGCGACGCGCCATTTGCCGAAAGTGACCATCCTGGGGGGGCGAGTCGGGCGCTACGCTCGTTCCAGCGGATGGTTGACGCTCGTTACATCGTCAGCGTGGCGGGGCTGGCGCTGCTCGGCGCCTTCGGCGCCTGCCACGGGTCCGCGCCGCCCACGAGCACCGACGTTCCCTCGGGCCCCCCCTACGTCGCTCAGTTCCACCCGCTCGACTCCGACGGCCACGTCCTGCGCGACGCGCAGGGACGCACGGTCATCCTCCGCGGCTACAACATCAAAGTGAACGGCCTGTTCGACGTGACGCCGGACAACGGCCAGCCGGTTCGCGAGATCATCCCCCCCCTCGGCACCGCCGACTTCGCCCTCATGCAGAGGAGCGGCGTGAACGTTCTCCGTCTCCCCGTGAGCTGGAGCGCGTTCGAACCGCAGCAGGGGCAGTTCCAGACCGCCTATCTCGACGCGATCACCGCCTTCCTGAACGAGGTTCGCCCCTACGGCTTCTACGTCCTGCTCGATTTCCACGAGGACGGCTGGTCGAAGGACCTCTGCGAGGACGGCGCCCCGGCGTGGGCCACCGTGGTGACGGTCAGCGAGGAAGGGGGCGCTCCCGGGGGTGACTGCCACACGTCGAACGCCGCGCTGAGCGCCCACTCCAACTTCTTCGACGAGAACGTGAACGATCTCCAAGGCGACTTCGCGACGATGTACCAGCAGTTCGCGGCGCACTTCGTGAACGAGGACCTCGTCTTCGGCTACGAGATCTTCAACGAGCCGATCGCCTCCGATCCCGTCGTCGACGCGTTCTCGATCAAGCTCGCGCAGGCGATCCGCCAGGTAGACACGCGACACCTGATCCTCTGGGAGCCGTCGTCGCTGAGGAATCAGCTCAACGAGTCGCTCATCTCGAGCACGCCGTTCCCTGTCTCCGGCGGCGTGTACGCCGTCCACGTCTACACGACGGCCCCGTACACGATCTCGAGCTCGATCCTCAGCGCCCAGACGGAGGCCGAGGCGTGGGGAGAGCCTCTCTTCGTGACGGAGCACGGCGCGAATCCGCTCGAGGACGGCGGGATCGCCTGGGTCGACGACACGCTCAACGGGTTCGACCAGACGCTCGCGTCGTCGATGGACTGGATCTGGAATCCGGGCGTCCTCACGTACGACGATGCTGGGTCGTTCGACTTCATCGACGAAGGGGGAGTCCTCGAGCACCTCACGCGCCCGTACGCGATGGCCGTCGGCGGCGACGTCCAGACGACGACCTGGGACGGCGCCAAGCTCACGATCACGTTCCAGGACCACTCCGGCGTCCCGACGCAGCACGACATCTACTGGAACCGCGGGAACCCTTCGGTCACGTGCGATGGAGCGTCGCTCTCGGGCGTCACGGGGAACCCGACGACGCTCGTCTTCACCGTGTCGTGCGGCGCCGGGTCGACGGCCGGAGATGCGTCGCCCGTCCATACGCTCGTCTTTTCGTCGCCGTGAGGGCTACGCCTCCAGGTCCTCGCGCTTCACCGGGAGGGGGCTCCGGAACGTCCCGAACACGAGGTCCCACAGCGGCGAGCTGATCCCGAAGAACGCGTCGTGATCCTGAAAGTGATGCCGGAGGTGGTACGCGCGCATCCACTTGCCGAGCCGCCAACGCGGATGGAAGTGGTGCGTGTAGTAGTGAACCCAGTCGTACGCGATGTAGCCCGCCATCGTGCCGGCGAGCATCGGAAGGTATCGCTCCGGCCCGAGAGCTGCGTGGTACGCGAGGGCAAAGAGCACCGCGAGCGGCCAGCTGATCATCGGCGGCATGACGAGCCGCGACCGGTCGTTCGGAAACTCGTGGTGGTAGCCGTGCGCCATGAAGGCCATGAAGCGGAACCTCTCGTCGCGATCCGCGAGACGCATGAGCCCGTGGAAGAACACGCGATGGAGCCCGTACTCGAAGAGGGTGAAGACGAGAACTCCCGCGCCGAATAGCGCCGCGGTCGTCCCAAGGCCGAGCCTGCCTGGAGCTGTGACCCACGCGCCCACGATGAATGGGCCGAACCACACCGCAGGCGTGAAAGGGTGTGCGCGGCTGATCAGCTCGAGCGCGGGATTCTCGAAGATGCGGATCGACTTCGGCTGGCTCGAACGCCGCGGCTTCTCTGGCTTTCCGGTGAGCCAGTAGCCGTTTGCGGCACTGAGGCAATCGCTCGTGTAGCGGATCATCGACATTCCTCCGGGGCGCAGATCGCCTGGGCCCTCGCTCCGGCAAGCAATTTATGGGCTCACGTTGCCCGTGGAGCGATCTCGCCACGCGCGATCACGTTGCCGCGCACGACCTGCGCCGGCGGCGCATGCAGGTCCCAGACGACTCCCAGCCAACCAAGGATGCAGAGCACGTAGTACGTCGGGTCGATCTCCCACCAGAAGAAGCCTTGCTGAACGGAGCGTTGGTAGAAGTGGTGATTGTTGTGCCACCCCTCGCCGAGCGTGATCGCGGCGAGGAGGGGGTTGTTCCGACTGTTGTCGGTCGTCGCGTACCGGCGAGTTCCGAACATGTGCGTGAGCGAGTTGATCGTGAACGTCCCGTGCCAGAGGAGCGTGGTCGAGACGAAGAACCCCCACACGAGGGCGAACCATCCGCCGATCGCGAACAGCCCCACCGCGAACGCCGTCGGCGGTATCCACCACCAGCGATCGAGCCACACGAGCTCGGGGAACTTGGAGAGGTCGCGCACGCGCTTTTCGTCGGTCGCCAAGTACTTCTTCGAGAGGATCCACCCGAGGTGTCCCCAGAGGAAGCCGTCGCGCAGGACCGAGTGCACGTCCCCCTCCTGGTCCGAATATTTGTGGTGCACGCGGTGATGGCCCGCCCACCAGAGGACCCCCTTCTGAGAGCTCGTCATCGCGAGGAGCGCGAGCACGAGCTGAAACGGGCGGCTGGTTCGAAACGACCGGTGCGAGAAGTAACGGTGGTACCCCGCCGTCACCCCGAACATCCGCACGTAGTAGAGGGCGACGGCCAGCCCCACGCCGCGCCACGAGAAGCCGAGCAGCGCGACGCCGGCGACGGCGGCGATGTGCACGGCGATGAACGGGATCGACGAGACCCACTGAATGCGGTGGTCGGCTGCGCTGTCGGTCATGCGCGGAACCTAGCGACCGAATCGTCACGCGCGGGTCAGCAGACGAACATGGTTTGCATGGAGCTCATCGCCCGACGCAATCGTTGCAGAGG
Source organism: Polyangiaceae bacterium (assembly GCA_052147435.1). Lineage (GTDB taxonomy): Bacteria > Myxococcota_A > Polyangia > Polyangiales > Polyangiaceae > JBKQKP01. Next base: position 44,251 of record JBKQKP010000216.1, on the reverse strand, counting down.
AACCCTCGCATCGTGCTGCCGGCCGGGTTCATTTCGCGAAAAGAGTGCGTCTACGCCCTTGACGATACCTCACGCGAGAGTTGACTAGTTTCTCGCATGACCGCGAGCGATGCAGCACTCCCCGTCGCCCCGAGCCGCGCGGCCTTCGGGTTCGTCTTCATCACGGTCGTCCTCGACATGCTCGCGATGGGGATCATGGTCCCCGTGCTCCCCAAGCTCGTCATCGCGATGTCGCACGGCGACATTGCGAAGGCCGCCTCCGTCACTGGCGTCTTCGGCTTCACCTGGGCCGCGATGCAGTTCGTCTTCGCTCCCGTCGTGGGGGCGCTCTCGGACCGGTACGGGCGTCGCCCCGTCATCCTGCTCTCGAACTTCGGTCTCGGCGCGGACTACGTTCTCATGGCGCTCGCGCCGAACCTCGTGTGGCTCTTCGTCGGTCGCGTCGTCTCCGGCGTGACCGCAGCGAGCTTCGCCGCCGCGAGCGCCTACGTCGCCGACGTGACGCCGAAGGAGCAGCGCGCCGCGAAATTCGGCATGCTCGGGGCCTCCTTCGGTCTCGGTTTCATCGTGGGTCCGGCGCTCGGCGGGCTCCTCGGGCAGGTCGACCTTCGCCTCCCTTTCTGGGTCGCTGGGGGTCTGAGCCTCGCGAACGCCGCCTACGGCTATTTCATCCTCCCGGAGTCGCTCCCCCTCGAGCGCCGCGCGAAGGTCGCGTGGCACCTCGCGAATCCTTTCGGCTCATTGAAGCTCCTGCGTTCGAGCCGGGCGCTCCTTGGGCTCGCCAGCGCAGCGATGCTCTACTACCTGGCGCACGAGTCGTTGCCGAGCGTCTTCGTTCTCTACGCGACTTACCGGTACGACTGGACCGAGCGCGACGTGGGGCTCGCGCTCGCGGTTGTTGGCGTGTGCACGACGATCGTCCAGGCGGCGCTCACCGGGCCTGCCGTGAAGCGGCTCGGCGAGCGGCGCGCACTCCTCTGGGGGCTGGCGTTCGGCGTGGTCGGGTTTGGACTGTTCGGCGCGGCTCCGCGCGGCGCGATCTTTTTTGCGGGCATTCCGTTCATCGCTCTGTGGGGTCTCAGCGGACCAGCGATGCAGTCGCTGATGACCCACCGGATCCAGCCCGAGGAACAAGGGCGCCTCCAGGGAGCCGTGAGCAGCATGCGCGGCATCACCGGAATGGTCGGTCCGATCCTCTTCACCCAGGTGCTCGCGGGGGCGATTCACGCCGGGGGGGCGGGGCCGGCGGTGTTTGCCGCGGGCGCACCGTACCTGCTCGCGTCGCTGCTGCTCGTCGCGAGCTTCGCTTGGTCGCTCCGCGTCGCCCGTTGAAAGGGGAGACGTGGTGACCTGATGTACTCTCGACGGTGCGCTCATGACGCTCGTGGCGAAGACATACTGGGGCGGCATGCCCTTCTGGTTTCGGCGTCCTCCCGACGACGGGCGGGTGACGTCGCTGGCGCTGAGGACTGACGACTTCCGGCAGATACGGGCCTTGTACTGGACGCCGGGGAGCGGGCCGTCACCCAGGACAGGCATCGTGGTCATCCACCCGCGGGTCGACTTCACGCACCATTACACCGTCCCCCGCCTCGTCGCGGCAGGGTACGGCGTCCTCGCGGCGAACAGCCGCCACGTCAACAACGACATCCATTGCGAGCACGAAGAGCTCGTGCTCGACGTCGCCGCCTGCGTGAAGTGGCTTCGCAAGAAGGGGGGGGTGGAGCGCGTCGTGTTGCTCGGCAACTCCGGGGGGGGATCGCTCGTCGGTTTCTACCAGGCGCAGGCCAAGCTCCCCGCCGCCGAGCGCCGGGTGCGCTCGCCCGGTGGCGCGCCGACTCGCTTCGCGACGGCCGAGATGAATCCGGCCGACGCGGTCGCGTTGGTCGCGGCGCACAGGGGGCAGGGGCAGGTCCTGCTCGGCGCGATCGACGCGGCGGTGGTCGACGAGGCGTCTCCGTTCGTGAGCGAGCCGAGCGTCGACATCTACGACACGAAGAACGGGTTTCGCGAGCCGCCTGCGCCTTCGTCGTACACCACCGACTTCGTCGAGCGCGTGCGCGCGGCCCAGGTCGCTCGGGTCGAGCGCATCGACCGAGCCGCTCGCGCGCTGCTCGCGGCCCACGCGAGCGCCGTCGAGGAGTCCGATCAGGTGGGCTTCTCGGAGCGCCCATTCGACGAGCGCCAGGAGGTGCTCCAACGCAAGGCCTACGACCCCGTGATGATCGTCCACCGCACGATGGCGAACCCGGCGTACACCGACCCGTCGCTCGACGCCGATCCGGACGGCGCGACGCGCGAGTATGGATCTCTCCTGAGCGACCGGCCGGACCTGATGAACCGAACAGGCATGGGCTTCGCTCACATCTGTACGCCGCGCGCGTGGCTGTCGACGTGGTCGGGCCTCTCGTCGAACGCCGACCTGGTCGCGAATGCCGCGCGGATCGACGAGCCGCTGCTCGTCGTGCACGCGCCGCGCGATCGCGAGGTCTACTTCGACCGGGACGTGCGCCCCGTCTTCGATGCGTGTCCGTCGAAGGACAAGACGCTCGCGCGGATCGAGGGGGCACGGCACTACTTCGAGCCGGACTTCGGCGAGCAAAAGGCCCCCGACGTCGAGCGGCTCATGGACGTGCTCGTCGGATGGATTCGCGAGCGGTTCCAATGAGCGTGCGCGTCGTCGTCGTGTACCACTCGGAGGGGGGGCGGACGAAGGCGCTCGCCGAGGCGGTCGTGCGGGGAGCCGTAGAGGTGGAAGGGGTCGAGGCCCGCACCCTCGATGTGAGCGAAGCGAGGCGCGAGGCCGACGTGCTTGCGGAGGCCGATGCGATCGTCTTCGGGTCCCCCACGTACATGGGGAGCGCGTCGGCGGCGTTCAAGTCGTTCATGGACGGGACCGCCCCGGTATGGGCACTTCAGGGCTGGCGCGACAAGCTCGCGGCCGGCTTCACCCACTCCGCCGCTCCGAGCGGCGACAAGCTCGGGACCCTGCTCCAGCTCGCGATCTTCGCGGCGCAGCACGGCATGATCTGGGTCGGGCTCGGGCTCCCCCCGTCGTACGCCTCCGCTTCGGGGCCGGCCGAGCGTGACGACCTGAACCGGTTGGGGAGCCACCTCGGGGCGATGGCGCAGTCCCCACCGGGGAGTGGAGCGCGCCCGTCGGAAGGCGACCTGCGCACTTGCGTCCATCTCGGGCGGCGCGTCGCCGAGCACGCGGTGCGCTTTTCGGAGGGGGGGAAGGGACTCTTGCCCTCTACGCCGCCGCGCGGAGTCCTTCGCGCGCCGGAGGCCGCGACGTGGCGGTTTCCCCCCGACCGCGCTGCGCTCGCTGGGGGAGCACGGCGCACGAATCTGCGCGAGCTCGCTGCGCGTCCGGGGCGCTTCGAGCACCACTTGATCGTGGTCGCGCGCGCCGGGAATGCGCAGCTCGAGATCGCGACCGCGTCCGAGCCGCTCTACTTCGCTCACATCAACGTGTCAGACGAGTATGCCGTCGCGCTTCCGACCGGCGACGATCTCATTGACCGCTTTCCGATGCGAACGTTCCTGACCGACCCGGAGACGGCGGCAGACGTCGCGCGGTACAACCATCGCGTAGGCGATCTGCTGCTTCACCCGCTGGGCCTGATGCATTGGCCGGGGCGCTTGCGCCCTCCGTTCGAGCCTTTTGTGTTCCCCAAAGGGATGCGGCGCTGCGGGTTGAGCCTCGTGCTCTGTGCGCCCTTGCCCACAATCGTGGGGGACCGACCGCTCTTCGTGAGCGAAGGGCGCGCAGGTGACGCCAAGTCATATGTCGCCGAGAGTCCGCCCCTCGTTCTCGGGGAGCTCACGCGCGAGGGGACCCGGATCGTCGCGCGAGTCGGTGATGCATCGCTCTCGCTCGTGGTGAGACCGATCGAGGTGACGGCTCCGCGCGGTGCGTATGTCGTGGTGCTCGAGGCTGACGCCGGGAGCCCTCACCACGCATGCGATCTGATCCACCTCGGACCGGGAGCGAGGCTCGATACGGCCGGCGTCCTTCGGGCCCTCGTCTTTTCGAGCGACGTCCATGTCGCGGAGCCACCGCCTCTTTCGTGGGATTGCGTTGCCGATCCCCCGTTTGCCCCGTTCGAGGAAGGGGAGCGTAGCCCCTTGCCGTTCGATCGCGCCGGAGTCGAGGTCACCGAGAGCGATCCGGCGCACGTGGCCATGCGCATTGGTGGCGTGAGCGCGGTCGTGCCGCGGCATTGGCTCACGCGCATGCTCTTCCGCGTCGCGCTTCACCAGCCGATGATCGGTTACGTCGAGACGTACGGTGGCTTCTTCTACGACGACCGACCACGCGATGACGGCGCCGTGCGAATCGGCCTGCGGGGGGGACACCCGATCACGATCTCTCGCGCCGACGGTCGCGAGCTCGTCGAGGCGCTGTACCGCGCCGTCGCCCCGGAGGGGTACGCCGAGCGCTGCTCGGAGTAATGACCTCTAGGCCTTCAGTCGGCGCGGTCGTGCGGCTTGTACGGCTTCGGCTCAGCCGGAGCTTTCCGCTGAGACTCGTCGAGCCCGTGCCGCGTCAGGGCAAACCACCCTTCGCCGCGCTCGGTCTCGTTGTCGACGCGGAGCCAACCTTGACCCATGAGGTACCCCTCGACGTCGGCGAGCTCTTTGTCGCTCGCTCCGATGGCCGCGTCTTTCGCGACCTTTCGCGCATCGACGAAGACGCCCATGGTCCACCCGGCGCTTCCCGCCAAGGCGCGAAGTAGGAGCCCTGCGCGCCGCAGGTTGGTAGCGTTTGGGAGCATGAGCTGAAGCATAACCACGAACCTCGCGACGCGCGAGGGGGGGGACAGATGCCGAGCTCTCATTGCGCGAGTGCCCTAATGGGCGCATAGTCTCCGCGTTGTTGTTCGGTCGTCGGGCGTGGCGGCTGCGCGCGCATTCCTCGCACGTCGCGCTCAGTCGGAGGACCTATCGACACCACGCACGACCCCTCGCCAGCGAGGGAGCCTATTCGCCGAGTCGCGATGCTCGGCAATCACGTGCCGCGTCAATGCGGCATTGCCACCTTCACGACTCATCTGACGGACGCGATCGCCTCGGAGTACCCCGAGATCGACTGCTTCGTCCTCGCGATGAACGACGTCGGTCGTCGGCACGCTTACCCGCCGCGCGTTCGCTTCGAGATCGCGCAGGGGGACCTGACCTCGTATCGGCGGGCCGCGGATTTTCTGAACGTCAATCCGGTCGACGTCATCTGCGTTCAGCACGAGTACGGGATCTTCGGCGGCAAAGCAGGCGCTCACGTCCTCGCGCTCTTGCGCGAGCTTCGAATGCCCATCGTGACGACGCTCCACACGATCCTCGCCGAGCCGAACCCGATGCAGCGAAGCGTGATGGACGAGCTCACGTCGCTGTCGGAGCGGGTCGTCGTCATGAGCGAGCAGGGGGCGAAGCTCCTCGGCGAAGTGCACGGCGTGCTAGGCCGAAAGATCGACCTCATCCCTCACGGGATCCCGAGCGTCCCGTTCGAAGGGCACAGCAAGCGCCAGCTCGGCGTCCAGAGCAAGCGGGTCATCCTGACGTTCGGGCTTCTATCGCCCGACAAGGGGATAGAGAGCGTCATCGACGCGATGCCGGCGATCCTCGCCCGCTACCCCGACACCGTCTACATCGTGCTCGGCGCTACCCACCCGCACGTGAAAGAGCAGAACGGAGAGACGTACCGTCTCATGCTCGAGAGCCGCGCCCAGAAGCTCGGCGTCGCGGCGAACATGATCTTCCACAACCGGTTCGTCAGCCAGGGTGAGCTCGTCGACTTTCTCGCTGCTGCCGACGTCTACATAACGCCCTACCTGAAGCCCGAGCAGATCACCTCGGGCACGCTCGCGTACGCGGTCGGCTCGGGGAAGGCGGTCATCTCTACGCCGTACTGGTACGCGAAAGAGCTCCTCGCCGACGGTCGCGGCATCCTCGTCCCGTGGAGAGACCCGGAGTCGATCGCACGCGAGGTCATCGGCCTCTTCGACGACCCCGCCCGCGCGTACGCGCTCCGGAAGCGCGCGGCCGAATACGGACGGAAGATGGTCTGGCCCGCGGTCGCGCGCCGCTACGTCGAGAGCTTCGATCGGGCGTGCTCGGACCAAGCGCAGCGCTTGCGGAGCGAATTCCAGGCGAGGACCCTCGCCATGCGCCCAGCCGAGCTCCCCGAGATCAGCCTCGAGCATCTGCGCATCATGACGGACGACACCGGCATGTTTCAGCACGCCGCGTTCAACGTTCCCCGCCGCGATGACGGGTATTGCCTCGACGACAACGCGCGCGCCCTGCTCTTCACGACGCTGATGGAGGACGCCGACGCCGAGCCCACGGCAGAAGTCCGCGCGCTGGCTTCTCGCTACATGGCGTTCGTGAATCACGCGTTCAACAGGGACGCCGGACGGTTCCGGAATTTCATGTCCTATTCGCGACAATGGACCGAGGAGCAGGGCTCCGAAGACAGTCACGGTCGCGCGCTCTGGGCGCTCGGGACGCTGGTCGGGCGGTCGAGCGATCCGGGGAGGCAGAGCCTCGCCGGTGAGCTCTTTCGGGCTGCGCTCCCCCCCATCGAGACCTTCACGAGCCCGCGCGCGTGGGCTTTCGCGCTGCTCGGGATCGACGAGCATCTCCGCGCCTTTCAAGGGGACAGCGGGGTCGAGGCCGCCCAGAAGGCGCTCGCCGGTCGTCTTCTCCTTCGCCACCGCGAGAGCAGCCGTGACGACTGGCCCTGGTTCGAGGACCGACTCACCTACTGCAACGCGCGACTCCCGCAGGCGCTCCTCGTCGCGGGCTCTCGAATGGGGAACAGCGAGATGGTCACCGTCGCGTTGCGCGCCCTCGAGTGGCTCTCCACGGCGCAGCAGACGCCCGAGGGGTACTTCGCCCCCGTGGGGACCAACGGCTTCCATGTTCGGGACGAAGCCAGGGCAACCTTCGACCAACAGCCGGTCGACGCCTACGCGATGGTCTCGGCGTGCCTCGACGCGCAGCGTGTCACGGGAGAAGCGAAGTGGGGCGAGCGCGCGCGCTGCGCGTTCGCCTGGTTCCTCGGACAGAACGCGCTCGGCGAGTCGTTGTACGAAGCGCGGACCGGCGGCTGCCGCGACGGTCTCCACGCCGATCGCGTGAATCAGAACCAGGGGGCCGAGTCGACGCTCTCCTTCCTGCTCGCTCTCCTCGAGATGCGCTCCGCCGACCGCGCCCTCATGGCCCGCTCGAAGGTGCAACCGAACGGCGTCGAGGCGAGGGCATCATGACCATCAAGCGGACGTACCAGACGCTCTTCCACCGCCACCCCGGCAACCCCATCCTCACGGCCGCGGATTGGCCATACCCCGTTCACACCGTCTTCAACGCCGGCGTCGCGAGGCTGCGCGACGGAACGACGCTCCTTCTCTGTCGCGCGGAGGACCGCCGAGGCCATTCCCACCTGTGCGCGGCGCGCTCGAAGAACGGAATCGACGGTTGGCAGGTCGACAAAGAGCCGACGATGCGCGCCGAGCCCGAGAAGTACCCCGAGGAGCTCTGGGGGATCGAAGACCCGCGAATCACGTTCGTCGACGAGCTGGGCAAATACGCCATCGCGTATACCGCGTTCGGCCGCGGCGGACCGGGCGTCGCTCTGGCGCTCACCGAGGACTTTCGCTCGTTCGAGCGGTACGGGCTCGTCATGCAGCCCGACGACAAGGACGGCGCCCTCCTCCCTAGGCGCGTCGACGGCAGCTTCGCCCTCATCCATCGCCCGATGCAGGACTCGGGTTCGCACGTCTGGATGTCGTTCTCGCCGGACCTTCGCAACTGGGGAGGTCACAAGCTGATGCTCCCGGCGCGCAAGGGGGCGTGGTGGGACGCGAACAAGGTCGGCCTATCGCCACCGCTCATCGAGACGCCGCGGGGTTGGCTGATGATCTACCACGGGGTCCGGAACACGGCGGCGGGGAGCCTGTATCGCCTCGGTCTCGCGCTCTTCGATTTGCAGAGACCAGACGTCCTCCTCAAGCGAGGCGATGAATGGGTCTTCGGGCCGGAGGCGATCTACGAGACGAAGGGGGACGTAGGCAACGTGGCCTTCCCTTGCGGCTACACGATCGGCGCGGACGGCGATACCATCAACCTCTACTACGGCGCCGCCGACACGAGCATGGCGCTCGCGACGGGCAGCATCCGGACGCTCCTCGCATGGCTCGACGAGCACGGGACTCTGTAGTTGGCGAGGAGCATCGAATGTCAGCCGCGAAGTGTCCGACCTGCTCCCGGGACTCCCCCACCTGGTACGAGTGCCTGAAGTGTCACAAGACGATGTGCAATGACTGCTACCAGCGAAACCATCTCAAATGCCCGTCGTGCGGGCACTCCGGGAAGAAAACGATCCACAAGCCGACGGGCTGAAGGTCTTCCGCGATGAAGGACGAAGCGAAGAAGCAGTTGAAGCGCATCCTCGGTGCGTACGACGAGAAGCTGGCCGAGATCAGTCGCCGAGAGGCTGCGATCCGCGCCGCGAAGGAGGCCTTTCCCGAGCGCTTCTCAGTACTGAAGAAGGAGATCATTCTGCCGGCGCTGCGGGAGCTCGCAGAGGTGCTGAACGGCAGCGGGCACGACGCCACGGTGCGCGAACAAGACGAGTCGTCGACCACCGTGGGGGGCGTCGCGTCCGCGGCGGTCGGGCTCTGCGTCGTCCCGAGACCCTTCGTTCAGAAGGGGGCGGAGACGAAGAAGAGCTTCACGGAGATCATGTTCTCGGCCAACCGGAGCGAGCGGAAGGTCATCGTGTCTTCGACCAATACGATCATCCACTCGGGCGGCGGGGTGGGAAAGCGAGGCGAGTACGAGGTCGAGGCGGTGACCGCCGACGTCGTCGTGGACCACGTGCTCCGGACACTGGAGGAAGCATTCACCGGGGAGTAGACGGCTCCCCCGCCGAGCCTCACTCGATGCTCGACTGGGCGACGGTCGAGCGCGCGCTCGTCGCCGACGGCAACGAGCTCGTGCTCGGGCGTCACGGCGACGGCTGGGTCATTCGCGTCGGTCCGCGCGTCCTGATGTCCAACCGGATGCACGACTCCGAGGAGGCCCTCGCCGAGGTCGCGCTCGCGCGGGTCGTCAGCCCTCGCACCGTCCTCGTCGGCGGGCTCGGCCTCGGGTACACCGTCCGCGCGGTCCTCGACCGCGTGTCCAGCGACGCCGAGGTCACCATCCTCGAGCTCGTGCCGGAGCTGGTGGACTGGAATCGCCGGCACCTCGGCGTACTCGCCGACCACCCGCTCGCCGACCCGCGCTGCCGCGTCGTCGTCGGAGACGTGCTCGACACCCTCAAGCAGTCGCCCGCGGCGTTCGACGTCATCCTGCTCGACGTCGACAACGGCCCGCGCGCGCTCGCGCAACCGAAGAACCAGCGACTCTACGGCGAGTGGGGCGTCCGCGCGTGTCTCGCCGCGCTGCGGCCGGGCGGAGTGCTCGCGGTCTGGTCCGCCGGGCCAAGCGCGCGCTACCAGCGCAACCTCGAGAGGCATGCCGCCGAGGTAGAGGTCCTGAGCGTCTCGGCGCGGATCGGGTCGAACATGCGCCACGTGGTGTTCGTCGCGAAAGCGGCGGCCTGAATGCGCCTCCTCAGGGAATCGACAAGAGCTCGACGTCGAACACGAGGTCCGAGTTCGCGGGGATCGACCCCATGGCGCGGTCTGCATAGGCGAGCGACGCGGGGATCATCAGCTTGCGCCGCCCTCCGACGCGCATGCCGACGAGCCCCTGGTCCCACCCTTTGATGACCTGTCCCGTCCCGAGATTGAACGAGAAGGGGCGCCCGCGTTTGCGCGAGCTATCGAACTCGGTGCCGTCCGTGAGCGTGCCGACGTAGTGCACGCTGATGTGGTCGCCGTTCTTTGCGGCGGGGCCGGTGCCGACGACGAGGTCCGTCACGACGAGCCCCGCACCGAGCGGACCCGACGGCGCGGGTACGCCCGGCGGTGCGACCGTCGGCTTCGCCTTGTGCGCTTCGGGAGGGGCGCTCTGCCCGTTCTTCACGAGCGTCTCGTAGAGCGCCGCGCGCGTCGTCCCTTTCGCGAGGAGCGCCTGGGCGTGGGTGATCTCTTCGTCGATGATCGACTGGAACTTCTCGAACGGCTGCGCCCCGACGAGCCTTCGACCGTTGAGGAAGAACGTCGGGGTGCCGTTCGCCTGGACGCTCTGCGCGAGGGTCGAGTCCTCTTCGATGGCGGACTTGTATTTGTCGCTCGCCATCGCGTCGCGCGCTTTCGTCAAGTTGAGCCCGGCCGCGGTCGCGATCGTCTCGAGGTCCGAGTCCTCGAGCTTCGGCTGCGACGCGAAGAGCGCGTCGTGGACGGCCCAGAAGCCGGCGAGGCCTTTCTCGGCGCGCGCGTCCCGCGCGAGGTTCGCGGTGGCGAGCGCTCGCTGGTGGAACGGGAGCGGCTGGTCGCGCCACGCGAACCGGACCTTGTCTCCGTACGTCGAGCGAATTTTCTCGAGCGTGGGCTCGACGCGCTTGCAGAAAGGACACTGAAAGTCGGCAAACTCGACGATCGTGACCAGCGCCGTGTTCGAGCCGCGCACCGGGGCCCCGCCGAGCGGGACCTTCCAGACGGTCGCGGTGTCGTCGGCGACCCTGGCCGTATCCGGCGGCGGCGGGGGCCGCGACTTGTAGTTCTCCGCCGTCATCGCGACGTAGACCCTGTCGGGCGAGGTCCCGGCGGCGATGCGGCTCTTGGCCTTCTCCAGCTCGGCGTCGATCACCGCCACGAACTTGTCGATCGCCTGGGCCCCTTGGATCCCGACGCCGTTCACGAAGAAGCCGGGGGTGCCGGAGACGTAGAGTCGCTTGGCGAGCGCGAGATCGGCGTCGACCTTCGCGCCGCCGGCGTGCGCCAGGACGAGCTGGTGGAAGCTGTCGACGTTCACGCCGGCAGCCTGCGCCCACCCGTCGAAGGACGAGGGGTCGAGCTGCGACTGGTTCGCGAACACCGCCTCGTGAAACTTCCAGAAGGCGTCGCTCCCGCCGAGCATCTGGACCGCCTCCGCCGCCTCGGCCGCTTCGCGCGCGTGGGGATGAAAGGGGAGCGGGTCGTTCTTCCAGACGACGCGTAGATCCTCTCCGTACTTGTCCTCGAGGTCGTGGATCGTCGCGACCGCTCTCTTGGTGAACGGGCACTGGAAGTCGCCGAAGAAGACGATCGTCACCAGAGCCGTGCGGCTCCCGTGCGTCGGGTCGATCGCTTCGATCGGCACCGTGGCGTCGGTCTCGGCGGGAGCCTCCACGGGCGCCGCGGCGGGGGGGGGCGCGCTCGTCGGGGCGGGGGGAGTCGGCTGGGCGACGACGACGGTGACCGGTGGGGCCGTGCTCTGGGGCGTCGCCGAGCAATGGGCCAGCGACGCAACGAGCGCCGCCGCGAGGAACGCGCGCGAGGAGATCTTCATCGGGGGGGAGCCTAGTCCACCTTGATACGTCTCGCTCGACCTGCCTCTTCCCGTAGCGGCAGCCGGCGACTAGCTTCCAGCCCGCCCATGGAGAACGCCCCCGCCTCGACGTTGCCTTCCCACCCCGCCGCCACCGCAAATCTGCACCACAAGGCTTCTCTTGCCGCGCTGACGCTCGGCGCCCTCGGCGTCGTCTTCGGCGACATCGGGACGAGCCCCCTCTACACCCTGCGGGAGTGCCTCCACGGCACGGGGAGCGGCACCCCGGCGCCCGAGGACATCTACGGCCTCCTCTCTCTGATCTTCTGGTCGCTCACGATGGTCGTCACCGTGAAGTACCTGACGTTCATCATGCGCGCGGACAACCACGGCGAGGGGGGGATCTTCGCGCTCCTCGCCGTCGTTCCCGAGAAGATGCGGATGACGGGGAACAAGAAGATCTCCGCCGTAGCCCTCATCGTCGTGGTCGGCGCGGCGCTCCTTTACGGCGACGGCGCGATCACTCCGGCGATCTCCGTCCTGAGCGCGATCGAGGGGCTCACCGTCGCGCGGCCGTCGCTCGCCCCCGCCGTCATCCCGATCACGTGCGTCATCCTCTTGATCCTCTTCGCGGTGCAGAAGCGCGGGACCGGCGCGGTGGGGACGCTCTTCGGGCCGATCATGCTCGTTTGGTTCTTCACGATCGGCGCGCTCGGCGCCTACCAGGTCGTCCAGCGACCCGAGGTGCTCTTCGCGCTCTCGCCGCACCACGCCGTACGGTTCTTCGCGGCGCACGGGATGCCCGGTTTCCTCGTCCTCGGCTCGGTCGTTCTGGCCGTCACCGGCGGAGAAGCGCTCTACGCCGACATGGGGCACTTCGGCGCGCGACCGATTCGCGTGGCGTGGCTGACCCTCGCGATGCCTGCCCTGGTGCTCTGTTACTTCGGGCAAGGGGCGCTCATCCTTCGCGATCCGGCGTCGGCCGAGAACCCGTTCTTCGCCATGGTCCCCTCCGGCGCGGCGACGCTCGCGCTCGTCGGCCTGTCGAGCGCGGCGACGGTGATCGCGTCCCAGGCGCTCATCTCCGGCGCGTTCTCGCTCACGCGCCAGGCGATGCAGCTCGGCTACTTCCCGCGCGTCACGATCAAGCACACGGCGGCGCACACGGAGGGGCAGATCTACATCCCGCAGATCAACTGGATCCTCGCGGTGGGGTGTCTCCTCCTCGTCATCGGCTTCCAGAAGTCGGATCGGCTCGCGTCGGCGTATGGGATCGCGGTGACGGGGACGATGGCACTGACGTCGCTCGTTTACTACGTGGTGATGCGTTACACGTGGAAGTGGTCGGCGCTGGCATCGGCCGCGGTGCTCGCGCTGTTCCTCTCGTTCGACCTGCCGTTCTTCGCCGCGAACACCGTCAAGATCCTCGACGGCGGGTGGGTTCCCGTCGCGATCGGCGTCGGGTTCATCGCGGCGATGCTCATCTGGAGCAAGGGGCGCACCCTCATCGTCGAGGAATACTTGCGTCGCGGGGCCACGATCGAAGAGGCGCTCCCGCGCATGCTCGCGCGGGTCGTCGCGCGGCTCCCCGGGACGGGCATCTTCATGTCGTCGTCGGCGACGCATGCTCCGCCCGTGATGGTCCACATGATCGAGCGGGAGCGGGCGCTGCACGAGCAGGTCGTGCTTCTCACCGTTCTCACGGAGACCGTGCCGGAGGTGCCGGAAGATCGAAGGCTCGCCGTGAGCTCGCTGGGCAACGGGATCTACAGGGTGATCGCGACGTACGGCTTCATGCAGGAGCCGAACGTCCCGAAGGTGCTCGGCGACGCGGCGTCGCTCCTCGAGCTGACGATCGACCCCAACCAGGCGACGTACTACCTCGGCCGCGAGAGCGTGCACGGTGGTCAGAAGGGGGCGATGGGGACGTTCGCGGAGAGCCTCTTCAGCTACTTGCAGCGCAACGCCGTGACGGCCGACCGGCAGTTTCATATCCCGCCGCGGCAGGTGATCGAGATCGGGATCCAGCTCGACGTGTAACTGCCCGTCGGTACGGGCGATCAACCTCCTTGGGAAGGTCGCGACGCTATCTCGGAGGGTCGCGACCCTACGCCGGAGGGTCAACGCCGAATGCCGGGAACAACCGGCACCTCGCTGCACTCTGACCTAGGGAACGCTCCCGCGCGCGCCGTCGATTTCACCGACGTGCGCACGCCGGCGCAGCGCGAAAGGCGGAGTTCCAAGATGAATCTGGGGCCAAATCCGAACGGAGTGCCGTTGGCGTCGTACGGGGCCAGACCTGGTGCGATGACGTCGGTGATGCGCGCCGTGGCGCGAGACACCGGGCCGAGGGTTCTGCGCGTCGGGATCGTTCAGGCGGGGCGGGTGATCGACGAGCGAATCGTCAAGCAGAGGACGAACGTGACCGTCGGGGCGAGCGAGGACGCGACGTTCGTCGTCGCGACCGCCGTCGTTCCTCCGCAGTTCAAGCTCTTCGAGCTCGTCGGCGGGGAGTACTGCCTGAACTTCGTCGATGGAATGAGCGGGCGGGTCGCGCTCGCATCCGGAGTCACGGAGCTCGCCGCGCTGAAGCGAGAAGCGAATCGCGCCGGAGGCGCTTACCAGGTGAAGCTCACCGCGGACGCGCGCGGAAGAATCGTCCTCGGCGAGACGACGGTCCTCTTCCAGTTCGTCGCCCCCCCTCCGGCACAACCGCGCCCGCAGCTGCCGCTGGCCGTGAAGGACGGGATCGCGAGCCAGATCGACTGGACTCTGACGATGATCGCGGCGTTCAGCTTCATGCTGCACTTCGGGGCGATCGGGTCCCTCTACTCCGACTGGATGGATCCCATCGTCGAGAACGAAGTGAACTTCCAGGGGCTCATCGATCTCACCGGGAGGCTCCCTCCGCCGATCGTCGAGACCACCCCCTCCGTCGAGCCGGCGAATCCAACACAAGCGCCCCCCGCGCCGAGCGCTCAGTCCGTCCCTCAGGTAGAAAAGGTCAACCCCAGTCCCAAGCGAGGAGTCGACCCAAAGACGAGCGAAGCCCGCGAAGCTGCCCTTGCGGCGCGAGGAGACGCGCTCCGGATGGCCGTCCTCGGATCGATCGTCGAGCAGAGAGACTCCGTGGTGGCCAAGGTGCTCGACGAGAGCAACACGGTCTCCGCGGATCTCACCGACGCCGCCAGGAACGCGAGCCGCGTCGTCGCGGCGCAGGGGAACCTCGACCGCTTCGGCGTCGGGAACGAGGTCGTGCAGCCCGGCCACAGCACCCGGCTCAGCGACATCGCGGTGCGCGACGGCACCGGCGTCGACAACGGCTCAGGCAAACAGGGGGCCGTCCCGGCGGGGCCGAGATTCGACGCCGTCATCGACAAGCCCGTCTCGTCCGACGACATCGGTGCCGAGCGCGTGGTCAGCGGTCTCCATGGGAAGTTCCGGGCTTGCTACAACGTGGGGCTCCGTGCGAACTCCGAGATGGCCGGCTCTGTGACGATGGTCGCGAAGGTCGGGCCGAACGGCGAGGTCAGCTCCGTCAGCGCATCGGAGAACACGGGGCTCTCGGAGCCGGTCGTGAAGTGCATCTCGCACGTGCTCGGCGACACGAGCTTCAGGGCGAGCGCGTCCGGCTCGATGCTGAGGCTGCCGATTCGATTCGTGAAGGGGTAGGGGGCGCGGCCGAGACGGCGTCGATGGACGCATCGTCCCTCTTGACGCGCGGACGATGGATCTCGACTTCCTTGCGGTCGGGGTTCACCCACTCGAGCAAGCTGGCGAAGTCGCAACTCTTCGGGTCCGGCAGATACGACGGGAGAACGCCGCGCACGACGAAGCCCGCCTTGAGCTGCGAGCTGAGGACCCGATCGACGCGGAGACCGAGGACGACGTCCTCGACGTACGCCTCGGGCGTCCGCTCGTGCGCGACGGCGTGGTAGCCCCAGAGGCGGCCGCCGGCGACGATCCGCGCCAGCCCGAGCTCTCGGCAGAGCGACCGGAGCGCTGCATAGAGGGCCGTTCCGACGCCGCGCCCCCATGCGGCGCGGTCGACGTAGATGTCCGCCAGATACAGCGTGCTCCCCCCCGGATCGTGCGTCGTGAAGACCCCTTCGCCCGTGGCCTCGTACCAGGTGTGCGGCGCGAGCGGATCCATCGCCCGTGGCAGGATCAGCGTCGCGATCGCGCCGACGACGACGCCGTCGATCTCGGCGACGATCTGCCCACGAGGAAACGCCTCGGTGTGCGCCCGGAGCTGCTCCTCCGTGAAGACGACCTCCTGCTCGGCGAGGTCCGGGTACGCGGCGCGGTTCAGCGCGACGAGTGCGGCAACATCCCGGCTGGTGACCGTGCGGAGCGTAACCTGCGGCTTCGTGTGAAATGGCATCCCTGGATCTTGGGCGCCCGCCGGGCGATTGCCGAGGGGCGACGGCGCGAACGGAGTGCATGTTTCGCGATTGGCACACGTTGGCCGCGCGTTCGTGCGCGATGGTTGCGCCGAATCCGCCCCCGGAGCATCGTGGGGCGGCTCATGCGTTCCCTGGTCCTTGTCGCGTTCGTCACAGTCGTGTCGCTCGCCGCAGTCGCCTCCGTCGGCTGTTCGAAGTCCAACACTCCGTCCGGCCCTCCTAGCGTTTCCATCCCGGTCGGGAGCCTCAGTCTGACCGTGACGCCGTCCACGGCGAACGTGTCCGTCCTCGCCCCCGACGGTGGCCTCCTTCTCGAGGGGATCGACACATCGACCGCCGTGGGGACGCCGCAGTCGGACAACGACGACGCCCCCCCGATGACCGGCTTCGCCGTGCGCGACCTGTCGAGCACGTACACGATGTCGTACGGATCGTTCGAGGTCGTCGATGACACCACCCAGCCGTGGCAGGTCGTGACGCGGGCGAGCGTTTCGGGAAACACGATCGATCTCTTCACGGCCAACGGAACACTCGTCGCGTCGCTCGCCGCGTCCGAGGGGGACGATCCGCTTCACATGGTCGTGACGATCACGCCGGGGGAGGGGGCGCCCGACGCCTCCGTCCCGCCGCCAGTACCTTTCTCTCCTGACGCGTCCGACGAGGACGCTTCCACGCCGACTCCGCAGCCGACGCCGGCTCATCGCCGCATCTCCTGGGGCTTCCAGTGCACCCCCGACGATCACTTCGCAGGCTTCGGCGCGCAGACGTGGGGCGTCGACGCGCGGGGTGAGACGATCCCGATCTGGGTCCAGGAAGAAGGGGTCGGCAAGGACCTGACCACCGACGATCCCACCGGCGCGTGGTTCCTGGTCGGGCGGCGCCACTCCGCGTACATGCCGATCCCGGAGTTTCTCTCGCGGCGCGGCTTCATCGTCGTCGCCGACAACGCGTGGCGCTCCACGTTCGCCCTCTGCTCGGAGCAAGCGAATGTCGGGCGCATGGAGCTCGAGCTCCCCGTCACCGTGAACATCTTCTACGGACCGGACCCCCACGACGCCATCGGCCGCGCGACCAACCACTTCGGCCGCCCTCGCGTCCCCCCCGCCTTCGCGTTCGCGCCGTGGAACGACGCGATCTTCGGATCGGCGAACGTCCTCAACGTCGCCGCCGCGCTCCGCGACGCGGGGGCCCCGTCGAGCGTCATCTGGACGGAGGACTGGCGCGGCGCGACCTTCCAGGGGAACAACTACGTGCTCGACGAAGAATGGGACGTCGACCGCACGCTCTACCCGAACTTCGAAGAGGTCGCCCAGGACCTGCACGCCGAAGGGTTCAAGTGGCTCGTCTACTTCAACTCGTTCGTCGAGGCCGACAGCGCGGCGTGGCCCGAGACGCAGCCGAACGGCTACCTGATCTCGCAGGCCGACGGTGCGACGTACACGTTCAGCGACGCGAAGTTCAACCCGGCCTCGATGGTCGACCTCACCCAGCCCGCCGCCTTCGCCTGGGCGGTCGGGAAGATGAGCACGGCGATCTCGCTCGGCGCCGACGGCTGGATGGGGGACTACGGCGAATGGCTTCCGACGGACGCGGCGCTCACGGGGGGGAGCGGGCTCGATCTCCACAACACCTACCCCCTCCTCTGGCAGCAAGCGCAGCGCCAGGCGCTCGACGAAGCGACCGCCGCGGACGGCGTGCAGCGCCTCTCGTTCGTCCGCTCCGGATGGCTTGGGACGGCGCCGCTCGCGGACGTCTTCTGGGCGGGGGACCAGCGCACCGACTTCGAGGTCGACGACGGGATGCCGATCGTCGTCCCGATCGGCATCGGCGTCGGGCTCACGGGCGTGTCCACGTTCGGCAGCGACATCGCCGGCTACCAGAGCGCGACGAACCCGACGTCGACGAAGGAGCTCTTCTTTCGGTGGACGGAGCTCGGCGCGTGGTCGCCCGTCATGCGGACGCACCACGGGACGCAGCCGCTCCTCGAGTGGAACTGGCAAAGCGACGCGGACTCGACGGCCCAGTGGGTAAGGTACGCGAACCTCCACATGGCCCTCGCGCCGTACTTCCGCGGGCTCGCGCAGGCGGCGAACGAGACAGGGGTGAGCATCTGGCGCGCGCTCGCGGTGGAGTTCCCCGGGGACGCGCCGTCGTGGCCGGTGGCTGACGAGGTGATGGTCGGCGGCGGGGTGCTCGTCGCGCCTGTGCAGGTGGCGGGGGAGACGTCGAGGAGCGTGTATCTGCCGCCGGGGACGTGGTTCGCGTGGGCGGGGGGGCCGAGCGTGGCGGGGGGGACGACCGTAACGCAGGCCCCGACGACCGAGATCCCCGTGTACGCCCTCGCCGGGGCGGTCGTGCCGACGTACCCCAGCGGCGTTCAGACGCTCACGATCGAGCCTTCGAGCGCGGCGGGGGCGTCGACCGTCGGAGACGACCGCATCGTCTACGCGTTCGCGGGGGCGAGCGGCGGTTTCACGGAAGCGCCCGACTCGGGGGGGCTCTCGTACACGCTCACAACCGCCGCGACAGGCGCGCTCACATGGAACGGCGCGAGCCTCGGCGCGTGCCCCGCGGTCCCGGCCGCGCCGTGCGCGACCACCGGGACCGGCCAAGTGACCGCCTACGTCGTCGGCCCGGGGACTCTCGTCGCGGGGGGCGCGAGCCTCACGATGACGGGGGGGGCGGCGACGCGGAATCTCACGCTGATCGTGCGCTTCTGAGAAGCGACAGCGCGACGAAAAGACCGAAAGACTAGAGAGCTCCGATCCGCCGCTCGACGACCTTGCCCCCGACATCGACGCGGGCGATCCCCGGGCGCACGAGCGACGCCTCGATTCGATCGGAGGTGCGCGCCGCACGACCCACGGCGCCGAAGTCGATCGCGGCGTCGCCGAGACGCTCGCCGAGCGCACCGTACCGGATGGCGACGACGTGGTCCGCGCCGCTCCGAGTCGCATGCTGAAAGAGCAGCCACGACGACGTCTCGGGGTCGATCACGATCGTCGCCGGCGCCGGAGCGCGCCACGATTCGCCCACGGCCAGCCCAGCCCGTTCCCACGCAGGGCTCCCCCCTTCGCCGAGGAGCTGCGCGTGCGCGCCGCCGGGGAACGACGCGACGACGATCCATCCGTGCGCCGGCCACCACGTCGCCGAGATCGCGTCGCAGCGCGCGAGATCGAAGAGCACGATCTCGGCGAAAGCAGCTCCGTCTGCCGCCCACATGCGCGCTCCGACGAGCTTCGTCGGCTCGTCATAGAAGAAGAGCGCGAGCCCCTCGTCCGGCCGCGGCGCCATCGCAAACGGCTTGGCCGGCGGAGTGAGGCCTCCGAGCGGTCGCTCCTTCGTCCAGAGCGGCGCCCCCTGTGCGTCGACGAGCAGCGCGATGGGTCTCGGATCACCCGAGGCGGCGCTGAGAAGCAGCGCCTCTTTCCCCGCGCCGAGGGGGACGGCTTGCAGATCCATCGACGGCGGAAGTCCACCGTCGAAGTGCGCTCGAATCGCAGCGGCGTTCTTGGCGAGGCCCGGCTCGTCGTCGAGCTTCGCGAGACGCGCACGCCGTGCGCCAACGTAGGTGGCAGGGGGAGGTTCGTCGACAGGCCCGATGGGCCTCGCGGCATCGGTCGCTGCGTCCAAAGGCGTCGCATCATCCAGGGGTTGTGCGTCCGCACCCGCGTCGACGAACAGGGGTTGCGATCGTGGCGTTCGTGAACAGGACGTTGCCGACGCCATGAGGAGGAGCGCGGCCCCGGTCGCGATTCGCATGCGCATCGAAGTAGGAGGTTACCTCTCTCGAACAACGCCGACGCCCGACGCGTTGGGTCGTGCGTCATACGTCATGACTGTGTAACAACTATTGCGAGCCCGGGACCATTGCGTACTCCGCAGTTGTCAGGGAAGCTTGGGCGTGGGAGACGGAATCGAGCGCGCCGAATCTCTCCTTCGGGAGATTGCCACCGAGCTCGTGAGACTCCCGCTCGACGACCGCGCCAGGCCGCTCCACCTGAGGGTCCTTTCGCTCAAGGGGGAAGTCTCGAGCTGGTCGCGCACGCCGCCGCCCCCCTCGAACGTCGAGGCGGTGCTCGACACGCTGCGCCTGCTCCGCGCGCACGTGCTCGAGGTTCGCGCAACGTCCGAAGTGAGGATCGGCGCTGCGCATCGAATGCCCCGTCGCGCGGGCGGGGCTCGCTGAAGGGCTCCGCGTGCGGCGGGCGCGTGGTCGCAGAGACGTCGCGCAATTGCACCGAGCGCGCCTCATGAGAATGAGACTCTCCACGGTGGAGCGTCCTAGTCGCTCGCCGCAATGCCCTCTCCCCGCGCAGCGTCGATCATCCGGTTTCTGACCAAGAGGCTGTGTCTGACCGTCGACGAGCTGGTCGAGCTTCGAGATGGACTCGACGCCCAGATTCGCGAGCGCGTCGGCGGTGCCCCACCGTCGAAGCGTCGGACACTCTACTTGCCCAACGATTCCCTCGACGACCTCTAGAGCGCCTGTGAGCGCGTGGCATAATCGGACCCCATGCGAGCACGATTCGGGGCGGGGGCGGTTCTCTTCTCGGCGGCCTTGGCGAGCGCATGCACCGGTGACGACACGGTGCAGCCCCTCGAGGACTCGGGGTTCTCCCCGGGCGATTCGGCGACGTCGAACATCGACGCGACGACGGGACAAGTCGACGCGAGCACCGACGCTACGGTCCCTGTCGAGGCGAGCGATGCCACCGCGCCCATCGAGGCGAGCGACTCCACTGCGCCGCCCGTCGATGCGAGCGACGCCAACGTTGCCGACGCGAACGACTCCTCTTTCGACGCGGCCGATGCGAACGCATGCACGCTCGACAGCGGCGCCCCGGGCACCCTCTGCGGCGGCGTGTGCACCGACCTGACGAGCGACCCGCTGAACTGCGGTGCGTGCAGCGCGAGCTGCGAGGCGGGCGCGGTGTGCTCGGCGAGCCAATGCGAGAACATCGCGGGATCGCTCGAAGGGCTCGAGTGGTACGTCCCCTGCTCGAGCGGGAGCGGGACCTCGTGCAGCGCGAGCAATCCACCGAACGTCATGGCGTCCCTCAGCGGCGCGACGGGGGTGACCTACGCGGTCACGCTGAACTTTCAGGGGGTCGTCGAGGAGCGGACGTACATCGAGAACCCGCCGGAGGACGCGGGGCCCGACGCCGGCGACGCCGGAGCGGCGCCCGTCGCCACGGGGACGAACGCGAGCTTCTTCATCACGAACGTCGAGACCCCCTCGCTCGGCGACTCGTACAACATCTACTCGCTCACCATTTCGGATCCCCCGCTCGTCGCGTACTTGAACGATGGCACGTCGAGCATCACCAACTGCTGGCTCATCGACTACACCGTGACCCTCCCGATGACAGCCGGCGCGCAGATCACGCTCGCGGCCAACACCGTCGACGGGTCGGAGATCACGAACCACGACGTGAACGGCAATCCGATCATCGTGCCGGGGTACTTCGACGGCGGGGCCTTCAACGGCCAGTTCATCGCGATGAACGTCGTCAGCGTCGCGCCGATCCCGTGACGCGCTCCCCCGTAGCGCTCCTACATGAGCGCCTGGCGAGGAATCGAAGCGGTGAATGATCCGAGCGGCCGATCGCAACACACTTCATGCGAGATGCCTCGACGTCACCGGTATAGGCACCTCCTCCTCCGCTCGTCGGTCCTTACCGCGTTGATCGCGTGCCAGGGGAAGGCACTCGCACCAGGAGCCTCGTCCGCCCCCTCGGGGGACGATTCCGGTACGGAGGCGGCCGACGCCGCAGCGGTCGGCGCGGCCCAGGACGCGGGGGCGACCGAAGACGCGAGCATCCTCTTGACGCTCCCGATCGGCGACGGGAAATATCTGGCGTACCCCCAGCAGGGGTACGTCTTCTCCTGCCAGCAGACCTTCGGCGGGATCGGCGGAGCGAGCGTCGACGGTCCGTGGATCCATCTCGACGCGGGGACGTTCGACTTCCTCGCCAAGGTGGTCGTCGAAGGAGCCGTCAGCTGGCCGACGCGCACGTTCGACGCGGGGCTCGGCGGGGCGACCCGCACCGTCACGGGGAACGAGCTCCCCGTCCACAGCACCGGGACGTTTCCGATCGCGACCACCGATCCGGCCTACGCCTACGACCAGAATCCAAACTCGATCGAAGCGCAGACGCTCAGCTGGGCGCTCCCGGCGACGCCCACCGTCGCGGCCTCGCCGACCTGCCTCGGCGGCGGGCCGATTGGCGTCATGCTCACCGGGGCCGTGCTCTACGACGCTCTCGACGGCGAGGGGCGCGACGCGCTCGCGCACGAAGCCCAGGACTCGTGCCAGGCGCACCCGCAGCCGACGGGCGAGTACCACTACCACAGCCTCACCGAGTGCATCGCCGACCCGGGGACGGGTCACTCGGCGCTCCTCGGGTACGCGCGCGACGGCTTCGGCATCTACGGCCGGCGCGGGGAGAACGGCGAGACGCTGACCAACGCCGACCTCGACGAGTGCCACGGACACACCCACGCGATCACATGGGACGGTGCGACGGTGACGCTCTACCACTACCACGCGACGTACGAGTTCCCGTACACGCTGGGGTGCTTCCGGGGGACGCCGGTCGCACAGTGACGCCCACGTGAAGACGCCCACGTGCTCGATGAGCGCGTGGGCGTCGATGTGTCTGCCGGCCCGCGATGAGGCTGCGGTGGAGTCGGTCGGAGGTAGCTACTTCTTCGCCATTCGCGCGACGAACGGATACCCGATGTCCTTCACCGGCCTGCCGAGGATGTCTTTTCTCGCCTGCTCCGCGCCGGTTTTGTCGCCATCCTTCTCGGCCTGCCGAAGGATGCTGAGCTTGAAGAAGACGTTGTCGGGGGGGCACTTGGTGAGCACGGCGGTCGCGGCTTTCCCGTCCTTCTTCGCCAGCGCGGCGACCTGGTCCGAGAGCATGTCCACGTCCAACTGCACCCACGTGTTGTCCGGCCACTTCTTCGCATCCTCGCGGAGCAGGTCGACCGTCTTCTGCGCGTCTGCGGGCTTCTTCGCCTGAATCTGCGCAAAGGCTTTGACGACGAGAAGGTCGCGGTGACACCCCTCCTTGTAGGCCTCCGACGACTCCGGTCGACTGTCGCACCGGGCGAGCCCGGCGTCCGCGGCCTTCAGCGCGTCCGCCGGCTTCCCGAGCGCCCAGAACGCCCAGGCGCGGCTCGTCGCTTGCTCGCCCGGCCACGGCATGTGCTTCGCGTCGGCGTCCTTCTCGGCCGAGTCGAGCAGCTTGAACGCATCGGCCTGCTTGCCTTCGTCCAAGAGCACCCACGCCGTCATGGTGTTGCGCGAGATCGCATCGGTGGGCAGGACCTCTGCGGTCTTGGACTTCTCGAGCGCGTCGCGGGCGCCGGGAAAGTCGCCGGCGAGCGCCTTGACCGTCGCGAGGTCGTAGTACGCGGAGCGCGACTTCGGCGCGAGGTCGACCGCCTTCGAGAGCTCGGCCTGCGCCTCCTTCACCTGGTTCATGTTGACCATGGCGCTCGCGAGCGCCTGGTGGGCGCCCGCTTCCGTCGGAGCGGCGTCAGCGTACTTTCGCGCCGACGCGAGCGCTTCGTCGTATTCGCGCAGCTGCGTGTGGACCCACATCAACTGGCCGTGGACGAAGCTCGCCGTTGGACTCAGCTCGAGCGCCCTCTTGTACGCGGTCGCCGCTCCACTGAAGTCGCGCGCGCCGAACAGCATGTTCCCGAGCTGCACCTGGGCGTGGAAGTCGTCCGGCGCCAACTCGGCGACCTTCTTGATGTCGGCCGAGTACTTCTCCAAATTCTGATGGCGAGCGGCCGAGAGGGCTTCGATGGTCAGCCGCTCGGCATCCGGCAGCTTGGCAGCGAGCTCGAGCCCCTTGTCCAGCTCCGCCTGGCCAGCGGCACCCGGTGTCACGTTGCCGATGCAGCTGTGCCCAAAGGCGAAGTCAGGGTCCGCAGCGACGGCCTTCCTGCACTGGTCGAGCGCTTCCTCGGTCCGACCGTTGTCGGCCAGGTCCCACGCCTTCATGAACGCCGACTGCGCGTCCGGCGACTTCGTCGTGACCGTGATGAGCTGCTTCTGCGGCGGGGGCGGGGTCGAGGCGGCGCTCGTATCCGCCATGGCCGGTGCCGCGGTCGGTTCCGGTGCAGCCGGAGCAGCGGCAGGGGGGGGCGGCGAGCTCCCGCAGCCGATCGGTGCGATAGCAGCGAGCGCGACCAAAGCGAACACACTTCTCATTGGATCCCTCCTCGTCGTGACACGTGTTGCAACGGCGCCGGCGGGACGCACACATACGGAGTACGGCTCGACCGGGGTGCGCAGCCTCACGCCCCCAGCCGCTAGCTGTCAATAGCCGCGATCGCTCGCCGCCTCATACAGTGACCGGCGCTCGGATAGACTGAAAGGTCACGATGGCTGCACCTGCGTCGCGCATGTTCCGCCCAGCGGGCCACGCAGCCCTCGCCGTTGCGCTCTGCACTGCCATCGCCGCGCCGGCCTACGCTCGAAAGGCTCCTTCCCTCGTTAGCCCTCTGACACAGCAGATCGACGTCGTCGTCCACGCCAAGCCTGCGCTCCGCGTCTTCAGCGACAAGGACGGGCTCCCCCAGAACAGCGTCGCCGCGCAGGCGTTCGACTCGGACGGACGCCTCTGGGTAGGTACGCAAGAGGGGCTCGCCGTGTACGACGGTCACGCCTTTCAGCGCGTTTCGTTCCCCGAGGGGACGAAATCCGAATGGGTGACCGCCCTCGCGGAGCTCTCGCAGGGAACGCTCGCCGTCGGTACGCACAGCGGGGGCGTCTGGCTGATCAAAGACGGGCGCTTCGAGCACGTGGACGAGACGAACGGTCTCCCGAACGCCGCCGTCACGAGCATCGCGGCCGATCCACTCGCGAGCCCAAGCGAGGACGTCTGGGTCGGCACGCGCCACGGTCTCGCGCGAAGAACCGCTGGAAAGTGGGTGACCGTCCCTGCTTCCGAAGTCGCGCTCGCGGGGGACACAGTCCAGGCGATCGCCGTCGCATCGGGGCCTTCTGGCGGCGTGTGGATCGGCGGGGAGCGCGGAGTCGCCTTCCTCTCTCGCGGAACGTGGCGCTCCTACGCGCCGGGCGAGAACGGTCTCCCGAACGACAACGTCGTCTACGTCACGGTCGACGAGAGTGACCACGGTCGGGTCTGGGTCTCGATGAGCCAGGCGGGGCTGGCGACGCTCGACGGAGACCACTGGCGAGTAATCACGTCTCATGACGGGCTCCCTTGCGACGAGATCGGGCCAGTAGCTCCGATGCCCGGCGTGCTCTGGATCGGAACGATCTGCGGCGGGCTCGCGCGGCTCGAAGCGGGGCGCGTGACGGTCATCGACTCGCACAATTCGGAGCTCGGGGACGATCTCGTCCGGAGTCTCCTCGTCGGCCGCCCGAGCCAGGGACCGCCCGTCCTCTGGGTGGGGACCGAGACGGGAGGGGTCGCCCGCCTCGCGCTCGGCGGCTGGCGCGCGCTGACGGCCAAGAACTCACCGATTCGCTCGGCCGTCTATGCGTTCGGCTGGAGCCATTCCAAGACCGAGGCGCAGAGCGTCGACGTGACGTGGATCGGCACTGAGAAAGGACTGGAGCGCTACGACGGGCGCGCGTGGAGCGAGGTCACGATCCCGGGGCTCGCGCCGAGCGAGGCCTACGTCAACGTCGTGCTCGAAACGCGCGGGACTGCGGATCGCGGCGTCTGGATCGGTACCTTCGGCGGCGCCGCGCTCCTTCGTGATGGTGTGTGGACGTCGTTTCGGCACGCGAGCGGGCTCCAGAGCGACATCGTCCTGACTCTCTTCGAAGCCACGGGCCCAGGTGGAGACCCCGAGCTCCTCGCCGGCATGCGCAACGGCTTCGCGCGCTTCGACGGCGCACGCTGGCGCGAGGTGACGGACGCCGGCGCCCCGAGCTCGGAGGAAGTCACGTCGATGGTGGAGACCTCCGGGCCAGCAGGGCGCCCCGTTCTCTGGGTTGCGACGGCGGGCGCGGGGATCTTCCGGCGCGAGGGGGGAGCGTGGACGCACCTCGCGGCGGGCAGCTCCCCGCTCCCGAGCAACGAAGTCCTGCAGGTTCAGCGCGTTCGTGTCTCGGGGAACCACGAGCGCCTCTTCGTCTCGACCGGCGAGGCCGGGCTCGCGTGGCTCGATCCGGCGTCCCCGTCCCCGCGATGGTTCGCTCTATCCGCCAAGACCAAGCCGGCGCTCCCTGATCAGCTCGTCTACGGCGTGCAGCAGGACCGGCAGGGGCGGATCTATGCCTTCACGAATCACGGCGTCGCGCGCCTCGTCGAGAAGAGCGGAGCGAGCCCGGAGACGTTCGACGTGAGCGTGATCACGACCGAGGACGGTCTCCCGAGCAACGAGTGCAACAGCGGGGGTTCGGGGGTCGATCCGCTGGGACGGGTTTGGGCCGGGACCGTGGCGGGAGCCGCGGTCCTCGAGGCGAGCACGGAGATGGACGACCTCGCGCCCAAGCGCCTCCTTCTCGAGCGCACGCTCCTGTACGCAACCCCCTTCGACCTCGCGAAGCACCCCGATCTCTCCCACGACCAGGACACGCTCGCGTTCGAGCTGGCGCTCCTCAGCTTTCATCGCGAGAGCGACACGACGTTTCGAACGCAGCTCGTCGGCCTCGAGAAAGAGCCGTCCGCGTGGACCCACGACAGCAAGGTTCGCTACACGAGCCTCCCGGCGGGCAGCTACGAGCTTCGCGCTTGGGGGCGCGACTACGCCGGGAACATCACCGGGCCGCTCGCCGTGCCGTTCCAGGTGAAGCCGGCTCCATGGCGCACGTGGTGGGCGCTCCTCGGCTACGCGCTGGCTGGGGCTTCGCTCGTTGCGTTCGGCGTCCGCGTGCGCGTGGCAGCGTTGAGGGAGCGAGCGAAGGAGCTCTCGATCCGCGTAGACGAGAGGACCGCGGAGCTCGCGGCGAGCAATCGGGAGCTCGCCGCCAAGAACCGTGCGCTCGATCGCAAGAACGCCGAGCTTCTCGCGTCGAACGAGCGCGCCGACCGAATCTTCACCGCATTCACCGATGTTCTGCCCGGCAGCGTTCTCGACGACAAGTACAGGATCGAGGACCGCATCGGCTCAGGGGGCTTCGCCACCGTTTTCCGCGCGCAGCAGCTCTCGCTCGACCGGCGAGTGGCGGTGAAAATCTTCCGCCCCTCGCCGGGAAACGACTCGGCGATGGCGCTCGAGCGCTTCCGTCGCGAAGGGGTGTCGGCCTGCCGCGTGAACCATCCGAACGCCATCCAGGTCTTCGACTCCGGGATCTCGAGCGACGGAATCCCGTACATCGTCATGGAGCTACTCGAAGGGCGCACGCTCTCCGCCGAGATCAGAAAGCGTGGGGGGCTCTCCCTCCGCCGCGCGCTGGATCTGGCGATCCCCGTCTGTGAGGCACTCGCGGCCGCGCACGCGGCGGGTCTCATTCATCGCGACATCAAGCCGGACAACATCTTCATCACGCGGACGGCCGACGAGGAGGTCGTGAAGCTCCTCGACTTCGGCATCGCGAAGCTGATGGACACCGAGACCGACTCGGCGCAGACCGCGAGCACGGCCTTCGTGGGGACGCCGCGCTACATGGCGCCCGAGCGGCTCGCGCACAGCACCTACGGAGAGGAGAGCGACGTCTACAGCATGGGGGTCGTGCTCTACGAGATGATCCTGGGCCGTCCACCCTGGGACACCGGGACGGATGTCTTCTCTCTCGTGGCCCAGATCCTCGCGGGGAGAGTGGTCCCAATGGTGGAGCTCGGCGTCCCTGCCGCGCTCTCGGCGATCGTGATGCGCGCGCTCTCCCAGGAGCCGCAGAAGCGTCTCACCGCCATGGAGCTGGCCGGTGACCTCTCAGCAGTCCGGCAGACCATGACCGCCGAGGAGCTGGAGAGGGTCTACGGCCTGCCCGTGCCCAAGGTGGACGAGGTCACGATCTCGGAGTCTCACGACGGAGGTCCCCAGGAAACCGTGACCCGGAGCGTGATCCCGACGGAGGCAGATACGCTCGTTCCGACGTCGGCTGTTCGTCCCAAGGGTGAGGCAACGACCGCCTCGAGCAAGAAGCAGAGCTAGGACCTTTGCGCGTCGTCGTCGGATTTGCCCCCGGGTTGCCTGCTCACTTCGGGCTCCCCGCCTGGCAGATGCCGCTCTGGCACTGAATGTTGGCGCTGGCACCGCAGCAATCGGCGGTCGTCGTGCATTTCTCCCCCTCTTGATGGCACCCCGCAGGCTCGCCGGTGCAGACCGCGGCGCCACCGTCGTCGGGCTGGCGGCAGAAGCCGGTGCAACACTCGAATCCCGCGCTGCACGTCGGGGGGGCCCCGCCGTCGGTCGGCGTCGGCTCACAGGGCGCGAGCGCCCAGTAGCCGAACATGTTCGCGCTCGTCTGATCCTGCCCAGGGAGCCAGAACGCGGGGTGACTCGGGTCGGTCGCGCCGATGTTGGCATCGACCGCCGTGACCCACAGCTGCTTGTGGTTCGAGTACGTGGCATCGTTCGGCGCGGTGCCCTGAGGCGACACCATGATGTTGCCGTAGTCGCGTGGGCTGGTGAAGACGACCCAGATGTAACCACCGGCTGCGATCGGGTTCACCGTCGGCGCGTAGTTGAGGTGCAAGCTGTCGGCAGGGAGAACCCCAGCGCCGTTCGCGTTCGCGAGCTCCACCTGTGTCGCGCCGGCCTGCGCGGGGGCGACATAGAGATCGTCGACGCCGTGATCGTAGGTGTCGGACGCGGTCGAGTACTTCGCGCGGCTGTAGCTCCCGCGCTGATAGAAGATGAACTTCGAGTCGGGTGAGAAGCTCGGAAACGCGATGGCGTCCCCGGCCCCGCTCCCTTGGATCACGGTCTGCGGGTTCGTGAAATACGGCGCGGTCGTCTCACTGAACGCATAGAGACCCAGGTTGCTCGAGTCGAACTCGACGGGGTAGCCCGCCCCACCGGTGCAGTCCGCGGAGAGCGCGAAGAGCGTCCCATCCGGCGAGAACGTCGGGTCACACAGGTTCGCGATCCCATCGAGCCCGCTCGCCGTCGTCGTCGCGGCGGCCGTGCTCATGAACTGCATCGTCTCGCTCGACAGGTTCATCACGGCGAACTGCCCGTCGGGAGTGAGCGCGTCGTAGGTGCCGTCCTGCGTGTAGTCGCTGATGGTCTCGATCGCCCCAGTGGCGAAGTTGTAGAAACCGAGCGGTCCGGTCGAGCCGGGCGTGCCTCGCGAGAAGATGCTCGTCAGCGTCGAGCCGTCTTTCGACACCGAGTGACAGGCGACGCATCGGTTGCCGCTTCCGTTGTCCTGCCAGGGTGGGCTCGTCGGGCTGCCGGAGTTGATCGGCGTTGGCGTTCCCAACGAGGCGCTCGGCCCTGCGTCGAACGCGGGGCTGACCGTGCCTGCGGTGAGATTGATCTGGAAGATCTGCCCCTCGTTGATCGCCCAGTAGTAGATGGTCCCGCTCAGGTTCGCGTCGGCGATTTTCCACGTCTCGCTCGCACTGGCGTAGGCGGTGCCGCCCGTGAGGCGATGCAGAGCGCACGTCGCGGAGGCTCCCGCCGCTGAAGCGGTGAGGGCGTTCCACGCGGCCTGTGGCATCGTGAAGCGGCTCGGCGGGTCGGCGGCGGTGAAGAGGGAGAGATTGAACGAGGGGCCGACGAGGTTCACGTAGTAGACGTCGCCCGCGGCGCCTCCGTTCCACATCAGCTGCGGCGCGATGAGCCCGGCGGGGAAGACCGTCGCGTTGTAGGGGTAGGCGAGGGACGTGACCGCCGGATCGGGCGTCGTCGCACCGGCGAGCGTCGATTCTTGTGGCGGCGTGAGGCCCGCGGTGTCGATGGTCGCGTTCAGCACCACGGTGATCGTCGTGGTCGCGGTGAGGCCCAGCGCCGTCGCCGTCACCGTGACGACGCCGAAGGTACCGCCGCTCGGCGTGAGGACGCCGCCGTTGGGATCGATGCTCGCGATGTCGAGCCGATCGAGCGACCATGTCGCCTGCGTCGCGGCGACTGCGCCCCCGGAGAAGGTCGCGTTCGCCGTGAACGCTTGCGTCGGGAAAGGGGCGGTGAGGCTCGTCACCGTGAGCGTCGCCCCCGCGGGCGAGATCGCGAGGCTCTGGGCGGGGCCGCTGTCTTGATTTCCGAGGTTCGGAGTGTTGGCGTCTTCGCCGAGCGTTGCGTCGGCGGCGCCCCCCGCATCGCTACCGGGGGCCGCGAATCCCCCCCCTTTCCCGCTGTTGCCACACGCGGCGGCGACGGCGAAGGCGAAGAGGAGTCCGGCGCCGATCAGTGACCCACGAACCGAGGAGCGTGAGACGCGCATGCATCGCATACGTGCAGTGTAGGTGCCCCTGCCGATGCGGAGCGAAACGTGATGGTCTGCTCCGCAAATGAGACGGACGGGGATTTTTCTCGCGTCGCTCGGCGCGGGGCTCGGTTTCGTCGCCTGCACGCGTTCCCCAGTGGCAGCACCCGCGGCGATCCACGCATCCCCCGGAGGATGGCGCTTCGAGGTGGCCGGGAGCACGGACGGGGCGTCCGCGCCCCGCGCGGCGCGGTCCGCACCTGAGGAGCTTACGGTCGAAGCGACCTTCCCCCCCGGCACCCCCGCCGGCATCGGCGTGGAAGGGGGCGTAGAGCGATTTGTGAAAGATGCGCGTGTGGCGACTGACGGCGGGTGGCGCGCGCTGACCTTCGCGCACGACGAGCTCGCCGTCCCCGAGTGCGCGTCCCGTGGTTGCCGCGTTCGTTATCGCTTCCTCATCGGCGACGCGGCGCGCGCCGTCCAGAACACCGACACCGCGGCGGCTTTCGGCGACGCGATCGAAGCCCCTCCTTCCACGTGGCTTCTCCATCCCAGCGGCGCGGCTCCCGCGAGCTACCGCATCCACGTCGACCCATCCGCGGCGTTCCTTTCCCCTATCCCCGCGGCTTCGGACGCCGAGAACACGTACGAGGCGCGCGGCGCCGGGCTGGAAGTGGCGCCGTTCGCTGCTTTCGGCGTCGCGTGGCACGTGCGTAGAGTCACCCTCGGTTCGTCCACGATCACGATCGGCATCGCTCCATTTGCGCGCGCGCGCGCGCTCGACGACGACGGCGTGGTTCAGTGGATCACCGACGCTGCGCGAGGTATCGCCACGTTCTACGGGCGCTTCCCTTGCGCCTCCCCGCTCTTTCTCGTCGTGCCCGACGAGGGGACGACCACCGACGGCAAGACGCTCGGCAACGGAGGAGCGTCGACGCTCCTCCGCCTCGGCCCCGCCGTGACGCCGGCGATCGCGCGCGGGAGCTGGGTGGCGACGCACGAGATGATCCACATGAACTTCCCGTCCTTCGGCTTCCCGCACTCGTGGCTCGAGGAGGGGATCGCTACCTACGTCGAGCCGATCATTCGTGCGCGCTCAGGGGTCATCTCGCCGGACCAAGTTTGGCACGACCTCATGAAGCAAGGCCCCGACGGACTACCGAAGGCCGGCGACAATGGGCTCGAAGGGACGCGCGACCAGGGGCGGACGTACTGGGGTGGCGCGCTCTTCTGCCTCCTGGCCGATATCGAGATCCGCTCGCGCACGAAGAACGCGCGCTCGTTCGACGACGCGCTGCGCGCTGTGATCGCGACAGGTGCAACCGTCGACGTCGGATGGGATGTCGCGCGCTTTCTCGACGTCGGCGACGCGGCCACCGGGCAGAACACGCTTCATGACCTCTTCACCCGCTACGGGTTGGCTCCGGGCACGTTCGATCTCCCGCTGCTCTGGAAGCGCCTGGGGGTCGATCTCCGCGGGGACGCCGTGGTCTACGACGACACGGCGCCGCTTGCGGCCGTCCGGCGGGCAATCACCTCCCAATGAAGCCGCTGCGATCGGAGGGACTCTGCCGTCGCAGCCGGTGTAACTTTTCCCGGGTACGGACGTAGAGCTTCATGCGGTCTCACGAAAGGTCGGCTTCCCATGTCGAATGCAGTCGCTCTCCTCAAAGATGCTCGCGTCCGCGCCCTAGGGTTGCTCGGTCGGTCGCAGTGGCTCGCGCTGCTCCTCGGACGGCTCGCCGTGGGCCTGCTCTTTCTCTCGACCGGGTGGGGCAAGGTCCACAGCATCCCGAAGGTCACCAGCTTCTTCGAGCAGCTTCACATCCCGGCGCCGGGCCTGAACGCGGTCGTCGTCGCGTACAGCGAGCTGATCTGCGGCTCGCTCCTCGTGATCGGGCTCTGTACCCGCCTGGCGACCGTCCCGCTGATCGTGAGCATGATCGTCGCGATCCTGACGGCGAAGCTGGGGGACATCCACGGAGTGTTCGACCTCGTCGGGGCCGACGAGTTCACCTACCTGTGTCTCCTCGTCGTCATCGCCGCAGTAGGCCCGGGGAGCGCCTCCATCGATCACGGCATCGCACGGCGGCTCGACGCAAAGTAGCCGCCGGCCGGGCGCTCCTGGCGGAGCATGCTAGCGTCGCGAATCATGTCGCTGCCCGGCGATGGAGCAAGGCCGTCCGAACGCGTCGTCGCCTTCCATTCTCTCCCCACCGCCGCGCTCTTCTTGCGGGGCGATCGCATCGTCGCCGTCAACGCCGCATACGTGCGACTCATGGGGACTCCGGCCGAAACGATCGTCGGCCGCGCCGTACCGGATCTCATCGGTGAGCTCGTCGTAGAAGACGACGCTTCGCTCGTGAGGACCGCAGAAGCAGCGCGGAAGTCAGGTCAGGTCGAAGGGCAGCTGTGGATCCGCGTGATCGACGTCACGGGGCGGCCGCGCTCCGTGCGGGTCGACTGGCGCCCGTCGGGCGAACCTGACGAGAGCATCGTCTACGTCGTAGACGCCGAAGGCGAAGCGACGGCGCGGGCTGCGGCCGAAGGACTTGCGCGCGCCGCCGGTCAGCTGGGGCGTTGCCGGGACGAGCGTGAGGTTCTCGAACGCGCGGCCGACATTCTGAACGCACGCGGGCTCATCGTGACAACTCTGCTCCTCCGCGACGGCGATCCGCTGCTCGAGTACGGGCCGATGCGCTCTCTCTCGGCGGGCAGCGCCCAGGCTTCGGCGGCGTCCAAGGAGGTGCGTGGCTCGCGGCCCAAGCGCGAGCTGCTCTGGGAGCTGAACAAGGACTTTCACCTGCGCCGCGCGACATTCTTCCAGGACGTGAGACCGCTGATCGCAGCGGCGTACCCGGGGCCGCTCGGCGATCGCATCCAGTCTCAAGTTCCGCAGCGACGCACGGTGCAGGCGCCCCTCTTCGTCAACGACGCGCCGTACGGAGCGCTAGTCTTGACGGGCGACGACCTCAGCCCCTCGCTCGCGGGGGCTATCGAAATGTTCGCCGAGCTCGTCGCGCGTGCCATCGAGAACGTGCGATTGCGCACGGAGCTCGTGCAGCGTGAGCGCCTCGCGGCCCTGGGAGAAGCTGCCGCGGTGATGGCGCACGAGGTGCGCAACCCGGTCGCGTCCATCCTGAATGCAGGCTCGCTCTTGCAGAAGGACGCTCTGGCGGGGGCCGACCAGGCAGCGCTCCTCCAGGTGATCGGCGAAGAGGCGCTCCGGCTCGATCGCCTGGTCAGCGATCTACTCGAGCTGGGGAGACCTTTGGCTCCGCGGCTGCGCTCCGTAGACCTCTACGATCTCGCGCGCAGGAGCGTGGGGGTCCTCGCCGGCCGTGGCCAGGCGAGCGATATCGAAGTCGTCGTGGTGAAGCCCGACGTCCAGGTACTTGCCGAGATCGATCCTGACCTCGCGCAGCTGGCCCTGTGGAACGTCGTGCGCAACGCCGTGCAGGCCTCGCTTGCCGGCCAACGCGTGACGGTGCGGACCGAAATGCGCGGCGACCGTGCGGCGCTGGTCGTCGACGACGACGGCAAAGGATTTCCCGCCGACGGGGCTGATCGGCTGCTCGAGCCATTCCAGACGACCCGCGCTACCGGCACGGGTATCGGTCTCGCGGTGGTGCGGCGCGTGGTCGAGGCGTGCCGTGGAAGCATCGAGATTGCGTCGAGCCCGAGCGGCGGAGGGCGCTTCGTCATGCTCTTCCCGGGGCTGGCGTGAAGTAGGTGAGGGAACCACCTAGCCAACGATTGCCAGACCGACTCGCTCGGGCGACCATCCGCTGCGAATCGAGGAGGGCGAAATGGGCGTATGGGAAAGAAGCTGGGCGATTGCCCGCGTTTCGTTTGGGCTCATCGGCAAAGACAAGGAGATGCTCTGGTTCCCGGTGCTCGCGGGGCTCTTTTCCGCGATGTTCTCGCTCGCGCTCCTCTTTCCGACGATCATCATCCACCTTCTCCACGCGGGCACGGGGGCGCACTTCGTCTTCGGTCCGCTGCAGTGGATTGCCACCTTCGCCTCGTATTTCGGGCTGGCGTTCATCGCGACGTTCTTCAACGTCTGCCTCGTGAACACCGTGCGCGTGCGGCTCGAAGGGGGGGACGCGACATTCATGGACAGCATCCAGTTCGCCTTCGCCCGGGTGCACCTCATCGTCGCCTGGAGCCTCGTCTCGGCGACCGTCGGCATCTTTCTTCACATGATCGACTCGGCCGCGCAGAAGCTAGGGCCGATCGGGAAGATTCTGCTCTCGATCCTCCGCTCCATCCTCGCCAGCGCGTGGAGCATCACGACGATCTTCGTCATCCCCGTGATGGTGTACCGCGAGCTCGGGCCGTTCGACGCCATCCGTGAGTCGGTCGAGACGCTCAAGAAGGCGTGGGGAGAGAGCCTCGTGCGCGCCTTCGGTCTCGGCTTCCTCTCGTTCCTCTGCTGCCTCGGCTGCGCGCTCGTGATCGTCGCCGGCGGCTTCGCGTGCAACGTCAGCGTCGCGCTCGGGGTCACTGTGATCGGCATCGGGGTCCTGGCCCTTCTCGCGACCTTCCTGCTCTTCAACGTGGCCAATACGGTCTTCAACACCGTGCTCTATCACTGGGCGACGCGCGGTGAGGCCATCCCCGGGGTGGCGCCGGAGATTCTCTCGGGCGTCTTTCGCCCCCGGGCGACCTGATTCGCCGGAAACTGGCCCTGACGCGCGCGCCCTCCTAGCTTCGACGCGCGACGGTGCGCATGTCAGCTCAATTTCAGTCTGCCTCTCTCTCGCTGTTTGCCCTTCTCTTCGCGGCATCTTCAGCCTCGCTCTGCGCGTGCGCCGAGGGGAAGAGCACCGAGGATCGCCTCCTCGACGAGATGCGCGCCGAGATCGACGCCGTGCAGTCGGAAAACGACAAGTTCGATGAGCGCCTGGACAAGGGCGGAGTCGATTCCGCCAACGCCCGCGCGGGCGGACCGGAGCGGCCCGTCGCTCCTCCGCCTCCCCCGACCCGTCCCCCGCCGCCCCCCCCGATCGACACACCTCCGCTTCCCGTCGTACAGCTGGGTCCTCCTGGAGCCGTCGAAGAGGACGGTGCGGGTGCTCGGCGCACGGGGGCGGCGACCGATGACGGCGAGCCGGGCCAGATCCTTTCTTTCACGAACGCGAACATCGGGTCCGCGCTCGCGTCCCACCCGACTTCGCGCGCGAGCTCGGCCGATGCGGAAGGGAAGCAGGCCTACGACGCCGCGCTCGCGCTCGTGACCTCGAAGCGTTACCCCGAAGCAATCGATGCTCTCGGCCGCTTTCTCGCGAGGTGGCCAGATCATCCCAACGCGGAGGACGCGATGTACCAGCGTGGTCAGTGCTACTTCGCCCAAGGGAATTTCGCGAACGCGGCGCAGGAGTTCAAAGGGCTCATCGTGCGCTTCCCGACGCGGAACAGGGCCCCCGACGCGCTCCTCAAGCTCGCCCTGAGCGAGCAGCGCCTCGACAACGCAGCACTTGCTCGGGAACACTTCGACCGCCTTCGCCGCGACTTCCCACGTAGCGACGCGGCAAGACGGATTCCCGCAGGCCTGCCCGCCGCAGCGCCCGCGCCAACGCCCACTGCGCCGGGCGAGCCCTGAAACGACTCCCTGAGTAGGAGGAACGCAGACACTGGAGGAGTTGTGGTTCTGCCGCATTGAGGCGGCGTGGACCCCTAAGAAAGAACGCCCCTCGTCCGCGCGCGCTACTCTCCATGCGGGGGGATTTTTTGGGAGCTCCGCTGCCGCGCAAAGAGAGCCTCATCGGCGCCAAGCTTGGCCCGTACGAGGTCGTGCGCTTCATCGGACAAGGAGGGACCGCGGCCGTGTTCGAGGCGCGCCACTCGCTCCTTGGAAAGCGAGTGGCGCTCAAGCTCCTCCATGAACATCTGGCGGACGATCCCGAGCTCGCCGGTCGATTCCTCCGGGAGGGGCGGGTTGCGTCTCAGCTCCGTCATCCGAACGCGCTCGAGATCGTCGACGTCGGGGAGCACAGCGGAATGGCGTACCTCGTCGTCGAGCTCCTCGAGGGGGGGACTCTCCACGACCGCCTGGCCACGAAGCGCATTCTCGAGCTCGACGACGCGCTCGCCATCGTCTTGCCGATCGCAGCGGCGCTCGCGCACGCCCACGCGCACGGCGTCATCCATCGGGACATCAAGCCCGGGAACGTATTTCTCGCGCGAGGCGCGGACGGGGTGACTGTTCCGAAGCTCATCGACTTCGGTCTGTCGAAGAGCGTCGACGCGAAAGACGCGGGCCCCCTTACCGCGACCGGCGTAGTCATGGGGACCGTGGCGTACATGGCGCCCGAGCAGACGATGGGGATGAAGCTCACGACCGCGAAGAGCGACCAATACGCGCTCGCGGCGATTCTCTACGAGTGCGTAACTGGGCGGCCGCCGTTCAGCGCGGCCGGCTTCTACGAGCTCCTCGAAGTCGTGCGTTCGGGAGTTGCACCCCCACCAAGCCTGGTAAACGCGCACCTCGAGTCCGAGATCGACGGCCCGATCATGCGCGCGCTTCACCGCGACCCCGCCAAGCGCTTTGCCGACGTGCGCGCATTCGCCGCGGCGCTCCTCCCGTTCGCGAGCGCGGGCGTCGCTGACCTGTGGCGGCGCGAGCTCGGGCCGCGCACGGCAGCCGCGAGCTCCGCGAATATCCGCGCCGCGCGGTCGCCTTGGTTCGACAGGGTGCTCCGCGGTGACTCTGGCCGGCCACCCCCGATGGCTCCGCGGGAAGAACGCGACGACTCGGAGACTTCCCTTCGGGCATCCGGCGAGCGCCCGGCCGCTGCGACCGGGCTCCAGCCGGTCGTGCGGCCCGTCGCACCACGGCGCACAGCGGGCTCGAAGGAAGAGGAGACGATCGCGCGGTTCCCGACGGAAGGAAGCGTCCCGCTCCGGCGGGTCCGCAGCACGCTCATCTGCTCGGGGATCGTCGAGCTCCGTGAGCGCGGCGTCTTCGACGCGTACGCCGCGAAGCTCGACGACGAAGCGCGCGATGTCCTAGTCCACACCATCGCGGGGGTCTGGCTCTCGGTCGACATCGCGGTGAAGCACTACGCGGCCGTCGATTCTCTCGGCCTCACGGCCGAGGATGCGTTCCAGATCGGCGCGGCGGCCGGGAAGCGCATTCAGGAGAGCGCCCTCCAGACGCTCGTTCGACTCGCATCGGGAGCAGGGGCGACGCCGTGGACCGTGTTCCAGGTCTACGAGAGCCTGTGGCGGCGCATCATGGACGGAGGGGGCTTTGCGATCTCGCGTGTCGGTCCGAAAGACGCGATGATCGAGTACCGCGGAATGCCGCCATGCCGGTACGCCTACTTCCGGGAGGCCTTCCGCGGCGCGAATCACGCCGGGATTGGGCTCTTCGCCAAATCGGTGTACGTGCACGAGGTGCCGAAACGACGGAGCGACGAGGGGATGGCGCTGAAATGCTCGTGGGTCTGAGCTCAGCGTCGACGCTCGATCGGCCGCGCCCCGTCCCGGCTCGCGAACCACGTCGCGTTGAGGTGCCGGGGGAGCGTCGAGGCGTACAGCACGTCGCGTAGCGCGTTCGTCTCCCAGGTCACGTCGGAGTGCGCGAGGTCGGTGCGCACGAAGACGGCACTGGCGTGAGAGAGGTCGCGACGCGAGAGCTCCCCCTCGCGCAGCTCCTCGGCCACGAGCACTCCACGGCGCTCGAGCTCCGCGCGAAGGGTCTGGTTGAGCGCCTCTGTCGGGGCGCCGGCCGTGAAGTAGCTCACGAGCTTGTGACGGCTCGCGGCCGGATCGTCTCGCCGCGCGAGCACCCAGTCGCGGAAGACGTCGCTCTCGGCATACAGCGCGTCGAAGAGGTACGTCTCGCTCACATCTACGCCGCCGTCGCGCAGGCTGCACGCCGCGGCGTGGTAGCCCCCCGAATGCGCCGACAGGCACACGCGACCGAGCTCGGCTCGCTCGGGAAAGGCCGACTCGTCGAGGGTTACGCGCCCGGTGCGCGCCGCCGTCGAGAGGGCGCCGCCGAGGAGGCGCGCGAGGCCACCGGGGGACTCGAGCCGCCCGCACGCCGAGTCGGCGGCGAGGACAGCGAGCTGCGGGACGACGAGGACGGCGTTCTGTCGGCTGTCGACGAGCTGCTCGCGAAGCGCGTGCGCGACGATCGCGCGCTCTGCAGTGCTGTTGTGCCCATGAAAGTGGACGAGGGTAGGAAGCCCTTCTTCGGCGCGGAAGCGGTACCGCTCGGGCACGAAGACGATCACGGTGTCGTCCCCGTATCCGATGCCGGCGAAAGGCGCGCTCGGGACCCCCAGAACGAGCGTCGTGCCGAGTGGGTCCCGCGTGAGCGACTTCAGGCGAGGGCGCGCCTTGTCTTGCATTGCGGCCGCAGGCGAGGCCATCGAGACGAACGGGAGCGTGGCGAGGGCGGCGAGGAGCGTACGGCGGTGCATCCTGTCTTTCCGGATGCCGCAGGCCGCCTACGGGGGCCAAGTTCGCAGCGAGGACGGTTCGCGCGGCGCGCTTCCCACCCGCGCGCCTTGACGATGCTCTTCGTGAAGTGTCGCGTTGTCCGCGGCGAGGGCTTCCCCCCGCACGCCTCTTGGACCACCCCGTGGACGCCAAGACGACCATGGGCCGCGGTCCCCCCGCCGCGTTTCGAGCGGTCGCTCCCCCTGCGAAGCCCCGCGACTTCGCGCATGCCGATTGCAGTCGGCGCACGACACGTTCACCCGGTCTTCTCCGGGACGGGGGCCCGACCTCATGCGAAGCGCCACTTTGGTGACGATCACCGCGACGATGCTGGTTGCCGGAGCGGCGCTCGGTTACGGCTGCGGCAACGGTGGCGGGGTCTCGGCGGAGCCGGGCAAGAACGACGCGGGAGCCGCGGACGGCGGAGGGCTCGTGGGGGACGCAGGCGCGGTGTCCGACTCTGGAATCACCGAGGCCGGGCTGGCCG
Organism: Polyangiaceae bacterium; assembly: GCA_052147435.1. Classification (GTDB taxonomy): domain Bacteria; phylum Myxococcota_A; class Polyangia; order Polyangiales; family Polyangiaceae; genus JBKQKP01. The sequence goes on along the minus strand of JBKQKP010000216.1, from coordinate 5,166 downwards.
CGGCGCGCGCGAACATCCAGCACGTCATCATCATCAACCAGGAGAACCGCTCGTTCGATCACTACTTCGGGACCTTCCCCGGCGCCGACGGCATCCCGATGGACGGGGGCGTGCCGACCGTGTGCTCGATCGTCCCGGACGGCGGTGGATGCCTGCCCCCCTACCACGACCCCACTGACAAAAATAGCGGCGGCCCGCACAGCGCATCCTCGTTCAGCCTGTGCTTCGCCGACGGCGGGATGAATGGCTTCATCGCGAGCGCGGACGTCGGGTCGAAGACGGCCTGCAAGGTGGCGGGAGATCCCAACTGTCTCCTCGGCGCCGCCGAGACCGTCATGGGCTTCCACGACGACGGCGAGATCCCGAACTACTGGGCCTACGCCAAGTCGTTCACGCTCCAGGACCACATGTTCGAGCCGGTCGCGTCGTACAGCTTGCCCGACCATCTCTTCATGGTGTCCGCCTGGTCGGCCACGTGTACACCGGCGAACGATCCGACGAGCTGCGTGAACGATCTGGTCAACCCCGGAAACGGCGCGCACGTGGGGACCGCGTGCGACAAGCCGGAGCCGCCGAACCCGGAGTTCGCGTGGACCGACGTGACGTATCTACTTCACAAGAGCGGCGTCAGCTGGCGCTACTACCTCGCGTCGGGCAACGAGCCCGACTGCGAGGATGGCGAGATGACGTGCGACGCCGGGACGCAGCACTATCTGAACCCGGGGTACTGGAACGTACTGCCTTGGTTCGACGACGTGAAGGCAGACGGCGAGATCGACAACGTGACCGACACGACGCAGTTCTTCACCGACCTTCTGGCGGGCCAGCTCGCAGCCGTGAGCTGGATCATCCCGAGCGACGAGCTCAGCGAGCACCCGACCAACCTCGTCTCCACGGGTCAGGCCTATGTCACGACGATCATCAACGCGGTCATGCAGAGCCCCTTCTGGGACACGACGGTCATCTTCCTCACCTGGGACGACTGGGGAGGCTTCTATGATCACGTCCCGCCGCCGTCGATCGATCAAAACGGCTACGGACTGCGCGTTCCAGGGCTGGCGATCAGCCCGTGGGTGAAGCCCGGCGCGATCGACCACCAAGTGTACAGTCACGACGCCTATCTCCGCTTCATCGAGGACATCTTCCTCAACGGCGCGCGCCTGAATCCCGCCACCGACGGGCGCCCCGACAATCGCCCGACCGTGCGCGAGACGGTACCGGAGCTCAACAATCTTCTGACGGAGTTCGACTTCACGCAGACGCCGAACCCCGCGCTGGTCCTCGCGCCATGCCCGAGCGGCGTCGACACCGTGTTCGCCGACGCAGGGAACAAGAGCCCCTGCCAGCCCTGAAGTCCGACGATGACATCCGCAGCAAACGGAAAGAAACTGAGCCTGTCATGAAGAAGATCACGCGAGCGGCCCTAGGTGCAGTGATCGCGCTGTCCTCTTTGAGCGGTTCCTTTCGCGTGGCCCTCGCTGACGAGCCGGTGTCGCCCGAGTCTGCGTCGACCGCTCCGAGCGCTGCGGCGACGACATCGAATCCCCCCGAGCGTGGCTTTCTCTTCGCGGTGGAGCCGAGCGTGCCCGACCCCGGTCACGCCGTCGTTTCGATGGGCATCGGCAACGTGTCGCGTACGGGTGAAGAGCGACCCGTCGGCGCGGGGCAGGCTTTCCCGACGCTTGGCGGTGAAGTGGGGATCTTCTCGCGGGTGTCGCTCTACGCGGAGGGGGGTGCGGTCTTCATCGAGCCGGGGAACCCCGGTGGGCTGGCTTCGCCGTTCATTCTCGACGCGGGCGTCCATATCCTGCTCACCGATCCCGACAGCCGGATGTGGCGGCTCTCACTGCGCCCGAGCTACAGCTACGACGTCACGGGCGCATCGACAGGCAACCTCACCGCGACGCTGGCGTGGCACTACAAGGGGCTCCGCGTAGTGACCTCCTTCATGGGGTCGCACACCTTCCAGACAGGCTCCGATGCCGTCGATCTTCAGGCCACGCTCGGCGCCACGTATGCGCTGCCGTTGGGTTTCCGGGTCGGCGTCGAAGGGGTCGTCGCGGATCTCGAGGAGATTGTCACGCCGGGAGCCGAGGGGGGAGCCTCCGCGTTCGCGGGGCCGACCGCCGGCTGGGCGTGGGGGCGCGTTCAGCTCGTCGCCGGGCCGGCGTTCGGAGTGACCCCTGGCGCTCTCTATGACTCGTTCCTATTTCGCTGGGCGCTGAGCGTGAGGCTGTAGGGAGCGGACCGGCGAAGTCGAGCGAACCAGCTCAGGAGACCGTCAGCGCGAGGAGTGGGCTGGGGGGGCGGGGCCGAGCCGGCCGTGGGGCTCGCTCGCTCGCGACCCAGTCCTCCGTCGTCGCGTGCAACGCGATCGGGACGGCGAACGAGGTGCCCACGAGCCGGAACGACGACGCTGCATCACGCGAGGCTCCGATGATGACCACGTCGATGACCGGGACGTCCTCGAGGACTGCCATGAAGACCCATGAGCACCGTTCCGGGAAGTCGGCCTCCGCGATGTCCATCACGAGGCGGATGGGGGTCGTCCCGGCCTCTCGGCGGAGCCGAGCGGCGGCGGCGAAGGCGTCGTCGACGTCGACGCTGCCGGTGAAGGTCATGAGGGCGAACTGAGACTGGCGGCTGTAGGTCCACATGCCCAAGTCGAACGGCACCTTTCGCTCGCTCTTGAGCCAGAAATGCGCTAGCGCCCCGCGTCGGGGAGGTCTTTCTTCGGCTCGCGCTTGAGGGAAAGGAGGCGATTCGTGAGAGAAGCCGCCTTTGTTCCTGCTTGGATGATTTCTTCTAAATCGTCCCCGGCGTTCGGGAGGTCCTCCTTGAGCACCATCGCGTAGCTCAAGATGACCAAGAGCATGTTGTTGATGTCGTGAACGATGCCGGCGGCGAGCGGGCCGAGCTGCTCGGCGACCTCCGGGTCGAGCTCGTCGTGCGTTGGCTGAAGACGTTCCATGAGTGCTTCTCGTGGCCTCCGTTTCGCGCGACCCGAAAGCGCAAAATGCCTCTCATGATCAAACCTACCAACAGAAGCGGTCAGGAGTAGCGCCTCGAGCCGCAACCTAGCTTGCCCTAGGCTCGGGCGTCGGCTGCACCTCTCGCGCGAAAGAACGAGCGTGCTCCCTTCGATTTCGGGCATGGCCCCTCTCGTCTTGATGGCGTCTCGCCGTCAGGTGGCCTCCGGACCATCGCGGTGCTCGGCGATCGGTTCGGACTGACGTCTTACGCCCACAACGAACGACATGCCCGCCACGGCGACGGCGCGAGGGCGGATGTCCGGGCGGCGCGAGTGACGGTGATACACTGGCCGTGGTGCACGCGCTCCTTCGGCTTCAGCTCCATCAGCTACAGCTCTCGCAGTCCGAGCCGCCGGATGCCGCGACGTGGCGCGTGCTGCTGGACGAGCTGAGCGCGACGTACACGCGCGCGGACCACCAGAGTCCGGAGCTGTCGCGAAGCCCGTCGCGCGAGATGCGGTTTCGAATGTCGCAGGAGCCGAACAGAACGGTGTTCGAGTGGTGCCCGGCTCCCCTCGTCCTGTACAACCCGAGCACTCTCGAGATCCTCGATGTGAACGCCGGCGCCACGCACGCGTACGGTTACTCGCACGAAGAGCTCCTCAAGATGCGGATGTCCGATCTCAAGGCGCCCCAGGACGTCTCGGCGCCCGAGGAGCCGGCCGAGGGCCACATCGTGCGTGGAGTGCTGGAGCGGCACCGGAAGAAGGATGGGACGTTCATCGAGGTGTACGTCACCGCCCACATCATGGATTTCGCGGGCCGCGCCGTGGCGCTCGGGATCTACACCGACGTCACCCAGACGCGGCGACTGGAAGAGCAGCTCCGGCAGTCGCAGAAGATGGAGGCTGTCGGTCGCCTCGCGGGCGGCATCGCGCACGACTTCAACAATCTGACCGGCGCGATCCTGAGCTATGCGGAGGTCACGGCGCAGGAGCTGGGCGCCAGCCATCCGCTCACTCCCGACGTTCTCGAGATCGCGAAGGCCGCGCGCCGTGCCGCGGCCCTCACGCAGCAGCTCCTCGCCTTCAGCCGCCAGCAGCCGTACCAGCCCAAGCTCCTGTCTCTCGGCGCAATCGTCCTCGACATGGAGCGGATGCTGCGCCGGGTGCTGGGGGAGACCATCGAGCTCACCACCACGCACGCCCAGGACGCAGGCCCCATCGTGGCCGATCCCGTGAAGATCCAGCAGGTCCTCCTGAACCTCGCCGTCAACGCGCGCGACGCGATGCCGTCGGGAGGACGGCTCCGCATCGCGGTCGAAAACGTCGACCTTGCGGAGCACGACGCCGCGGCGCTCGGTCTAACCGCGGGCGCGTACGTCCGCCTCTCTGTGCGCGACACAGGGGTGGGGATGGACGACGAGACGCGGGCGCGCGTGTTCGAGCCATTCTTCACCACCAAGCCGGTGGGTGCCGGCACCGGTCTCGGGCTGGCGATCGTCTTCGGCGTCGCCAAGCAGGCGGGTGGCGGCGTGCGGATCGACTCGCGCCCCGGAAGGGGGTCGACCTTCGAGGTCTACTTCCCACGTGCGCCAGGGGTTGCGCGGGAGGCGCCAGCCTCAGACCCACCGCGTTCGGACGTACGGAGCGCGGAGCGGGTGCTTCTCGTGGACGACGACGATCAGATGCGTGGCGCAACAAAGCGAGTCCTGAACGCGCAGGGTTACACCGTGCTCGACGTGGGGGACCCGCGCGAGGCGCTCGACATCCTTCGAGACCCTTCTCTCGATGTCGACCTGGTCGTCACGGATGTCGTGATGCCCCACATGGACGGGCGGTCGCTGGTGACGGCCGCCCGCCACGTGCGCCCGGCGCTCCGAGCGCTCTACATGTCCGGCTACCCCGAGCTGCCCGGCGGGCGACGACGCGGTGCTCACGAGGGAGTTCTCCTCCGCAAGCCGTTCTCGCCGAACGCGCTCGCGAACGCCGTGAGGCGCGCGCTCGGGTAGCGGTTAGCGTGTGCCCGCCCACGGGTCGTTGGGGCGCTGGCCCCATCGAGGTGTGATCGCCGCCCCACCTCGCGGGGGCGCTCACCCCAACGGGTGCCCCGTGGAATCCTTGCCAGCTGGGGCCATCGCCCCAGCTCGATGGGGCCATCGCCCCAGGTCGATGGGGCCATCGCCCCAGGTCGA
>JBKQKP010000215.1:0-13521 GCA_052147435.1 Polyangiaceae bacterium | reverse complement strand
CCCCGACCCCGACCTCACTCTCGGCGCCCCCCTCCCCCACCTCCCTCACCCCCACCCGCGCCGTCCACTTCCGCCGCATCTCCGATCTCCGCTTCTCCCCCGACGCTCTCCACCTCGCCTTCGTCGTCTCCGAGCCCCCCGACCCCGCCCCCCAGGCCCACATCTGGATGGCCGATCTCCGCACGCGCGAAATCCGCCAGTTCACCTCCTCCGCGAAGACCGAGCGTTCCCCGCGCTGGTCTCCCGACGGCCGCACCCTCGCCTTCCTCTCTTCGCGCGGCGACCACACGCAGGTCTACGTCATCCCGCTCGACGGCGGCGAAGCCACCGCGCTCACCTCGGTCGACGACGGCGTGAGCGACTTCACCTGGTCGCCGGACGGCGCGCAGATCGCGTTCCTCGCCCCCGCTCCGAAGCCCGACGGCAAGTCGAACGCCGCCGACGAGAACGTCCGCGATCGCGACGCCGATCTCGATCGCCTCTGGCTCGTCCCGCGTCGCGCTGCGGGACCGACAAAAGCGCGCCAGCTCACGACCGCGCCGTTTCGCATCGACGAGATCGCGTGGCCCAAGATGGATCGCTTGCTCGCCGTCGCCACCGATCACCCGCTCCGCGAAGCGCGCGACACCGCCGTCTACAGCGTCTCGCTCACCGACGGACGCTTCACTCCGTTCGCGCACCCCCCGCAGCCGTTCGAAGATCTCACCGCGTCCCCGCACGGCATCCAGCTCGCCTTCCGCGCGAGCGCGACGAAGGGGCCGACGGCGCACGATCTCTTCACGCAAGACACCGCATCGGGCGACGCGCGCGATCTCACCCGCTCCGTCGACCGCCACGTCCAGGAGGCGCGCTGGCAAGACGACGCGACGATCGTCGCCCGCGTCGTCGACGGCTTCCACTCCGTCCTCTATCGCGTCGGTCGCCAGCCTTCCTCGCCGACACGCATCGACCTCCCGCTCTCGGTCCGCGCCTTCGACGTCGCGCGCGACGGAACCCTCGCGTTCGTCGGCGTCGGCTTCGACCACCTCCCGGAGCTCTACACGGCGCCGCGCGATCCCTCCAAAGGGGGCGCGAAGCAGCTCGGCCACCTCCAGGACGAAGCGTGGAGCCACATCCCCCTCGTCGACGGCTCCCTCTTCCGCTTCAAGAGCTTCGACGGCACCGAAATCGAAGCCGCTCTCCTGAAGCCCCCACCTTCCGCACCCGCCGCTCCGGCGGCAGGGCGACCCCTCGTCCTCCTCGTCCACGGCGGCCCTTCCGGGAGCTTCTCCGCCGACTACTTCTGGTTCAACGCGTGGGCGCAGCTCCTGGCAGCGCGCGGCTACGACGTCCTCCTCGTGAACCCGCGCGGTTCTCTCGGCTATGGCGAGGCCTTCGTGAAGGCGAACCGCGCCGACTGGGGCGGGGGCGATTACAAAGACCTCCTCGCCGCGCTCGACCACGTCCAGGCTGGCGGCGGCGTCGACCCCCAGCGCCTCGGCATCGGCGGCTGGTCGTACGGCGGCGAGATGACCGACTGGGCGATCGGCCACACGAATCGCTTCAAGGCCGCCGTCTCCGGCGCGAGCGTCTTCGACCAAGCCGCGGAGTTCGAGACCGAGGACGGCCCGGAGGGAGACGAGTGGCACTTCGGCACACCGTGGGACAACCCCGACGTCTTCGCGCGAAACTCTCCCGTGAGCTTCATCAAGAACGCGAAGACCCCCACGTTGATCGTCCACGGCGACGCCGACCACAACAACCCACTCGGGCAATCGCTCGGCCTCTATCGCGCCTTGAAGCACCTCGGCGTCGAGACCGAGCTCGTCGTCTACCCCGGTGAGCCGCACATCCCGCGCCTCGCGAAGAACCAGATCGATGTCATGGAGCGAATGCTTCGCTGGTACGATGAGCACTTAAGGTGAGCACGATCCACGCGCAACCCCACCCCCCTGGCCCCCCGCCCCGCCGGGCAGGGCGGGGGGAACGTGAGCGCGCGTACCGTCCTTCACGCTCCCCCTTCCCTGCCTGCGGGGAAGGGGGCCGGGGGGAAGGGGTGAGCTGCGGGGAATTCTCCCAGGATCGTATACGCTCCAGACTCGATGGCTCGGATCGACAGCCTGCTCGGAATCGTGAGCCAGCAGGCCGCGAACGAGCTCCGGATGGGGACCGACCGCGAGCCGAAGATGCTCGCCTACGGCGCCGCGAAGCGCCTCTCGATCCCGTTGACGCCCGAGGACACGCTCCGCGATCTCCTCGGCGAGATCCTCACCCCCGAGCGCGAGCAGGCGATGCGCGCCAAGGGGCGGATCGAGGTGACGTACGACGGGGGGCCGCACGGTCCGTTCCACGTGACGCTGACCGCGAGGCCGGCGCAGCAAGGGGGGTTCGACGTGATCTTTCTCCGGGGGGGCCGCGCACGCGCCGCCCCCGCGGACGCGAACGTCGCGGCCCCCCCTCCGCGTCCGGTCGCGCCTCCCACGGCCGTAGCCGCGCCTGCTGCCGTTGCCGTCCCCGCTCCCCCCGCTTCGCACGCGGAGATCTCCGCGCGCGACGAGGAGGCTCCCGAGGAGGCCGCCTCCGCTCTTGCCGCTTACGTCGTCAGGGCAGCCGCTCTTCGCGCCAGCGATCTCCACCTTTCCGACGGAGATCCCCCCTGCGTACGCGTCGATGGGGCGTTGGAGCGGCTGGATCTCGCGGCCGGCGTGGACGTCGCGAGCGCCATCGGGCTCGGTGACCGCGAGCGTGAGCGGCTCGCTCACGGCGACTCCATCGATCTCGCGCGGGAGATCGCGGGGGTCGGGCGGGTGCGGATTCACGTCTTCCAGTCCTCGGAGGGGCTCGCGGCCGCCATTCGTCTCTTGCCGCGCGCCGCCCCATCGCTAGCGACGCTCCATCTCCCCTTGCCGCTCGACGATCTCGCGGAGCTGCCGCACGGGCTCGTCCTCGTCTGCGGCGCCACGGGCTCGGGCAAGTCGACCACGCTCGCCGCGATCGCGCAGGAAGCGCTCCGGCGGCGGTCGATCGTCCTCACGACGCTCGAGGACCCGATCGAGTTCGCGCTCTCCCCCCCCGAGACGTCGCTCGTCCGCCGCCGCCAGGTCGGTCGCGACGTGCGCGACTTCGCGACGGGGCTGCGCGATGCGCTCCGGGAGGACCCCGACGTCCTCTTGGTCGGCGAGATGCGAGACAAGGAGTCGATCAGCCTCGCGCTCACCGCTGCGGAGACGGGTCACCTCGTTCTGTCGTCTCTCCACAGTCGATCCGCGGCTTCGGCCATCGAGCGGATCGTGGACTCCTATCCTCCCAACGCCCACGCGCAGATCCGTTCGCAGCTCGCGGACTCGCTCCAGGCGGTCGTCGTGCAGCGGCTCGTTCCACGGGCGAGAGGGGAGGGGCGCTTGCCCGCGCTCGAAGTGCTCCGCGTCACGCACGCCGTGGGGACGCTCATCCGCGAAGGGAAGACCGCGCAGATCGCCTCGACGCTCCAGTCCGGACGGCGCGAGGGAATGATCTCGCTCGAGCGCTGCTTGGCCGACCGGGTGCAGGCCGGGGAGATCCGACTCGAGGACGCGCGCGCCGTCGCGAACGAGCCGTCGTCGCTCGCGATGTACCTTGCGAAGTAGCAAGAAAAAACCCGCCCCGACGCGAACGTCACAGCGGGTTTTGCATGATTCGCGGCGGGTCGCCAACAGACGGCGACGACGCACGCAACGCGGGATATGCATCCCGTGTTGTGGTTCCGCGCGGGATTGCTCCTTTGCGGTTGGGTACTACTTGGATTGTGGTTCACCGCAACGCCTGCCGCGCCTAGCCGTCTAGCTGTGCGCGGCACCGTTGCTCGGCGCCGTCGTCGCTTGTGGCGACGATGGCGCCCCGGTTGCTCACGCCGTCGGCGACGTCTCGCGAGCAAAGCGCGGGTCGCGTTGCGCCTGTCGACTGGCGCGAGCTCTTCTTTCGCTTGTCGGGCATCGACGTCCGCGTCTGCCCGGCGTGCACGAAGACCGCGGTCGTGCGCACCGCGCTCCCCGCCGCGCGCAGTCGCGCGCCACCGGTGGCCGTGTGACCAACTCCCGCACTTGCCCCGCTCACCGGCCGCCGCTCTCGCGATCGCGGCGCCGCACGCCTCTGTCCGTCACCCGAGGGGCGCCCGTCCAGCGCCCCGTCGACTCGACAGAGTCGTGTCCCGATCGCCGACCCGCGAACGAGGCGTCGAGGGTCGGTACCGCGCGCGCGCCCCAGCGCGCCCCCCTGCTACGCGACCCGGGCCCCGCCAACTTCCCCATACCCTCCACTGACGACGCCTCGCCGCTGCCGCGCACCGGCTCCGTCCAAGGATAGATTACGTGACCGCGCGCACCGCCGCGCCACCGGCACCGTCGCGGGCGCGCTCCCGCAATCTATTGATTATACGCACTGCGCTTCCGCTCGAGGCGTAACCGCCGACCAAATTGGTTTCTCGGTCGCTAGGTGGCTGTCTGCGGATTTCGCGCGGTGGTGAACGCGCGATCGGACGATCGTGAACGCCAAGATCGGCGCATCGTGAACACGCGCATCGGGATGGTGAACGCCCGGATCGGCATTAAGGACTACTGACTTCACCTGATGGGCACTACGCCCCAGCACCTCTCACTGCGCAATGACAGGGTGGAGCATTGCGAACGATGACGACAATGCGCCGGCGCACCAGTGTTGGACCCAATGGTCGCGCTGCACTTACGCTTGAGAGTGTGGCCAAAGCGCATTACAAACGTCACCGCGCGGTGGTCCCTGTTCACGAACTAGCGTGCTACGGCTAGCGCGTTCGTTCGCGCGCGAGATGCGAGAGACAGAATTCAGCAGCGCCGCGTGAACGACGCTATTCGTGGACGCAGCTGAACGCCAATCATGTCGAAGGAGGGCGGGCGACGTGAGCGACGAAATGTCAGAGGAGAGCTCTTGCGCAGACTCGCTACGAACGCTCAAAGCGAACCATCTGCGTGCGTGGTTCGAGAGCGCTTGCAGGGCACGAGATGCCGTGCGCCGTGGGCCAGCAGCGCTTCGCGCTTGCGCAACGTCTGCCGGCATGAGCGAACAGACACTACGACGCTGGGCGTTCGCCGCAGTGCGTTTCGCAGCTGCCGACATTGAAACGCTAGCGAACTGGATGGACACGCAGGGGCACGGACTGAGCGTGTGGCACGTCGTAGCGCTCGCGCGCCTTTCTCCGCGTAGCAGGCACGAGGTGCTCGAAGCGATGCGCCCTTTGGTGTGGCCCCTTGTCAAGCTTCGAAACATCGTACGGTCGAGGAAGTACCTCAGCGGCACTGACCCTCTCGTTTCGCCCGTGAGCGATTGACCGAAAGACATACCTCAACCAAGTTCCGTCCCGTAGGGCGTGGTCCATTAGACACGCTCCGGCGACAGAATATGGCTGTTCACGAACAATCGCCAGCATAGGCGAATGGCATCGATCTAGCAGAACCTCATGATCAATTCGTTGAGACGTGTCATGCTATGTGGTGCAGCGGCCCAACTACTCGCGTGCTCCTCTCCCTCGTCGACCTCGGAGCCCGTAACGGTGGCACCTCAAGGTGCACCCCAAACCGTCACACCTGCCGGCGCACTGCCTCGATTGCCACCGCACATGAGGCAGTCGCTCGCAGCGAATCTCTCACGCTCCGGCGCCAAAGTGGCGCCCGTTCGGCCGGGGCTAGTAGTGCAGTCGTTGTCCTCGTCAGTGCCAGCAGTGGACGCAGGACTCACCGTCAGCACTCCCACTCCCCCGTCGAATCCGCCGCCGAACATTCCCGCGAACTACGTTCTCACGGGAGGCGGCTGGGAACACCCCTCCTGCGTCCACACGGTTCCCAATGGCTCCACAGTAGAGCTTGACGGCACGGTCACACTGGATGGCAAGCTCGTAGAGAAGCTCACACCTTGTGCCTATACACAATACCCAACGACTCCCGGATCCGCTCCCATTCCACCGTACGCTTCGACGTCGGAAGCGACCTCTCCGGTCAAGCCGCAGGCAGCACCACGCAGCGCGTCTTCGGGCGGTCTGCATGCGGACACGGAGTCGAGTCCAGCGGGCTCGTGGTGGGGCTGGACAGAAAACACATTTCAGTCGGACTATTCGTACGGCTTCGATGAAGTGTATGCCAACATCACCGTGCCACCGCTGCCGACAACCCCCCAAGGGATCCTATACTATTTCAATGGACTCACGAACCAGGACACGACGACATGTCCGGGCATCATGCAGCCTGAGTTGGTCTACTCTCCAGGCCCGGCTCAACAATCTGGGTGGCCTGCAGCCGGCTTCTACTTGAACAGCGAATTCAACGATTCTCAGTACGGGAACGTCAACTCAGGGCTGAGCTCGGCAGTTAGCGTTGGGGACACGATCGAGTCGTACTTGTACATATATGCCTACAACGGTTCGACTGGTACATTCTACTACTACATATACAACTATGATACAACGAGCGGGGACTCGACGCTTCTTGCGGAGGCCGTTAGTTGTGCATTCAATCAGGCATATCCGGCCACAATGGAAGTTGGCAACGGCGCCATTTCGTCGTGCAACAACGTGCCCGATGACTACGTCAACTTCACGGACATCAGTCCGTACCAGCCCTATCCTAGCTGGAACTCGTATGACGCAGTCACCTATTCGCCGACGAACCAAATAACGATCGGAGAGCCGAATCAAGATCCGAATTGCTATTTCAACATTGGCAATTCGGGCGGGACGACCACACTCTGGCAATAGAAGCAGCAATCGCGATCGGACACGCCGCACCCACTACTGACGGTGGTTGAATCGTCGAGATCGCGCTGGGAGCCCCGCCTTTCCCCTTCCACAGGGTAGAGAGGCGGGGCTTCTATTGTCCCACCGACGTCCGCGTCGAGCCAGAGGGCGGATAATTACTGTCCACAAGGACAGCAATACTGCTGGGAGTTCGGCGGCTGCCCAAAACCTGCCAACTGGCATCCGAGAGATGGATCGGGTGCGGGCGGCCCCGAGGAATCGGCCGCCTGCGGAATGACGCACTCCAAATAGTACTCCGTTGCAGAGCAGAGATCGCCGCATGTCGACCCCGTACAAGACGGGTACGACGGGGAAGCTGTGCATCCCTCGCCAGCATCCAACGTGTCCGCATTCGTGGGTATCGTGCATGCGGCTGCGTCGCTAGGGGGGCCAGCCTCCGCGGCCGGGCCAGCTTCCGAGCTCGGGCCGCTGTCGGTGCCGGGGTGTACTGCTCCGGGCGCCGCGTCGCCCGGGTATTCGCCGATCGGGAGCGTGTCGTTACATCCGAGTCCGCCACTTGCAGCGGCGATCGCTAGGAAGGTCATGAGCGCGCTGAGTGCATGGGCTTTCATCCGGTCCTCCAGAGAACTGGCGATCCTCGCCGCCGCTAGTAAATGGTCGCCTTCGATCTCGGTGATCACGGATTCGTCCGATCGAAAAGCGTGTGGAGGCGCGTGGCATACGGGCTCTTCGGGTTCCGCGCGGTGAAGTCGTCTGCCACGCGCGTCGCGGCCGAGTGATCCCCCGCCATCAGCAGAGCCTGGATACGGAGTAAGGTCGCTTCAGGTGCCATGGCACCGTGCGGGAAGCGCGCGACGTAGGCGTCGAGCAGCGAGAGGGCAGCCGCAGGCTGTCCCAAATCGATCTGAGTGCGCGCTCGGTCCAGTGACGAGACTTCGGCCCCGAACGACGAGGAAGTAGAAGGGGACGGGGGAGGGAGCTCGTGCACAGCGGCGGCGACAACGCGCGGCGACGGTTGCGCTAGATCGCTCGGCGGAGGCGTCATTCCGGCGGACGTGATTGCCGAGGGGATTGGAACGACGGGAGGCGCCACGGACGCCCTTGAGCCGGAGACCGTCCCGGCAGAAACCGCAAGCGCCGGTTTGGCGAGCGACGCCCCCGTGTTCGAGGCTCCATTCGTGCCACGAAGCGCGATAGCTCCCGTCGCCCCAAGGGTTCCGCTCACACCGAGGACGACAAGCCACTTTAACGACACAATCGATGCGACCCCGACCTTGCCAGCCGCTGTTCCGCCGCCAGCTGCCGCACCACCCGCTGCTGCGCTCCCCGTTCCGAGCGACGTCGTAGTGAGCGCGGCCGTCGCGGCCAGCAGCACGCGGCGCTTCACGGCGATCGGCTCGTCGGCGCGGCCCGCATCTAGGAGCAGTCTTGCGACCTCCGCGTCCGGGCCACGCATCCAGCGCCTCTTCATGTCCGCTCTCCTTTTCGGCCGCGGCCTTCGACCGCGCGCCTGCGCTTCAAGATCGCTTCGAAGATCTGCCGACCACGGCGCAGACGCGACGAGACCGTGCCGATAGGTGCGCCGATGATCTTCGCAACCTCGCCCAGCGCGAATTCTTCGATCTCCACCATCACGAACACCCTGCGCACGTCGGGAGGAATTTCTTCGAGGACTTCTTGCAGCAGGGCACGCGCGCGTGCCTGATCTAGCAGGACGTCCGGAGGGGGGATCGGCGCCTCGAGCGAATCGAGTTCCTCTTCACTGCCGGCCGGCCTGCGAGAAGCCGCGTGCCGCACGTCCGATGCCACACGGTAGGCCGTGCTGAGGAGGAAAGCTTGCTCCGTACCAGGCCGGACGTCACCGAGCCGGCGAGAGAGCACGCAGAAGACTTGCTGGGCGGCGTCGTCAGCGTTGGCTTCAGGGACGCCGTGGAAGCGAAGCGTGCGCCACACGACGCCAAAGTAGGTGTCGACGAGCCTTCGCAGGCGCGCGTCTGGTCCCTCAGTCCCCAATGCTCCACCGCGGGGGCTCTCTTCGTCGGTCGCAAAGGCGCCCGGAAGGGGGGGGACTTCATCGGACGCCATGAGAGACGGACACTTAACTCAAATGGTGCCGTCTGCGACCTGAGATCACGGAAAGAGCGCTCCCATTCCGAGCTCTGCCTCTACGCCCGCGAGCCCGATCGCGTAGGCGTTCGCTAGGTCGGGCGCAAAATAGAAGGAATCGTGAGTGATTCTACCCATCAGCCCCGCGTCGCCCTCCAGCAAGAAGACGCCGAAGAGGGTCCACTCGATGCGCGCCATCGCTCCAGCCGCAAACCACGCTGTGTCTTGCGCTTGCGGTGTCTCGCCAGCAGACGTGCCGACGACGTCGAGCGCACCGACTTCGACGCGCGCACACGGGCCGACACCGAGCTGAGGGCCCGCCTTGAGCATTGCGCACCCGTCGACGCGACCGACGGTCCATGTGAAATCGGCTTGCCCGTTCGCAACCGTCGTCGCGCCCGAGTCCACGCGGAAGAATGACGCGCGGATTTCTAGATCGAGGGCCGGTGCTCGAAGCGCACGCACGCCGAGGTATGGCGACGCGGCGAAGAGCACGGAGGGCGTGACGCCGCTCGCGAACGCGAAGTCAGCGCCGATGAAGAACCTACGTGCCAAGACGCCCGGGACGAGAGCCTCGCCGTGAGTGGGCGCCGAAGAGGATGCGCTCGACTGCGCGGCGTCCCCGAGCGAAGAGGCCGCCGGCACGGGCGGCGCGACCAACGTTGGAGGAACGACGGGGCATGGCGCGGGCGGCGACTGCACCGTCGTCTGAGCCGTCGCCGAGAACGACTCATGTGGTGACGTGACCCCAACCGTCGCAGCTGTACGAGCATGTGGATCCACAGCGAGCGCGAGAATTAGCGCGAGCCCGTCGACGACGTCCTCGCATGTGGCTGCCGTGAGTGCGCGAGTCCCCTCGGTCCCGTGCTCGTTTGTAACCGTGATGGTTCCTTCGGCGGGTGAGCCAGCCTCGACGCGAACCGCGAAGCCGCGCGCGACCTCCCCCGGCCACGCCATGTGCGCGAGTGATGTCCGCGCGCGGACCCGGCCGACGAAAGATGCTTCGTCCGGGCACCCGGGCGCCGCCATGTATTCGAGGCGTATCGGCTCGCCATGCTCCTGCGCTGAACTCTCTCTCTCTAAAGGGGCGACGGCTATAGCGACGCCCGCTGCCACCGCGAGCGTACGAGCACACCTCCTGCGCCTAACTCGACTCATCGCGCGCGAGACTACCAGCCGAAGCGACGGAGTCGATCCTTCAACGGGAGCTCGTGCGCGACAGTCGCGGAGCGACGAGGCGGGCGTGCTGCGCAGCGAAGCCTTGGGCCGCTCAGCGCGCGCGATAGCGCAGGCGCCCCCACCTGCCTTGCGGCCAGAGTCTCGGCCAGCTGTGAAGGGGGTCTCACCGCCGAGTGGCCTGGCCCCGGATTCTAGCGCGAGGAGCGATCGGGTACCTGAGAGGATCATCGAAGTCCTCCCTCTTCATGAGCATGCGCGCCTCGAACTCTTCTTTCGCTTCTCCGTCTGCCGGGTACGTGAGCGCCGTCTTCGCACAGACTCGACAGGCGAACTCCGGGAACGGGAGAGAGGCGAACGGTATCGCTCCAGCGGCGGCGAGTTGTGCGTCATCCGGCTTCATCCCACGATGAAGCCACGAGGTCAGTGCCTTGCCGTGGATGCCAAGCGGAGCTAGTGGCGTCTTGCGGTCGATGAACCACTTCGGCAGGTTTGGAGTGTAGGAAATCGTAGGCATCTCCGCGCTCAAAGAGGGCTCCGAGAGGCGACGTAACCAATAGATTGCGGGAGCGCGCTCGAGGCGGTGCCCGGTGGCCGAGCGCCGCGCGCGGTTCCGTAATCTGTCCTTGGACGGAGCCGCTGCGTGGCAGGGGCGGGGCGCCGTCAGTGGAGCGTGCGAATAGGAGATCCTTGGCACTTCGCGCGGTGACGCGGGAGCCAAGCCGCCCGCGGGTAACGGAACCCGCCTTATACGCACGTGCCCTTCCGCTCGCGGCGTAGCCGCCGACGAAATTGGTCAGCTCGAATTCGCTCATCGTGCCCTTGAGCAGAAGTCGGTCGTTCGGCAAGCTCGGGTCGTACGTGGCCTCGCCATCGACGACGCGCGCGCCGACCAAGCCGCAGAGCTCGAGCAGGTGATGCCAGTCGCGCCCGTTGCGAGCCAAACGCGATGCCTCCAAGCAGAAAACCGCCCCGACAACGCCCTCGCAGATCTGACCGACCAAACTCCGGAAGCCGGGTCGATCCATCGTTCCACTCGCGGACACCCCGAGATCGTCGTCGATCACGCGCACGTCTCGGAAGCCGTACTCGCGAGCGAGATCGGCAAGCGCGTACTGGCGCCGCTGGCTCTCCAAGTTCTCCCTTACCTGCACGCCCGTCGACTGCCGGACGTAGACGATCGCGGTGCGCCCGGTCACGCTCGGAGGAAGCTCACGGTTCATCGCGCACCTCCTCGCGAGGTCCGCTCGCCGCGGCGGCCTCCAGGAGCAAACGAGCGAGTACGGTCACGAGCGCCGAGCGAATCCTCGGATCGGCAACGACGATGCTTCCGTGATGCAGGTGGATCGGAAGGGCGATCTGACGCTCCATCCTCGCCAGGCTTGTTGTTGTCATCGGGAGGCTCCTGCGATCGGTTGTCCTCGACGATCGCGTCCCGATCCGACATCAGCTCTTCGATGATCGCACGCGCTTCCCGCAGCCCGGCCAGGCTCGGATGCCCCCGTTCAACGAGGCGCATCGACGCGTCATAATCCTTTGCTCCGTGCAGCTCCGCGCGAACCGTGTACTTCGAGATCTTCTTCGACATCGCGTCCTCCGATGCCGTGACCTCAAATTACCATCGCCATGCGGTCAAGAGGAAACGCGGAGCTACAGCGTCGACCCAAGAGCCTCGGGCCAACTCAGTGCGCATGGCTCTTGATGAAGTCGGCGGTGTCGTATCCGCACTCGTCGCCGAGTGCTTGCATCCGGCCCCGTACGGTAGTGCCAGATGTGTCGTCCGCATCTAGCTCGATCTCGTCGATCACTTTCCCGTCACTTCCCGTGATGCGAACCATCATCTTCGCGTGACCCGCCTTGTTCACGATGCCGCCGTGCCATCCGGGCTCTAGCCACTTGACGATCGGATGGATGACCCACGGCGCCGGTTCCGTCCCGACGTGGATCCCGGCGCGCTTCGTCTCGCGCTCGAGTCGACCGTGAAACTGTTCGTCAAGGGCGAGTTTGTCTCCCGCCCACCCCGTGCGCTGGTCAGGGCTCTTCTCGGCGAGGTACTCGGCTTCCGTCTTCTCTCCAACGCGAAGCTCAGGGTATTCGACCGGAACTACGGTGAACGCGCGTTGACCGACGAGCGGGTTGGGTGTCGCCACTTGCACGATCGTGTAGGGCGGCGAGCATCCAACAAGCGCAAGCAACGCGATCGAATGAACCCTGATCTTCATCGGGACCCCTCGGATGATGGAACCACGCGGCCGCAGCGTGCACAAGATGGCCAACCGCGACCGTAGCGTAGCTGCCGCACCCTTCCCGGGAGGACGTCACGCAGCTTCGGGCGCGACGATCGACGCCCACGACTCGGTAGGGATCCCGATGCGTCAGTGTAGGCGGGACACCCTCGATGGACGCGGTAACGCGGTACGTCCGAACCTTCTCGTGTACGATCGCGCAAACGCAGCATCACCAGTTGACGGGAGGGGTCATGGCATCGGTACCTGCGAAGGTCGCGACCAGAGTAGCTACAGGCATCAGACGGTTCCAACCCGTCCTCACGGCTGCCAAAGCCAGAGACGTCAACGAATCGGACACCGTTGTCATCGTGATGGACATGCTCCAAGAGATCTTCGGATACGATAAGTATTCCGAGATCACCTCAGAGCACGCCATCAAGGGGACCTACTGCGATCTCGCGATCAAGCTGGACGGAGCCTTGCAACTCCTCATCGAGGTCAAGGCGATCGGCTTGGAGCTGAAGGATAGCCACATCAAGCAAGCGATCGACTACGCCGCCAACCAAGGCGTTGAGTGGGTCATCCTTACGAACGGGCTGCGATGGATGATCTACAAGGTGATCTTCGCGAAGCCGATTGATCACGAGCTTGTCGTCGAACTGAACATCTTGGAGCTCAACGCGAAGAACGATCAGCACCTGGATCTGATCTGGCTCTTGGCGAAGGAAGGTTGGCAGAAGGCTGGCATCGGTGAGTACCACCTTCACATGCAAGCCCTGAGTCGGTTCTTCCTCGGAGCCGTGCTCCTCAGCGATGCCGTCCTCGGAGTCGTTCGCCATGAGCTTCGCCGCCTCTCACCCGGAGTGAAGATCGAAGTCGAAGAGATCAAGGCGGTCTTGACGCAGAACGTGATCAAGCGGGACGTCATCGAAGGCGAGAAAGCCGACGAGGCGCGCAAACAGTTCAACAAGGCTGTCAACAAGGCGATGAAGGCGAAGAACTCGAAGAGCACGGCACATGACGAGCCACACGCCGGGGTCGAGGTACCGGCGGTCGTGATGCCAAAGCCGACGAGCCCGAGCGTCAAACCCGACGCTTAGACTGTAGAAGTCGGGACTCCATCTGACAGACGCCCCGTCGAACCGATCCCGAACGAGCTCCGGAAGCGGCGCCGCCCCCTTGGACGCACGCAATCGTCGACTGGGTCGCCCCAGTCGCCGTCTCGCTGCTCCCAGTCGTCGTCTCGCAGCGCCCAGTCGTCGTCCATGACCCTCG
>JBKQKP010000214.1:0-17618 GCA_052147435.1 Polyangiaceae bacterium | reverse complement strand
GAGACCGCGGCGAAGTCCGCGAGGGCCGTCAGCGCCACACGCTTCCGCTTGGCCGCCGCGCGAACGTTCTTCGCGAGGAGTGAGCGCAGCGCGGAAGCTTCCACGCCCCGACGCTACGGGGGCTCCTGGATGCCGGAATCCGGTATGCTGGATGGCCGCTCCCACACCGCGCGCGACGAGCGGGCATGACCGGAAGGTGGTTCAGATGTCGAGCAGAGTAGCCTTTGTATCGCTGGCGATCTTCGCCGCTGCTTGCAGCAGGACGCCGACCGCGATGGACGTTTGTCAGCAACTTGAGGCGGCAAGCGTCGCCGCGAACTGCCGCAACAGCCCGCCCGGGGGCCTTGGCGCCGCCGCTGTAGAGGATGCCGCTTTCGATCTGCCCTCGGTCCCGGGGCGCGGCGGCATGGTCCTGCGGTTCGACAAAGACGAGACGTACGACCGCACCGTTGACTCGTTCTCGAACGCCGCGATGCTCGCCGGTCCTCATCGCTACGGCTCGCGCAAGGCTCGCATCTTCGTGCAGATGAACGAGGGGGCGTCCGCGGAAATTGGCGCGAAGACGAAAGCCGTGGTCGACGCTCTGTCCGGAAACGGCGGCACCCTAGCTCCCAACAGTGCGCCGACGACGACATCGGCGCCGCCGCCATCGTCCGCTGCCGCCGCGCCCGTGCTGCTGCCGCCTCTGGCCGACGCTGCGCCGACGCCTCCGAACGCCATGGACGTTTGTCGCCGACTTCAGGGCGTCGGGGTCGCGGCCGATTGCGAAGGCGCAGACGGAGGGGCCACACAGGTGCTGTTCGGGGTCCCCGCCGTCATGAGCAAAGGGAAGCCAGCGCGAGCCATGATCGTGCAGCTGCCCAACGACAAGGCGTACGGGGTCATGCTCGGCGGCGCGGCCACCTCCCCGACGCTATCGAAGGCGCCTCTTTTCGCCTCCGAGCGGTCGCGCGTGATCGTCTTTCTCATGGGTGACGTGAAGTTTCCCGCCGACGTCCAAGCAAAGACGAAGGCCGTCGTCGACGCGCTGTAGCCGAGCCGCCCGTGGCGAACGGATGTCGCTACGATAGAAAAGCCTGCGGCGCGTCGGAACGCGCCACGGATGACGAGGTGCCGTCGTGACCGCAAAGAAGGCTCCAAGCCCGTCCCGCACACGCAAGGGAACGAACGTCGTGCCCATGCGTCCACCCGCGAGGCCGCGTCCATCCCCTTCCGACGAGCTGAGGAGCCTCGCTGAAGTCTTGCGCGGCTTCGCAAAGTCGGCCGAGACGATCGCAGGCTCGGGCGACGAGGAAAGGACGAAGCGCGAAGTCCGGCGCATTCGAACCATGATCGTTGCGTGGGAGCAGTTGCGCCAGGAGAGCGAATTCGACGCGCGGATGCACTTCGCACAAGGGGTGGACTTCTTCGCGACGGTCACGCGCAAGAGCGACGAGGGGACGACTTCGTGGGAAGCGATCACCGCTCGCGCTGAGCAGCTCGTGGCGAAGATTAGGCTGCTCTACCCCGACGAGGCCCGGCGACTCGACGTTGCACTCGTGGCTCGGGCTATCGCGCGTCGTGCACGCGGGAGCTGGGACTGGAAGACGATGGTGTCTGCGTGGGGCAGAGGACCGGGAACCTCTGACGAGCTGGACCCGGAGGCTTGGCGTGTGAAGTTCAGCGAGTGGAGGAAGGCGCGGTCGAGAGCGTAACCAAAGCGGGTACGGATCTGCGCGCGGTTCCGCGCTGTAGTCCGTTGCGTGAGCCACCGACGCAATCCGCCGCACCCGATCGCGAACCCGCCGCGCGCGCCATCCACACCGACGCGACGCGAGATCCTCGCACTTGCCCTACTCGCAGACGTCGAGCCACGGGTTGCGCGGCGCGCGCTCGTTGAGGGAGTAGGAGCGATCGCTGGCGACGACGGGCACCGCATCGCCGTTGCGTTGTCGGCGATGCGACGGGGGGCGCGATGACGCCCGACCTCTTGGCCCTGCTCCTCGACGCCCTCGCGGATCGCATTGCAGCGCGGATCGCGACGACTGCCGAGCGCGAACGCTACGACTCGCGGAACCTTCCCCCGCGTTGCTCGCGCCGCCGCTTCGCCGAAGTGTGCCGCTCAGGGCGCGTCGCCGACGCTCAGCGCGAGGGCCGCGACTGGACCTGCTCTCGGGAAGCATGGGCTGCGGCACGCTCGCGCAAGACGTCGGCGCGAGCCACGGAGGCGCCCGCGGCGAGGTCGCTCGACGTGAGAGCTGACCAACTGCTCGCCCGCGCCGGGCTCCGTTTTGTGCGAGGCGAGCGGTGAGCGATGGCGCGGACGACCACCCGCCGTTCGCCGAGACGGACTACGTCAACGGTGCGCCCGATGCGAAGCCGAACGAGACGTTCGATCCACTGTCGCCGGGAGCGTGGGCACCTCCACCGGGGCGCTACATGCCGAACCTGGAAGCGAACAAGAATGGGCCACCCGACGCCGCGGCGCCCCCTCAGCCCAAGCCCGAGATCGCACTTCTCGACGGCCCCGCCATCGCCGAGCCCCTGCCGGACGTGGACTACCTCGTCCGAGAGATCGGGCTCGTCGCGGGCGGGGGCGCGCCGCATCTCCTCGCAGGCTACGGGTTCAGCGGTAAGACCATCGCTGCGCAGGCCCTCGCGCTGTGCCTTGCCGCGGGTCGCGCGGTATGGGGCGTCTACAAGGTCAGTCCGCGTCGCGTCGTCCACGTCGACTTCGAGCAGGGCGAGCGACTCACCCGACGCCGGTATCAGCGCCTCGCGTTCGCGGCCGGCATCGACTTGCACGAGCTGGGCGACGCGCTCGTCCTCGCCGTCATGCCACCCCTTTCGCTCAAGCTGGAGCACGCCGACCGGTGGCGCGAGATCATGACGGGGCGCGACCTCATCATCATCGATTCCCTCCGCGCGGCCACGGGAGGGCAGGACGAGAATGACTCCGCGATCCGCGCTGGGCTCGACATGCTCGGCAAGCTCTCCGAAGACACCGGGTGCCGCGCCCTCGTCATCCACCACGCCCGCAAGCAGGGCTCCGACGACCCGGGGGGCCGCTACGCCATCCGGGGCTCGTCGGCCATCTTCGACGCGGCGGACAGCGCCTACCTTTTCAGCGCCGGCAAGGGCGAGGCGGTCAGCGTCGAGCATGTGAAGGCGCGGACCCACGGCGAGCCGGTGGAAGACTCGGCCCTCGTCATCTCCGACGTGGAATACGAAGGCGACCCGAAAGCGGGCCTGCGCGTCCAGGTCCACGGCGCCGAGCTCGTCGTGGAGCAGCGCATCGCGAGCAGGCAAGCCGCCGCCGAGAAGCAGGCGCGAGCCGACGCGGAGTCCGTCCGCCGCGTCCTCTCCAAGACTCCGGGCCTAGGCACCGCAGAGCTTCGCGCCGCCGCGGGACTCTCCGGTGCTCGCCTCCCCGCCGCGCTCGCCCACATGGGGGACGCCGTCGACGTGCGCGAGGAGACCAACGGACGCAGCCGAAAGCTGCGCCACTACCTGCGAGGTGCAACATGAAGCGTGGGGACGGGTGGACGGATGGACGACGGGTGGATTCCACCGGTCAGTCCACGGGAGGACGACGGGTGGACAGGACTAAGGAGTCCACCCGTGTCCACGAGTCGAGCGCGCCCCCTACGTGTGGACAGGACGGGGGCCGCACGTGAACCGCCCCAACGCACCCGAAGACGAGCAGATGCGGCGTCAGGCTCTGCGTGACGACGCACTCTGCGAGCCCTCTGCGTCAACCGAGGCAACCCGCGTCAACGCGGCAGGGCGCGTTATCGTTGACCTGCCTGGACTCGAACCGGAGAGCCCTAACCGACGAGACCACTACCTCACGCAAGCGCGCCAGGTACGCCGGACGCGCCGTGCGGTCCGAGAGGCGCTCGCCCCGTTCGCCCCCCCTCCGTCCCCTTGGCTCATCGCCTTGGTACGCTTCGGCCCCCGCACGCTCGACGACGACAACGCGACCACGAGCATGAAGGCGGTACGCGATGAGGTAGCGAGCTGGCTACGGGTGAACGACGGCGACCGTTCGCGCGTGCGCTTCGTCGTCGTGCAGGAGGTGGCGCCCTTCTACGGCGTGGGGATCGGGATCGAGCACGTCGGGGGGACGCCGTGAGCGACGCTCCGCTACCTCCGATCGAGCGGCGCACCGGCGTCGCCAGTTGCGGGCGATGCCTGGACGGCGGGCTTCGGTGGGGACTTGGGGGGTGCGATTGGTTCGAGCGGCGGCATTCGAGTGGCGGGCGGGCCAGAGTCGAGGTGCGTCGCGATCTCCTCGTCGCCGATGCGACCCGCCGCGCTGGCGGGCGTCACCTGGTACACGTCGGCGGAGAGGATCAGGTCGTCCTCGCAGTAGAAGACGTACGCGATGAAGGCGTGGTCTTCGCGGATGTTCTCGATCACCTCGTTCATCTGGAGCTTGGCCTCAGCGTGCAGCGCCGCCATCGCGTCTTTGTACGCGCCGTTGCTCATCGGGATGATGCAGAAGAGCGAGCCGATCGACGACGACCCCGAAACGGATCGCGCGTACCGCTGAGCGGCGATCTCCATCCGGAACTGGTGCTCGTTGACGGTGTTCGCGTCTCGAAGAAACCCCGAGTTGCGCCCGCAACCCGTGAGCGCTGCGAGTGCCAGAGTAGCCACGTGGAATTTCACGCGCATGGCCCCACCGTATCGCGTTCGCCGTCGTGGGGGGCATCGTGAGTGACCCGACCCCCTTCCGCGAAGAGCTAGAGCGCGACCTCGACGTCGCGTGCGCCGAGCTTGGGGACGACGAGCTGCGCGTGCTCGCCTACCTCGCGGCGCGGCTGCTCGCCGGACAGCACGCCTACGGGCGCCTCGACCTGGCCAACGACTCGCGCGACTGGCGGCGGGAGCGCGGCGAGGAGATTGCCGACCTGCTCGTATACAGCGCGTTCGCGGAGCTGATTGCGGCGCGAAGAGGGGCGCCGTGAGTCTAGCTCGCGGGCGGTACGGGCACACTCGCCGGTGGCGCGCCCGGTCCGGGCGCTGGTTGCAGCGGAGCCGGCTGCGGCGGGAAGTTCATGCTGAGCACTGCCTTCCCCGCATTGTTCTCCACGAGCTTCGAAACGGCCGGGTTCATTGTGAAAGTGTGCGTGAGCATGTGAAGGACGGTGAGGGCTGCATCCTGCACATCTTGTTGGCCCTCCAAGTCGCAGATGTTCAAGCCGAAGGCCCTGAGTCGATCGCGGGGGAGGAAGCGATCGTGCACGAGATGTGTCTTGTGGTCGTTGAGCTGGCGGGCAGCGTTCCGGGCGGCAGTCGCGGCCGCTCTTGGCTTGAGGCTTCGGAACATCCACTTCGCGAGCCACGCTCGGACGAGATCCTCCGACAGCTTGATGACGTTGTCGCAGGTAACGAGCAGCGCAGGGCCGTATTGCTGAAGCATCGGAATCCAGGCGGCGTACTGCTTCGGGTTGGCGGCTTGCTCCTGGGCGAGTTTGAACTGGTCACGAATCGCGAATGCAGGAACCCACTGCACACCGAGCGGTGTGTGAAGCAGCACCTGAGGATCGATTGGTCCAAGGGAAGAGTGCTTCCCCATCACAATTTCGTCTGCGCTGCACGCAAGCATCGTCGCGGCGGACATGGCGGCGAGCGGGACGAAGACATGCACGCGCTCAAACTTCGTCCGGATGTAGTTCACCATTGCCTCGGTGGCGGTCACCGATCCACCACTGCTGTGGAGGATGAGGTTGAGAGCCGGCCCCTTCAGCCCGTGCAGGACTTCCATCAGGGCCTGTACGTCGGCGGGGCCGATCGCAACCGTGTCGGGCGACCCCCCTTGTACCCAACGCGTTGCGTACACGACGGTGGGTCGGCCCGTCAGCTCGGTGAGCTTGGCTATGGCCGCGCGCCGGTACTCATCAAGCGGGACAGGCCTTCCAGCAGCAGCCTCTGCCGAGAGGCGTATCAGCAGCTCGCCCCACGTCGGCATGGGCTACTTGAAACGCACGTTCGTCGACAACCCGGGCGCCGAAGGGCCCGTTGGCGGCGAAGTGTAGAGCGCGTGCAGGCGGAGTTGCTCCGCGTATGCCGCGTAGAGTTGGATCAGCTGAGGGATGCCCGGCGAAGCCTTCGCGGGCACGATCGGCTCCTGGGGATCCGCGCCTCGGCGAGTCTTTGCGCCGCTCATGCGAGTGAGCCTACCACCTCGGCACGGTGGGCCAAGTCTCCCGATTCACGCCGCGGAGCGGTCGCCCTGGAGCATGCGCCCGATCTGCGCGGCGAAGAACGGGACACGCTTGCGGCTCGTGTAGCCCTCGGCTGCAAGTTGCGCGGCGACGGAGCGGAGCGAGCGCCCCTCAGAGGCGAGGGTACGAGCGCGGGCGATCGTGGCCTGCTCCCCTTCGACGGCGACGAGCGTGCGCCCGTCCGCGGCGAGGGCGAAGCCGTACGGCACGCTCCCGCCCGTCTTCTGCCCGCGGGCGCGGATAACGGCCAAGGCCGCCGTGGTCCGGGCGCGGATGAGGGCGCGCTCGTAGGCCGCCGCGCCATCGATGACCGTCCGCATGAAGGCGTCTGCGGGAGCAGCGCCGTTTCCCTCGCCGGCCGCGCTCACGACGACGGCGCCGGCGCCGGCCGCCGCGCGCTCGACGCCCGCCGTCAGCACCACGTCACGGGCGATCCGGTCACGCTTGGCGACGACGAGGACGCCCGCGCTGTGCTCGCGGAGGCTCCCCAAGGCCGCCACAAGGGCCGGGCGCTGGTCGATGGCGGTTACGCTGCACACGCCCTGATCGACGTGCCACGCGGCCACCTGGACGCCCTCGCGCGCCGCCCACGCCTCGATGCTCGCCCGCTGCGCGTCGGGGCCGAGCTTTTGATCGTCCTTCGAGACGCGGATGTAGGCGACGGCAACGAGGGGCGAACCGGATCGAACGCGCTTGCTCATGTCTGTATCTGTAACGCTTCGTCCGAAGCGTTGCAAGGCACTGTCTTACAACATGATGCAATGTTCAGTGTCACACCTGCACGAGTGGCACTCGCTTACGTGCCGTCCACGTGGCATGCTTCTGGACATGGCCGGGAAGAAGAAGATCGCGATGACGCAAGACGCCGTGAAAGACGCGACGATGACGTTCCGCATGCCCACCGCGGAGCGCGAGCGCCTCGCGAGGATCGCCGTGCTCATGGGCGAGCGCGCCGGGGGTCTGCCGCTCCCCGAGTCCTACGCCCTACGCGCGGCACTGAAGCGCGGGCTCGACGAGCTGGAGGCCGAGCTGACCGGCAAGGGCAAGCGATGACCCCCCGGGGGGGTCATTTTCCCTGGCGATCGAAGTGGCACCTGGTGAGATAGGCCGGCGCCTTGTTGGAAATTTCAAAAAGAAAAAGGGATGACGATGCGCGGTGAACTGACGGCGAAAGGAGTGAGGCGGAAGGCGAACCGCATGCGCTTCGCGTACGCCGTCAACGGTCGCAAGCGGCTCGCGGACATGACCCCCGAGGAGCGCGCGGCGCACGAGGATGCGAAGCGTGAGCGTGCGGAGGAGCGGAAGCGAGTACGGGCGGTCCGGCGCGCGGAAGCACGGGCGACACTCGATGTGGCGGTCGATGCGATGCCGCTACCTGGCGACCTGCCGCTAGCGGACCGCGAGACGTCCGTTGGCCAAAGCGAGGCGACCATGCGCGGCATCCTGCTTGGAGACTTCCCACGGCCGAACGGCGGGCGCGCGATCGTCATGCTTCGCGAGTGGAGGGGCGAGCTGCGGATCCTGTTCACGCTGGCGTACGTCGAGAACGGGCGCCCCGTGCGCTCGCGAGGCTGGACGATGTACCTGCGCAGCACGACGGAGGATGGCGAAGTGGTCCTCAGCTTGGACGAGCTGGACGCGCTGATCGCAGCGCTGATGGACGTGCGGGCGCGGATCGCGTCGGGCGATCCTTCCCTCCTTGCTCAGATTGCAGCGATGCGCGCGGGGCGCGAGGAGTGGCAGAGCGAGCACGTCGCGCCGAGCGACAAGGCGACCCGATGACTCGGCGCGCGTTCCGCTCAGTGAGTTGCCGCGAGCCCCAGCGCAGCGACCATCATGAAGAACGCCATCCCGACCATGCCGAAGATGAACGACAGGATCAGCATTGCCGGAATGCTCGCGAGCGCCCACTTCACCATGAAGGTCATCATCGAAACGAAACTCATTCGCACGTCCATCACGACGACCGGTTGCGCGATGACCGCGGGCGGTCCGTAGCCCTGACTCTGAGGTTGGTTCATCCACCCAACGTATTCCTCGGCGTCACCCCCGCTCAATACGACGAGGCACGACATGACTCACGGTAGCGCTAGCTCAGAAACCCCGAACGGCGGGCGCCCCGCAACGGGCTCGATCGTATGGGAGGACCCCGAGACGAAGACGAGGCCGATCGGCGTGCGCGTCACGAAGGCGGACGGTAGGCGCAAGGTCGTGCGCTTCGAGCCTGGCACAACGGCGGACGATGCAATCGCGCTCGCCCCCCTCCTGGCCGCTCGGGCGCGGAACGCGGTGGACGAGAGCGCAAGCAAGACCGTCGCGGAGTTTGGGAAGACGTGGTGCGAGTGGCGCGAGTCACGTGGCCTCGGATGCGTCGCGGGTGACCGCGCGAAATTGTCCGCACACGTCTACCCTCGCATTGGCGCGCTTGGGATCCGAGCCGTGACCCGAGATGACCTGAAGGGGCTCGTCGCCGTTCTCGATGCGAACGTGGCGCGTGGTTACAGCGTCGGGCATGACGAAAGCCGTCGCCGTTTCAGTTGGAAGACTGCCGAGACCGTGTGGAGCGTCGTGCGGGCGCTCTTCCGCGATGCACAGGGCGCGAAGCGCGTGGATCTCTGCGTGCGGGATGACAATCCCACGGATGGCGTCACCGGGCCCGACGCGGGAGCGAAGAAGGCGAAGACGTATCTGTGGCCAAGCGAGTTCTCCAAGCTCCTCTGGTGCGACGATGTCCCCGTCCGTTGGCGTCGCATGTTCGCTCTCGCGACCTACATGTTCGTTCGCGCGGGCGAGCTGGCCGCGCTCGAATGGGGCGACGTCGACCTGGAGCACGGGATCGTCCACGTCCATCGCTCGGACGATCGCGTGAGGCACCGCGGTCTGAAGGCGACGAAGAGCAACGCGGCAAGGCGCATCCCGATCGAGCCGGCTCTCGTGCCGCTGCTCAAGGCACTCCACGCCGAGACGAAGGGCAAGGGGCGTGTGTTCCCAATGCCGTCCGTTGGCGTGCTGTCGCGCAAGCTGAAGAACTACCTTGCGAGGGCCGGCGTCACGCGCGCGGACCTGTTCGCGAGCGACGAGACCCGGAAGGCGATGACGTTCCACGACCTGAGGGCGACCGGGATCACCTGGTGCGCCGTCCGCGGCGACGATCCGCTCAAGATCATGCAACGGGCCGGACACGCTGACTTCCAGACCACGCAGATCTACTTGCGCGAGGCGGAGAACCTCGCCGCTGGGTTCGGCGTCCCCTTCCCGGCGCTTCCGCCCGTCCTGCTGGAACGCCCCGCCGGAGCCCGGGGAAGGGTTTCGGCCAGGGTTTCGGCTTTCGGCCTCGCCCACCTCACGGTAGCGCGGAAAAACAAGGTAAACGGGGTGGAGCCGACGAGGATCGAACTCGTGACCTCATCCATGCCATGGATGCGCTCTCCCAGCTGAGCTACGGCCCCGGTGGACGGCGGTATCTACTTCGTCAGGCGCGGGCTGTCTCGCACTTTTCGCGTCGTGGGCTGGATTCCCGCACGAAACGCCGCAGAAAAATGGCTCGTCCCCCCCTAGAACCTGATGCCGTTGTCGGCCCGGTGCTTCCACCAGCGGTAGCCGAAGAACGCCGCCGGGATGGCCGCGACGACTGCGGTGACGGGGAAGCCGACCGCCGCAAGGGCGACGGTGCCCGCGGTAGCGACCCCGGCCACCACCCCCTTCCGCCGAGACTCCTCGAGAACCTCCGACCGCGTCTTGCTCATCCCCTAAGGTTTGCGTCCGCCGCGGGCCCGGCGCAATAGCCGCCGCTTGGGCGACCTTGGAGGAGCCTAGTCGGCCGGCGGAAGAGTCCGTCCGTGCGCGTGGGCCTGCACCCACTTGGCGAGAAGGTCGAGGTCGTCAGCAGGCAAATCTCCGTCGAAGCGGGGCATGTGCCCCTTCATTTTCGGGTCGAGCGCGCTCTCGCGGTACGTCGTCTTGGTCGCCGGGTTGGCGATCTGCGCGCGTACCCAGGAGACGGTCCCCCAACCGGACAGATCGGGGGCGAAGCCCTGGCTGGAGTCATCCCCTTCCCCTTTCCAGAGGTGGCACGTCGTGCAGCGGACGGTGACGATCGATTCGCCCGCCTTGAGCTCGGCAGGGAGGCGAACCGGAGGCTTCTCGGCGCCGCCGCTCCCGTCCGACTGCGACGCCAGGAAGACCGCGACGGCCCTGACCTCGCCGTCCGCCATCGGCTTGAACGGCGGGTCGTCCGCCTTTCGGTCGGCCGGCGCGTGGAGCATCGACGGCATCATCCCCTTGAACGGCGTGTGGCCGAAGCGCTCGAGCGCGTCGGGGTCGTCCATCATCGACGCGACCCACCCCTCGGTCCCCCAGCCGTCGAGCTTCGAGGCGGTCGCCTTCGCCGCGTCTCCGAGATCGCCGAGCACGTGGCAGCTGGCGCAGTGCCGCGCGAAGAGCGCGTGGCCGCGGAGCTCCGGGTCGTGCGCGAGCATCTGGAGCGGCCCGGCGGGTGGAACACCGTTCATCGCGAGCTTGTTCGCGACCTCGGCGCGCGCGTCCGCCTGCTTGCGCGCCTTCTGGAATTTCGTGTCCGCGTCGTCGTCGCGGATGGACAGGACGAGAAGCACGACGACCCCCGCGAATCCGGCGAAGAGCGGCGCGAGGTACTTGATGCGCGCACCGAGCGCCGTCGTCGGCGCCTTGTCGAAGAACGGGAGGAGAACGAGGTACGCCCCCGCGATCGCCGGCACCCCCATCGTGCCGACGATCTCCATCGGCCCCTGGAAGTACTTGAGCAGCTGAAAGAGCGGCAGGAAGTACCACTCGGGGCGCGCGGGGTAGTCGCTCGCCGGATCGGCCGGCGCGTCGAGCTGCGCGCCGTGCTCGCGCAGCGCGAGGTAGAACATCACCGCCGTGACGACGAGCACCGCGACGAGGTCCTTCCAGACCTGGCGCGGATAGAAGAGATCGACCTTCTTCAGATCTGCGTTCGCCGCGGGGGTGACGCCGTGCTTCCGGAAGAGCGCGATGTGCGCCCCGACGAGGGCGAGGAGCGACAGCGGCAAGAGGCCCACGTGCAGCGAATAGAAGCGGGTCAACGTGAGGCTGCCGTACTCGGGCCCCCCTTGCATCAGCTGCTGCACCCACGCGCCGATCCCGGGCGTCGTCCCGGCGATGTTCGTCGCCACGCGCGTCGCCCAGTATCCCTTCTGGTCCCACGGCAAGAGATACCCCGTGAGCGAGAAGCCGAGCGTGACGGCGAGGAGCGCGAGCCCGAGGAACCAGTTCATCTCGCGCGGCCGCTTGTACGCGCCGAAGATCGCGACCTGAAGGAGGTGCGCGCCGAGGAGGACCACCATCGCCTGGGAGCCGAAGTGGTGCAGCCCGCGGATGATCCATCCCCCCGCGAGGCGGTTCGAGATGTAGTGGACGCTCGCCCAGGCCGTCGTCGCGCTCGGCGCGTACACGGTCATGAGCAGGAGCCCCGTCACGAGCTGGAGCACGAAGACGAGGGTGAGCGCGCTGCCGAAGACGTAGGCCCAGCGCGCCCCACCGGTCACGGGCTCGTCGAGCATCTCCCGAATCAGCTGGCGGTGGCCGATGCGTTCGTCGAGCCAGGCATCAACGCGCCCGAGCGGGCCGCGGGGGGGGGTCGCGGCGCTCATCCGATCGCCTCCCGCTCGGCCGTCCCGATCCGGAACTTGCGGAAGTCCACGGCGACGAAGCCGTCGTCGATCTTCGTCGTCATCGGGTCCATCCCGCGCGGCGTGGGGCCGCCCGTCTTGGCGCCGTCGGCGGCGAACGTCGAGGTGTGGCAGGGGCAGCCGAAGGAGCCGTCCGGGAGCGAGTCGATCGAGCACCCGAGGTGGGGGCACACGGCGCTGAGGGCGTGCACCTCCGCGCCGCGACGGACCAGCCATACGGCGCCCAGGTCCACTCCGTGCGCCACGGTCCACGCGTCCCGCTCGTCGGCGACGATCGAGACTTTCTTGGGCTCCCCCTCGCGCAAGGTATCGAGGCGCACCGTCCGGACCCAGCGCTCGACGCCCCCCCCACCGGTCTTCACAGGCGCCGCCAGGAACACCAACGCAGGCGCCCCGACGGCGCACCCCAAGGCGGCGCTCCCGAGCACGACGAGGTGCCTGATCGCGTCGCGCCGCCCGCCGTTCTCCCCGCCACCACCCTCGCGCCCGCCCATTTCGGGAGCGTACACGCGAACTCCCCCGCCAGTCCCGCAACGGGCGTTGCCGCCGCGGAAAGCGCCGGCGTAGACGCTGACCGAGCAAAGGCCGTCGGCGGTCGACAACTTGCCCGTGAGGAGTCATCCTTTGGGCCATGAGCGAGAAGCAGAAGTTCGGGTCGTTCGAGGAGTTCTGGCCGTATTACGTGCGCGCGCACTCGAACAAGACGAACCGCCGGCTTCACTTCGTCGGCACCACGCTCGCGATGGCTTGCGTCGGCGGCGCCGCGCTCCTCCGAAGACCCGCGCTCCTCATCGCGGCGCCGGTCGTCGGCTACGGGTTCGCCTGGTTCGGGCACTTCGTGTTCGAGAAGAACATCCCGGCGACGTTCGGGCACCCCGCGTGGTCGTTCCGGGCGGACTTCGTCATGTGGAGCAAGATCGCGAACGGCACGATGGACGCCGAGGTCGAGCGCGTCATGGCCGAGGGGCTGGGAGCGGACCGCGCGGATACCAGCGGCGCGAACGGCGCGAGCGTCGAGGCCACGGCGAACTGAGTCGCGACGGCTTCCTAGCGCGGACCAGGCCGGGGTAAGACCCCGAACGTGCCGTCCGACCGCGATCGCGTGCTCGAGCTTCTGCGCGGGCACGCGTGGAACGCCACGTCGTTCCAGGTGCTCGAAGAGGGGTTCCGCTACGCGTTCGACGAGCGCGTCGATGCGTGCGTGGCGTACGTCGAGACGGCGGGGGCGTGGGTCGTGGCGGGGGCGCCGATCGCCAGCGCGGACGACTTCGGCGCGGTCGTCGGACGGTTCATCGAGCGGGCGCGGGCAGCCCGGAAGCGTCTCAGCTTCTTCGCGGTCGAGGACCGCTTTCTCCACGCGACGGGGCTCGCGTCGATCCGGATCGGCGAGCAGCCGACCTGGGATCCGCTGTCGTGGAACCGGACGGTGGAGGGCGCGAAGAGCCTCCGCGAGCAGCTCCGGCGTGCGCGAGCGAAGGGGGTCGCGGTACGGAGGGTGGGCCACACGGTGATGGGGGACGCGACGTCGGCGGAGCGGCGCGCAGTAGAGGAGCTGATCGGACGGTGGCTGGGGTCGCGCGGGATGGCGCCGATGGGGTTCCTGGTCGACGTGCAGCCGTTCGGGTTCCCGGAGGAGCGGCGTTACTTCGTCGCGGAACGAGCGGGCAGGGTCGTCGCGTTCCTCGCGGCGGTGCCGATCTATGCGCGCGGCGGGTGGCTCCTCGAGGATCTCCTGCGCGACCCCGCCGCTCCGAACGGGACGACCGAGCTGGTGGTCGACGTCGCGATGCGCGCGCTGGCCGAGGAAGGGAGCAGGTACGTGACTCTCGGGCTCGCGCCGCTCGCGGGGGCGAGCGGGTGGCTCGGGGTGGTGAAGGAGTGGACGCGCGCGCTCTACGACTTCGAAGGGGTGCGGGCGTTCAAGGCGAAGCTTCGCCCGCACGCATGGGAGCCGATCTACCTCGCGTACGCCCAAGGGACTTCCGCGAACGCCGCGCTCTTCGACGCGCTCGCCGCGTTCGCACGAGGGAGCTTCGCGCGCTTCGGGGCCGAGACGCTGCTCCACGGGCCGGCGATCGTCGTGCGAGCGTTGGGGGCGATGCTGGTCCCCTGGACGGTGCTCCTCGCGACGGCGCCGGCTCGCTGGTTTCCGTTCGCATGGTCGAGGGGGGCGTGGGTGGGCTTCGACGTGGCGATGGCGGTCGCGCTCGTGGCGCTCGCGGCGCGTTGGCGGTGGTGGCTCGGGAGAACGCTGGCGATCGCCGCGACGGTGGACGCGGTGGCGACGTGGGGAGAGACGCTCGCGTGGAACGTGCCCCGCGCGGAAAGCGCGCTCGACTGGGGCGTCGCGGTCGTGGCGTGCGTGGCGCCGGCCGTGGCGGCCGTGATCCTGTGGGGAGCCGTGGGGCACCGCGAGTGGATGCGCAGCTGAGTCTCGCGACCCAGCAACGGAGGGTCGCGACCCAACAACGTAGGGTCGCGACCCAGTTGGGAAGGGTCGCGACCCTCCAACGCAGGGTCGTTACGCGCGGGAGCCTCGATACAGGTAACGCCTCTCCTCTCCCCCGTTCGCGACGATCCTGGTTTTCTCAATGATTCCGTGTCTAGGGGAGAGGGAGCAAGCAGGGTCCGTAGCCGACGCATCTCCCGTGAGGGCGTACGCCTGGCACCGGCACCCGCCGAAATCGACCGTCTTGCGTGAGCAGCTCTTGCACGGCTCGCTCATCCAGTCGTCGCCGCGGAACGCGTTGAGCCCCTTGGAGTCGCGCCAGATCTCCGGGAGGGGCTTCGCCCGCACGCTCTCGAATTCGAGCCCCGGAAGGCTCATCGCCGCATGACACGGAAGGACGGTGCCGTCCGGGACCATGTGGATGAATCGCCGCGCCCATCCGTCCATGCACGCGCGCGGGTACGCGGCGTAGTGGTCGGCGACGACGAAGAGGACTTCGATCTTTCCTTCGAGGCGTTTCTTCGCCTCCCCCGCCACCTCACGTGCGCGTGCGATCTGCGCCTCGGAGGGGAGGAGCGCCGCGCGGTTCGGCAGGGCCCACCCGAGGTACTGCACGTTCGCGAGCTCGATCCTATGCGCGCCGAGCCGCTCGCCGAGCGCGATGACGTCCGCCGTTCGATCGATGTTGTCCCTGTGGAGGACCACGTTGAGGGTGAGCGGCAGATCGAGCTCGCGCGCCCAGGCCGCGACGCGCATCTTGTCGTCGAAGCACTCGTAGCCGGCGATCTTGTCGCTGCTCGATCGCTCGACGTCCTGCACGCTCAGCTGGATTGCGTCGAGCCCCGCGGCGACAATCCCCTCGAGCCGCTCGCGACGGAGCGGGATACCGCTCGTGATGAGGTTCACGTAGAGGTCGAGCGCGCGCCCCTTCGCGACCAGTGACTCGAGGTCCTTGCGCGCGAGCGGCTCTCCGCCGGTCAGGTGAAGCTGAACGACGCCGAGCGCCACCGCGTCCTCGAACGTGCGGCACCACTCGTCCGTCGAGAGCTCGGCGCGGTGGGCGTCGAGGTCGAGCGGGTTCGAGCAGTACGGGCAGCGCAGCGGGCAGCGGTGCGTGAGCTCGGCGATCAACGTGTAGGGGCGAGGCGTGGGGGGCGTGGGAGGGGGCACCGCGTCAGACGAGCTCCACGATGCCGCGCTTCTTCATCTCGGCGACGAACGCCTCGACGTCCTTCCGGACGGTCACGACCGGGGCGTTGGTCGCGTTGGCAAGCTCGGCGACGATCATCTCCACCGTCCGCTCGCCGTCGCAGCGCTGCAGGATCTCCGCCGCGCTCTCGCTCAGCGTGATCCCGCGCTCCGGGTACAGGACGAGAAACTGCTTTTCGATCGCGTCGTACTTGAGCCGGACCTTGCGCGACAGGCGCGGCCGAATCCCGACGGCGCCGTTCACGGGTAGCTCGCAGCGACGGCGTCGAGGAGACACCACAGCACGTCGCACTTGGTAATGAAGGCGGCCATGCAACGCTCTTGAAGCTCGCGTGTCGCTGCGTTCGCCAGAACGAAGTCGAGCGCCTCCCCCGAGTCGGTGCGCGCGCGCGGGACACGGCTTCGGAAGTACTCCTGCACCCCCGGATCGACCCAGGGGTAGTGCTTCTCCCAGGCCGCGAGCCGCTTGGTCATGATGTCGGGGGAGAAGAACTCGGTGAGCGACGACGCCACGGCCTCGACGAGCGAGCGCTCGCGGACGAGCTGCACGTAGCCGTCACAAGCGAACCGCACCGCGGGGAGGACGCGCGCGCAGCTCTTCACCTCTCCCACGTCGAGCCCGACCCCTTCCGCGAGGCGGAGCCACAGCGCGAGCCCCCCTTCCCCTTCCTTTGCACCGTCGTGGTCCACGATGCGGCGGATCCACATACGACGAAACGCGGGATCTTCGGACTTGGAGAGGATGATCGCGTCTTTGATGGGGATGCGCGTCTGGTAGTAGTAGCGATTGATCGTCCACCCCTGGATCTGCTCGCGCGAGAGCTCTCCGGCGTGCATGCGCAGATGGAACGGGTGGCGGTCGTGGTAGCGCTTCTCCCCCTCCGCGCGAAGGCGGGCGAGGAGCTCGTCGCGCGTCATCGGCGCGTCGTGCGTTTCGCTCATGGCGCGATCTCCATTCCGTCGAATGCGACCTCCCACCCCGCTTCGCGAACGGCGCGGTGCTCCGGCGAGCCCCCGACCAGGATCGGGTTCGAGTTGTTGACGTGGGTGAAGATCTTCCGCCGGGCCCGCGACTGCGCGAGGCGCGCCAGGCTCCCCGCGCTCCCCCCTATGGGGAGATGCGCCATGTCCTCGGCGCGCGCACGCGAGAGCCCCGCGGCGACGAGCTCGTCGCTCGACCAGAACGTCCCGTCGAGGAAGAGCACGTCGGCGTCACCGAACGACTCGGCGAGCTCGAGAGACGCGCACGCCGCAGCGTAGACGACGAGGCTCTCGCCGTGGCGAATCCAGAGCGCGACGTTGTCCTCCGGCGAGCTCGGGACGAGCCCCGTGAGATGCACCGGGGCTTTCCCCGCGACGGCGCGCGCTTCGACGGTCGTGCCGTCGCCGAGCGCGACCGCGCGCCCAAGCTCGAGTCGCCTCCAGGTGAGCTGCTCGGGGAAGCGGTGGAGCGTCCGCATCAGCGCGTTCCGCTCCTCGAGCCCCGCGCGCACGGCGTCGGTCGCCCACACGACGAGCGGCGTCGATTCTCGAAGCGAGAACAGACCGAGGACGTGATCGAGGTCGCCGTTCGTCAGGAGGATCGAGCGAATCGGCGTGTGCCGCGGCCCGCGGGGGTGGAGCGCCGGGGTCGCTTCGATCTGCGCTCGGATGTCAGGCGAGGCGTTGACGAGGTTCCAGGCATTCCCGTCCGCCGTGAACGCGATGGAATCCTGTGTCCGTGCCTGCACGCGCGCGTCGCCCGCGCGGACGAGCGCGCAGTTTCCGCACGCACAGTTCCACTGGGGAAAGCCGCCGCCCGCGGCCGACCCCAGCACTCGAACGAGCATTCGCTACCGGGGAGAGGGCTCGCGCTCTTCGCTCTCGACGAACGCGGGCTCCTCGCGGGTCGGATCGAAGTCGTCTTGGTACGAACCGATCTCCGCGTCCATGCGCATCTCAATTATCCCTCGAGCTTCCTGGCGGACGGTTTGCCGGACGGTCTTAGCGTAAACGCCACCAACGGCCTCATACAAGGCACGCCCTTGGTCAACGGTACTTTCACGGTGGTGCTGGGCA
>JBKQKP010000213.1:0-17909 GCA_052147435.1 Polyangiaceae bacterium | reverse complement strand
GCGATTCACGCTCCCCCCGCCCTGCCGGCGGGGCGGCGGGCCGGGGGGGTGGGGTTCCCAGGCCCGGCGCGAGCGCGCTCACGTCCTCACCGGCCTCCCCGACGATCGCGACCGGCTGCCCGAGGAGGACCTTCGCCCCAGGCTCGACCAGGATCTTGAGGAGCGTCCCCTTGTCGAACGCTCGAAACTCCATCGTCGCCTTGTCGGTCTCCACCTCGGCGAGAAGATCGTCGACCGCGACCGGGTCCCCTTCGTTCTTGTGCCATGCCGCGAGCACCCCCTCCTCCATCGTGGGGGACAGCTTCGGCATCTCGAGGATCTTCGCCATCGCAGCTCCGGTCTCGTCTCTTCCTTCTCAGCCCTGTCCGCGCGCCATCAGGCGCTTCACCGCCGTCACCACGCGATCGGCCTGCGGCATGCACAGCTGCTCGAGCTTC
Organism: Polyangiaceae bacterium; assembly: GCA_052147435.1. GTDB lineage: Bacteria > Myxococcota_A > Polyangia > Polyangiales > Polyangiaceae > JBKQKP01. The sequence continues at coordinate 17,472 of JBKQKP010000213.1, read as the reverse complement.
GCGTTGTACGGCATCGGTACGTCGAACGTCGTCACGCGCAGGATCGGCCCGTCGAGCGAGTCGAACGCGAGCCGCTGCACGCGATCGCAGATCTCCGCCCCGACCCCGCCGTACGGCCACCCCTCGTGCACGACGACGCAGCGGTGCGTCTTTCGGACCGAGTGGACGATCGTGTCCTCGTCGAGCGGGCGGAGCGAGCGAAGGTCCACCACCTCGGCGTTCACCCCCTCCTTCTCGAGGAGCCCCGCCGCTTCGATCGCTATGTGCGTCATCCGCGAGTACGCCACGATCGTCACGTCGGTCCCGGTCCGGACGACCTGCGCTTGTCCGATCGGGACGGTGTCGAGCCCCTCGGGGATGTCCCCCTTCACGGAGTAGAGGGTCTCCGACTCCATGACGAGCACGGGGTTCTCGTCGCGGATGGCCGCCTTGAGGAGCCCCTTCGCGTCCACCGGAAATGCCGGCGCGACGACCTTCAGCCCCGGCACGTGCGCGTAGAAGTGCTCCATCGCGTGCGAGTGCTGGCTCCCCACCTGGCGCGCGCTGGCGTTCGGCCCGCGAAAGACGATGGGGCAGGTGAGCTGGCCCCCGCTCATCTGGCGAACCTTCGCCGCGTTGTTGAGGATCTGGTCGAACGCCACGGCGCTGAAGTTCCAGGTCATGAACTCGATGATCGGCCGCAGGCCCACCATCGCCGCCCCGACGCCGATCCCGGCGAACCCCCCCTCGGCGATCGGCGTGTCGATGACCCGCTTCGGCCCGAACTTCTCGAGCATCCCCTCGCTGACCTTGTACGCCCCCTGGTAGTAGCCGACCTCCTCGCCCATCAGAAAGACGCGGTCGTCTCGTTCCATCTCTTCGGTCATCGCCTCACGAAGGGCGTCGCGGAACCGGACTGAGCGCGTGGCGGGCATGGCGGCGAGAGCCTACTACGACGCGAACGGTCCGTCGTACGTCGTCGCCTCGAGCACCTCGGGGCCAGGCTCGGGGCTCTCTTCGGCGAACTTCACCGCCTCTTGCGTCTCGGCCTCGACGCTGTCCTCGAGCTGTTTCAGCCGCGCCTCGCCGTAGCCATCCTCGAGCAGCTTCACGCGCGCCTTGTTCAGCGGGTCGCGCTGCTTGTGTTCCTCGAGCTCCTGGGGGGTCCGGTACTTCGCCGGATCGCTCATCGAGTGGCCGCGGAAGCGGTACGTCCGAATCTCGACCAGCGTGGGGAGCGACTGCTCCCGCGCGCGCGACACCGCCTCGGCGATCCGCTTCTCGACCTCGAGCACGTCGTCGGCGAAGAAGCGATCGCGGTCCATCCCGTAGCCGAGCGCCTTCATCGACACGTCCTCGATCGACATCGACCGCGAGAGCGGCGTCCCCATCGAGTACTCGTTGTTCTCGCAGATGAAGACGATCGGCAGCTTCCAGAGCGCCGCGAGCGAGACCCCCTCGTGGAACCCCGCGATCGAGACCGCCCCCTCGCCGAAGAAGCACAGCGTGACCTTCCCGTCGGCGCGGTACTTCGACGCGAACGCCACGCCGGCGGCGAGCGGGATGTGCCCGCCGACGATGCCGTAGCCCCCGAGCATGTTGTGCTCACGGTCGAAGAGATGCATCGACCCGCCGAGCCCTTGCGAGCAGCCGGTCTTCTTCCCGTACAGCTCGGCCATCAGCGCCTTCGCGCTCATTCCCTTGGCGAGCGCCATCCCGTGATCGCGGTACGTCGTGATGACGTAGTCCTCGTCCTTGAGCGCGGCGACCGACCCGACGGCGACGGCTTCCTGGCCGATGTACAGGTGGAGGAACCCTCCGATCTTTCCCTGTGCGTAGCCTCGCGCGGCCTCCTCCTCGACTCGTCGGATGAGAAACATCCGCCTGTACAGGAGCGCGAGGCGATCGAGATCGGCGCTCGGACGGGTCAGAGGAGTGCCTTCCCCCGAAGGCGTGAGGGTATTCGCCGGCTTCGCCGGGGGCTCCTGGCCCGAGGCGGCGGACGGCCTGCTCTCCCGGCTCTCGTTCATGCGGGCGTGATCATAGCCGATAAGAGTGCGTCGAAATGGTCACTTTGAGGGAACAGCGGTACAAGGAGAGACGCGAGGAGCCGAAGTATGGCCGACCGGCTGAACGATACCGACCCGCAGTCTCCAAACGCGCTCGTCCACCGCACGGACCCGGGTCTCGGAGAGGTCTTGGCGCCAGCCGCCATGACGGCTTCGCGTGACGCGGCGCTGGCGATCGCTGCAGCGAGGGCTACCCCCGTCGAGCTCTCGCCCGTTCCGCCCGTCCCGACGCCGTCGCCCGGATCCGCTTCGATCGAGGAGCTGATTGACGGGATCACCGGTCCTCGTCCCCCCCCGCCCTCTTCGCGGCGCGAAGCGGCGGCGGCGGCAGCGGAGAGCGCGCGCGCTTATGCCGCGGCGCGCCCCGCCCCCGCGTCTCATCCGTTGTCTCCGGCGGAGCCGCTCGTCGTGTCGCCGGATCCGCCTCTGTACTCGGGGGCCGGGCGCGCGCCGCGCGATCTCGAGATTCCGCAGATGGTGCAGCCCGAGTCGGCGCCCCCCGTGGTGCGGAAGCCGGCGGAAGAGCGGACCGTCTTTACGGGGCGGCGGGCGCTCGTCCGGAAGCTCGCCGTGGTCATGGCGTCGTCGGCGGCCGTCGCGATGATCATGATGACGACGATGCGCTGGAAGGAGGCGCAGCGCCCCCATCGGCCGTCGGAGGTGGTGGTGCTTCCGGCCGCGCCCGAGGAGAGCCAGGATCCGAGCGCTCGCGTGAGCGCGGGTGCCGCGCAAGTGACTGCAACGCCGGTCGCGCCGGTGGCGCCTCCGGTGGTCGTGCCTGCGGCGACGGCGAGCGTCACGCCTGCAGCGACGGCCGCCGCGGCGGTGCCTGTCGCGAAGCCGGCCGTGTCGGCGCAGAAGCGGGTAAGACCTGAGGCGAAGCCTGTCCCGCAACAAGACGGGCTCGACGATCTGAACCGGCAGATCCGGCACTGAGGAGCAGGGCCTAGAAGCCCGGGCCGGGGAGACGTTGCTTCGCGGGGTCGTCGGGAGGGGGCGGAGGCGGAGGTGTGCGGTGGGGGGTGGACGGTCGGGGGCGAGGGGGGAATTGGGGGGCAAGGGGCGGGGCTGAGGTCGCGGTCGGGGCCGAGGTCGGGGTCGGGGTCGGGGTCGAGGTCGGGGTCGGGGTCGGGGTCGGGGTCGGGGTCGAGGCTGCGGTCGGGGGGGGAGGCAGCGATGGGGGCGAAGGGGCTGACGTCGCCATGGTCGGCGCATCGGCGGCTTCGGCTCGCCCTTTCTTCCACCGAGCGCCGAGCGCGAGCCCTCCCACGACGATCGCAATGCCGACAATCGCCAGCACGACCGGCGTTCCCGAACGGCGCGGTCGCGGGAGGGCCGCATGCGAGGAGATCGCCCCCATCGTCGTGGCCTCGTTCCGGACCGGCTCCTCCGGCGCGAGATCCGGTCCCAGGGGGGCCGCCGTTCGCGTCGGCGCGCTCCGATCGATCGAGTCACGCACCGGGTGGAGTCGAAGAGTCTGTATCGGCGCCGTGGGGGACCCCGCGTTCTCCAGCGTCGTCGCGCGAGCGCGCGACGGGATCGCCTCTGGAGCCGTCGATCCGTACTCCGCCACCGTTTCGCCGTCCGGCGCGGACGCCCCCGTCATCCCGCTGAGAGCCTCCTCCAGCGTTGCGTGTTGCGACGACGCCCCTTCAGCGCGCGCGCTCGCCGCGACGCGCGACAGCTCGCGGAGCTTCGCGGCGAACGTGAAGGCGTCGCGCGGTCGCCGCTCGGGGTCTTTCGACAGCGCGGACATGACGAGCGCGTTGAGCTCGGGGGCGATCAGGATCTTCGACGAGAGCGGCGGCGGCGCCTTCTCGAGGTGCGCGTTCGCGATGTCGCGGTCGGTCGTCTGATCGTCGAACGGTCCACCCCCCGCGAGCATCTCGTAGATCACGAGCCCGGTCGCGTACAGGTCCACGCGCGGCGTGATCGGTCCGCCGCGGAGCTGCTCCGGCGGCGCATACCGGAGCGTTCCGACGAAGCGCCCACCGGTCTGCGGTTGCTCCCCGGAGAGCATTCGCATCACGCCGAAGTCGAGGAGCTTCGTCTGGTGCGCTTCGTTGGGGCCGCGGTGAAGGAAGATGTTCTCGGGCTTCACGTCGCGATGAATCACCCCCAGCGCGTGCGCGTGATCGAGCGCGTCGAGGAGATCGATCGCGATGCTGTACGACGTCTCGAGGGGGAGCCGCCCCTTCGCGCTGAGAACGGCGCGGAGCGTGTGCCCGTTCAGCTTCTGCATCAGGAAGTACGGCAGACGCAGGCTGTCGCCGGTCATTCCCGCCGTGACCACCTCGACGATGTTCGGGTGCGAGAGGCGCGCGAGGACCCGAGCCTCCTTGTTGATGCGCGCCGCGATCTCTTTTCTGTCGCGCAGCTGCGCGTGGAGCGTCTTCAGCACGTAGCGCTTGCCGACGGTCGTGTCCTCGACCTCGTAGACGGTCCCCATGCCCCCCTGACCGAGCAGCCGGACCACCTGGTAGACGGTGCCCGGGATGATCTTGTTCGGCTCGTAGTCGCTCATCGATGGAAGACTCGCGCGCCCTCGCGTGCGCTCGCGCGCGGTGGCGCTCGCGAGAAGGTTTAGCATCTCCCCGCCGAGCGGCGAATTGAACGGCGAGCGGAAATTGCCGGCGCGATCACGGAGAAGGCGCTCAGGGAGAAGCTGCGGGCGCTCCGAGGATCGCTTCGCCACCATCGGACGGCGCTTGCAACGTGCTCCCGTCCCGAGTCTCGAGCTCCGGTGCGCGCGCGGCGCGAGCGGCGGGGCGATCCGCGCTCGAGGTCGCCGCTGCGCGGGCAGCTCGATGATGCTGCCCCCCCTCGCTCGCATGGGCAGCGGTCAGGGTCGCCGAGAAGTCCTCGGCGACGCGGCGGAGCGAGATCCCGACCCCCTGCTGCTTTCCGAACGCGATCAGCGCGACGATCACGAGGAGCGCGAGGGCCGCGAACAGGTTGTGCACGCGCCGCGTGGCTCGAGGAACGAGCGATCGTGGAGGCCCTTCGGAGATGGGGGGCGTGTCGAGCGCGCGCACGTCGATCGCAGCTGCCAGCGCCTCACCGAAGGCGCGACACGACGGGTACCGCTTCGCAGGCTCCTTCGAGAGGGCACGCGCGAGGACCGCGTCGATGCGCGAGAGCGCGCTCGGCTCGGCCGACGAGAACGGCAGCGGCGGCGCCGGCTCGGTCGCGATGCGCGCCGCGATCGTGAGCGCGTCGTCGCCGGGAAACGCGCGGCGCGCGCAGATCGCCTCGAAGACCGTGGCGGCGAGCGAGAATTGATCGCTCTCCGGGCTGAACGCTCCGAGCGCGAGCGCCTCCGGAGCGCTGTACGCCGGGGTCCCGAGGACAGATCCGGCGGCGGTCAACGTCGAATCCGGGAGGCGAGCGATGCCGAAGTCGGTCAGCTTCGCGCCGTGCGTGGACAGGATCACGTTCTCGGGCTTCACGTCGCGGTGAATGACGCCGGCTTCGTGCGCCGTCGTGAGCGCGTCGCCGAGCTCGCGCGCCACCCGCCCAACGAACGCGACCTCGAGCGGCCCTTCGGCGATCCTGTCGCGGAGGGTGGGGCCGATCAGGTACTCGAAGACGAGGTAGAGGCCGACGCTCGGTTCCTCGCCCATGTCGTGGAGCGTGACGAGGTGCGGGTGCTCGATCGCCGCCGCCGCCCGCGCCTCCTGGCGCATGCGGGCGAAGAGCGCTTCGCGCGACTCCGGAGGGAGGCCGAGATCGTCACGCAGGATCTTGATCGCGACGTGCCGGCCGAGCACGGAGTCCTTCGCGAGCAGGACGCGCCCCATCCCCCCCTGGCCGAGCAGCCGGATGACCTCGTAGCGGCCGATGCGGGCGGCGAGATCCATTCAAGGGGTGTGTACCACGCTCAGGTCATGGTGCCGGCGTCATGCGCGACTCGAAGCCCCCCGGCGCCGGCTCGTCGATGTGAGGGTTCCAGCACGCCACCTTGTGTCCGCTCCCGAGCATGACCTCGGCAAGAGGGGGCGCTTCTTTCTCGCACTTGCCCCGGACGATGCGCGGACACCGCGGGTGGAAGGCGCAGCCGGACGGGGGATCGATGGGCGAGGGGACGTCCCCTTCGAGGACGACGCGGAGCTTCTTTCGCGCGGGGTCGGTCACCGGGACGGCGCTGAGGAGCGCGCGCGTATACGGGTGGTGCGCGCGCGCATAGACGAGGCTCCGCTCCCCCTGCTCGACGATCTTTCCGAGGTACATCACCGCCACGCGGTGGGCGACGTGCCCGACGATGTTCAGATCGTGCGAGATGAAGAGGTACGCGACCCCGAGCTCGTCTTGCAGATCCTGCAGCAGGTTCACGATCTGCGCCTGGATCGACACGTCGAGCGCGCTGATCGGCTCGTCGCACACGATGAACTCCGGCTCGACGGCGAGCGCGCGCGCGATCCCGATGCGCTGCCGCTGCCCCCCCGAGAACTCGTGCGGGTACCGGTTCATCGCCTCCGGGCGGAGGCCGACCTTCGTGAGGAGGAGCGCGATCTTCGCCTCCTCGTCGGAGCGCGACACGGCAAGCTTGTGGATCCGGATCGCCTCGCCCACGATCTCGCGGACGTTCATTCGCGGGTTCAGGCTCGCGTACGGGTCCTGGAAGATGACCTGCATCTTGCGCCGCAGCGGGCGGAGCTGCGCCTGCGTGAGGGGAACGATGTCGCGACCGTCGTAGACGACGCGGCCGAAGGTCGGGTCGACGAGGCGCAGGATGAGGCGCCCGAGCGTGCTCTTCCCGCACCCGCTCTCCCCGACGAGGCCCAACGTCTCCCCGCGTCGCACCCGGATCGAGACCCCGTCGACGGCGCGCACGACGTCCGTCGTCCGCGCGAAGAGCCCGCGCCTCACGGCGAAATACTTCGTCAGCTTGTCGGTCGCGACGAGCGTCCGAGGCGCTCCCGCCCCCGCGGCTTGCTCGGGGAGACCCGCGCGTTCGGTCATCGCCCCACCTCGTCCGCGCGCCAGCAGCGCGACGCGCGCCCTCCGCCGTCGAGCGGAATCAGCTCGGGCTCCTCGCTCGCGCACTTGTCGATCATCATCGGGCAGCGGTCCTGGAACCGGCAGCCCGGGGGGAGGTGCGCGAGGTCGGGGACCATCCCTTCGATCGCCCGGAGGCGGACCCGCTTCTTCGCCTTCCCCCCAGGTCCCGGTGGCTCCGACGCCGCCTCTCCCCTCGGCTTCGGCACGCTCTCGACCAGCCCGAGCGTGTAGGGGTGCCGGGGGCGCGCGAAGAGGTCGTCCACGGGGGCGCTCTCGACGATCTTTCCCGCGTACATGACGAGCACCTGGCTCGCGTACTCGGCGACGATCCCGAGGTCGTGGGTGATCAAGAGCACGCTCATCCCCATCTCGCTCTGCAGCTTTCGCAGGAGCTCGAGGATCTGCGCCTGGATCGTCACGTCGAGCGCGGTCGTGGGCTCGTCGGCGATGAGGAGCTTCGGCTCGCACGACAGAGCCATCGCGATCATCACGCGCTGCCGCATCCCCCCCGACAGCTCGTGCGGGTACGCGCGCGACATGTCCTCGGCCCCGGGGATCCCGACGAGCTTGAGCATCTGCACGGCCCGGTCGTGCGCGGCCGAGCGCGAGACGCTCCTGTGAAGTCGGATCGCCTCGACGATCTGCGAGCCCACCGTATAGACGGGGTTCAGGCTCGTCATCGGCTCCTGGAAGATCATCGAGATCTGATCCCCCCTGACGCCTCGCATCTCGCGCTCGGAGAGGGCGAGGAGATCCCGGTCGCGAAACGTGATCGTCCCGGAGTCGATGCGCCCGGGGGGATCGGGGACGAGGCGCAGGATCGAGAGCGACGTGACGCTCTTGCCGCATCCACTCTCGCCGACCAGCCCGACCGTGGCCCCGAGGGGGATGTCGAACGAGACGCCATCGACCGCACGCACGGAGGAGCGGTCGGTGCGGAACGTCGTCACCAAGTCGCGGACGGAGAGGAGAGGTCCTGTCGTCACCGCCTGCTACCTTAGAGTACTGTCGTCCGCCGTGCTCGCTCGAAAGGCCAAGGCTTCGCTGAGCCGTCTCGTGCTGCTGGGGCTGGCGCTCTCGGTCACCGCCTGCGCGTCCCACTCGGCCGCGCCCCCACCGGCGGCGAGCGCTCCCCCGGGGGCCTCTTCCGAGCTGCAGGCGCTCGACAAGTTCGGCGCCTATCGCGCGCGGCGGGTCGTCGTCGCGCCGGTCGCCGCGGTACGGCTCGCGCCAGGGGACGACGGCAGCGTGAGGCAGGGCGAGGCGGCGACCGTAGCGACGCTCGGCCGCGAGCGGGACGCCGGCTCGATGCTGCTACTTCGCTTCTCCGTCGACCTCTCGCCCGAGACGGCGATCCTCGACGCCCACGTCGTCCTCGACCAAGCCCCTTCCGTCGACTCCGATCCCACGCCGATCACCCTCCACGCCGCCCGTATCGTCGAGCCTTGGGACCCGCGATCCATCGCGTGGGGGCGGGCTCCTCGCCTCGACGACGCGAGATTCCCCGAGATCACGCTCGACGGCGCTCGAGCCCGTGTCCGGATCGACGTGCGCTCGCTCGTTCAACGCTGGCGGCGGCACGCGCCCGACGATCAGGGGATCGCCATCCTCGCGGGGCGCACGAGCGTCACCGGAATGACCTTCGCTTTTGCCGACGGCGGCGGCGCCGGCGGCGACGAGCGGCCCGTCCTGTCCGTTCGGTCTCCCGGCCCTCCGTCGCTCTTCGCGAGCTCCGAACCGGCCGACGTCGTCGCCGAGAGCTCCCCGCGAGGCCCGCGTCTCGAGCTCTATGTGAGGCCGTAGGTCGCCGAGCACGATTCGGCTACGAGGCCAACTCCGGCGATTTGGTCCGTGGTATTGAATTCCTCCGAGCGGGGAGCGTCCAACCTCCTAGCCCCTGGCCCCCCCCCCCACGGCTACCCACCAGACGAAAGGTGACGCGTGATGACGAGCAAGCACCCCCTCCGCACACTCAAGCTCGCGCTCTGCGCGGGAGCGTTCTTGGCCGTCGCGGCCGGCTCTTCACGGACGAGCTACGCCGACGGGAACTACGACCTGAAGCCCGAGCAGGTGGGCGACTGCCATGCCGGCGCGGAGTGCGTGGTGAAGCTCACCGCCACCACGAAGGGGGAGTTCCACGTCAACGAGAGCTACCCGTTCAAGCTCACGCTCGCGGGGGCGGGCGTCGAGTTCCACGGCTCGGGGGGGGCGACCTTCACGGGGGGCGACTTCGAGCGCCAGGGGAAGACCGTGGGGGTGATGACGATCAAGTTCAAGCCGTCGGCGAAGGGGGCCGTCACGCTCACGGGGAAGTACAAGGTCTGTTTCTGTACGGACAAGGAGTGCGCCCCGAGCACGATCGACGTCTCGATCCCCGTCACGGTGAAGTGATCGGACGCGCCGGCCGGCGCGACGCCCGCGCGCGGTGGAAACTGGTAAACTTCACCGCATGAGCGATCCCACGCGGGGGAGAGACGGCGATCCCGCGCGGCGCGCGGATCGGTCCGAACCGGGGACGGCTGCGGCGTACATCCAGCACGTCGCCGAGACCGTGGAGAAGCGCTTTCAGCGCGGGCGCCGCGTCCTGTCGTTCAGCGAGTACCTCGACCTCTTCGCGAGCGATCCTGTCCGCTACTCGCGCGACGCCAGCCGGTACCTGCGCGACTCGTTCGAGCATTACGGGACCACCGAGGTCGAGTCCCCCTGGGGAAAGCTCACCCGGTGGAAGCTCTTCGACCTCCCGTGTGACGCCGAAATGGCCCCCGAGCAGAAGCACCTCCCGCGCGGGGCGCTCATCGGCCAGGAGGGGGTCCAGGGGGAGATTCACAGGTCGCTGTCGAACTTCGTGCGCGAGGGGCGCCCGAACCGGTTGGTCCTGCTCCACGGGCCGAACGGCTCGGCGAAGAGCACGATCGTCGGCTGCTTGATGCGCGCCATCGAGCACTACTCCACGCTCGACGAGGGGGCGCTCTACCGCTTCAACTGGGTCTTCCCGTCGAACAAGACGGTCCGCGGCTCGCTCGGGTTCGCGCAGCCGAGCTCCGCCCAGCAGACCAGCACGTACGCCCATCTCGCCGACGACCAGATCGACGCGAAGCTCCTCGTCGAGGTCCGAGACCATCCTCTCTTCCTCTTCCCGGTACCGGAGCGCCGCGCCCTCCTCGAGAAGCTCTTCGGCCCGCACGCCGCGCAGTCCGGGGGGGTCGCCGTGTCGGGGACCGAGCCGCCGAACGACTGGATTCTTCGCGGCCAGCTCTCCCACAAGAGCCAGCAGGTCTTCGAGGCGCTCCTCGCGAGCTACCAGGGGTCGTTCACCGAGGTGATGAAGCACGTCCAGGTCGAGCGCTACTTCATCTCGCAGCGCTACCGCGTCGGGGCGGTCACGATCGGCCCGCAGATGAGCGTCGATGCGGCGGAGCGCCAGGTGACGGCGGACCGCTCGCTCGCGGCGCTCCCTGCGTCGCTCCAGGCGATCACGCTGTACGAGGCGAAGGGGGAGCTCGTCGAGGCGGCCGGGGGGCTCCTCGAGTTCAGCGATCTGCTCAAGCGCCCGCTCGATGCCTTCAAGTACTTGCAGCTCTCGATCGAGACGGGCGAGGTGGCGCTCTCTCAGCAGAACGTCCAGCTGAACGCCGTCATGATGGGGAGCGCGAACGAGCTCCACCTCGACGCCTTCCGCGAGCACCCCGAGTTCGCGAGCTTCCGCGGCCGGCTCGAGCTGATACGGGTCCCGTACCTGCGGAACTACAAAGAAGAGCAGGCCATCTACGACTCGCACGTCGCCCCGCAGGTGCGCCGCCACGTGGCCCCGCACGCGACCGAGATGGCCGCGGTGTTCGCCGTCCTCACCCGGATGCGAAAGCCCAACCCGGAGCGGTATCCGCGCGGCCTCAGCGTCCCGCTCCAGTCGCTCACCGCCGTCGAGAAGGCGGACATCTATGCCGGCGAGCGCCCCCCGGAGCGCCTCGACGCCGACGCGCAGAAGCTTCTGCGATCGCACGTCCGCGAGCTCTACGAAGAGAGCGACGCGTACCCGATCTACGAAGGGCGCATCGGCGCGAGCCCGCGCGAGATGCGGGCCGTGCTCCTCGACGCCGCCCAGTCCACGCAGTTCCAGTGCCTCTCGCCGCTCGCCGTCCTCGACGAGATCGACGTCCTCTGCCAGAGGAAAAACGAGTTCGAGTGGCTCCAGCAGGACGCGATCTCCGGCGGCTACCACGACGTGAAGCAGTTCCGAGACGCCCTCTCGGCGCGCCTCTTGTCGAGCTGGGAGACCGAGCTCTACGCCTCGAGCGGCCTCGTCGACGACGTGCAGTACGGCGAGCTCTTCGAGCGGTACGTGCAGCACGTGAGCGTCTGGGTGAAAAAAGAGCGCATCCGCAATCGGATCACGGGCGAGTACGAGGAGCCCGACGAGAAGATGATGCGCGAGGTCGAGCGCCTCCTCGACGCCACGGGCAAGAGCGGCAAAGAGGACGTCCAGGACTGGCGGCGGAGCTTGATCAGCGGCATCGCCGCGTGGGCGATCGACCACCCCGGGCAGAAGGTGGAGGGGGCGGCCGTCTTCCCCCAGCACATGCGCCGGATCCGCGAAGCGATCAGCAACGACCGCCGGCCGGCCGTGGCCCTCCTCGCGCGCGACGTCGTCGTCCTCGTCCGCGACGAGGGGACGGGGCTCGACAAGGACCGGCGCCGCGACGCGGAGGGGGTCATCGAGCGGATGATCGCGAAGTTCGGCTATTGCCGGAACTGCGCGGGGGACGCGGCGAGCATCCTCGTACGGAAGCGGTTTCACGACCTCGTCGTTTGAGAAGAAATCGCTGAATGTCGCTCGCGCGCGAAGTGCGGCGGATCGCCCTTCCCGCGATCGGCAGCTCCCTGCTTCAAACGATGGTCTTCGTGGTCGACCGGGCGATGCTCGGACACCACGCGGAGTCGTCGCTCGCCGGGATGCAGGTCGCGGGGCCGCTCGAGTGGTCGCTGTGGAGCGTCTTCATGGCGTTCGAGGTGGGGACGATCGCGCGCGTCGGGAGGCACGTCGGCGCGAAGGACCGGCCGCGCGCGCGCCGTGCGCTTCTTCTGTCGCTCGGCTTCGCGATCGCCGCGGGGCTCGTCGTCGCGCTCCTGTGGCCGGCGGTCATGCCGCTCCTCGGCCGGGCGTTTCCGGACGCATCCGGCGCCGCGGTTCGCGAAGCGCGCGCGTACCTCGCCTGGACCCTCTCCGCGTCGCCCGTCGTCTTCGTCTCGGCGACGGGGATCGCTGCGCTCAGCGCGGCGGGCGACACGCGGACGCCGCTCTACGCGGGGGTGGTCGCGAACGTCGTCCACATCGGGCTGAACCGGGTCCTCATCCTCGGGGCGCTCGGTGTCCCGGCGATGGGGATGCGCGGCGCCGGCATCAGCACGTCGATCACGTTCGCCCTCGAAGGGGCCTTCGTCGTCGCGGCGCTCACCGCGCCGACGCGGGGGGTCTCGTTGCGACGCGACAAAGCCTCGGGATCGACGAGCCGCTTCGAGTACCGCGCAGAAGCGCGCGCGCTCCTCCGGGTCGCGAATCCGGCGGTCCTCGAGCGGGTGCTCTACCACGCGGGCTACCTCGGCTTCATCTTCGTCCTCGGGCGCCTGGGGGACGCGTCGATGGCGGCGAACCAGTCGCTCATCAGCGTGGAGTCGATCTGCTTCCTCTCGGCGGACGGCTTCGGGCTCGCGGCGGCGGCGCTCGTCGCGCAGAAGCTCGGGGCAGGGGAGGGGCGCGACGCGCCGCGGGCCGCGCGGATCGCGATGGTCTACGCGATCGTGCTCCTCACGACGGTGGGGCTCGCGTTCTTGGCCGCGCGTCGTCTGGTCCTGCCTATCTTCTCGACGGACGCGGAGGTGATCGCGATAGGAGCCGCGGCGGTCCCCGTCCTCGCGCTGGCCCAGCCGTTCATGGCGACGGCCTCGGTCCTCGCGCAGTCGCTCCGCGGCGCGGGGATGACGCGCCCGGTGCTCGGCGTGAGCGCCGTCGGGGCGTTCGCCGTTCGCATCTCGTGCACGTGGCTCTTCGCGCTGACGCTCGGGATGGGGCTCACCGGAGTCTGGCTCGGGTCGACGTGCGACTGGTTCGTGCGCAGCGTTCTTCTGCTCTGGATCGCGGGGCGGAAAGAGCGAGACCTCGAGGCGTCAGGCGCCTAGCCGCTCGCGCGCCGTCTTCGGCCCGAAGAGCTCGACTCCCCCGGGCGCGAGGATCGGGCCGAGCATGACCCCCGCGAGGATCGCCGCGATGCGAAGCGCGACGCGGTCGTCGTCTCCCGTCGCGTCGGTCTCGACGAGCCAGACCTGCGGGCAGCGCTTCGCCAGATCCGCGAGCCCCGCCCCCGCCTGCGACGCGTCGCGAGCGGCGCGGAGATCCTCGGTCGTCGTCGGGCGACCGGAGCAGGTGCGCACGCCGCTCGCGATCGTCCGTGCGTCGTCCTCCCGGACCGGGGCGATCACGACCTTCACGGAATCCCACGCGGGGGGATCGGCGTCGTAACGCTTGTCCTCGGTCAGCCCCAGGCGCACCCCCAGGAAGCGCTCGGCGTGGCGCGCCCACTCGGCGACGTCGACCCGCGCGTCCGAACGCTGCGAGAAGACTGTGTAGCAGGGGGCCTGCGCGGAAGGCTCGAGCGCCATGACGGTGCCGAAAGGGTACCTCGGCGCGATGCGCGGAGCTTGCGCCGGAGCCCGGCGTCCGGAAAGCTCCCGAGGGATGCCCGCCATCGTCGACACGCATTGCCACCTCGACCCTCATTACTTCCCCGACGGTCCGGATCCCGTCATGGCGCGCGCGCGGGCCGCGGGGGTGATCGGCTTCGTCGTCGTCGGGGTGGGGAGAGACCTCGCACCGGCACGCGCCGCCGTGGCGCTCGCCCAGACGCACCCCGACCGCGTCGCGGCGACGGTCGGCGTTCATCCCCACGACGCGACGACGCTCGACGAACCGCTCTACACCGAGCTGGCGGCCCTCGCTTCGCGCCCTGAGGTCGTCGCGGTCGGAGAGATCGGCCTCGACTACCACTACGACCACTCCCCACGCGACGTGCAACGTTCGGTCTTCGCCCGCCTCATCGCGCTCGCGCGTGCCGTGAAGAAACCGATCGTGGTTCACACCCGCGAGGCGGCCGAGGACACCCTCTCGATCCTCGCCGCGGAGGGGGCGCGCGACGTCGGTGGCGTCATCCACTGCTTCAGCGAAGATCGCCCGTTCGCCGAGCGCGCGCTCGCGCTCGGCTTCGACATCTCCTTCTCCGGCATCGTCACGTTCAAGAACACGCACGCCGTGCAGGACGTCGCCGTCTGGGCGCCGCTCGACAGGATCCTCGTGGAGACCGACAGCCCCTACCTCGCCCCCGTCCCGATGAGGGGGAAACCCTGCGAGCCTGCGTACGTCGCCTACACCGTCGCTCGGGTCGCCGCGCTCCGCGGAATGGACGTGGCTGCTCTCGCCGAAGCGACTACCGCGAACGCGGAGCGGCGGTTCCGGAGGGCTTTTCCGCGCGACTCTCGCGACTAGCGTGCGGGCCGGAGACGCCGGGGGGTAGCCAAACCGGCGTCCCGACTTCAAGATAGGAGGAAGGCACGGAGGGACGTGAGGACGTCGAGCGGGCGGTCGCTACGCATGTGGAGATGGGGCGCGACCTGGGTGGCGTCCGTGGCTCTGCACGTCGGGCTCATCGCCGGATTCGGCTGGCTCGCGCTCCGTTCGCTCGAGCAGAAGAACGCGCGCGCAGCGACCCCCGCGCCGCGGGGAGACGGAACGATCGCGGTCGAGCTCCCCGGTGTCGCCGAAGGGACGCTCCAGTCCGACCGGCCGCCGGATCCGAAGGGGGATCCTCCTCGGTACTTCGGGGGGGCCCAGGAAGCGCAGCTCGACGACGCGAGGCACGGTCGCGCCGGCGTCGCGACGTCGAGCGACCGCCCCACCAACCTGAGCGATCGCGACGAGCAGATGCATCTGACGTCCGACCTCATCAACCGGCTCGACTTCGATCAGCAGCAACGGATCAGGAGCGCGCACGATCGGGAAACGTGGGAGGACCGTCGCGCCTCGAGGGAGCCGATGGAGCTGTCGTTCCTCGCTTCGGGCAAAGGCCAGCGCGCCGAACGCCGCAGCCCTACTGAGTCGGATCCGAGCCGCGGCGCGCGCGCGTCGGAGTCCCCTTCGGTGAAGGGATCGGCTGTCGGCACCCCGCCGATTCCGGACGGTGAGCTCGAGCAGCGGACGGAGAACGGCTCGGAGCAGGAGGGGTCGCTCGCGAGCGCCTCCGGCCTCGGCGTGCACGACGGGCGCGTCGGGCTCGTCCATCGCGCGGGGGCCCACGTGATGCGCGCGCGCCCGGACGTCGTCCTCGCGGCCGTGAGCGTGCCTGCCACGCGACGTGGTCGCCCGCGCGACGACATCGAGAGCGACCAGGAGGTCGCGGCGACACTCCGTTCGATCGTCCACGCGAGCACGGCCGCAGGCGCTGTGGGGGAAGGCTCCGGCGGCGTCGCAGGCGGCGGGACCCCCGGCGCAGGCGGGCGGACCGGAGCCGGCTCGACGGGGCGCCCGATCGGCCCCGGCGACAGCGAGTGGTGGGATCTCGACACGAACGATTCGCGCCTTCTCCCGTACTTCCGGCGCATCCATCAAAAGCTCGATCCGCTCTGGGCGCACGCCTTCCCGCTGCGCGCCGCGCTCGATCTCCGGCAGGGGACCGTCATCTTCGCCGTCACGATCTCCGCGAACGGAGAGGCGCGCCCCGAGTGGCCCCCCCTTCGCCCGAGCGGCGTCCCCGAGTTCGATCGCAACTGCTACGAGGCGATCCAGCGAGCCTCCCCGTTCGACCCGATCCCCGCCGCGCTCGGCACGCGCGAGCTGCACGTGCGGATGCCGTTCGACGCGCAGAACCCGATCGTGAAGTAGGCTCCTCTAGGTCAGCGATCGCGATCCTCGATCGACATTCCCGCTCGTCCTCTACCCGCCCAGCGCGATCCCGAGCTCCCGCCGCAAGAACGTGAGGTCCTCGCTCCCCCAGAACCTCTCGAGCTCGTGCGTCCGCTCCGTGGCGTTCGCCTCGCCTCCGACGATGTCGCACGCCGTCGCGAGATCGCCGCACATCAAGAGCCCTGCCCGGAGCGACGTCCACTCCGCCGCCTGGGCCCATCGCCTCAAGCTCGTCTTCCCCCCCTGAGCGAGAAACCGCCCGACCTGCTGCTCCAGGCGCGCCGTCCGCGGGGGATCGAGCACCGGCTTGATCGCCTCGGCGACGACGGAGATCCGCGCGCGCACCTCGGGGAGGAGATCGATCTGCGGCGCGCCGATCGAAAGCGCGGCGAGGAAGAGCTCTTCCAGGTAGGCGATCGACGGTACCAGCGTGCAGACGAAGTGCTCTTCGCGGAACCAGGTGAGCTGCCGCGCGCAGTGGAACGCGAGCTGAACGGCGGTCTGTCCGGTGAGCATGGGGGAGCCGACGCGCATCGCCGGCGGCAGCGCGGGGACGATCTCGAACGGGAGGCGCTCGCCGGCGTCGACGAAGATGGGTGGGGTCCGCAGGCCGAGCGTCGTCGCCGCCCAGGCGATCGCGCGCACCGCGCTCACCGTGGACGTGTGCGGCTCGTGCCGCTTGTCGGCGTCGAGGTGGGGGAGGGAGCGATCGCGGCGCATCGCCGAGATGCGACCGAGGAGCGCGGCGGACG
The DNA here is from genome assembly GCA_052147435.1 of Polyangiaceae bacterium. GTDB lineage: Bacteria > Myxococcota_A > Polyangia > Polyangiales > Polyangiaceae > JBKQKP01. The sequence goes on along the minus strand of JBKQKP010000213.1, from coordinate 724 downwards.
CGATCACGGCGAAGACGTCGCCGGTGCAGCGGTCTTCGTCGGGGTGGAAGAGCCGCCCCCACGATTCCGAGGTGAGTGACCGCGCGGGCTTCGGCGGAAGGAGCGGCCGGTTCTTCTCGTACACGCGCGCCTCCTCGCGCGTGGCGAGCTTGCGGCGCACGAGGACGGCGGCGGTGCAGAACTGGACGTCGAGATCGCGCGTCTGCCGCGCCTCCTCGAAGCGATCGTGGAGGAGGGCGTTCTCGTCCGGGATCGGAGAGAGACGGCTGACGGGGGTGGGGCGGTCGTCGTCCCCTTCGAAGAAGCCCGACTGCGGGCGCCCGGTCTGCGGAGCGTGGTCGGCGAGGGAGCTGGGATCGACCCGCTCCGCGAGCGTGATCGCCGCGTGCGACTCGTAGGCGTGAAGGAGCGCGTGCTCGAGGCGCCTCGCGCGCTCCGGGTCGAGTCCGAGCGCCGCTGCGGCGAGGTCGAGGCGGTGGCGCTCCTCAGGGGAGATCTCCCCTTCCTCGAGCGCCTCGGCGAAGAGCTCTTCGTACTGCTTCTCGAACGCGCCCGCCTGAAAGCTCCCCGTGTCCTCCATCCCGATGGAGGACGGGGGGCTGTCGAAATCTCGGGGCGGGATGGACGGCGAGCTCAAGCCCGGGGATCGTACAGCGAAACGAGGAAGTGCCGGAGGAGGGAGTCGAACCCCCGACCTAGCGCGTAAGAAACGCCCGCTCTAACC
>JBKQKP010000212.1:0-15784 GCA_052147435.1 Polyangiaceae bacterium | reverse complement strand
GGTCCACAGCGGGCACGAGTCGCCGCCGAGATCGATCGAGCCGCGTGCGCCGATGAGCTCCGTGCACGTGTCGACGCTCGCCCCCGCTGCGCGCACGCACACCGGGATCTTCCAGGGGGTGCTGTCGGTCTGCATCGCTTCGACGCCAAACGGATGCCACGCCGACTGCGCGAGATTGAGCGAGATCTTTCCGCCCCCCGGGGCGGGCCGGGCGGCGTCGCAAATCGACGTCACGGCGACGCGAGGGACGCCGGGACGATCGAGGAACGTCGCCGCCATTCCGCTCACGTCGCGCCCCGACGCCCGATCGAGCGAGCCGAGGAGATCCGACGCTTCGGCGTTCTTCCAGGCGTGCGCCCTGAGGTAGTCGCGCACCCCCTTCTGCATCGCGTCGGGCCCGATCCACCGCTCGATCATCGCGAGGATCGCAGCCCCCTTGTCGTAGGAGATCCCGTCGAACGCCTCTTCGATGTCGCTCGTCGAGACCACCGGCTGTCGCACGGCGCGCGCGCTCGTGAGCGAGTCGGTGTCCATCACCCGGAGCGTCGAAGCGACGGCGTTCAGGCGCTCGGCGTACTCCGGGCGCCAAGCGTCGGTCGCCTTCGTCTCCATCCAGTTGGCAAAACCCTCGTTCAGCCAGACGTCGTTCCACCACTTCATCGTGACCAGATCGCCGAACCAGATGTGCGAGAGCTCGTGGGCGATGACGACCGCGTCGTAGTGCTTCTCCGACACGCTCGAGTGCGCCGGATTGGTGAGGAGGGCCTCTTCTCGAAACGTGACGAGCCCCGGGTTCTCCATCGCCCCCGCGGCGAAATCGGGGACCGCGACGATGTCGAGCTTGGGGAAGGGGTAGGGGATGCCGAAGTAGTCGCCGAGCTTTTTCACGAGCCCGGCCGTGGCGTCGAGCGCGAAGTCGCCGAGGTTCGCCTTCCCCTTCACGGTGATGAGCCGGATCGGCACCGGGGTCTTGGCCCCTTCGCGGACATCGAAGTCGCCGACGGCGAACGCGAGGAGGTACGTCGGCAACGGCGGCGTCGTGGCGAAATCGAAGTGGACCTTCGCGGCGCCCGCCTGTCCCGCTTGTCCCGCTTGTCCCGCCTGTGCGTCCTCCGTGCGCGAGAGCTCGGGGGTGTTCGCGACGGCGATCATCCCCTTCGGCGTCGTGACCTGAAGATCGAACGGGACTTTGTATCCGGGCTCGTCGAAGCAGGGGAACGCGCGGCGGGCGGCGGTGGACTCGAGCTGGGTGAACGCGTACCAGCGCTCCCCCTCCTTCACACGATACAGACCCGACAGCTCGCGATCGAACGGGGCGTCGTAGGTGATCGACAGCGCTGCACGCCCGGCGGGGAGAGGCTCGGGAAACGACAGGACGATCTCCTCCGGCGTGATCCCCCCCTTTGTCGCGCGCGAGGTCGCGGTGCCTCGGGCAGGTGCGGTCTTGCTACCGGCTCGTGCGGCGCTCGCCGCGGTGACGTCGACGATCGAGAGGTTGCGGCCGTGAAGAACGACGTGAGAGGTCGCGGATGCGAGGTCGACGTCGATCGTCACCTGCCCCTGGAAGCGCTCCTGGGAGGGGTCCACGTTGAGCGTGAGCGCGTAGCGTCGCGGCGTCGCGTTCCCGGGGAGGCGGCCGTCGTCGCGCGTCGGGGGGAGCTCGACCTGCGCCGACGTCACCGACGGGGTCGTGGAGGCCTCCGAAAGGGGGGCTGTCTCGGCGACGGTCGCCACGGGGGGAGGGGGGGTGGTCGCGCATGCAACGAGCGACGCGAGCGAGGCGGCGAACGAGGCGAGGAGCGGTCGGCGCATGAAGCGCAACACGCTGGCCGCGGGTAGCGGACTGGTCAAGCGCACCGGGGTCGTTTTTTCTCTTACTGCGGCGCGTCGAACGACGGCGGCCTACCCCGAGCGATACGACGACGAGGGGAGCTTCGGGCGCGGCGCCGGCGTCTTGAGCGGCGCGGGGGCGGCGTCATTTCGCCGGAATGTCTGCGAATCGACCGGCGGCACCTGATCGTGAAGCGCCTGGAGGTAGACGGAGCTCGGGCCGCGCGCGAAGTTCGTGCTCGCGGAGGTCATCGCCAGGGCCTCCTCCCCGCTCACGCCCCCTCCGGCTCCGCTCGGGCGCCAGAGCACCGCGCAAGCCCCCGCGGCCCACGTGGACGTGAAGAGCGAGCTCGGCCCGGTGAGCCACCCCACCAGGCGCATTCCGATCAGCGTTCGTGCACGCTCGGTCCGTCGCGGGTCGCGGCTCGCCACGTCGAAGCAGACTCCGTCGCGGAAGCGGTAGATCGTGTTGCGGCTCTCGAGCCAGGCCTCCCCCTCGAAGAAAGCGCGGCTCGCGGCCTCCCAGTCGACCGCCGCCAGCTTCCTCAGGAGCGCTTTGCGCGCTTGCATCGTTCGAATCCTCCGGACCGGAGCGGCAGCGGAGTGAGTCTCCGTGCGTTCGTGTCGGAGGAGAGCACGCCGCATGCCGCGTCGCATGTCCGGCGGAAACTGCGGGAATCACGGGGATCCGACGCGAGGAGCCCCGCTCAACGCCCGTATCGGTCGCGGCCGGTCTGGGGAAACGGTTCGCGGAAATGGTGTGTCACTGATCCATTTCCACCCGGCGGCCGCCTCGTTGGCGCCTCGCCCCGTGAGCTCAGCGCTTCGGCGCGCGCGAAGGGCGACCGGGGCGAGAAGACTTCGGCTTAGGGGGGACATAGCCGGTCGTCGGCGTCCCCGACTCGTCGCGTTGCGCCTTCGACAGCTCCATGACGGCGACGTTCAGCTCGATGACGAGCTTCAGCATCGCCTGGCGCTGGGCCTCACTCGGCGGGTTCGCGATCCACGCTTTGGTGGTCCGTTCGTAGGCAAAGGCCTTCGTCCGCAGCTCGCGGAGCTTGATGAGGGTCTTCTCGGTCGGGTGGAGATCAGCGAGCCGCTCGAGGATATCCGAGAGTGACTGCTCGACGATCGAGATGCGGGTCGACTTCGCGGAAGCCATGTTCACCGAGCGTATCAGAACGGAGCTCGCGTCACGCGATCGGCGGAGGCGGTATCGATCCGCCGTGCATCGTATCAGCGCCGCTTCCGGTCAAGAGGTCGTAGAACCGTGGCGCAAATGCTCTCGCGACCAGCTCCTCGACCGCGTCCGCGCTGTCGCTGGCGAGCGCCGCCTCAGCCGTCGCGCGGCACTCGGTGATCGTCACCCGCCGCAGAGCTTCCTTGATCTCGGGGATGGCGGCCGCCTCCATCGACAGATCGCGGAGCCCGAGCCCGACGAGGATCGCCGCGGCGAGCGGGTCGGAGGCCATCGCGCCGCACAGCGACACACCGATCCTGTTCTCGTCCGCCGCGCGCGCGACGCCGTGGATGAGCCGGAGAATGGACGGGTCGAAGGGGGAGGCGAGTCGCGCGAGCGTGCGGCTCGCTCGATCGATCGCGAGCGTGTACTGGATGAGATCGTTGGTGCCGATACTGAAGAACTCGACTTCGCGTGCGAAGACGTCGGCCATGACCGCCGCGGCGGGGACCTCGACCATCATCCCGAGCGGGATCTTCGCCGCGTGCGGCTGCCCGCGCTCCGCGACCTCGCGAATCGCGCGGGCGAGGAGCTTCCGCACGGCGCGGATCTCGTAGACGCTCGCGATCATCGGGATCATGATCCGCAGGTCGCCGTGGGCGCTCGCGCGGACCATCGCGCGAAGCTGCGTGAGGAATACCTCGGGTCGCTCGAGCGCGAGCCGGACCGCGCGCAGGCCGAGCGCAGGGTTCATCTCGGCGGGGAGCTGGAACGTGCTCGCGAACTTGTCCCCCCCGATGTCGAACGTGCGCAGGACTACGGGTCGCGGGGCGACCGCCTCGATGACGGCCCGATAGAGCTCGTATTGCTCCTGCTCGTCGGGCTGCGTCGTGCGATCGATGTAGAGGAACTCGGTGCGGTACAGGCCGATGCCGTTCGCGCCGTGGTCGAGCGCCAGGATCGCCTCCGCCGGTAGCTCGACGTTCGCTTTGAGGCTGATCGCCTCGCCGTCGGCGGTGACGCACGGCCGGTCGCGCGCCGAGAGGAGGCCGCGCGCAAAGGCGAGGTGACGCGCGGCGCGGTCGCGCGCGTCGAGGACCATCGCCTCGGTGGGGTGGACCGTCATCTCCCCGCGGAGGCCGTCGACGATGACGATGTCGCCGGTGCGGACGGCCTGCAGCGCGTCGGCGACCCCCACCACGGCGGGGATCTCGAGCGCGCGCGCCATGATCGACGTGTGGCTGGTGCGCGTCCCGACCTCGGTCACGAACGCGACTGCGGGCTCGCGCACCATGCCTGCCGTGTCTGCCGGGGAAAGGTCGCGCGCGATCACGATCATCGGCTGCTCGAGCCGTGGGATCGCCGTGTGCGCCTCGCCAGCGAGCGCACGCATCAGCCGATCGCTCACGAACTTGATGTCGTGCCGGCGCTCGAGGATGTACGAGTCGCCTCCGCCGGGGTCCTCCGGCCCGAAGAGCTTCGCGATCTCCTCGCTCGCCCCGGCCACTGCCCACTCCGCGTTCTTGCGCTCGTCGCGGATCTTCCGCTCGACGATCTCGTGGAGCATCGGGTCGCTCAGCATCAACAGGTAGGCCTCGAGGATCGGCGCGTTGTCGCGCCCCGGGCCGGTCGTCGTGAGGCGCGCGGCGACGTCGATGAGGCTCTGCTTGGCCGCCGTGACCGCGTGGTGAACGCGCTCGATCTCTTCGACGACCTGGTACGAGTGGATGTGGCGGCGCGCGTATCCCGCGCGCACGTCGTCGAGCACGACGGCGGGACCGACGGCGACGCCCGGCGAGCCGGCGATCCCCTTCAGAACGATCGGATCGAGCGCCGGGGGAGCGTCGCTCGACGACGGCGGGCGTGACGAGGGGGGGGCCGGGATGCGCTGGTGGGACGTGGGCGGGATCGGATGGGCGGTCCCCTCGGGTCCAGGCGGCGGCGTGGAGCTCTCGGTCCCCCCTTTGCGGCTCGGCGGCGGCTGGGTCACGACGGCTCCCCGAAGCGATTCGCGATCAGCTCGCCCACCGCATCCACGCACTCCTGCGCCCGCTCGCCCGAAGCCCGGACGTCGAGCACGGTCCCCTTCGACCCGCAGAGGAGGAGCACCCCCATGACGCTCTTGCCGTTGGCCGCCTGATCGTCGCGCGAGATCTCCACCTCGCACGGAAAGCGCGACGCGAGCTGCACGAGCTTCGTCGCCGCGCGGGCGTGGAGCCCGAGCGTGTTGACGATCGTGAAGCGTCCCGTCGCGCGATCGCTCATCGTGAGCCTCGCTCCGGATACCCGAGAGGCTGCGCCACGCCGATCCGCTCGACGGTCGACACGGAAGCCACGCCAAGTCGCTCCTCCGAGTCGGGGGCGCGCGGGACGGCGGGGACGAGCCCTTCCGGGAGGGGCAGCTCCGGCTCCGCGCGCATCCAGGCGTCGCGCCGGAGCACGTCGCGGTGCACGACGGTGATCGCCTGTTCGGCGACGGGGGCGAGCGCGCGCGCGAGGACGTCGGCGACCACGACCGAGCGATGTCGCCCCCCCGTGCAGCCGATCGCGATCGTGAGGTAGCTCTTCCCCTCGCGCTCGTACTTCGGCATCACGTACGCGAGAAGATCGCGCGTCCTATCGAGGAACTCCTTCGTCTCGGGGAGCTCGAGGACGAACTTCACGACGGCGGGATCGGTCCCCGGGAGGTACTTCAGCTCGGGCACGAAGTAGGGGTTGTCGAGGAAGCGGACGTCGAGGACGAGGTCGGCGTCCATCGGCGTCCCGTACTTGAATCCGAAGGAGACGATCCGCGTGGCCATCCGCGGCGCGCCTCCCGAGGAGGGACCGAAGGCGGTGATGATCGTACGCCGCAGCTCGTGCACCGAGAGCCGCGTGGTGTCGATGACATGAGTGGCGCGGGCTCGCAGAGGGGCGAGGCGCTCGCGCTCGAGGTGGATGCCGTCGAGGACGGCGATCGCCCCTTCGCGCGACCCGGGATCGCCGCCGTCGGCGTTGAGCGGGTGTGGGCGGCGAGTCTCGCTGAAGCGGCGAAAGAGCGTCTCGTCGCTGGCGTCGAGGAAGATGACCTGGACCTCGCGCTGCTTGCCGTTCTCGAGCATCGAGATCACGTTCTCGAACTCGCCCAGGAACGCGCGGACGCGTACGTCGATCCCGAGCGCCACGCGGGTCATCCCGCCGTGCTCGCAGAGCGCGACCGCCTGCGGCGCGAGGACCGTAGGGAGGTTGTCGGTGCAGAAAAAACCGAGGTCCTCGAGCGCGCGAAGGGCGGTCGACTTCCCGGCGCCGGACAGTCCGCTCACGACCACGACGGTCGGACGTCGCGACGGCGCGTTCGAAGCCCCTTCCGAGACCGTCATTCATCCCCCTTCTTGGGGCGCACGGCCGGGATCCATGCAGAGCTCTCGGTCCCGCTCGCGCCCCCCACCGCTCCGGAGCGGTAGAGACCGGGCGTCGCCTCGCGACGGTGCACTTGAGGGGAGATGGGGCGCGGGGAGAGAAGGTCTTCGACCGGGCTCGCGATCGATTCGGGCTCGAGCGGGCGCTCCGGGCGGTGGAGCGACGCCTCGACCCGATCGATGAAGCTCTGCGCGGTGTCCTTGCCGGCGCGGCGCAGGAGCTCGTTCCGCGCGGCGATCTCGAGGATCGAGCCCATGTCGCGCCCAGGACGCACGGGGACGGTGAGGAGGCGGATCCCCTGGCCGAGGATGACGTGGACCTGATCTCCAACGCCGAGGCGATCGTACTCGTCCCGATCGTTCCACTCGGCGAGCCGGACGACCACGTCGATCCGCTTTCGTTCGTTGACGCTCGTGACGCCGAAGAGATCTTTGATGTTGAGGACGCCCAGGCCGCGCACCTCGATGTGATGACGCAGGAGGTCCGCCGGGCCGCCGAAGATCATCCCCGGGGGGCGCCACTCGCACCGGACGACGTCGTCGGCGACGAGCCTGTGGCCACGCAGGACGAGCTCGAGCGCGCACTCGCTCTTCCCGATCCCGCTCTTGCCGAGGAGGAGGAGCCCGATGCCGAACACGTCGACGAGCACGCCGTGAAGCTGCGTGCTCGGGGCCAAGCGGTCGTCGAGGAGGGCGTGGATGGCGTTGATCGTTCGGCTCGATCGCTCGCTCGAGACGAAGAGAGGCGTCCCGGTCGCTTCGGCCGCCTGCACGAGGGCGCGCGGCGGCTCGCCCCCGCGCGTGACGACGACGCACGAGAGCCCGAGCGAAAAGAACCCGCGCGCGGCGTTCGACCTCGCATCGGGGGCGAGCGACTCGAGGTACGACAGCTCGGTCTCGCCGAGCACCTGGACGCGGGTCGGGACGACCCCGTGAAAATGACCGGCCAGCGCGAGGCCGCACTTCTGGACGCGCGGATGCCGCAGAGGGCGCTCGAGCCCCGCCTCGCCAGCGACTCGGTTCAGCTCGAGACCCAGGTGGGGATCGTCCACCAGAGCGCCCACGCTGAGCTCCGTCCCGTACTCCGGCCCCGCATAGGCCATTTCGGCCGCGCGAGCGCGATCCTCGTCGGCAGACGAAGTCATCGCCTGTCCCCCCCTTCTTCGGAGGCTATCAGATCGAAGGCGACGCCGGCACTCGGTGCGGCGATGAGCCGCTCGCGAAACGACTTGTTCCGGAGGAGGCGCGATACGCGGGCGAGCGTTTTCAGGTGCTCGCCCGTGGCGCGCTTCGGACCGATGACCGCGAAGAGGAGGGTCACCTTGTCGCCGTCAATCGCCTGGAATTCGACCCCGTTGGGGACGATGAGGAGCGCGGCGCACTGGTTCTCGAGCTGGGCCATTGCCCCGTGCGGGATGGCGACCCCCTCGCCGATCCCGGTGGACTGAAGCTGCTCGCGCTCGACGAGCACGCGCTCGATGGCGTCTGCCGGGAGGCGTGTCCCCCCAGCCAGGAGCCTCGAGAGCGCGGTGAGCGCGTTTGCTTTGGTGTAGTCGCTCGCGGGCACGCGTTCGATTGCGACGCGGTCCGCCGTGAGAAGATCCGTCAGTTGCATGCGATGTCTCGGTACTCGAACGCTACAGGCTCCTAGCGCCCGGCTCTAGTCGACCTTCGGCAGGGCCCGCCGCGTGACGCCTCTCACACGGGGGGCGGCCTGGGCGCCTGGAGTCCTCAATCCTCGCCGGTGTCCTCGGTCAGGAGGCGGGAGGAGACCCGTTCGGCCCCCTTTTTCTTGGCGGTCTCGTTGTGGGTCGTGATTTGGCGTTCGAGCTTGTCGATCACCTTGTCGATCGTCGCGTACATGTCCTCGCTCTGCTCGTGCGCGTGGAAATGATTGTCGCCGGCGTGGACGTCCACTTCCGCGCAATGGTTTCGACCGCTGTCCTTGCAACTGAGCGTGACCTGGCACTTCATCGGGCGGCGCAAGAACTTTTGAAGCCGGGCGACCTTGTCGGTCGCGTAGTTTTTCACGGCGTCGGTCGCTTCCATCTGGCGGAACGTGATGGCGATGTTCATCTGACGCTGTCCTCCACTTTTCACGTTTGCGCGAAGACCGCCCCCGCGCTGTCACTCGAGGTCGATGCGGAGGAGGAACCAGGCTCGGTCTCCCGGTGTTCCCCCAGCTCCTAGGATAGCGCCCGGCCGGCGCGCGGTTCCCCAAAAGGGGCTCATGCGGAACCGTCATCGCCCACACCCCCCCCTATCTAACGCGCGCCGACGCGGCGAAACGCGAGGCGAACGCGAGCTCGACGCAAGCCGGGCGCGAGGTGAAACGAGAAGAATTGGCCTCCGATGCACGGTCCCCTTCACGGCTCGGCTCAACGTCTGTACTCTTGCCGCGGCATGCCCCCCGGCGACGCTACCCAACCGCTTTTCGACGCATTGGCCCGACTCAAGCAGGAGTGGCCCGCTCGGGGCTGGAGCTGGGACGGCCGGTTCATCTGTCTGGCATCGACGTTCACCGTTCCGTACGAGGCGCAGGCCAGGAAGGCGGCCGCCGTCGCCCTTCCGGCCGAGTACACCTCGACGACGATCGCCGGTGCGCCGCACGAGCTGCGCGAGCTGGCGACGCGAACCGGAGGCCTTCGGGCAGGGCAGCTTCTCCTCTCAGGCGGGCCTATCGGTGGCCTCACGGCGTTCGGGCTGTGGTGGCCGTGGGGTGACGGCGAGACGACGTCGATGCGTGCAGGGTTGCTCGACGTGGATCCCGGCCGCGAGCCGTGGCGCCGCCTGCGCGATATCTTCGGCGTGACGATGTAACGCGGCCGCGCTCAGCTTCCGCCGCTCAGGAGCGCGCGGAGGCGCGGAGTGATCTCGCCGACCGCGGCCTCTCCCTTCACCGACCCTTCAATCTGCTTTCCGGACGAGTGGCCGTCGCTCCGAGGAACCGCGAAGAGCGGGATGAGCCGAGAGAAGTACCCGGCGCTCGCCAGCGCTTCAGAGTCGTGGTCCGCGTCGAAGGCGAGGACCGAGAGGCGCGGAAACGCCGCGTCGAGCTCCCCCTGCTCGACGGCGTGGTGAAAGCGCTGGCACGGCTCGCACCACGACGCACCGACGTACACGAGCAGCGTACGACCGCTCGCCTGTTCTTTGGCGAGGGCGTCGCGGATCACCGGCGATGCGTCGGTGAGCCCGCTGGGGGCCTGGGTCCAGTGGATGCTCTCGCGCGGCGCGAGGACCAAAGGGGTGGGGGCGGACGTGGACATGGCGGGCGACGGAGCGGGGGCCGCTTCACCGCGGTTCTGGTCGCACGCGCCGAGGGCAGAGACTGCGAGCGAGCACGCGAGCACGGAGCGGAGGAACCGATCACCCCGCATCACTTGCTGCTCGCCGGACGGAAGAACGCGCCGAGGAGCCTCTTCTGAAACTGCGCGAAGGCGTCTTGCTGCATCTTCGAGTAGACGTTCTCCTCGGGCTTGTCGTCCCCCTTGGCGGCAGCGGTGTCCGGAACCTTCCAGACATCGAGATGGACCTTGAGCGGCTTCGTGTCGTCGGGGACGCGGAAGAGCGCGGTGAACGAGAGCTCGAGCCCGACGAAGATGCCGCGCGGGTTTCCGCTCGCCACCATCGATCCGCTCCACGACGGGCCGTACTCGACGAAGAGCGTCGGCACCGTGATCTGCGCGGGAAGCGGCGCGTCCGGATCGGCGATCGGCTCGCCCACGGCGAGCGCTACGATCTCTGTGGGGAACGCATGCGCGAATCCCTGGACGACCGCCGCCGCGAGGGCATCCTCGTTCGGCTTCGCGTGCGAGGCGTCGAAGTAGCGCGACGGATCGGAGACCACCCCGCGGAACATGCGGTGCTTCTCGACGGCGCCGTCGGCCTTGTCCATCGTCTTCGAGGTGAGCCGATGAAAGCGGACTTCGACCGGCGGCCCCTTGGCCTCTGCCCACGCGACGAGTCGCTGGACGAAGGCGAGCTCCGCCGGGGATTTGGTGGGAGCTTGCTGGAGGTAGCGATCGAGCGCCGCCTGGTAGACGCGGTGGCGGGCGGCGCTGACGTCCGCGTCGAGGTGGCTCTGCGGGTGGCGCCTGGTGAAGTCGTCGATCGCCGCGAGCGTACCGACCTGCACGGCGTCGCCGAGCTCCTTGACCAGCGCCGCCTTGAGCGCCGCGGCGACCTCGGGGCCGATGTTCGTTCGCGGGTGATCCTTGGCGTACTGCTCGATAGCGGCGACCGTCCCGACCTTCACGGCAGCGACGAGCTCGGCGCGCGGCAAGAGGATCGTCGCGATCTCGCTCGTGTGGCGCGAGCCCCGCGCCAGATACGCGCGGTAGCCGTCGGCGTCGCCCTGCGCGATCGCGCGCTCGTACATCGCGTCGTCGCTCTTTGCGTTGTGGATGGCCCAGATCGACCCGCCGACGACGGCGCCGGCCCCTAGCGCGATCATCCACGCGCGCTCGGCCCACGGCGGGGCGCTCGGCGTGAGTGGGTCGGACGACATGAGCGGGTTGGCGAAGCCCTGCAGCGGGTCGAGCGCGGCGAGCGCCTTCGGGCGCATGCTCTCGCGTGCGGCGTCTGCGTCCTCGACCTTGCCGCGCGCGCTCGCGAGCGCGGTCTTCGCGGACTCGGCGTGCTCGGCGTCCTTCACCGGGAAGACGAACGAGGCCGGGCCGAACTCGAGCTTGAACGAGGCCCCGTCGGGGCCGACGACGTTGCCGAGATCTTCGATCGGGTAAAGCCGAAGCGTCGGCTGCCGCGCGTCGATGAGCCCCACCGGGAAGACGTACACTCCGCGGCGGAAAGGGCTCTTTCGGTGCTCGCGCAGGATGGCGAGGGCGCGCAGAACGCCGAAGACGGCGAGCGCGACGAGCGCGACGTACAAGATCATCCAGGCGGTCCCCTGCACCGCCATTCCGCTCGCGAGGTCGCCGTAGCCGAGGCGGAAGAAGAGAAGAAGGATCAGGAGCGCCGCCGCGCTCGCGCCGAACCACATGAGTGGAGTCCGCGGAGCGTCGTTCGTCCGGAGGATCGGCGCGGGGAGTCCGGTGCCGTTCACCGACCCGATGAAGCGCTCCTGGATGGAGCGGCTCAGCTTATAGAAGTCGATCAGCTGCATCGCACGGGTACATCGTCTCGCGACTGGGACCCAATCGCCAATCTAACGTGAGCGGTCGTGCGAGATCATTTGCTTGGCCCTATGATTGTAGGGTGAAAGGAGTCCGGATAGCTCTGATGATCCTGGTCGTCCTCGTGACGATCGGCAGCGTCATCAACGTCTTCGCGGACGATTCGGCGGTCCGCGCCGCGGCCGAGGCCGTGGCGTGCCCCCGCGGCTGTACGAAAGCGTCGTCGGTTCGGGTCGAGCGTTCGCCGATCGCGGAGACCGTGGAGTACGAAATGCCCGGAGGGATGGTCACCGTGCATTGCATCCGCGCCGCGGTACTCGTGGGGCCGTATTCCTGCACGAAAGAGTAGCGGCGAGCGGGTTCAGGGCGCGGAGCGGCCTGTACGCTAGTCTGGTCCCGTGAGCGCCAGCGCACGCCGCCTCGCGAAGACCCCGCGCACTGGCTCAGGCCCCCGGGAACAAGGTGAGCTCGAAGAGACGCGGCGCGCGGTCATACGCTCCTATCGCCTTGGCGTCGTGATCTGGCCGTCGTTCTTTCTCCTCGACCTCTACGTCGTCTACGTCGTCGCACCGGGGACGCCGGTGTGGCCCTTCCTGGCTGCGCGCGTCATCGTCCTCGCCGGCGCGATGATGTCGTTTGGCGCCATTGCCACCGTGCGGTACCCCGTCGCGCTCGCCGAGGTCGCGTTCTACGGAACGTCGAGCACCGGCATCGCCTTCATGGCGCTCTATCACGGGGGCCTCGGTAGCCCGTACCTGCACGGCATCTCGCTCGTCATCCTCGTCCACGCGGCCGTGATCACGTCGGAGTGGCGGCGTGCCCTCTTCCGCGGCCTCCTCCTGACGCTTCCTTTTCCGCTCCTCATGGCCCTCGCCGCGATCTGGTTCCCCGAGGTGAAAGCCCAGTGGGCCAGCCCTGTTTCGTTGAAGGGCTTCCTCGAGAACTACCTCTTTGTGCTCGCCACCGCGGTCATCGGCGCCTTCGCGAGCCACGCGGTGTGGTCGGCACAGCGGCAGGTCTACGAAGCGCGGCGACTCGGGCGCTATCGCTTGAAGGTACGCATCGGCACCGGCGGGATGGGGGACGTGTGGATGGCGGGGGACGAGATCCGAAAGATCGACGTTGCCGTGAAGATCCTGAGCTCCGCGGCGTCCCAGGCGGCCGGCGCCGTCGCTCGATTCGAGCGCGAAGCCAAGATCGCGGCAAACCTTCGCAGCCGGCACACCGTGCGCGTCTTCGACTACGGCGCGAGCGACGACGGCGTTCGTTACATCGCCATGGAGCTGCTCAGCGGTTCGAACCTGGCGCAGCTCGTGACGGCGCAGGGCCCGATGCCGATTGCACGCGCGGTGCATTTCGCGCGTCAGGCGTGCGACTCGCTCGACGAGGCACACCGCGCCGGCATCGTGCACCGTGATATCAAGCCGGAGAACCTGTTTGTCACGAGCGAGGCCGGGGAGGACGACGTCCTAAAGCTGCTCGATTTCGGCATCGCGAAGATCGCGTCAGACGAATCGAACGACGCGACGCTCACACAGGCGGGATGGATCGGCGGGACTCCCGCCTATATGCCGCCAGAGGTCTGCGCCGGCGGGAACGCCGAGCCACGGAGCGATCTGTACTCGCTCGGGGCGGTCCTCTACTTCCTCCTCACGGGTGTTCCACCGTTCGAGGCCGAGACGGCCGTCGCGATGATGACCGCGCACACCCGAGAGGCACCGCGTCCCCCTTCGGAGTTGCGACCCGACCCGGCGTGCGCGGCGCTCGATTCGATCGTCCTTCGGTGTCTCGCGAAGCGTCCGGCCGATCGGTTCCCGTCGGCCGCGATGCTGAGCGAGGCGCTTGCGGGGGCCGGGTCAACGGCAACCTAGAGCGATTTCGCGCAGCGAAACCCGATCGCGTGGCTCCGCGTCGTCGGCGTGGCGCCGAACCGCGTCGGCGGCGCACCAATGGCATGCGCGCCGCGGACGACCCGCTCTTGCCCCGTCGAAGGCCCAGCGGGATCGGCGACGGCAGCCGCTCCGATCGGGGCCCTCCAGTCGGATACCCACTCCGCGATGCTGGCCGACGTCGTCGCGGAGGCAAGCTCCCACTCGGCTTCCGTGGGCAGACGTGATTCGTTGCTTGCGCAGAACGCGTGCGCCATCTCCCACGTGACGCAGTTCACGGGACGTGCGGCCTGCCCGCTCGGATCGCGCGCCGTACAGAAGACGTCCAGGACCTGGTGGTCGTCGGGGCCGATCCCGTCCCATTCGTTGGTGCGTGACGCAGCCGGACAATCACCGCGGTTGGTGCACGCCTCGTAGGCGGCCGTCGTGACCGCGTGCTCGTCGATGCAGAACGGGCGCAGCGTGACGTCATGGATCGGATCGTCGTTGTCCCCCGTCTGTCCGAGGCGAGCGCTCGCACCACCGGCTCGGATCATCCCCGCCTCGCACGCGGGGAGCGCTGCTTCCCTCGCGGCCGAGCGGTAGCGCGCGAGCGTCGCGCCGCCGAGCACCAGGAGCGCGAATGCAGTGACGACGTAGACGATCGGCTCGCGCGAGGCTCGCGAAGGAGGGGCCGGTGGGCGGGTCGAGCGGGCGAGCGGGCGCAGAGAGCTCGAGGCGATCGGGCGTGACTCGGGCGGGATCGTCGCTTCGAGGCTTCGGAGCGTCGCGAGCCCCATCGCGCGACGGAGCGCGCTCCACATGTGACCGACGGAGCCGTACGTCTCCGGAGCGAGCGCACGGACGAAGACCGCCTCCACCTCGTCGGCCACGACGACGCCCCGCGCGCGTGGTGTCCGAGCGTCGTCCAAGCGTGCGTCCGCTCCGCACGATCGCGCCATCGCCTGCGAGACGATCGCCGCGAGCGCGCGGACGTCGTCCGCCGGCTCCGGCTCGCTCCCGCCGTCGATCGCGTTCAGGACCCGCGCCACGCCGAAGTCGAGCAGGGTTGCGCGCCGCGCGTCGTCGTCCCCTTCCTCACGGAAGAGGATCCGGTCGGCGGTGATCCCGCCGTGGATGACGCCGTTCTCGTGCGCGATCGCGACGGCGACCGCCACGGGCTCGAGCATCGACACGACCTCGTCGATCGACTCGGGGAGCCAGCCGTACGACGGGGCGCTCTGTCCGCTGCCGCTTCGCGGGCCGGATTTCGGCGCCGCGTCCGGTTGGACCATCTGCCGCAGGGTGATCCCGTGAGGCCAATCGAGCGCGACGAAGGGGACCTCGCCTCGCGGCGTCCTCAACGTCCCCATGTCGCGAAGCGGGTACGCGGCGGGGATGATCTGCGCGAGATCCGTCATGGCCGCGTGGTCGCGCGCGAGCCGCTCGATCAAGGTCCGGCGCCTCGACTCCGGGAGCGAGGCAACACCCGCGAGCACCCGCACCCCCACAGAGCGTGTCGAACGCAGGTCCGTGGCGCGGTAGACGACCGTGCTCGCTTCGATGCGCACGACGCTGTCGACGGCGTACCTCCGAGCCAGTGTCGCGCCGACGAGCTGCAACGGATCGGTCGCGGTCATTCAACCGAGCACTAGCGCGCGCAACCGGAACGCGGAAGCGCTCTCCAGCGTCTCCGTGTCTTTGCATGCACATGCGAATTCAACGGAGACGGATCGGCCGCGCACCAGGCCTCAGTTTTGGGGCCCTCAGGGCGACCACCAGGACTACTCGCACGGCGCGGGGCATCGCGTGGCCACCGTGCGCACGCAAGCGTCTCGCACTTGCCTGCAGTTCGCGCGGCACTGCGTGGTCTCCATGTCGCTCCGCGAGCTCGGCGTTTTTTCGTTGTTCCCCGGAAGGTTCCCCTGAACGTCGCACGAGGATTCGCAGTCGTTTCCTTGCGACTCGCAGCGCTGCTGCATCGCCGTCTGGCAGATCGACCGTGCGCGTAGCCGATCCGCGCACGAGAGCTCGCCACCGTCCCCCTCCTGAGATGCGGTCGGTGAGCGGGCCGCGTTGCAGGCGGGGAGGGCGCACGCTCCGGCCACAGCGAGCGGCGCGATGAATTCGCCCAGAAAGCGGACAAAAAAAGTGCAGCGTCCGGGCCGGGGGGGGGGGAGGGCCACAGACGCTGCGTCTCCGTGAAGGTGCATGCCGTGTGCCAAAGATCCTTGTCTCGTTTTCATTCAGAAACTCCCGGCGGGCCTCGTCTCGGGTCTTTCACCTCTGAAATGCCACCGCGCACGCTCGAAATCCGGTCTCGGTCCCTGCTCTCAGTCCCGCTTGCTCCCGCCGGTTCCTGCTTGCATCGGCTTG
>JBKQKP010000211.1:0-29594 GCA_052147435.1 Polyangiaceae bacterium | reverse complement strand
GACGCCTACGTCCCCCCCGTCTGCGCGGACGCGTCGGCCACGCTCATCTACGCGGTGACCGAGGAGTACTCGCTCCTCCGCTTCGATCCGACGACGGCGAGCTTCGCGCGGATCGGGACGCTCGACTGCCCCGACCCCGGGTCGCCGTTTTCGATGGCCGTCGATCGGCAAGGGATCGCGTACGTGCTCTACGACGACGAGCCAGGGAACGTGTTTCGCGTCAGCCTCGCCACCACGCAGTGTTTGTCGACGAGCTACATCCCGCACAACGGCGCGTTCGCGGAGTTCGGAATGGGCTTCTCCGCGAACGAAGACGACGGGGAGGAGACCCTCTACGTGGCCGGGGTGAGCGGAGAGCTCGGTTCGATCGACACGTCGTCGTACCTCCTCACCGACATCGGCGGCTTCACCCCGCCAGTCACGCAGGGTGAGCTCACCGGGACGGGCGACGGGCGACTCTTCTCGTTCTACGCGACCACGCCGGAGGGTCCGGTCTCGGCGATCGTCCAGATCGACAAGACGAACGCGAGCGTGATCTCGGAGGACGTCCTCCCGAGCGTCACCCAGGGGAGCGGATGGGCGTTCGGGTTCTGGGGGGGCGACTTCTACATGTTCACGGCGCCCGACGGCGCCTCTTCGATCGTCACGCGCTTTCGCCCGAGCGACGGCTCGACTACACAAGTCGCTACTTATCCGGAGATCATCGTCGGCGCCGGCGTGTCGACGTGCGCCCCGCAAGAAAGCCCCCAGTAATGATCGCGCGAAACCTCACCCCTGGGCGGGCACTGCTCGCTCTCCTTCTCCTTACTGCGACCTCCTGCGGCGACGCGGACACGCACTTCACCGTGAACACGGCGCCGGATCTCCAGAAGATGACCGTCTCGGTCCTCGGTGTCTTCAAGGAGGGGCGCATGAGCCCCGAGAGCTGGGACGAGATCGGCCCGAAAATCTCGTCGGTCTTCGGCGCCCAGGGGATGTGCCCGATCGCCTACAACGCGAAGCTGATCACCGACAAACCGGATCTGGCCGAGGCGGTCGACGACTACTCCCGCGCGAACGGCGTGACCGACGATCTGCTCGACCAGCTCGCCCCCGCCGCGAACGGCGACGCGGTGCTCGTCATCACGGTCGCCGGGCGCCCGATCAAGCAGGCGCACGACAGCTCGGCTTCGGCGATGCCCCCCCCCTCCACCTCGCCCGGGATGCAGAACCGAGGAATGGGGGGAGCGGGGATGCGCGGCCACGGCGGCGCGATGCCTCCGCCCACGTCGGGCCGCTTACCTCCCGTCGATGTGAACGCGTTCGAGATGTCCGCGTCGCTCTTCTCGCTCAAGGATCACAAGTCGGTCGCCCTGGTGAGCATGGGCTACGGCGGGCAGAGCACCGACGAGGCGCTCGGGAAGTTCACCGAGAAGCTGAAGGCGTCGTTCACCGGGTACCCGTGCGTCGGGTGGCATATGGACGCGAAGATCGACGACAAGAAGATTCGGGAGATGAAGAACGAGTAGCGGGAGGCGGTCGCGGAGCGCGGGCCCCTCGCCCCGCTCCGAACGCACGCTCTTCACGCAACGGTTGCGCGGGGCGAGTTGCGCTCCCTACTCAAACCTCAACGCATCAATCGGATCCAGCTGCGACGCCTTCCTCGCCGGATACATCCCGAACACGATCCCCACGAGCGCGCTGAACGCGACGGAGATCGTGATGATGTCGGGTTGAATCAGGACCGGCCAGTGGAACTTCTGCGCGAGCATCGTCGCCACGCCGACCCCCATCGCGACGCCGATGAGCCCCCCGGCCGTCGAGAGCGAGAGCGCCTCGACGAGGAACTGCGCCAGGATGTGCCCCGGCTTCGCGCCGACCGCCATCCGGATGCCGATCTCGCGCGTTCGCTCGGTGACGCTCACGAGCATGATGTTCATGATCCCGATCCCGCCGACGAAGAGCGACACCGCGGCGACGCTCGCGAGGAGCGTCGTGATCGTGTCGGTCCCCTGCTGCTGAGCGTTCGCGATCTCGCTCAGGTTCCTGATCTGGAAGTCGTCCTCGTCGGCGCGCGCCAGGTGGTGGCGCTCGCGAAGGAGGATCGTGATCTCGTTCTCCGCGCGGGTCGTCCCCGCGGACGACGAGGCCGCAGCCATGATCGATCCGTGAAGGAACTTGCCGAGCCCCCCCTGAACCTTTTGCGCGAAGGTCGTGTAGGGGATGAACGCGGCGTCGTCGTAGTCCTGCCCGGTCGCCGACTGCCCCTTCTTGGCGGCGACGCCGACGACCTGGAACGGGATGCTGCCGATCCGTACCGTCTGCCCCACCGGATCCGAGTTCGCGCCGTAGAGCTTCTCGACGACCGTGGCCCCGAGGACGACCACCTTCGCCCCGCTGTCGAGATCCTGCTGCGTGAAGACGGCCCCCATCTCGATCGGCCAGTTTCGGATGTCGAAGTAGTCGGGTGAGGTGCCGGTGACGCTCGTCGTCCAGTTCTGCTCCTCGCTGATGACCGAGAGCGACGAACGCAGCATCGGCGCGGCGAGCTTCACCGACGGGGCCTCGCTCCGGATCGCGGCGAAGTCTTCCCACGTGAGCGTCGGCTGCGAGCCGAAGCCCCCCTTCACGCCGCTCTGCGAGCTCGACCCCTGCTGGATGATGAGGAGGTTCGTCCCCATCGCCGCGAACGCCTGCTCGACGCGCGCCTTCGCCCCGGCGCCGATCGCCATCATCGCGATGACGGCCCCCACGCCGATGACGATCCCGAGCGTCGTCAGGAACGCGCGGAGCTTGTTCCGGAAGATCGCGCGGATCGCGACGCGCAGCGTCTGGAAGAAGTTCACGCCGCCCCCTCCCGAAGCGTCGCCGCGCGGCGCGCCGCCTGGCGCACGTCGCTCACGACCTTCCCGTCTTTCATCGAGATGACCCGCGACGCGAACGACGCGACGTCCGCTTCGTGCGTGACGACCACGATCGTGATCCCGGCGTCGGCGAGCTCCTGGAAGAGCGCCATCACCTCGACGCTCGTGCGCGAGTCGAGCGCCCCGGTGGGCTCGTCGGCGAGCACCACCTTCGGGTTGTTGATGATCGCCCGCGCGATCGCGACGCGCTGCTGCTGCCCGCCGGAGAGCTGGTTCGGGTGGTGCTCCATGCGCGCACCGAGGCCGACCCGCTCGAGCGCGGCGCGCGCCCGCTGTTTGCGCTCCTTCGCCCTCACCCCCGCGTACACGAGCGGCAGCTCCACGTTCTCGAGCGCGTTGGTGCGCGAGAGCAGGTTGAACTGCTGGAACACGAACCCCAAAAAATGGCTCCGTATGTCGGCGAGCTCGTTCTTGCTCAGCCCCGACACCAGCTGCCCCGCGAGCTCGTACGTGCCGCTCGTCGGCCGATCGAGGCAACCGAGGATGTTCATCAGCGTCGACTTCCCCGACCCGGACGCCCCCATGATCGCCACGAACTGCCGCTCCTCGAGCTGCAACGACACGCCGTCGAGCGCGCGGAGGTCGTCGTCGCCGCTCTTGTAGATCTTCACGAGATCGACCATGTCGATGAGCGGCTTGTCCATGCGGCGAGCGCTCAGAAGAGTCTTCGCATCTGCGGCGGTCCACCGCCGGTCGACGTCGGCGCCGGCGTGTCGCCCCCCATCGAATCGATGATGATGGCGTCCCCTTCCTTGACGTCGCCGTCGAGCACTTCGGTCATCGTCCCGTCGGTGAGACCGGTGTGGACGGCGACCGGCTGTGGCTCTCCACCGCGGAGCACGTAGACGTTGCGCGCCTCCGGGGGCTCGTCAGCGGAGGCGGGGCCATGGTGGCGAACGCGCGGCGCTCCGCTCGAACCGCTCGCCGCCGGGGACGCCGATGCCGATCCCGGCGTGGAAGCCGACGCGGAAGGGAGATGGAACCTGAGGGCGGAGTTGGGGACGGCGAGGACGTCCTTCCGCTCCGCGTAAATCACCGAGACGTTGGCCGTCATGCCGGGGCGCAGGCGAAGGTCGCTGTTGTCGACGTCGATGACCGCGTCGTACGTGACGACGTTCTGAACCGTCGTCGCCGCGTTGCGGATGTCGCGGATCTTCCCGCGGAAGCGCTGGCCGGGGAACGAGTCGACGGTGAAATACGTGGGCATGTCCACCTGCAGGCGCCCGACGTCCCCCTCGGCGACGTTCGTGTCGACCTGCATCTTCGTGAGGTCCTGGGCGATCGTGAAGAGCGTCGGGGCCGAGAGCGACGCCGCCACGGTCTGCCCGACGTCCACGCTGCGCGAGATCACGACGCCGTCGATCGGCGACAGGATGTTCGTGTACGAGAGGTTCACCTGCGCCTGGTGGAGCGACGCCGCCGCCTGCTGCATGCTCGCGCGCTGCATGTCCACGTTGGCGTGCGCCATCGACGCGGTCGCGTCCGCGGTGTCGAGATCCTGCTGCGCGGCGAGGTTCTGGTCGCGGAGGGCCTTCGTGCGGGCGAGCTGGAGGTCAGCGTTCTTTGCCTGCGCCTCGGCGTTCACGACCGCCGCCTTCGCCTGCGCGAAGTTCGCCTGCGACTGCGCGACCGTCGCCTCGAAGATCTGCGGGTCGATCTTCGCGACGAGCTCCCCCTTGTTCACGTGGGAGTTGAAGTCGGCGTAGAGCTTCTGGATCCGGCCCGACACCTGCGTGCCGACGATGACGGTGACGAGCGCCGACAGGGTGCCGCTCGCCGTGACCTTCCCGACGACCCGGTGCTTCTCGAGGGGGACGGTCTTGTACGTGATGTCCGGGGCCTTGTGCGCGAGGCGGTACCGCCAGGCACCGACTCCGATGCCCGCGAGGACGAGCAGAACGACGAGGGCGCGGATTACTTTCGACATTCGGGCTTGGAGCCGTTCGCGCCGAGCGCGCGCGTCGAGCATAGAGCGCGTCGCGATCGGGGGCGCGCGGTCTTCGACAGGGAAAGCCGCGGTGCGCCCAATCTCTTCCCGATGTTCCACGCGGTGGATACTAGCGCGGGCGGCGCGGCGCGCCTGGACAGCCTCGTCCGAAGGATCGCCCGGCTCGTTGCCGCATTCCGACCGCTCGTCGTCGTCAAGGGCCGGTGCCTCCGTCGCCGCCGTCGCCCGCGCCGCCCGCATCACCATTTTGCGCGGGAGCACCGCTGTCGGCCGGGCACGGACCCCCGACCGATGCGCCGCTCGGGGAAGGACCGCTCGCGTAGCCCGCGATGACGACCGAGACCGGGCCCCCGCCGCACCCGCAGGCAGTCCCCCCTCCGGAGCACGCCGCCGCGTCGTCCTCGCACGAGAGAGCGACGTCGATGCAGACGCCTTGCGCGCCGCACCCCGCTCCGATGGGGAAGCCGCACGTGAGACCGAGATCGCACGCGCTACTGGTCATGCAGGGGGTGGCGCTCGCGTTGCACGGGGGGCCTGCGTCGGTGACGTACTGCGTGCAGACGTGCGCGTTCGGGTCGCAGTAGACGCCGAGGCAGTCGTCGCCGGTCGGGAGGCAGGGGGAAGCGATGGCGGGATCGCACGGCGCTCCCACGGGTTGCGGGCCGGACGCGGCGTCCTCGGGGAAGGAGACGCCGCCGTCCGGTTGCGTGCTCGAATTCGAGCAGGCGGCGAGCGCGATCGCGATCGGAAGGAGGGCGCGCATCATCCGGCCCCTCCTTCGCCTTCGCCTGCGTCGGACGGCGGGCTCGCCGGCGCGACGCACACGGGGGCCGTCTGTGCCTCGGAGGCGCAGGTCCACACGCCGTCGGGGCAGTCGCACTCGAACGGTGAGGCGTTGACGCTCGGGCTCGCAGGCGCGGCGGAGGCGTCGGGCCAGTCGGAGCAATCGTCGATCGTCGCGTAACAGACGGCCCCCGTCGCGCAGGGGTAGCCGGCCGGGAGGGAGCGGACGGGGAGGATGCCGGCGTCGCCGTACGGAGCGGCCGTCGATTCGTTCGTGCACGCGGGCCCCTGCGGGGCGGACGTGGAGCAGCCGGCCGTGGCGAGGGCCGATGCGAAGAGAGCCGCGCGTCCGACGGCGCGCATCGGTCAGTCCGCCTCGGCGTCGCCCGCGTCGGACGTCGCGTCGACCGAGGCGTCGCCCCCGTCCCCCTTTGCGAGCGCATCGCTCGTCGCGTCGAGCGGCGCCGCGTCCTCCGCGTCTTCGCTCGCGTCGCACTCACCCGCGCACGACGGGCCGGCGTCCGGGGGGGAGCCGTTGGAGCACGTGGGCCCGGCGTCGACGGGGACGCGCGTGCAGAGGAGCGTCGTGGGATCGCAGACCGCGACGGAGCAGACGTCGGAGGGCTGGGCGCAAGGCTCCTTCAGCGAGGGATTGCACGTCGTGCCGATCGCTTGATTCGAGCCGTCGCCCGCGTCGGCGACGCCGGGCGCGGTCTGGCTCGAAGCGCACGCCGCGAACGCGGCGGCTGTCGCGAGACCCGCCGCGAGGAGCGCCCAGAGCCGCATTCCTTACTCCGGCGCTCCGTCGCTCGCGTCGGCCCCCGCGGCGTCGACGCCGGAATCGACGCTCGCGTCGGGCCCCCCATCGACGCAAGGGCCGGGGCTCGCGGCGGGCGTACCGGTGAAGTCGCTCGTGACGTACGGATCCGGGAGGCCGTTGCAGCCGCAAGCCGGAGGGGGGAGCACTCCACTCGACGCGGACGCCGGGAAGCAGACGCCGGTGATCGAGCACCCGCCGGCGGCGAGGTAGCCGCACAGGCCGCCGTCGCAGTCGGAGTTCGTCACGCAGAGGCCGTTGATCGGCGGGAGCGCCCCATCGGCAACCGCGCACGACCCTCCCGCGTCGACGATGTACTCGACGCAGACGCCCGACGCGCACTGGTTGACGGTGCATCCCGAGAGGGGCGCCACGCAGGGGTTCGTGAGCGACGCATTGCAGGCGGCGCCGAGCGGCTGGCCGGGACCGAGCGACGCGTCCTCCGACGAGCTCGAGTTGCCGCCGGAGCAAGCGGCGAGGGCGAGAACGGCGGCGATCGCGGCTGCGCGCGCAGCGCAGTGCCACGGCGAGGTCCACGCTGCCAACGCATGCGAAACTAGCGAGCCAGTGCTCATGGGCGGTGGCAACTTAGCTCCGCCCCGTGGTTGACGGTAGCGGTCTGCGCGGATAATCGTTGCGCCAGAACCGTGGAGGTCTCCGTGCGCACCCTTGCAACCCCGAGCGTCGTCGCGCTCTTCACTGTCGCCGTCGCCGCCGTAGCACTCATCGGCTGCCCGCCCCCGAAGAACAGCACCCAGGCTCCCGCAGCGACGGCGGCACCCGCGCAACAGCCCCCGCCCGCGCAAGGGCAGTACCCCGCGCAAGGCCAGTACCCCGCGCAACAGGCCCCCCCTCCCGGATACGCGCAGCAGCCGCAGCCGCAGCCGGGCTATGCGCAGCAGCCAGCGCCCGCGCCGGCGGGCTATCCGCAGCAACCCGCTCCGCAGCCGGCACCTACGGCCGCGCCGGCGCCCGGGCAACCTGGCGCAGCTCCCTCCGCCACCCCGCCGATGGCGACGCCGGGGCCGCTCGCGCTCCCGTGTCAGAACGACCAGGCGTGCGGGCTCGCGCACTGCAACACGCAGTTCGGAAAATGCGCGTTCCCCTGCCAGAGCGCGGTCGACTGTATCCAGGGGGCGAGCTGCAACGCGCTGACCGGGTTCTGCCTGCCGGGCGGGAGCTGAGCGCGAAGGGGCCTAGCGCGGCGCGATCGTCAGCGAGACCGTCGTCGCCCCTGCGGTCGGTTGAATCAAGAGACGCCCCGGCACGGTCGCCGCGTCGCTGCACGCGCCGGTGAGCGTGACGCTGTATCCGGTCGGATAGATGTTCGCCGGCATGGCAACCTCGGTGACGCCCGACGCCGGCGTGAACGAGAGCGTGAATGTCGTCGACGTCGAGTCGTAGGCCTGGGTGATGGCGCTCCCGGCGACGGCGCGCGCGTACGGGCGCTGGACGGCCTGCGCGATCGGGTACTCCCCTCCGTCGGCCTCGACGATGCTGTCGGTCTCCGAGTTCCACTCCTCGGACTCGACGCTGTACTCCCACTCGCTGCCGCTCAGATTCAGCGCGTCGAGCGCGTCGAAGACCTCCGTCATGTACGCGATGTTGGCGGTCCCCGTGTGTGAGGCGCCGAACTCTCCGACGAAGATAGGGACGTTCCACGCGGTGCCCATCGCCTGCCACGGGGTCAGGCCGGACTGCTGGTCGCTGGTGGCGCCGCTGATCGGGTAGTAGTGCGGCGCGAAGACGAAGCCGGTGCCGGCATCCGGCCTCCCGAGCATCGTCGAGACGGTCGACCCGTCGACCCCCGGCGGGTCGATGAAGACGAGCGACGCCGGCGCCGCGGCGTTCATGAAAGGAATCATCATCGAGTAGAAGGCGGTGAGCGTCGTCGCGGAGAACGTCCCCTCGTCGCCCGATCCCCAGCCCGGCTCGTTGATCGGCTCGAACCCGATGACGCCGGGCATGGCGTTGTAGCGAGCGAGCATGACGCTCCACGCCGAGAGGTACGCGCTCTGGATCGGCGACCCTGCGTCCCAGAAACGATCGAACGACTGCTGCACGCCGACGTCGTTGTAGTACTCGAGCTGCCAGCCCGGGCAGTCGTGCTCGTAGGGCCCTGCGTCGGGGATCGTCCAGCCCGGGAAGCCGTCGCCGCAGAAGGACTCGGAGTAGACGTCCTGATGGAAGTCCACGATCGTCCAGATCCCTTGCGCCCACGCCGCCGTGAGGAGCTGGTCGTAGCGGGAGAGCCAGTCGGGGTCGTCCGCCCCTTGGGTCGGCTCGAGCGCGGACCACGAGAACGGGACGCGCATGACGTCGATCCCCCACATGGCGGCGTGGGCCATGTACGCATCGAGCGCGGTCGCGTACCCGCCGTCTTCGTAGTCGAAGGGGACATACGGCGCGAACTTGCTCCGCCCGCCGGCATCGACGCCTCGAAGGAAGACGACGCGGCCGAGCGCGTCGCGGAACTGCGTGCCGTCGGCGACGAGACGCCAGCTGGAAGGGGCCGGCGCGGGGATGGTGCAGGTCGTCGCGTTCGACGCGTCCGGGACCGCGCTCGCCGGGGAAGACGAGTGACACGCCGCGAGGCCCGAGATGAGGAGCGCTGGGATCGCGACCCGTGCCGTTCGTGCCATGGCGACGGAGTCTAGCGCCATGCGACCTTCGCGGCGCTCGTGTTCGTCTCCCACACCGGGATCGAACACGTGAACCCGAACCGCACCTCCGTCACGTCGTCGCTCCCCGTTCGCGCGCGGCGGACGCCGAGATCCACCTGGAACCAGTCGCGGACTTCCCAGATTGCGCCGAGCAGCGCCGACTCCGAGAGGTTCCCGTTGAATTCTTTCTCGACATAGAGCTCGCTCACCGGCCTCACGAGCCACTCGTGCGGCCCTTCGAGGATGACGCCGCTGAACAGATCGAGGTTGTGCGCGCGCGTGTACGAGGGCCACTCGTTGAAGTGAATCGTTCCAAAGCTCCATCGATACGAGAAGAGCGCATCGAGCGAGGCGCCGAACGACTCGGTGCCGTTGATCTCCGGGAGGAGCGGCCCCGCCTCGACGGCGATGCTGAGGCCCGTCTTCCCCTGGAGGATGCCGTCGCGAAAGACGTGCTTCACGAGGACGTCCGTGTCGTCGAGCGCCACCGCGGGGCGACCGTCGAGCGGACCGCTCGCGACGAAGTTCTGGAAGTCCACGACGAGCT
This sequence comes from Polyangiaceae bacterium, assembly GCA_052147435.1. Lineage (GTDB taxonomy): Bacteria > Myxococcota_A > Polyangia > Polyangiales > Polyangiaceae > JBKQKP01. Next base: position 19,933 of record JBKQKP010000211.1, on the reverse strand, counting down.
CGGTGTCCTCGAAGATGCCGAGGTTCAGAACCGTGGCGGGGGCGATGATGTAGTTCTGCCCGGCTTGCTGGTAGAAATGCGCGGGCCCGAGCTCGAGCTCGAAGTGCCCGAGCTCCGCCACGTCGGCGTCGGTGCCGTCGAAGGGGCGATACGCCTCGGCGCGTGTGGAGACGAGCGCGATCCCGCCGGCAAAGAGAAGCGCCACCGTCCGCCGCACGGTGCGCACGCTAACAGCAACGGGCGGAATCGCGCGAGGCTAACGCTTCGCCTGCGCGGCGAAGGCCTGCGCGCGCGCGAGGATCTCCCGCGACTCGGCGGTGTCCTCCCCCTCGATCCCGACGACGAAGTTGCCGTCCGCCGAGCTGACGCTGATCTTCACCCAGCCGTCGGGGAGCCAGTACGGCTCGTTGTCCGCCCCTTGCACGCGCCCGAGCACGAGCTCGGCCGAGCGGCAGTCGAGGACGTACGTGAGAAGCTCCGTCGTGATCCCGGGGAGCGGCCGGAGGCGGACCTCGGCGCCGAGGAGGCGCGCCTCGCGATTGCTGCCGGACGTCTGGACGTAGGAATACAGAGGCGCCACCCCCTCGACGTCGTCCGGGCTGAAGATGCGCGGATCGACCGACGGGGACGTGCACCGCTTGTGCTCCTGCGCCGTCGCCTCGCGGATGCGATCCACGTGATCGGGATGCGGGAGGAATCCGTAGCAGGCGCACGAGAGGGCCGCGAAGAGTGGGAGCGCGAAGAAGCGCATGCGCCCCAAAGTACCAGGCGCGGTCAAAAGCGCACGAGGAGCGCCAGGATGATCCGGTCGTCCGCCTTGATCAGGTCGGGCGCCCAACCGGGCGGCGTCGCCGTGTTCGTGTAGCCGTCCGGACCCGATACGCCGCCGTGACCGGCGAAATACGGCACGCTCGACTGGCGGTGATTGAACTCGAGATCCCACGTCGTGTACTGGTCGGGCATGTATTGAATGCCCGTCTCGTAGTCCTGCGCGTCGAAGTTCGTGCCGGGGACCATGGGGAACGGGTCGCTCGCCGGCGTCACGTTGAGCGGCTGCGGGAAGGGGGACGCGTTCCCCGATGGCGCGAGGACGAGGTAGCGACCAGGGTTGTGCATCATCCCGCCCCCCATCGTCCACGCGAGGTGACCTCCGAAGAACCAGAGGCGGTTGTAAAGCATCCAGCTCGCGAACTGCTGCGTGCACGGCGTCTTCGTCGAGCACGTCCCCTGCGTGCCGGTCCCCCCCCAGGGCACGACTCCGTCGCCGTTCTCGCCGCCGAAGTCGCCCGTGAACGAGAACGCCATGCGCGTGATGGGCGACTTCGCGTTCTCGGTCTGCCAGTAGCGAATGAGGAGGCTGTTGTCGCTGTGGAAGCGCATCCGTCCCGGAGCGTCTTGCGTGTCCCAGCCGACGTAGTCGTTCGACAGGACGGAGACCCACTCGACGGGCCGCCACAGGATCTGCGCGCCGAACCCCGGCATCTCGTTGAACTTGCCGTACGACTGCCATCCGTTGATGAGCCACGGCTCGATCTTGAGCTTGTCGCTCGGGAAGATCTGCGTGCGGAGGCCGTTGAAGAACCAGGGGGTGTTGTCCGACGTGAACGACGGCAGGTACATCCAGTTCTCGAAGTTGTCGTACGAGAACAGGCCGATATACGACATGAAGATCCCGGCATCGATGTTGATGCCGTTCAAGACGTCCCAGTGGTAGCCGCCGTACGCTTCGCTGATGTAGCGGAGCGCCGTCTGCAGATCGAACTGGCCGCGGTACGTGCTGCCGTCGTTACGCGGAACGATCGTCGACCTGAGACCGAACTGCGTCATGAGGCGCCCGCGGGCGTGGTCGACGTGGAAGTCGCCGCCGAAGCCGAGGAAGGCGAGCGTGACTTCGCTGTTGCGCGAGAGGGCCGTCGAGCCCACGACGGTGTCGTCGATCGGGTTCGCTGCAGACATCGTGTAGTTCACGTCGAGGAGGAAGCTCCCGGTGAAATACGGAGAGTCGAGGATCGCCTTCTTTTGGCGGTTCGCCCCATTCAGCCAGCCGAAGTCGCCGTAGGCGAACGGCTCGGCAGCCTTCGCGGGTGCCGTCGAAGATGCCGGCTCGGCCGGCGGCGGGCTCGTCGGCTCGGAGGGCGGAGCGGAGGTCGCCGCAGAGGCTGCGGGCGCGGGGGCGGCGGGAGCCGCTGGAGCCGCGGAGGACGCCGTGGCGGGAGCCGGAGCGGTAGGGGCAGCGGGCGCCGGTTCTCCTTGTGCGCGCGCGATCGCGGGCACAAGGAGCAAGGAGCCACACGCAGCAAGGATCGCGAGTTTGTGACTACGCATCGAGAGAGACATGATCGAAATTCCTTTGCTCACTCCGCGGTCGCGTCTTTGAGGGGGCTCGCTCCGTCCGTCGCCGTCGCGGAGTCGCTCCCGGAATCAACTGTTCCCCCGCCCGAGTCGCTCGCCGCCGAGTCGCTCCCCGAATCGATCGATCCGGCGTCTTCGCCTCCGTCAGGCAACAGGTACGGGACCGAGCACGCGCAGGCAGCGCCCGGGTTCGCGAGACACTCACAATTCGGATCCGTGTAAGGCGGGCTCGTCGGGCAACAGACGGCGATGACGCACGTCGGCGGGATCGTGCACGTGAGCCCGGAGCTGCACTCGCTCGCGTTGTAGGCGGCGCCGTTCGGTGAGCTGGCCGCCGCGTCCTCGTAGAGGTACGGGTTGCACCGGTCCCCCTGCCCCCCCTGGTCGCAGGAGGGGAGAGCCGCCGCGGCGAGGCCTCCGATGAGCGCGATGGCAACGGTGTGGCGAAGGCTCAATGGAAGAACGAGCGGGCGCATGAGTGGCGTGAGTGGCTTGCGTGACATGCGTGGACTCCTGGCGTACCCGCGGGACACACCATCACCTCGACCGCGGCCGCGTGAGAGGGGCGCAGCTCCGGATCAGGCACAGGGGCGTTCTTGATCGGCGACTCAGTCGCAGCGGGGCTTCATGTAACGCCGCCCGCTCTAAAAGGGCTCTAAATTTGGAGTTTCACGAACGTTTCCGGAGGGCGTCCTCAGGTGTCGTGCGGAGAGACTCGCGGAGGAGTCCCCTCGATCGGAATCGTGAATCGAAACACAGCGCCCCCTCCGTCTCGGTTCTCCGCCCAGATGCGCCCCCCGTGCGCCTGGACGATCCCGCGGCAGATGGCCAGGCCGAGCCCGGCTCCGCTCCCTTCGCGCTCGCGAGGGAGGCGGTAGAACTTCTCGAAGATCTTGTCGACGTGCTCGACCGGAATTCCGGGCCCGCGGTCCGCCACCTCGACGACGACGGTCGCCCCGTCGGGCCGCGCCGAGAGCTCGATCGGGCTCCCCTTCGGGGTGTACTTGAGTGCGTTCTCGAGCAAGTTGATGAGGACCTGCTCGATGAGGACGGCGTCGATCGGGACGAGCGGCAGGTCGGGGGGGAGCTTCACCTCGATGCGCCGGTCGGCGAGCGGCTCTTCGAGTCGATTCAGCACTGCCCCCACGACCTCTTCGAGCGGCTGCCACGCCTTGGCGACCTTGATCGCGCCTGACGCGATCTTCGTCATGTCGAGGAGGTTGCGCACCAGGCGGTTCAATCGCTGCGCCTCCTCGCTGATCGTCTCCGTCAGATCGCGGCGAGCCTCCGGGGCGAGCGTCGGCTCGGGCTGGAGGAGGGCGCTCGCCGCGCCGGTGATCACGGCGAGCGGAGTGCGCAGGTCGTGCGAGACGGAGCTGAGGAGCGAGCTGCGGAGTCGCTCCGCCTCCATCTGGAGCTGTACGTGCTGCGCTTCGTCCGCGAGGCGCGCCCGCTCGAGCGCCGACGCAACCTGCGACGCGAAGACATCGAGGAGCCCTCGCTGCTCCGGGTCGACGAACCTGCGGCGATCCGCCGGCGCAACCCCCAGCACCCCCACGCGGCCGCGCGCCTCGCCGAGAGGCACGTAGAGCGCGGCCGCCGACGGCAGCGTGTCCGTAGCGAGGCCCGCCGGCTTGTCGTGCGCCCAGACCCAGTCGATGACCCCCTGCTCTTTCGCGTCCGGCGCGAACGCCAGATCGCCGACCGCCGCGTTCGTGAGCGTCCCGTCCGCGCCCACGAGCAGGAGCGCGATCTTGGCGTCGAAGATCTCGTGAAGGTGGCGGACGGCCACGCGCGACAGGTTCGCGGTCGCGCGCGTCCCGGCGAGCTCGCGCGTGAGGGCATAGAGGCTGGCGGTGCGCTGCTCCCGGTAGCGCGCCGCGCTCGCCTGATCGCGGATTCGCTGCGTGAGGCTGCTGATGACCACCGCCACGACGAACATGACCGCGAACGTGACGATGTGCTGAAAGTCGCTGACGGCGAAGCTGAAGTAAGGGGGGACGAAGAAGAAGTCGACGAGCAGCACGCTGAGCACCGTGGCGAAGAGCGACGGAGCGTAGCCGGAGCGGGCGGCGACGACGATGATCGCGAGGAGGTACACCATCACGACGTCGGCGAGCTGCGCCTGCCCGAAGATGAACCACGCCAGCGCCGTCGCCAGACCGACGAGGACCACGCTCCAGACGTAGGCGCCGACGGGGAAGGGGCGGGGTTGGAGCGCCGAAGCAGACCCGGACTGCGGCCCGGCGGCTCGCGCGTCGGTCTCGTCGCCCGAGATGACGTAGACGTCGATGTCGCCGCTCGACCGGACCATCTCCTCGAGAAACGAGGGGGCGAAGACGTCTCGCCAGCGCGCGTGGGTCGGCTTTCCGACGACGATCTTGGTGACGTTGTGCGCCCGCGCGTACGCGAGCGTCTCGTGCGCCGCGCTCTGCCCCGTCAACGTCACCGTCTCCGCGCCGAGCTTCTCGGCGAGGCGCAGGTTCTCCCCCAGCCGCTGGCGATCCGAGTCGGACATCCGAAGCGACGCGGGCGTCTCGACGTACACCGCGATCCAGTCCGCGTGCAGCGTCCCGACCATCCGGCGCGCGGCGCGCAGGAGGCGCGCGGACGACGGGCTGGCGCTGACGCCGACGAGGAGACGATCGCCCGCGGGCCAGACGCGCTGGATGCCGTGCTCGGTTTTGTAGACGCGCATCTGCGCGTCCACGCGCTCGGCGGTGCGTCGCAGCGCGAGCTCGCGCAAGGCGATGAGGTTCCCCTTCCGGAAGAAGCTCTCGATCGCGCGCTGCGCCTGCTCCGGGATGTAGACCTTCCCGTCGTTGAGCCGTTCGAGCAGCTCGTCGGGCGGCAGATCGATCAGACGGACCTCGGTCGCGTCCTCGACGACCTGATCGGGCACGGTCTCTCGCACGATGACGCCCGTGACCTGCGCGACGACGTCGTTGAGGCTCTCGATGTGCTGGACGTTCAGCGTCGTGTAGACGTCGATTCCTGCGTCGAGCAGCTCCTCCACGTCCTGCCAGCGCTTCGCGTGACGCGAGCCGGGGGCGTTCGTGTGCGCGAGCTCGTCGATGAGGATCAGCCCCGGCTTTCGGGCGAGAGCGCCGTCGAGGTCGAGCTCCTCGACGGAGACGCCGCGGTAGGCGACCTTGAGGCGCGGCAGCATCTCGAGGCCGATGACGAGCGCCCCCGTGTCGTAGCGCCCGTGCGTCTCGACGATGCCGATGACGACGTCGCGCTTCAGGTCGCGCTCGGTCCGCGCGGCCTCGAGCATCGCGTACGTCTTTCCGACGCCGGGGGCCGCGCCGAAGAAGATGATCAGCTTCCCGCGCTTGGCGCGACGCTCGGCCTCTTCGACCTGCTGCAGCAGCTCGTCCGGATCGCGGCGCCCGTCAGTCATGTCGCGTGCGCGATGCTAGTCCACTCGCGCGCATCATTTGCCTCCCGTACCGTGCAAATTTAGCGTTCTTTTAGCCATGGCCTCCTATTTTCACGTTGCGGGCGACGAAGCCCGACAGGAGCTAAGCGATGCAGAGCGCTGTCCCAGACCCCGCCGAAGTCCACGTCGTCCGCCGCAATCTCCGCTGGGAGGTCAGAGTGAACGGGATCGCCCGACCGATGATCGACTGGCTTTGTACGAAGGAGCGCGCCATCGAGCACGCGATCGAGCGGGCGCACGAAGTCGACGCGACCCTCGTCGTGATCGAGGCGAACGATTGGACGATCGAAGACATCATCCGCGTCGAGCGCGCCTCCGGGCGGTACGCGCTCGTCGCGTAGGAACCCGAGCGGCGGCGCCTACTGCGCGCCCACGATCTTCGGATCGAGCTTCGTGGGATCGCCGACGATCGCGGTCTGCACGTTCGTGAACCACTTTCGCGCCGCATCGCGCACGGCCTCCGGTGTCGCGGCGCGCAGGCGATCGATGTTCTTCTTCGATGCGTGCCAATCGCCGCCGAGGACGATCGCGTCGCCGAGGTCGTACGCCTGTCCGTCGACCGACTCGTGGTGCTCGAGGTACTCGGTGAGGTAGAGCGCCTTGTTCGCGTCGAGCTCCTTCGCGGGAATGAGCTCGGTCTGTAGGCGACGCGCTTCGTCGAACATGACCTTCATCGTGGCGCTCGGGTCGACCGCGGTGACGTAGAGGATGCCTACCGCGCAGCTGCGTCGCGTGTCGAAGATCGCGGCCGGCGCGTACGAAAGGTTCCGCTTCGTCCGGACCTCGTCGAAGACACGCTCTCCGAGGAGCGACATTCCGATCCGCATCGGGCTGAAGTCCGGGTCGGCCCACCCTGGGCCCGCGAACGTGCTCTCGATGTAGTTCGTCGGCAGCTTGAAGGGGTCGCCCGAGAGGTGAGAGGCCGCGAAGTGAAGCGGCGGGATCGGCGTGTCCACATAGGAGCCACGGGGGACGGAGGCGAATGCCCCCTTCGCTTGATCGATGACGTGGGCGGGGTCGACGTCGCCCACGACGATGAGCACGAGCCGGTTCGTGTCACGGAGCTTGGCGAGGTGGGGCGACAGGTCGTCGAGCTTCAGCGCGCCCACGGTCTCCACGGTTCCGGAGGCGCGGTTCGCGTACGGGTGCCCGGCGTACACGGTTTTTCGCATGAGGAGCCACAGGCGACCGTCGCCGTCCTCCTCCTGGTGGTGCAGGAACGAGAGCTGCCGCTGCCTCACGACCTCGAACTCCGTCGCGGGGAGGGCGGGCGCGAGGAACGTCTCGGCCACGATCGGGAAGAGCGCGTCCCAGCTCGCCGTGGGCGCCTTCGCGCTGATCGTCGAGAAGTCGGGCCCCGCGTTCGCCCCGATGGTCGCGCCTAGCTCCGCGAGCTTCAGGGAGAACGGCTCCTTCGCGAGCGACTGCGTCCCGCCGCTCGTCGCGACGGAGAGGGCGATGTCCTCGATACCGGCGTTGTCCGCGGCCCAGTTGCGGACTCCTCCGCGAATGAAGAGGTCCGCGGCCACGAACTCCGCACCCGGCGTGCGCTTGACGAGGATCTCCATCCCTCGCGAATAGGCGACCGTCACGTCCCCTTCGGTCGTCGTCGGGGGATCGGGCGGCGGCGGTGCGGGCGCGGGGGGCGCGCTGGCGGCCGTCGGAGGAGCGGGCGCGGGAGCGGCCGGCGGAGGCGTCGAGGCGCACGCCGCGAGCATTCCGAGCGACATGACCGCAGCGGCGAGGCGCTTCACTTCGCCCCCCCCTTCGCGCCCTTCGCCCCCTTCGCCGCGCCGATGCCGGCGATCTGCTCGAGGTGCGCCTTGTCCATCGTCTTCGCGAGGGTGGGCGACTCGAGCGCGCCCAGGATGAAGGGCTTCCCGAGGAGGTACGCGTCTACGAGCTTCGCGATGTCCGCGCGCGTGACGGCGTGCAGGCGATCCGAGTAGGTCGCGTAGTAGTCGAGGGTCGCGTCCGCCCACATCGAGGAGATCTGGTGCGCGTAGCTCTGCGTCTCCTCGCGCTCCTTCGCTAGACCGACGTCGATGTGGTGCGCGGCGTTCTTGATCTCGGCGTCGGAGAAGTAATCGGGCGACTTGATCTTCGGCAGCTCTGCGATCGCGGCGCGCAGGCAGGTCTCGGCGTTCGCCTCCGCCCCCTCGACGAAGTAAGTGAACGCGCCGTCGTCGCGCGCCGTCTGCCAGATCATCCCCCCGCCGACGCACGCCCCCGAGTCGACGAGGTCCTTCTGGAACTTCGACGCCGGGTCGGACAGCAGGCTACCCAAGAGGTCCGCCGCATAGCTGTAGTCCGCGCTCGGGCCGATCGACGAGGGGCCGATCCACTCCATGTACGCGGTGAACGTCTGTACCGGCTGCGCGACGACGACCGCCTCGGAGCGGGGGATCGCGGGGTTCTTCACGAGCGGGAACTTCTTGAACGGGTCGGGCGCCTTCAGCCAGCCCGCGTAGAGCTCGTCGGCACGCTTGAAGACGTCGTCGGCGTGGACGTCGCCGATGACCAGCAAGAGTGAGTTGTTGGGGACGTAGTACCGCGTCTGGATCGTCCGCATCTTCTCGGGCGTGGTCGCGAGGACGGTCTTGCGCTCGCCGAGCGAGTTCTTCCGCGACGGGTACTTCCAGAAGACCTTCTGCTCCACGGCGCGCCACAGGAGAAACTGCGGGTCCGACTCGTCGCGATCCATCTCGCCGGTCACGATGACGCGCTCGCGGTCGAGCTCGTCCTTGTCGAAGAGCGGCGCGGTGATGGCGTCGCGCATGAAGACCATGGCGTCGGCGAAGTGATCGGACGTCGTCGTGAAGAAGTAGTTCACCCGGTTGTCCTCGGTCGTACCGTTGTGGACCATGCCGAGCTCGCGTAGCCGGGCCGAGTACGCGAGCTGGTCGGGGATGACCGTGTTCCCCGTGAAGAACATGTGCTCGTAGAGGTGCGACAGGCCGTTGTACTCGGGCGACTCCGCCATGGCGCCGTTGTGGACCGCGATCTCCACGGTCACGAGCGGCGTGGCGTGGCGCTCCACGACGATCACCTCGAGCCCGTCGGGACAGACGTGGTGCAGGTACGGAGGGGGGGCGATGGCGAACGCGCGGGGGGCGAAGAGGAGCGCGGCGGCGGCGAAGGCGACGGGGGTGAGCTTCATGGGGGCCCACACTCTATGCGACTCCGGGCTCCCCCTCCACCGGACGCAGGCTCCCGCTCTCGTTCTCGTCGCCGATGGCCCTCTTCAGCGGGAGATACAGGATGACGATGAGGGCGCCCGTGGTGAGCGAGATCGACGCGCACAGGAGGAAGAACGCGCTGTTCGACATTTTGTTCGCGAACGTCGCGAGCCACCCCGACAGGTAGTCGCCAGGGCAGCTCGAGAGGAACCAGATCCCCATCATCATCGACACGATCCGCGGGGGCGCGATCTTCGTCACCAGCGAGAGGCCGACGGGAGACAGGTAGATCTCGCCGAGGGTGAGGAGCCCGGTGCACCCCACGAGCCACCCGAAGCTCGCCTTGTGCCCGGAGTCGACGATCCGCCCGGCGCCGATCATCACGAGGAACGAGGCGCCGAGGATGAAGCAGCCGATGGCCATCTTGACGGCGCTCGACGGGTCCTTCCCCTTCCTCGCGAGCCACGCCCAGAACGGGTTCAAGAGCATCGTTAGAAGGAAGATGAACCCGGGGTTGACCGACTGGTACCACGACGACGGCATCGCCCAGTCGCTCCCGATCGAGCGCAAGACGTGGAGCTCGGCGTTGTTCTCCGCCCAGAACTGCAGCGAGTTCCCCTGCTGCTCGTAGACCGCCCAGAACGGGACGTTCAGCGCGCAGAGGACGACGAGCGCGATGATCCGCGCCCACTCCCCTCGCGTGAACTTGCGGTGCTCGACGGCGGTCCCCGCGGCCTTCTTCATGATCTGGTCCGGCGCGAGGTACTTCTGCCCCCAGACGTAGATCGCCAGCCCGAGGAGCATCCCGACCCCCGCGGAGCCGAAGCCCCACGACCAGTGCTCGTTCCCCGCGGCGTCCTTGCTCTGCCCGAGCGAGCCGCAGACGAGCGGCGAGAGCCACGCGCCGAGGTTGATGCCGACGTAGAAGACGTTGAACGCGCGATCGCGGCGCTCGTCCCCCTTCGCGTACAGCCCGCCGACCTGCGTGGAGACGTTCGACTTGAAGAGGCCGACGCCGACGCAGAGGGTGAAGAGCGCCGGGAAGAAGAGCGAGTCTTTCATCATCATGAACTCGCCGAGAGCCATGATGACGCCGCCGATGATGACGGACTTCCTCTGGCCGATGTACCGGTCGGCGAGGATCCCGCCGAAGACCGGCGTGAGGTAAACGGAGGCGGTGTAGAGGCCGTAGATCTGGTCGGCGAGCTGCTCGTTGTCGAGGTGGCCGAAGATCCGCTCGAGCGCGGAGCGCACGACGTCGAACCCGGGGACGGTCTCGACGACGCCGGGCTGCGCGAGGTGCTTGGCCACGTAGAGGACCAGGAGCGCGCGCATGCCGTAGTAGCAGAAGCGCTCCCACATCTCGGTGAAGAAGAGGACCGAGAGGCCGATGGGGTGGCCGAAGAGCTCGCGCTCGTGCGGGCGCTGGCTTGCAGTCATTGCGCGAGGAAGTAGCCGATCGGGGGCGAGAGTGCACCCGGACGCGACTTCTCGCGCCTATGCGACGGAAATTGCGTAGGTCGGCGCCACCCGCGGGCGCAACGCTTCCACATCGCGCTGAAGGGCGAGAAGCTCGTCGATCACGGCGTGGCGCGTCGCGTCGTCCGGGCTCTCCTCGGTCCACGGGGTGATGAGCCTCTTGAGCTGGAGTGCGCGGAGATGGATGCGCAGCGCCGCATGAAATGGCACGCGCCGGAGCTCGCCGGCGAGGTCGAAGAGGATGCTCTCGGCGCGGTAGACGTCGAAAGCGAGGTTGCACGCGGTGGAAGGCGAAGGGGGAGAGGCCACGCACGGAGGCGCAGCCGGGGGATGGGCCTCTGTCATGCGGGGGCAACAGCCGAGACGGCGAGGAATTCCCCGTTCACCCCGCGACGGAAAGCGCGGCGCTTCCCATCAGGTGGCGCCGAGCGACTTGCTCGGCGCATCCACCCTGGGAGGGGCACCCGGCAATGCGGCAGGCACCCGCGTCCGCGATCCGCCGGAGCCAAGGTCCGTTTGCCTGGGCGCTCGCCTATCCAGCGGTGGGGAGGTCGTCGCGCCTCCGTGCTCGACGCTCGGGACGTACGCCGCACCCTCCCCGCGAGGGCCCGAGATGAACGAGGCCTCGGCGACGGACGGCCAAGTCCAGCGGCACAGCTGGGCGGAGAGATGAAGGAGCTGCGAGGACGCGAGGACAAAGAGGGCGGGAGCGATCCATCGCCGGCGCGAGCCGATGACACACGCGCCATGCGCGGCCGACAGCGCGACGAACGGCGTGAGCGACTCGTAGTACCGCGCGCTCCCGAGCGCCCCCTTGAAGAGGTACGCCCCCATGAGGAAGAGGTAGATGCCGAGCGGGACCACGTGGCTCGGGCGCCACGCGCGGCGCAGGCCGACGAAGAACAGCGCGACGACGATGGGGCCGAAGACGAAGAGAGGCTGCTGGACAGGGAACCAGAGGAGCTCACGATGCAAGCTCTCGCGCTGCACGTGGGTGTAGCGGTACAGCTCGCGCAAGAAACCGAGCCACTGTCCCTCTCGGAGCTTGCGAGCGAGCAGCCATCCACCGATGGCCGCGATCGACGGAGCGGCGATCACGAACGGCAGTCTGCACGAGCGCGCGACCCCCTCGGGGAGGCGCTTCATTACCGCGGGGATGCCTCCCGCCGCGCGCAGGCCCACGAGCAAGGCGACCGCGCCCCACGTCTCGTAGCGAATGAGTGCGGCGACCGCGAGGAGCGCGCCGGCGAGCGCGAAGCGACCGAGGTCGATCGACCAGACCGCTCCGAGAACGAGCAACGTGAAGAGCGTCTCCTGCTGAGCGGACGTCCCGAGTAGGTTGACGAGGGGCGAGATAGCGCAGAAGACGGCCGCCATCCATGGCGCGTACCGGGACGCCCCCCCCAGTGCCGGATCCACCGTGCTCTCGCCGTAGCGCAGGACGAGCAGCGGCACGAGGGAGGCGAGTGCGCAGTTCAGGACACGGATGCCGTCAGCCGAGAAGCCAAGGGTGAGGAGGGCTGCGAGAATGAAGTGGTAGGCGGGGAGCCAAACCCAGTGGATCGCGACGTTCGTTGGGTCCGAGAGCACGGCGTGCGCGATGCCGAGGTGACCTGGAACGTCGGTGTCCGGCTCAGGGAAGTGACGGATCAGCCAGAGGCGCACGAGCGCCGTGAGCAAGGAGACGGCGCCAAGGACGAGCAGGCGCGACTGCGATGATTGCCGTTCGACGGGTCCGGAGAGAGCTTCCTCGACTGCGTGCATCGTGATCGAGGTCACGCTCTTACCAGAGGTCGGGTACCTCTTCCTAGCGCTCAACAGATCGGCCGTGCGGGCACGGATCTCGCCCTCCGGGCCGCGCGTGCACTCTAGTAGTCACCAGGAGAGAGGAACGATGAACCACGTGATTCGTGCAGCGCTCACGACAACTTTCCTCGCGTTGGTCCTCGCGTTGGGCGCGTGCGTACCCCAGGCCAAGTACGATGCCTCGGTGAAAGATGCGCAGCAGGCGCGCGCGGACGCGCAGCAGGCGCATGCCGAGGACCTACAGCGGGCCGCGGACCTCACCAAGGCCAACGCGCAGATCGACCAGCTGAACGCCTCGATCCGGGATCTACAGGCGCGCGCGTCGGAGCGCGACAAGGCGCTGTCGGACGCTCTTGGGAACGCGCAAGACCTTCAGGCGAAGCTCGACGGCGCGATCGCGGAGAACGATCAGCTCCGCAAGGAGCTTACGCGCTTGGGGAAAAATGCCGACGCGTTGCTTGCCGAGAAGGGCACGCTCGCCAGCGCGCTCGCCGACGCCAAGGGGCGGCTCGAGGAGCTTCGCAAGGCTCAGGCGGCAGCCGACGCGCGCGCAGCGCTCTTCAAGCAGCTCGCGCTCAAGTTTCAGAAGATGATCGACGCCGGCGAGCTCAAGGTCGCGCTGCGCAACGGCCGCATGGTCCTCGAGCTCCCGAATGACGTGCTCTTCGACTCCGGGCAAACGGTGATCAAGCCCGCGGGCAAGCAAGCCATCACGAAGGTCGCGACCGTGCTTCGAACGATTTCGGGCCGACATTTCCAGGTCGCGGGCGACACCGACAACGTGCCGATTGCAACGTCCCTCTTCCCGTCGAACTGGGAGCTGTCGACGAGGCGCGCTGTGGAGGTCGTGCACTTCCTCGTCGGGCAGGGAATGCGACCAGAGCTCCTCTCTGCCGCCGGTTACGGTGAGTTCGACCCCGTAGGTTCCAACGACACTTCGGATGGGCGCGCGAAGAACCGGCGGATCGAGATCACCCTGCAGCCGAACATCGATGAGCTCGTGTCCGTCCCGAACGTGCGGTGAGCTCGGCGAGTCAGAACGACCCATCCTGCCCCATTTCGACCCGCTGGCAGACACAGGAACGCTGCCTGTTCCGTGCGTCGCAATGGCATGCGCGCTGCATCCGTAGCGAGGCCATGAGGATCCAGAACATCGCCCTCTCCGCGGGCCTCGCGCTCGCCATGATCGCATGCGGTCACGACGCCAAGCCGCCCCAGACGCAGAGCAACGCGGGGGGTGGCGTCACCATCACGAACGCAGCGCCTCCCCCGGCCGACAACCACAACGCGGTCTCGATGAGCAAGGACCTGCGAAGCGTGTGCGGCATCGAAGACACCGGCGCCGCGCCGAAGTTCGACTTCGACTCGGCGCTCCTCAGCCCACCGGACCGCAGCGAGCTCGATCAGCTCGCGAAGTGCATGACGACGGGGCCGCTCACCGGAAAGAATGTCGAGCTCATCGGCCGCGCCGACCCGCGAGGCGAGGCCGAGTACAACATGAACCTCGGAGCGACCCGCGCGAACGCCGTGAAGCACTACCTGGCGCAGCTCGGGATCACCCCGTCCCGTTTCACGACCACATCGCGCGGCTCGCTCGATGCGCAGGGCCACGACGAGGCGTCGTGGGCCGTGGATCGTCGCGTCGATCTCGACCTCGCCGGCCGATAGCGGCAGTCCAATTCTGCGCTCGCCGCTTGCCAAAACGGGCGGCGAGCGCTCCGCGCGCCCCCGAGAGCTCATCTCCCTCGGGGGCGCCTTTCTTTTGTCCTGTTTCGCGCGCGCGGTCTCGGGTTCAAAGGCGACACGCGTGTCCCTCGGACACATGTCCGTGCGAAGAACGCCCGTCAGAACGAGTGGAACGACACGTGCTTGGTTTCGCCGCATGAAGATCCCCATGACGTGCGCAGTCCTCTCTCTCTGTGCCCTCGACACCCTCGCGCTCGGGTGCAAGAAAAGTCCCGAGCCTCCGACGCCGGTGCCCACCGCAAGCGCCACCCCGCCGCCTCCCGCGCCCGCGCCCGCGATGGCCAACGCGCCGTTCGAGGGTGAGATCGTCGTGTCGGTGAAGGACGAAGCCGCGATGAAGCTCCCAGCGTCGATCACCTACGACGTCAAAGGAAACAAGGTCCGCTACGTTCCTGCAGCCGCGCCGGTCTACGCGCTCGGCGACATGGATGGACAGCAGGCGTACGCAGTCGACGACGCGAAGAAGACCTACGACGCGATCGACGTCAAGCCGGTGCAGAATGCGAAGGCTGCGCCCCAGCCGAAGGTGCAGAAAACGGGAAAGACCGAGAAAATCGCAGGGCTCGACTGCGAGAACTGGACGATCGACGACGGCAACGAGAAGGTCGATGTCTGCGCGTCCAAGGGAATCGCGTACTTCGATCTCGCGAGCGACGCGAAGGCGGGAAGCGCAGAGACGCCCTGGGCGGTCGCGCTCACGACGCAGAAAGCCTTCCCGCTCCGCGTGGTCGTTCACGACAAGATGGGCAAGGAGGAGTACCGCGCCGAAGCGACGAGAGCCGATCGCAAGAAGCTCGACGATGCCCTCTTCCACCCGCCCAGCGCCTACAAGGCGGCGAGCCTAGCGAAAGAGACGAAGACCGCGTCGCTGCCGTGAGTGACTTGAAGGCGTACCCCGAGGCACCGACCGCGGCGAGCTCCATCCCTCCCCCACCGGAAGAGCTCCGACAGGTCGACCGACTTGCGATGATCGGCCGTCTCGCGGGAGGAATCGTTCGTGAGTTCGTCGATCAGCTAGGCAGTGTGTCTCGGCGCGCCGAAACGCTCGCCAGCGGGGAGGTCGGGAGAGAGGAGACGCGCCGGAGCGCGCTGTTCATCCTCGAGCAAGCGGAGCGAATGGGAGCGCAGGCGCGTCGACTGCTCTCGTTCGCGGAGCAACGCGCGATCAAGGGCGACGTCGTGGAGATGGGGGCGTTGGTGGAAGGGACCATCGCCCTCGTCGCTCCCGCTGCACTGCTGCGCGGAGTCACGCTGAGCGCGGTGCTGGCTCGCGAGAAAATCTACGCCGAGGTGGACCGGCGACAGATCGCGCAGGCGGTCGTGAGCCTCCTCCAGTCTTCGATCCACGCCTGCCGCTTGGGTGGAAAGGTGACCGTGTCGATCTCCGTAGGTCGCCACGACGAGCTCGACGTCGTCTACATCGACGTCACCGACGAAGGCACCCCCTTTCGCCCCGAGGATCGCCTGAGACTCTTCGAGCCCTTCGTCAGTGCAAGCCCTGGCGACGAGGAGACCGGTCTCGGCTTGTGCGTGGCCGAGGCGATCGTCCGTGAGCACGGGGGGGCCATCGAAGTCGGATGCAGCGGCGATGGGAACCGGTTTCACGTCTGTCTCCCAAGGGTCGTGTAGTGAGCCCGAACCCCCGACCGACGCGGAGCGCGCGTGTCGCGGTGGCCGAAGATGACGCCGACATGCGAGCGCTCGTGGCCGACGCGCTACGACGGGACGGCTATCGCGTGGTCGAGCTCGCAGACGGCGCGGACCTCCAGAGCGAGGTCATCGGGGCGGCCTCGGATGGATCCGTCGATCTGATCGTCACGGACATCCGCATGCCCCTCGTCAGCGGACTGGAGATCCTTCGGGGCCTCCGAGAGTCGCGCTCTACCATCCCTGTCGTCCTGATGACCGCGTTCGGGGACGAGTCGACGCGAAGAGAGGCGGTGCACCTAGGAGCCGTCGTGTTCAGCAAACCATTCAAGCTCGACGATCTCCGCCGCGTCGTTCGGGCGCTCCTGGACGGTGCGCGCAAGTAACCAGTCCGAATCGAAGCAAAGGAGGGCGGCGGTGCCCACGAACATTCTCGACGACTTCTCGCTGATCGATCCCATCGGGCGCGCGATCCTCGCGACGACGCTCGCCTGCCTCGTCCTAGGCTTCGCTGCCAACCTCTTCGTCCGGTCCCGTTACGCGAGGCTGACGAGAGACTTGGAGGAGAATGCGGCGCCCCATCGGCGCTTCCTTCACTCGGCGCTGAACGACATCGTTCAGAGCGCAATGGAGGCCGCGCGGCGTGCGCCGGATCCGAACACCCAAGCGGTCATCGAGGACCGCTTCCAATCGGACCTCAGACCGCTCCTGCTCGCCGAGCGCTTCGTTCGTGCAGCGACGGGTCTCGTCCTCATATTGGGCCTTCTCGGCACATTCTACGGGCTCACGTCGTCGATCGGAAAACTCGTCCACCTGGTCGCTGGAGACCCCGGCAGCGCCGCGGCGGTCACCGAGAGCGTGACGAACGGTTTGACGCACGCCCTCTCGGGAATGGCGATCGCCTTTTCCAACTCTCTCGTCGGTGTCGGGTCTGCAGTCGTGCTGACGGTGCTCGGCGTGTTCTCCAACCCCACCGACCAAAGAGTCGCGCTGATGATTCGGATCGAGACATATCTCGATCGTCTGATCTCCGACCCAGCGCTCGGACGCGCCGCCGGCGCCATCGCACTCGGCGCGCCGGTTGGTCCCGGCGCCGGAGCGCTCGAGCGGAGCGTTGCCAGCCTCAGCGAATCCGTCGACCGTCTCGATGGTGTCGTGGCGCGTTTCGACCTCGCCTTGCAAGCCTTCTCGACGAGCACCCGAGACTTCACCGAATTCAACGCGCACTTGAAGGACAACGTTCAGCGGATGAGCCTCAGCTTCGTCGATTTGAGCGATACGCTCAAGACGCAGATCGTCGCGCTGAGGCGCGGAAACGGGCAATAGCATCATGCGAAGCCGGCGGTCATTGATGTCCGACCACGAGGGGACGAGGGAGATCTGGCCCGCGTTCACCGACGTCATGTCGACGATGGCGCTGATTCTCTTCGTGCTCGTCCTCCTCGCGTACGTCCGGAGTCTGATCAGCAGCAAGCGCCTCGACGCCCTCCAGCGGCAGATCAGCTCCTCCGAGCAACTGCTGCGCACCATGAACGACGACCTGCGCCGCACGTCAGCCGAAGTCGCGGCGGGAAGAGCGGCGCTCGCGTCGTCCGAGGGCAAGGTCCACGACCAGGAGAGCATCATCGCCGACAGCAATCGTCAGCTGGGGGTGCTCCGCTCCCAGCTGCAGAGCATCGCCGTCCTCAGGGTCGACGTCCTGAACAAGCTCAAGCAAGCGATCGAAGCGGAGCTCGGATCGAGCAACGAGGCCGGCGCCGCGCTCGTGACGATCGGAGACAACGGCAACGTCGTCATCAACGAGAGCCTCGTCTTCGAGTCGAACTCATACGCCATCAAGAGCGAGGCCAAACCGCTCCTCAATGGGCTCGGGAGGGCGCTCGGCAGCCTCCTTGCCGACAGCAGCGTCCGCGAGAACATCGACGCGATCGTCATCCAAGGACACACCGACGAACGCGGCTCGGCATCCTTCAACTGGGACCTCTCGGCGAAGCGAGCAACGGCCGTCGTGGACTACCTGTTCGAGACCAACAAGACCTTGGTAGACTCTTACGGTCGATATTTCGCCGCCAGCGCCTATTCCAAGTTTCGGCCGATCAACGAAGCACAGACGGCAGCCGCCTATCAGCAGAACCGCCGGATCGAGATCTCGGTCATCCCGAAGGATGCAAGCGTTCGCAAGGTCATCGACGACTACATGCAGAACATCAACCCGACGCTGCAGCCCGCGCAAACGACTCCATGAGGCCATGAGGCACTTCGCGATTGCTCAGGGGGCCCGTCTTGCCGTCCTCTGCGCGCTCCTGTGCGTGATCGGCTGCGGCGGTCCCGGACACGTGCAGTACGAAGGAGGCCGCTGCTTCAAGGACGGCCGTCCGCTGACAGTCCAGGATGTCGAGGCCCAACAGACCGAAGTAGCCCAACGTATCGCCTCGCGGCAACCGTGGTTCGCGGTCATCACGATCGGCATCGTCCTTCTCGCTGCGGCCGGGAACGCGGAGAAGGTTCTCCTCCTGATCCGAGCGCGACACGTCGAGGGCCACCGTCCTCTCGCCGAGAGGCTGCGGGACGTGCTCGCCCGCCACCGCGAGAGTCCCGTCCGCTTCGCAGCGATCGTCGGAGGCTCTCTCGCGCTCATCGCCATCGCTGGCGCCGCGTACATCTATCTGGACATCGACAAGCGCGCGAGCGAACGGGCGCTCGGGATGCTTCAGTTCTGCCACCTCGCGCTGCGCACTCAGGAAGAGGAGGGGGTTCTCGACGAGCAGCGCCACAATCTCGAAGCAATCCAGTCGACGGCCGGCGACATACGCACGCTGGTCGGGAAGTTGCCGCCGGACGAGCAGCGTAAGGCTCAGCTGATCGTGGAGCAGATGAACAGCGCGCTCGCGAAGCAGGGGAAGATCGTCGGCGATTACGTCGCACGCACCGACGAGGAACAGAAGGACTTGAGCGCCCATACAGCGGCGATGGAGAAGGGGCTCGCTTCGGTCGAGGGAGACCTCGCGGAGCTCCGATCGCTCCCCGCGAACCTGAAGGACCTGGAGAGCGCGGCACACCGGATCGACAACACGACCACGTCGTTCGACGCGCGCTTCGGCGAGCTCCGTGAGCACGTCGCAGCCCTGGACGCGAAGCTCGATGCGTTGCTCGCGCGCCCCGCGTGCACGCCACCAGCGCCAACGGCCGCTCCAAAGGCCTCCGCGTCGGCGGCTGCGTCCGCGCAGGCAAGGCCGGCAGCGCCCGCGCCGGCAGAACCGGACGCCGGTAGAAGCACGCCGTGAGTCGGCCGCGCGGAAGCGCGCGCACCTTCTTCTAGAACCGCACGAGGAGCGCCAGGATGATCCGGCTGTCCGACTTGATCAGGTCGGGCGTCCAGCCGGGCGGCGTTGCCGTGTTCGTGTATCCGTCGGGACCCGACACGCCGCCGTGGCCGGCGAAGTAGGGCACGCTCGCCTGCCGGTGGTTGAACTCGAGATCCCAGGTCGTGTACTGGTCGGGCATGTATTGGATGCCCGTCTCGTAGTCCTGCGCGTCGAAGTTCGTTCCGGGGACCATCGGGAACGGGTCGCTCGCGGGCTGCACGTTGAGCGGCTGCGGAAACGGTGACGCATTCCCGGTCGGCGCGAGGACGAGGTAGCGGCCGGGGTTGTGCATCATCCCGCCCCCCATCGTCCACGCGAGGTGACCGCCAAAGAACCAGAGCCGGTTGTAGAGCATCCAGCTCGCGAACTGCTGGGTACACGGCGTCTTCGTCGAGCACGTCCCCATCGTGCCTGTCCCGCCCCACGGCACGACGCCGTCGCCGTTCTCACCTCCGAAGTCGCCGGTGACGGAGAAAGCCATGCGCGTTAGGATCGAGCTCGCGTTCTCGGTCTGCCAGTAGCGAATGAGGAGGCTGTTGTCGGTGTGGAAGCGCATCCGCCCCGGAGCGTCTTGCGTGTCCCAGCCGACGTAGTCGTTCGTCAGAACGGAGACCCACTCGACAGGCCGCCACAAGATCTGCGCGCCGAACCCTGGCATCTCGTTGAACTTGCCGTACGACTGCCAGCCGTTGATGAGCCACGGTTCGATCTTGAGCTTGTCGCTCGGGAAGATCTGCGTCCGGATCCCGTTGAAGAACCAGGGGGTGTTATCGGACGTGAACGAGGGCAAGTACATCCAGTTCTCGAAGTTGTCGTACGAGAACAGGCCGACATACGACATGAAGATCCCGGCATCGATGTTGATGCCGTTCAGGACGTCCCAGTGGTAGCCGCCGTAGGCTTCGCTGACGTAGCGC